>NZ_JBSHNE010000002.1:0-649984 GCF_053646035.1 Streptomyces sp. NPDC055287 | reverse complement strand
GGGATGACACCGGAGGCACGCGTGTTGCGCTGGAAGATGCCGCCGTAACCCGCGAGCGCGGAAACGCCCTCCTGGATACGGGCACCGGCGCCGTCATTGAGGGAGACCAGCGGCGCACCGGCCGAGATCGCCATGTCCATGATCTTGTGGATCTTGGTGGCGTGGGCCTCGCCCAGCGCACCGCCGAAGATCCGGAAGTCGTGCGCGTAGACGAAGACCGTACGGCCCTCCACCGTGCCCCAGCCGGTGATGACACCGTCGGTGTACGGCTTCCTGGCCTCCAGGCCGAAGCCGGTCGCCCGGTGCCGGCGCAGCTGCTCGACCTCCTTGAACGTGCCCGCATCGAGCAGCAGCTCGATGCGCTCACGGGCGGTCAGCTTGCCCTTCGCGTGCTGGGCCTCGGTCGCCCGCTCACTGGGGCCACGGCGGGCCTGCTCGCGCAGTGCGAGGAGTTCGGCCACCCGGCCACGGGCGTCGGTGGGCTCGCGCGGCGTCTCGTCCAAAACGGTCATGTACCGACCCTACGGAGGAGTACAAGAAAAACAGGCCGTCGACTCTTCACAGTCTCCGGCCCGTTCTCCTGTCACCAATGGACAGAACCATCCGGCCATGCAGCCTAAGTACCAGCTCGGAGCCGTCGATCATTGTGGGGGTCCGACAAGGGGCGGCGGCAGCCTCAGTTGAGAGCCACCTCACAGCGGTGGCTCGCGCCGGCCGTTCCCGGCGTGACGCGGAGCCTCAGCGTACGGCCGGTGGACAGCACCTCGACGCCCGGGTCCTTCGAGGTGACGCGGACGGCGCGGTGCTCCCAGGTGATCTCCAGGGGCTGTCCGGTGCGCGTCGGCTCGCTGACGGCGAGGGTCGCGGTGCGCCGCTTCTTGCGTACGAGCACACTCGCCGGGGCCGTCGCCGTCAGCCGCTCCACCGTGCCCGGCTGCCAGAAGTTGGCGGCCGTGACGCCCAGGGAGCGGATCGCCACCGCCTGGACCGCGCGGGTGTTGGCGAGCGTCCGCAGCCAGCCGGTGTCGGCCGCCCGGCCGGCGACGGATCGACGGGACGCACCCGGCATCAGGAGGTAGGCGTACGTGGCGTCCACCGGGTCGGTGCCGTGGTCGAACCAAAGCGTCTGGTAGCGGCGGGTGCGGCGCTCGGTGGTGCTGGTGGTGTTGATGTCGCTCCAGGAGCCGGTGCGGTCCTCGCGCAGCGTCTTGAGGTCCGCGCCGCCGGTGCCGGGGAAGACCCAGCCGCCATGGCCTTCGAGGTGGGCCCAGCGGGGGGCGGCGTGGCCGTCGTCGACGGCGAGGGGGTTCGTACCGCCTTCGCCGAGCATGCGGTTGTCCACGATCGTCTCGGCGGGTACGCCGTCGGTGGAGGTGATGCCGGCGCCGAGACAAACGACCGCATCGGCGAGGCAGAACCACGACTTACGGGCTTCGAGGGTGGAGCCGAGGCCCTTGAGATGCTGGCCGACGGCGGCGAACTCGCCGTCGGTGGCGCCGCCGACCCATTTCACGGCGGGCTTGGGGGCGCCCCACTCGCCGCCCGCCCTGTCGGCGAGCCGCTTGGTGGACACGGTGGTTCCCGGGAGGCGGTAGAAGTCCACGGTCGGCCAGAACCAGTCTGTGTACTGATCGTCCCGGCCGTTCGCCCGCTCCCCCGGCCACCAGTAGAGCATTCCGGCGCCGGTGTGCCAGCCGCGCGGGTTCTCGCCGTTGCCGCACTCGTAGTACGAGATCCGCTCCGAGGCCATCGAGAGGCCTGCCGCCCAGCCGGGGCGCCGGTGCACGGCCCGGTCCATGGAGGCGAAGAGCTTGTGCGCGACGGGCTCGGGGGCGGCGGGCACGGGCGACGCCGCGACGGCGTGCAGCCGGGAGAGGTCGGCGACGTTGAACTGCGGCGCGGTGAGCAGCGGCGTCGTACGGTCGCGCTCGATCCAGCCCTTGACGATCGCGGTCCAGCGCTCGCGCTCCGCCGCCGACGCGCCGCCCGCGAGCAAGGGGACGGCGGCGATGAGTCCCTGGCCGTGGAAGTGGTCGCTGCGCATGACCTTGCGGTCGTCGCTCTTGAGGTAACCGCGGCTGATGGCACGGCCGTTGACGCTGTCCATCATGAGGCCGTTGTAGATGAGAGGCGCGTAGGCGTTCTCGACGGAGTCGAGGATGATCTGGCGGTTCGGGTCGGTGACGGCCCAGGTGGAGCCCGCGAGGAGGGTGAAGAGCCTGCCCAGCCCGTCGAGCATGACCTGGCCGTACGTACCGGAGTAGGCAACCCAGGTGTGCTGGACGAAGGAGCCGTCGGCGTACAGGCCGTCGCCCTTGGTCACGTACGGGAAGACGGGCGACAGCGCGTCGCGGGCGAGGGCGATCTTGGCCGGGTCGCGGCCGAGGACACCGCGCAGGGCGACGGACCGGCAGAGGTCGACGCGGTTGGCGCCGGTGCTCGTGCCGGAGTAGTTCTTCAGCGCGGAGTCGGGGATGAAGTGGTCGACGGCCGCGCAGGCGGCCCGGCGCTGGGCGTCGGTGAGCTGGTCGTGGAGGGCGGCCGCTATGTCCATGAGGAGGCGGGGGCTGCCGATCTGCCACTCCCACCAGTTGCCGTAGCGGGTGGTGGAGGGGTTGTAGACGCGGGCGGAGAGGTGGTCGAGGCCCTTGATGATGTCGGCGAGGAGGGTGGCGTCGGCGGTGAGCCCGGTGCCGGGCTGGAGGTAGGCCTGGGTCATGGTCCACAGGCGGCCGTAGCTCTGGGTGATGCCGGCGGGCGGGTCGAAGGCGTAGCCGGGCCACAGGGACGTGTCGGCCGGGGCCATGGTGGCGCGGAAGCCGGCGGCGAGGCGGCCCGTCTCCGCGAGCCGGGAGGCGTAGGGCTCGGCGGTGGCGTCGAAGCCGGTGCCGAGGGAGAGCTCGACCCAGCGCAGGCGGAGCGTGTCGAACTCGTCCGCTCCGGGGGCGGATTGCGCGGCGGCGGGCTGCGTGGCTGCGGACCGCGTGGCTGCCGCTCGCGCGGACGCGGGGCCCGGGAGGGCGAGGCCGAGTGCGCTGCCGGACGCGGCGGCGAGGAAGGTGCGGCGGGACCAGTGCGGCACGGGAGCCTCCGGGGCGGAAGTGGTTTAGACCGGTTGCGTTGACCGATGGTGTAGCACGGAGGGTCCGGCGCGTTCAATGGTCTTGCGCGCCTTAGTGGAAAGCGCTTGCCTCCTGCACCGCCGCGCGTGAGTCCAGGTCCCGGTGGACGAGGATTATGAGAGCGCTCTCAGACACAACTCTTGACGCCCGCCCCAGCCGTCGCAACAGTAGAACTCCCCCCACAACAGCAGGAGTTCACCCGTGATATCCCGCAGAACGTTCCTTGCCGGCACCGCCGCAGCCGCAACAGCGCTCTCCTATCCCGTCTGGGGAAGCGCTCTCAGCCCGCACGCCGCCGCCGCGCCCCCCACCTGTGAACTGGCCCTGGCGAACAAGGCGTTGCCCGGTACGGTCAACGCCTACGTCACCGGCCACGAGCAGGGCACCGGCCGCTGGGTCCTGCTGCGCCCAGGCGGCGGGGTCTACTACCCGCAGTCCCCCTCCGCGCCCCAGACCCCGCTCCCCGTCGACTGCGCCATTCCGCTGCGCCCGGCGGGCGCGGGGCCGGTCGTGCTCACCCTGCCGCAGATGTTCGGCGCGCGCGTCTACTTCGTGCGCGACAGCAAGCTGGACTTCTTCGTGAACCCGGGCCCCGCCCTGGTCGAGCCGGCCTTCGCCACCTCCACCGACGCCAACTACGGCCGAACCTGGTCGTTCGCCGAGTTCACCTTCAATCCGCAGCAGCTCTACGCCAACATCAGTTACGTCGACCTGGTGACCGCCCTCCCCATAGGTCTCACGCTCACCGGCGACACCACCCACACCGTCGCTCCCCTGCCGGCCGGCGCGCTCCAGCGGATCGCCGACGCCCTCGTGGCCCAGAAGGGCCGCGACGGCCAGCCCTGGGACAAGCTCGTCATCCGCGGCTCGGGCGGCCAGGTACTGCGGGTGATCTCCCCGCAGAACCTGATGGCCCCCTTCTTCGACCGCCCCGCCGAGATGCCCTTCCGTAACGTCTTCGACGGCTACATCAACCGTGTCTGGGACAAGTACCGCAGCACCGATCTGCGGATCGACCTCCAGGGCGGGCGCGGCGTGCGGACCGGCCGCGTCAGCGGTGACGTCATGACCTTCACCGGCGGGCACAGCTTCACCAAGCCGTCCTCGCGTGACGTCTTCACCTGCAATCACGGTCCGTTCGCCAACAACCCGGGCGACCCCGACGACAAGAAGGCCCTGCTCGCCAGGCTCTCCGCCGCCTTCAACCGGACGACGCTCCTCACACACCCGGACCAGCCGAACGGCGCCACGGCCGCCGACTACTACCGCGATCCGGCCACCAACCACTTCGCGCGCGTGGTGCACGCCAACACCCCGATCGGCTACGCCTTCCCGTACGACGACGTACGACCGGACGGGCAGCCGGACGTCTCGGGGGCGGCGCACGACGGCAACCCCCGGCGCTTCACCCTGACCGTCGGGTCCTGACGCGGGGCTACCGGGCGGTGGCGTAGGCGGTCCAGATGCGGGGCGGAAAGACGTTGCCGCGCTCCGAGCCCGGACCGCCGACGCCCTGCATCGGCAGCAGTTGGGGGGCGCCCGGCTTCGTACGGAACATGGTGACGGCGGTGGTGAGCCCCCTGTGGTGGCCGATGAACCAGGCCGACTTCATCCGGTCGCCGTTGCCGGTCCGCCCCGCCGACGCTTCGCCGTACAACGGGCCGTCCTTGTACAGGCCCTTCTCGTACGTGGCCTTCCTGTCCCGCTCCATCGCGAGCCAGGCGATCGGGTGCAGTGTGCTATTGACGTCACGCGCCACCGAAACGTCCATCACGCGCCGCACCGCCGGCTTGTCGAAACCGCCGACCGGCGCGCCGCCCCGGAACACCTTGGTCACCGAGTAGGGCTCGGCGCGGGTGCCGCCGTTGCTGAACGTCGTGTACGCGGCCGCCAGCCTGACCGCGCTGGGCGTCGACGTACCGAGGGGGAAGGTCTTCTCCAGGCGTGCCATGCTCTCCTCGCGCAGTCCGGAGGCGACCGCCATCTCCTTCACCTTCTCGAGGCCGACATCCCTGCCGAGTTGCACGAACGTGGCGTTGGCGGACTTGATCAAGGCCTCACCCAGCGGGGTCGTCGGCGTCCACCGCCGGGTTGCCGGCATGCCCGGCGCCTCGGTGGGCACCGGCACCGGGCCGCCCGTGACGAGCCGGCCCAGACTGTCGTACGAGCTGTCCAGGGTGATCGGAACCCGGCCGTCGCGGGTCCCGTACTGGAGGGCGGCGGCCAGTACGAACGGCTTGAACGCCGAACCGGCGGGGACTCCTGCGGTGTCGGCGTTGTTGGCGAAGTGCCGGATCGCGTCGGCTCCCCCGTACACCGCGATCACGGCGCCGTCCCGGGGCCGCACGGAGGCGGCCCCGATCTCGACGTGCCGGTCCGCGGGGCGCTTGCCGGGGTCGAGGTCGCGCGCGCGGACGCGCTGCACCGCCCGCTCCAGCTGCCGCACCTTGTTCTTGTCGAAGGTGGTGTGGATGCGGTAGTCGCCGCGTGCGAGGTCTCTGTCGGTGAGGCCGGAGCGCTTCTTGACGTACTTGTTGGCGATGTCGACGAGATAGCCGGTCTGGCCGCCCAGGCTGGTCGGCTTCGACGCCTTCCGGGGTTCGGGGAACTTCTCGTACCGGGCGCGTTCCTCCTCGGACATCTTCCCGGTCTCCACCTGCCGGTCGAGGATCCAGCTCCAGCGGTCGACGGCGCGTTCGTGGTTCCCGTCGCCGCCCGCCGGGTCGTACTCCTCGGCGCCCTTCAGGAGGGCGGCCAGCACGGCTGCCTGGCTCGCGTCGAGGTCTTTGGCGGGAATGCCGTAGTAGGCGTGCGCCGCGGCCTGGATTCCGTACGCGCCGCGCCCGAACCAGCTGGTGTTGAGGTAGCCCTGGAGGATCTCCGCCTTGCTGTTGCGGTTGCTGAGCTTGAGCGAGATGAAGAATTCCCTGACCTTGCGCTCGGCCGTCTGGTCCTGCGAGAGGTAGGTGTTCTTCACGTACTGTTGCGTGATCGTGGAGCCCCCCTGGGTCTCACCGCCACCGGCCACGCTGACTGCCGCGCGGGCGATTCCGGTGACCGAGACGCCCGAGTCGGAGTAGAAGCTCTCGTTCTCGGCGGCGATGACCGCGCGCTCAACGGAGTCGGGTATCTCGGCCAGCGTGACGTTCTGCCGGTTGACCGCGCCCACGCTCACCATCTGGCTCCCGTCGGCCCAGTAGTAGATGGTGGCCTGCCGGCCCGCCTCGTCGTTCGCCTCGGGTATCCCGACGCTCAGATAGGCGACGGTGAAGAGCCCGGCCAGTGCGCCGGCACCGCCCAGGACCGCGCCCGCCACCTGCCGCCAGGACGGCACCCAGCGGCGCAGTCCGCTTCTCCCCCGGCGGGGATAGTCGATGCGGCGCCTGCGGGTGGCGGCGGGGGTGGTTCCGGGGGCAGGTGCGGGATTGCTGGGCATGCTCCGACAGCTCCTCGTTCACAAGCCCGCATCGCTGCGACGCGGGCTTGTGAGGAGAGATGAGCCGGAGCGCGATCAGGTTGTCTCGCCGGGTCGGCCCGGTTCAGCAGCCGCCGCAGTTGTAGTAGGTCACGTCCCAGTGGTTGCCCTCGTCCGCGTAGATGTTCCCGGACCCGGACTTCCACTGCGGCGCCCCGTCGCCGCGCACACCGATGTAGGTGAACGTGTTCTTGATGTAGTTCCCGACGCACGTGTACTTCGCGTAGTCGAGCTTGTAGCCGTTCCAGTGGGAGTACGTGCCGCCGGCGTGCCCGGTCTCCGTGCCGCCGGTGATGTTGAGGGCGCAGCCGCTTGCGCTCCTGAGGGTCTGAGCACCCTTCGCCGACGCGAGGTTGAGCTGCTCGAACGACGTGCACGTCGGGTTGTTGCGGTCGGAACAGCCGCCCGACGACGACCAGGTGATTCCGGACGAGCGGAACATCGAGGTGGCGGTGGCGTGGCTGATCTTGGTGACGGCGTGCGCGTCGGTCGCGCCGCTGACGACACCGAAGCCGGGCGCGAAGAGCGCGCCGAGTACGAGGGCGAGTGCGGTGAGGACGGAACGGGTTCTCACGAGGTTTTCCTCCTGCTGGTGACCGTGCTGGACCTTGGGTCGTACGGGACAGCTGTGCTGCAGGTGGAGCAAGGAGATGGTGCCCGAGTTCTACGCGCGTCGCCAGAGGTCGTCACGGCCGGATCGCGGATTCACGGAACCTAGATGTTGAAAATTGAACGACATGGGTCTACAGTTAATGTCGTTGAAGGTTAAACAACCGGATCACCCACCACCCGAGGAGGAGCCATGGCTCTGTTCAACCGCAGGAACACCACCGCCCCGGCCGCGACCGCCACCCTCGAGGTGGACCCGGCCCTGGCCGCCCTGACCGGCGACTACACCATCGACCCGGCGCACAGCAGCATCGGTTTCACCGTCCGCCACGCCATGGTCACCAACGTCCGCGGCAGCTTCGCCGACCACGAGGGCACGCTGACCCTGAACGGCTCGGACCCGTCCCGGTCCGCGGCCGCGATCGACGTCAGGATCGAGAGCATCGACACCGGCATCGGCGACCGCGACGGCCACCTGCGCAGCGGCGACTTCTTCAACGCGGAGCAGTTCCCCCTCATGACCTTCCGCTCCACGTCGGCGGAGCAGCTCGGCGGTGACGACTACCGGATCGTGGGCGACCTGACCATCAAGGACGTCACGAAGCCGCTGGCCATCGACCTCGAGTTCAACGGCTCCGCGACGGATGTGTACGGCAACGAGCGCGTCGGCTTCGAGGGCAGCGCGGAGATCCTGCGGTCCGACTGGGGCCTGACCTGGAACGCGGCGCTGGAGACCGGCGGTGTGATGGTCAGCGACAAGGTCAAGCTGACCTTCGACATCTCCGCGATCAAGAGCGCACCCGCGCAGGCCTGATCCGGCCGGCCGAGAGGCTGCTGGGTCGTTCTCCTTCAGGAAAACCCGGCAGCCTCTTGACTTGGGACGAATCGGGAGGAAAATTCCTATTACACCAGGAAACCGGAGCGAGCCGCACGGTTGACGGAGACGTTCGTCGACTTGCGTGACGACCCACTTGCAGGCTCTGGCCAGGCCCCCGGCAGATCCTCTCGGACTCAGGGCTTTCAGCGACGGCTGGAAATCATGGGACCGGGACGGACTACCGGGGACTGCATGTGTCCGGGCCCGTTCAGGGCCGGGACAACCCGGCACAGGCTGCCCGGCTCCCGTCAGGTCCGGGCAGCCGTCAGGTCCGGGCAGCCCGGCCGCCCGGAGGAGCGCCTGGAAGCCGGGGCGCCGGAAGCCGGAAGCCGGGGCGCCTAGAAGCCTCCGCCGCCGCCGAAGTCGCCGCCCCCGAAGCCACCGCCGAAGTCGCCTCCGCCGCCGAAGTCCCCGGAGTTGAAGTCGCCACCGGAGAAGTCGCCCCCCTCGTAACCCCCGGCGCCCGGGTCCGCGTAGGCGGGCGTGGAGAGCATCGAGCCGAGCATCGTGCCCATCAGCAGGCCGGGCAGGATGCCGCCGCCGTAGTAGCCGCCGATCCACGGGGCGTACGCCGGTCCCGCCTCCCAGTACGGACGGCGGCCGTCGGCCGTCTCGACCGTGCGGGACATCGGGTCCTGGCCGTCGGCCAGCCGTGTGGCGTCCGCGGCGCAGACCGGCACCCCGCGCGAGTATCCGCCGGCCGGTGCCCAGTCGACGTCGGTCGTCGAGGGGCCGTGGCGCGGGTCGAAGAAGCAGGGTGGGCGGCGTTCCGGCAGCGGAGTGCCCTCGCGGCGCGCGGCGAGTACGGCGAGTGAGAACCGGCCGTCCTCCAGCGCCTCGGTGACCCCGCGGGCGTCCTCCGCCCTCGTGGCTCTGACCATGGCCGACTTGGCCTTCTCGTACGCGTCCAGGGCGCGCTCGTAATCGGCGCGCATCGCGTCGTCGGCGCCCGGTTCCGCGGGGTGGAAGTCGAGGCGCTCCAGGGTCTCCCCGAAGGCGGTGATGTCCTCGTCGACCACCACGCGCACCTTCTCCAGCGCGGCCCGTTCACGCGCCGCCCTCCTGTTGCGGTTGCGCTTCGCCACCAGGAACACACCGCCGACAGCGGCGACGAGCACCAGACCGAACGTCACGAGACCGACGACGGAGGACGGCCCGCTCGCAGCGCCGTCCCAGCCGCTGGGGGCGCTGCCCCGCGTCTGCTCGAGTGCGTCGTCGACGAAGGTGTTCAGCTGGGTGACGGCGTCACTGCCGCCCGCCGGCTTGACGGAGGCGGTGAGGTTGGCGACCGCCTGACGCGGCATCACACTCGGGTCGGCGCCGGCGTTGAAGCCGTCGCCGAGCCTGACGGCGTACACGCCGGTGATTCCGGTCTTGGTCCGCAGCTCCGCCAGCAGACCGTCCTCGGGGAACTGCGCGTTCTGCGGCAGTACGGCGACGAAGACCGGCTTGTCCGCGTCGAGGATCTTCTCCTCGAGAGCGTCCGCCTCGCGGGGCGGCAGCTGGTCACGGGCGCCTTGATCGACGTACACC
Source organism: Streptomyces sp. NPDC055287 (assembly GCF_053646035.1). Classification (NCBI taxonomy): domain Bacteria; kingdom Bacillati; phylum Actinomycetota; class Actinomycetes; order Kitasatosporales; family Streptomycetaceae; genus Streptomyces; species Streptomyces sp. NPDC055287. The sequence goes on along the minus strand of NZ_JBSHNE010000002.1, from coordinate 640,368 downwards.
GGCCCGTTGCGGAGTGAATCCGCCACAGCGTCGAGGCCCGTGGCAGCCTGCGCCCCCGGCGCCACGGCGAGTGCGGTGGCCGCCAGCGAGAGCAGCAGCCCTGACAGGGTGGAGAACAGTCGGGTCCTCATACCTAAAAAGTACCCGAAAGGGTGGAAATTAAGACAGATGCGTTTGCCGATAAGGGGGTGACTCCCGGGGCAGCCACCCCCTGGTCCGGAATCTACTCGGCGGGCTCGACGCCCGCCTTCAGCAGGCCGTACGTGTACGCGTCCTCCAGGGCCTGCCAGGACGCCGCGATCACGTTCTCGCCGACGCCGACCGTGGACCAGTCGCCCTCGCCGTCGCCGGTGGTGATCAGCACGCGGGTCGTGGACTCGGTGCCGTGCGTGCCCTCCAGGATGCGGACCTTGTAGTCGATCAGCTCCAGCTTGGCGAGCTGCGGGTAGATCCGCTCCAGGCCGACCCGCAGCGCGCGGTCCAGGGCGTTGACCGGACCGTTTCCCTCCGCCGTGGCGACGATGCGCTCGCCCTTGGCCCACAGCTTCACCGTGGCCTCGTTGGCGTGGGTGCCGTCGGGGCGGTCCTCGACGATGGCCCGCCAGGACTCCGTGCGGAAGTAACTGAGGGCGCGGCCCTCGGCCTCCTCGCGCAGGAGGAGCTCGAAGGAGGCATCGGCCGCTTCGTACGTGTACCCCTTGAGCTCGCGCTCCTTGACGCGGGCGACGACGCGGCCGACCAGCTCTCGGTCGTTGCCCAGGTCGACACCGAGTTCCTTGCCCTTGAGCTCGATGGAGGCGCGGCCGGCCATGTCGGAGACGAGCATCCGGATGCGGTTGCCGACCAGGCCCGGGTCGATGTGCTGGTACAGGTCGGGGTCGACCTTGATCGCGGAGGCGTGCAGGCCGGCCTTGTGTGCGAAGGCGGAGACGCCGACGTACGGCTGGTGGGTGGAGGGCGTCAGATTGACGACCTCGGCGATGGCGTGCGAGATGCGGGTCATCTCGGCGAGCGCACCGGACGGGAGGACCTGCTTGCCGTACTTGAGTTCCAGGGCCGCGACCACGGGGAAGAGGTTGGCGTTGCCGACCCGCTCGCCGTAGCCGTTGGCGGTGCACTGGACGTGGGTGGCGCCCGCGTCGACCGCGGCCAGGGTGTTGGCGACCGCGCAGCCCGTGTCGTCCTGGGCGTGGATGCCCAGGCGCGCGCCGGTGTCGGCGAGGACGGTGGCGACGACGGCCTGGATCTGGGCGGGGAGCATGCCGCCATTGGTGTCGCAGAGGATGACGACGTCGGCTCCGGCCTCCGAGGCCGCCCGTACGACGGACTTGGCGTACTCGGGGTTGGCGCGGTAGCCGTCGAAGAAGTGCTCGCAGTCGACGAAGACGCGGCGGCCCTGGGCGCGCAGGTACGAGACCGTGTCGCGGACCATCGCGATGTTCTCGTCGAGCGTCGTGCGCAGGGCCAGTTCCACGTGGCGGTCGTGCGACTTGGCGACCAGGGTGACGACGGGGGCGCCGGAGTCCAGGAGGGCCGCGACCTGCGGGTCGTCCTCGGCCCTGGCGCCGGGGCGACGGGTGGCGCCGAAGGCCACGAGCTGCGCGTTCTTGAACTTGATCTCGGCCTTCGCGCGGGCGAAGAACTCGGTGTCGCGCGGGTTGGCGCCGGGCCAGCCGCCCTCGATGAAGCCCACGCCGAAGTCGTCCAGGTGCCGGGCGATGGTCAGCTTGTCGGCGACCGTCAGATTGATGCCTTCGCGCTGGGCGCCGTCGCGCAGCGTGGTGTCGAAGACGTGAAAACTGTCGTCGGGGCCTGAAGTGGTCATGGCTTTCTGGACTCCTGTCGAGTGGAAGGACTGGCTCCACTTGCCCCCATCATCGCGCGCGCCTCGCCCCGGCCGTGATGGGGCCGGGAAACGAAAAAACCCCTCGCGGGTGCGAGAGGTCTGCGCGCGGGTCTGGGGCACGGTGGCCGCGCCGTACGGGGTGGTACGGAAGCGGTCACTGGGGACCGGCGCGCCTGCTGCCCATAATCACGGCGAACGAGAACACGAGGGCAGTCTGGCACGTTCGCCGTGGCGTGGTATCCCCGTCTCACGATGCGGGCGGGCGTGTCCGCCGCCCGCCCGCATCGTGCCGCCCCCGCCCGCATCGTGCGGGGCCTCCCCCGCATGGTCACGGGCGCGCTCATGTACGTCGCGGTCCCGGTCACGCCCCGCGCCGGGTCCCCACCTCGTACGTATCAGCGCAGGCGGCGCACGAAGACGTCGGACTCGCCGTTGGTGTCACCCGGCACGAAGTTCCCGTCGTCGTACCCCCCGAATGCCACCGTCGACGCGTCGGCGCTCAGCGTCACGGGGGCGGCGCCCCGCGGCTTGCCGTCCAGGCCGGGCGTCGCCAGGACGTCCTTGCCCGTGCGCAGATCGCGCAGATAGTGCCCGGCCACCGAGCCCGACGAGGACAACAGCAGCTTCGTGCCGTCCGCCGAGATCCCGTCGGCCCCCGAGACGTCTGTGGGCGTGATGCCGTCGATCCGCTTGAGCGTGCCGGTCCGCAGGTCGCGGACGAACGGGTTCCAGCCCCGGTTGGGGTCGGTGCCCGGCACGAGGTTCGTCGCGTAGGAGTTGAAGGCGACCGTCGAGCCGTCGGCGCTCAGGAGCGGGGTGGTGGAGGCCTTGTCGGCCGCGGCGCCGTCGTGCGTGGCGTCCGCGTGCACTTCCGTCTTCGTGGCGCGGTCGTAGACGTAGATGTCGCCCCAGTCGTCGCCGCGCGGCCCGTTGACGTACGAGTCCTGGTACGCGACCTTCTTCCCGTCCGCGCTGATGGAACCCACCGAGCAGCCCCGCGCGCCCGTCGCGTCGTCCGGCGAGTGACTGATCCGCTCGGCCCTGCCCGTCCTGCGGTCCAGGACGTAGACCCGGGAGCCGTCGTCGGCGGGGCCCGGGGTGGCGTTGGTGGGGCGGGCCGAGAAGGCGACGTAGCGGCCGTTGGTGCTGATCGCGGCCGTGCCGTACGAAACGGCGTACCCGTCACCGAGTGCGGGCGCCACGCGCTCGGTCTTCCCTGTCCTCAAATCCCTCACGTGGACGGAGTATCCGCCGGGCGTGCCGTCGTCCGCGTTGAACGTGAGGTACCGGCCGCTGGAGCTGAGCGCGGGAGTCGACGTCTCGGACGACGCGGCGCCCTCGACCGTGACGCGCCTCAGCTTGCCGTCGCGGGCGTCGCGCACGAAGACATTGTCGGTACGGGCGGTGTCCCCCGGCGCCAGGTTGGAGGCGTACGACGAGAAGGCGACGACGCGGCCGTCGGCGCTCACGGCCGGGCTGGTCGAGGAGTCGTCCGCCTGGGCGCCGTCCGGCGCGACGCTGATACGGCGGGTCTGCGGAGCGGCCGGCTCCGCCGCGGCGGGCAGGGCGGTCGCGGTGACGGCCGCGACGAGCGCCGCGCCCAGAGCGATGCGTGAGACGCGCGAGATGCGCGAGACCTGAGAGATCCGTGTGGCAATGGACATGCTGTTTTCCCCCGTGTGTGCTGCTGATGAGCCCAACGGGATACAAGCGCACCATCGGACACGGGGTCAATCCGTCCGATTACGTACAACCCGAACGTGTGGACATGCGTCCGCGCCCGGTTTCAGTGGAGCGTCTCGTCGAGGAACTCGCCGATCTGGGTGAGGACCTGGGACCGTTCCGAACCCGGCAGCCCCATCGCCACGTGTGTACTGAAGCCGTCCAGCAGCGCCCGTATCCGGGTCGCGAAGCGGTCGGCGTCGACCACCGTGCGCAGCTCGGCGCGCGAGGCGCCCTCGACGAGCAGCGCCACCAGATCGCGGTGCCAGGACAGCTCGATGTCGAGGAGGCGGTCCCTGGCCGCCTCGTCGACGGCGTGCGAACGGTTCCAGAGTTCGAGCCACAGCGCCCAGTGCGGATCGCGGGGCCCCGTCGGCACGTACAGGTCGACGTACGCGTCGAGGCGCTCGCGGACCGGGACCTGGCGGGCGAGCGCGGCCCGGCGGTCCATGCCGAGTTGCTCCTCGCTCCATTCGAGCGTCTGGAGGAGCAGCTCGTCCTTGCTGCGGAAGTAGTACAGCAGGTGCCCGCTGCTCATCCCGACCTCACGGCCGAGCCCTGCCATGGTCAGCTTCTCCAGCCCGTGCTCGGCGATGCTCGCCATGGCGGCGGCGAGCACCGTCTCGCGGGGCGGGGCGGAGTTGCGCCGCCGGGACGGCGGCTTGGCGGGCTCGGTCATGAGGCGCAGACGTTCACAGGAGGCACCCGTATGTTCTACCCGATCAGGCGCGCGTCGCGGGCTGCTGCTGGGTGATGCAGTGGATGCCGCCCCCGCCCGCGAAGATCTCGCGGGCGTCGACGAGGGTGACCGTACGGTCGGGGAAGAGGCCGCGGAAGATCTCGGCCGCCTGCTCGTCGCGCGGGTCGTCGAAGGCGCACAGGACGACGCCGCCGTTGCAGAGGTAGTGGTTGATGTACGAGTAGTCGACCCAGTCGCCGTCGACCTGCACCGTGGTGGGGGCGGGCACCTCGATGACCTTGAGCGGGCGGCCCTTGGCGTCCGTCTGCGCGCGCAGCAGTTCGACGTTGGCCTTGCACGGCTCGTGGTCGGGGTGGGACGGGTCCGGCTGCGTGTGGACCAGCACGACACCGGGCCCGGCGAACGCGGCGACGATGTCGACGTGGCCGAGGGTGCCGAACCCGTGCGGCGGGTAGTCGGTGGTCAGACCGCGCGGCAGCCAGATCGCCTTGGTGGTGCCGAGCTTGGCGTGGATCTCGGCCTCGACCTGCTCGCGGGTCCACTGCGGGTTGCGCTCGGGGCCGAGCTGGACGGTCTCGGTGAGCAGGACCGTGCCCTCACCGTCGACGTGGATGCCGCCGCCCTCGTTGACGAGCGGGGAGGAGAGCGTGGGGACACCGGTGAGATCGGCGATCATGCCGGCGATCTTCGAATCGTGTTCCCAGGTCGCCCAGTCCTGGGCGCCCCAGCCGTTGAACACCCAGTCCACGGCGGCCAGTTCACCGGTCTCGTCGTCCTTGACGAAGGTCGGGCCGATGTCGCGCATCCACGCGTCGTCGAGCTCCCGCTCGACCAGCTCGATGTCCGGGCCGAGCAGCTCGCGGGCGTCCGCCGACTGGCCGGGGCCGCAGACCACGGTGACCGGCTCGTAGGCGCTCACGGCGCGGGCGACGCCCGCCCACGCCGCGCGGGCGGCGGCGAGCTCCTCCTCGTCGGAGAAAGTGACGTTGGGGCCGGGCCAGGCCATCCAGGTGCGGTCGTGCGGGGCCCACTCGGCAGGCATGCGGTAGGTCATGGGGGGTCCTTACAGGAAGTAGAGACGGTTGAGGGAGACGGAGTCGGCGGGTTCCGAGCGGAGCGGGTCGCCGTCGAGCGTGACAAGTCCGCTGTGTCCGTCCACCCCCACCTGTCCGATACGGGAGTTCAGGCGCAGGTCCGCGGGGCCGATGCCCCGCGTGCCCCGCACGGCGACGCGGCGTCGGCGGGTCGGCATCAGGTCGTTGCCCTGGTCGAGGGCGGCCTGCGCGACGAAGGCCACCGAGATCTCGGCGGGCGTCGCGCCGTGCGCCCCGAAGAGGGGGCCGAGGACGAGCGGTTCGCAGGTGTCGGTCGCGGCGTTGGGGTCGCCGGTGACGCCGTACGCCGGGAAGCCCGACTTCAGCACCATCTGCGGCTTCGCGCCGAAGTACTGCGGACGCCACAGCACGATGTCGGCCATCTTGCCGACCTCGATCGACCCGATCTCGTGGGCGAGACCGTGGGCGATGGCGGGGTTGATGGTCAGCTTGGCCATGTAGCGCAGGACGCGGGCGTTGTCGTCGTCCGGGCCGTCGCCCTCCATCGGGCCGAGTTCGGCCTTCATCTTCCCGGCCATCTGGAACGTACGGCGCACGGTCTCGCCCGCGCGCCCCATGCCCTGCGCGTCGGACGAGGTGATGCCGATCGCGCCCAGGTCGTGCAGCACGTCCTCGGCGCCCATCGTCCCCGCGCGGATCCGGTCGCGCGCCATCGCGGCGTCGCCGGGCAGGTCGGTCTTCAGGTCGTGTACGGAGACGATCATGCCGTAGTGCTCGGCGACCGCGTCCCGCCCGAAGGGGAGCGTGGGATTGGTGGAGGAGCCGATGACGTTCCGTACGCCGGCCATCTTGAGGACGTTGGGGACGTGCCCGCCGCCGCAGCCCTCGATGTGGAAGGCGTGGATCGTACGGCCTTCGAGGACGGAGAGGGTGTCCTCGACCGAGAGGCACTCGTTCAGGCCGTCGCTGTGCAGGGCGACCTGCACGTCGTGCTCCTCGGCGACGCGCAGCGCGGTGTCCAGGGCGCGGGTGTGCGCGCCCATGTCCTCGTGCACCTTGAAGCCCGACGCGCCGCCCTCGGCGAGTGCCTCGACCAGCGGGGCCGCGTCGGAGGACGAGCCGCGCGCGAGGAAGCCGATGTTGACGGGCCAGGCGTCGAAGGCGCCGAAGGCGTGGCGCAGGGCCCACGGCGAGTTCACGCCGACGCCCCAGACCGGGCCGAACTCCTGGCCGATGATCGTCGTCACGCCGGAGGCCAGCGAGGCCTCCATGATGCGCGGCGACAGCAGGTGGACGTGCGTGTCGACCGAGCCCGCCGTCGCGATCAGGCCCTCGCCGGAGACGATCGACGTACCGGTGCCGACGACGACGTCCACGCCGTCGAGGGTGTCCGGGTTGCCGGCCCGCCCGATCGCGTGGATCCGGCCTTCCTTGATGCCGATCGACACCTTGCGGATGCCCTGCGCCACGTCGATGACCAGCACGTTGCTGATCACGATGTCGCAGGTCTCGCGCACGGCGGCGGCCTTGAGGTGCAGCCCGTCGCGGGCCGTCTTGCCGAAGCCCGCGAGGAACTCCTCACCCGGCTTCTGCGCGTCGGACTCGACGCGCACGGTCAGCCCGGAGTCGCCGAGCCTGACCCGGTCTCCGGCGCGGGGGCCGTGGACAGCCGCGTACTCGTGCGGATCGATGCTCATGCCTCAGCTCCTCCTTCGGGCTGTGCTCCCAGATAACCGCAGGCCGCGGCCCTGCGCAGGGCCTCGTCCTTCGCGCCGGGCGCGTCCAGCGGGCCGTCGACCAGGCCCGCGAAACCGATCGCGATCCGGGCGCCGCCGATCGGGACGAGGCCGATCTCGGCCTCGTCGCCCGCGTCGAAGCGGACGGAGGACCCGGCGGGGACGCACAACCGCATGCCGTATGCCGCCGAGCGGTCGAAGTCGAGGCGCGGGTTCGCCTCGAAGAAGTGGAAGTGGGAGGTGACGCTGACGGGGACGGTCGCCGTGTTGCGTACGGTCAGCCGCACCGCCGGCTCCGGCTCCGCGTCCGCGGGGCCGGGCAGGACCGCGCCCGGGGCGTCGTCGCCCAGCGCGCCGCCGCCGATCGGGGACGACACGACCGCGAGCCGAGAGCCGTCGTCGAATACGGCTTCCACATGCACTTCGGTCACCACATCGGCCACGCCCGGCAGCACGTCGTCGGGGCCGAGCACGGACCGTGCCGCCTCGATCGCCTCCGCGAGCCGCCGCCCGTCACGGGCGGCCTCGCAGACCGTGTCCGCGATGAGCGCGGTCGCCTCCGGCACGTTGAGCCGCAGCCCGCGCGCCCGGCGCGCACGCGCCAGCTCGGCGGCTCCGAACAGCAGCAGCCGATCGCGTTCCGTCGGGGTCAGTCGCACGCCGACACACCTCCAAAAAGTTTAGAACTTCACTCTAACCACGAGATTCATACGCAGGAAACATTGACGCGCCACCTTGAGGCAAGTCACATTGAACGGCACTCAAAAGTTTGTTGTCCGGCGGACCGGGAGGACCCAGCCATGCCGATAGAACAGCGCGGAGTCGACACCATCCCCGACGAGGAGCGCACCAGCGGGCCGCGCGACCTCGTCTCCATCCTTCTTGGCTCCAATCTGTGCCTGGGCGTCATCGTCTTCGGGTGGCTGCCGCCGTCCTTCGGGCTTGGCCTGTGGCCTTCGGTGACCTCGATCCTGGTCGGCACCCTGGCCGGAATCGCGGTCACCGCACCGCTCGCGCTCATCTCGCTGCGCACGGCCACCAACCTCTCCACCTCGAGCGGCGCCCAGTTCGGCGTACGCGGCCGGCTGGTCGGTTCGGTCGTCGGCCTGCTGCTCTCGCTCGGTTATACGGCGCTCACGCTGTGGATCGGCGGCGACGTGATGGTCGGGACCCTCTCCCGGCTCACCGGCCTGCCGGACGACGGGGCCGCCCGCGCCCTGATGTACACCGTGCTGGCGGGCGCCACGGTCGTAGCCGCGGTGTACGGCTACAAGCTGCTGCTGAGGCTCAGCAAGGTGCTGTCCATCGGTATGGTCGTCCTGCTGTCGGCCGGCCTGTACGCCTACGCGGGCGACTTCACCACGGCCGCGCCCCCGGACACCCCGTACCTCCTCGGCTCGTTCTGGCCCACCTGGCTGCTCGCCGCCGTCGCCGCGGGCCTGAGCGGCCCGGTCGCCTTCATCACGCTGCTCGGCGATTACACGCGCTACATCTCGCCGCGCCGCCACACCCCGCGCAAGGTTCTCCGAGCCACCTGTCTGGGCCTGCTCCTGGGCCTGCTGGTCCCCCAGCTGTTCGGCACGTACACCGCCCTCGCCGCCCGCGCCGGCCTCGACTACGCCGGACCGCTCGTCGAGGCCGCACCCTTCTGGTACTTGGTGCCGCTGCTCGTCGCGGCCTCCGCAGGGTCCGTCGGCAACGCCGGCCTGATGCTCTACTCGATGGGCCTCGATCTGGACGCGATCCTGCCGGGCGCGACCCGCACGCGGGCCACCGTGATCGCGGCCGCCGTCGCGACCGCGTTCGTGTTCGTCGGCTCCTTCGCCTGGTCCGTGCAGTCCGCGATGACGTCGTTCGTCCTGCTCCTGACGGCCATCGGCACACCGTGGGCCGTCATCTCCCTGATCGGGTACGTGCGCTGCGGCGGCCGGTACGACGCGGAAGCCCTCCAGGTCTTCAACCGCCGCTCCAAGGGCGGCGTCTACTGGTACCGCTCGGGCTGGAACGTCCAGGCCACCGTGTCCTGGGCGCTGGGCGCGGCGGTCGGCCTCGGGGCGGTCTCGACGACGGTGTACGAAGGCCCGCTGCTGGTCCTCACCGGCGGCGTGGACTGCAGCTTCATCCTGTCGGGCCTGGTGGGCGGCGCCGCGTACGCCGCGCTGACGGCGAAGGACCGGACGGCCGTGCCCGCCGGCGCGAGTCCCGTGGCCGAGACCGAGAGCGAGACCCCCGCTCACGCCTAGGCGGCCGTACACGTGAGGCCGCGCCCGGCGGGAATGCCGGGCGCGGCCTCACGTACGTGCGACTCCCGCGGGGGGTCAGGCCAGCTCGTGGATCCAGCCGTGGGTGTCCTCCGCCGTGCCGGTCTGGATGGCGAGCAGCGCCTTGCGGAGCTCCATCGTCACCTTGCCCGGCTGCCCGTCGCCCTGGACCCACTCCGCCCCCTCGGACTTCACGGAGCCGACCGGCGTGATCGCCGCCGCCGTGCCGCACGCGAAGACCTCGGTGAGGGTGCCGTTCTCGGTGTCGCGCTTCCAGTCCTCCGTGGAGATCCGGCCCTCCTCGGACTCGTAGCCGAGGTCACGGGCGAGCTGGAGCAGCGAGTCGCGGGTGATGCCGGCGAGGAGCGAGCCGGTGAGCTCGGGGGTGACGATCTTGTTCCCGTACACGAAGTACAGGTTCATGCCGCCCATCTCCTCGACCCACTTGTGCTCCAGCGCGTCGAGCCAGACGACCTGGTCGCAGCCCTTCTCCGCCGCCTCGGCGAAGGCGAGGAGCGACGCCGCGTAGTTGCCTCCGGTCTTGGCGAAGCCCATGCCGCCGGGGACGGCGCGGACGTAGTTCTCGGACAGCCAGACCGAGACCGGCTTCACGCCACCGGGGAAGTACGCTCCGGCGGGCGACGCGATGACGATGAAGAGGTACTCGTTGGCCGGCTTCACACCGAGCCCGACCTCGTTGGCGATCATGAACGGGCGCAGGTACAGGGAGTCCTCGCCGCCGTGTGCCGGAACCCATGCCTTGTCCTGCTGGACCAGCGCGTCGCACGCCGCGATGAACGTCTCGACCGGCAGCTCGGGCATCGCCAGCCGGCGCGCGGAGACCTGGAAGCGCTTGGCGTTCGCGTCGGGGCGGAAGGTGGTGACCGACCCGTCGGGCCGGCGGAAGGCCTTCAGGCCCTCGAAGATCTCCTGCGCGTAGTGCAGGGTCATGTTGGCCGGGTCGATCGAAAGCGGCGCGTACGGCACGAGCTGGGCGTCGTGCCAGCCACGGCCTTCGGTCCACCTGATGGTGACCATGTGGTCGGTGAAGTGGCGGCCGAATCCGGGGCTGGCCAGGATCGCCTCGCGCTCCGCGTCGGACAGCGGGTGCGAGGAGGGCTTGAGCTCGATCGTGGGCGTCGTCATGAGTGCGTGTCCTTCACCGGTTGTGTGTGGTGGACCGCGCTCACGCCTCTAGTAGGACGTCCGAGCTTCCCCTCATACCGCGGCCCCGCGTTCGATTATCGCGCGCGTGGGGCTGTGGATGAAACGGCGTGTAGTGCGGCCCAGGATTGATGGTCCCACCCGGCCGCGACAAAGCAACAGCCGCCGGGTGTCTGTGACCCGGCGGCTGTGGGGAGGAGTCCGTCGGGTCAGCCCGCTACGCGTACCGCGAGCGCGTCGCCGATCTCGTCCGTCGTACGGACCGTGCTGCCGTCGCGCTCCGCGAGGTCGGCGGAGACGGCTGCCTCGATACGGCCTGCCTCGGTCTCGAAACCGAGGTGGCGCAGGAGGAGTGCGACGGAGAGGATCGTGGCCGTCGGATCGGCCTTGCCCTGACCCGCGATGTCGGGCGCGGAGCCGTGAACGGGCTCGAACATCGACGGGAAGGCACCCGTCGGGTTGATGTTGCCGGAGGCGGCCAGGCCGATGCCGCCGGTCACGGCAGCGGCGAGGTCGGTGAGGATGTCGCCGAAGAGGTTGTCGGTGACGATGACGTCGAAGCGCTCGGGCTGTGTGACGAAGAAGATCGTCGCGGCGTCAACGTGCAGGTAGTCGGTGGTGACCTCGGGGTACTCCTGGCCGACCTTGTCGAAGATGTTCTTCCACATGTGGCCGGCGAAGACGAGGACGTTGTTCTTGTGCACCAGCGTCAGCTTCTTGCGCGGACGGGCGTTGGCCCGCTCGTACGCGTCACGGACGACGCGCTCGACGCCGTACGCCGTGTTCAGGCTGACCTCGGTCGCGACCTCGTGCTCCGTACCGGTGCGGATCGAGCCGCCATTGCCGGTGTACGGGCCTTCGGTGCCCTCGCGGACGACGACGAAGTCGATGTCGGGGCGGCCGGCCAGCGGCGTCGCGGTGTTGGGGAACAGCTTCGACGGGCGCAGGTTGATGAAGTGGTCGAACGCGAACCGCAGCTTGAGCAGCAGCCCGCGCTCCAGGACGCCGGACGGCACGGACGGGTCGCCGATCGCGCCGAGCAGGATGGCGTCGTGCTGCTTGAGGGAGTCGAGCTCCGCGTCCGGGAGGGTCTCTCCGGTGCGGTGCCAGCGCTGGGCGCCGAGGTCGTACTCCTTGGTCTGCAGCTTCACATCCTGTGGGAGGACGGCGTTGAGGACCTTGAGCCCTTGGGCCACGACCTCCTGGCCGATACCGTCACCAGGGACCACTGCGAGATTGATGCTGCGAGACATGTCGGCACCCTACTCCCGCGTCCCAGCCCCTGACACCGGGCGTCCGCCATTCGGACTCAAAATCTCGACAGATTCTGTTCACCCCCAGTACTGGCCGGAGTTGGTTGTTACTGGGAAGTTTTTTCCCATGGCCGACACCCCCCGCACCGGAATCCCCGAGCAGATCGCGCGCCGCATGAGCATGCCGGAGCAGCACGAGTATCTGCGTACGAAACTCTCCCGCCGTCGCGTGATCAGCTCGTCCGCCGCCACCGTGGGCGGCGCCGCCCTGCTCGGCGGCGCGAGCCCTGCCTACGCGGGCTCCTCCCCCACTCTGCTTCCCTCCTCCGTCACCGCACGGGTGGACGGCTCACTGGTCGCCCCCTTCGGCCGCCATCTCGCCTTCGGCGCCGACCCGAAGACGCAGATGCGGATCTCCTGGCAGGTGCCCTTCGCGGTGAAGAGCCCGTACATACGGGTGGGGCTGAAGCCGTGGGAGCTGAGCCGGAAGATCGAGGCCGAGGTGCGGGATCTGCACACGCCGTCGCTCTCGCGCAAGCTGCCCGCGGTCGACCAGTTCTATCTGCACGTGGGCCTCGACGGGCTGAAGCCCGGGACGACGTACTACTACGGCGTCGGGCACGACGGCTTCGACCCGGCCGACGCCTCGCGCCTGTCGACCATCGGCTCGTTCCGTACGGCGCCCGCGCGGCCGGAGACCTTCGTCTTCACGGCCTTCGGCGACCAGGGGGTCGGCTACGACGCCGTCGCCAACGACCAGTTGATCCTCGGTCAGAACCCGTCCTTCCATCTCCACGCGGGCGACATCTGCTACGCGGACAGCAGCGGGCACGGCAAGGAGTCGGACACCTACGACGCGCGCGTGTGGGACCAGTTCCTGGCGCAGACCGAGAGCGTGGCGTCACGGGTTCCCTGGATGGTGACCACCGGCAACCACGACATGGAGGCCTGGTACTCCCCCAACGGCTACGGCGGCCAGTCCGCCCGCTGGTCGCTGCCCGGGAACGGGCCGGACGCGGCGAACGCCCCCGGCATCTACTCCTTCACGTACGGCAATGTCGGCGTAGTGGCGCTGGACGCCAATGACGTGTCGTACGAGATCCCCGCCAACAAGGGCTACACGGACGGTGCCCAGAACGCCTGGCTCGACAAGCGCCTCGGCGAGCTGCGGCGGCAGGCCGGCATCGACTTCATCGTGGTCTTCTTCCACCACTGCGTGTACTCGACGTCCACCCATGCCTCGGACGGCGGCGTGCGCGACGCGTGGCTGGCGCTGTTCACCAAGCACCAGGTGGACCTGGTGATCAACGGCCACAACCACGTGTACGAGCGGACCGACGCCATCAAGGGCGGCGAGGTCGGCAAGCCGGTGCCCGTCGGGGCCTCGACCGACCCGACCCGGGACGGGATCGTGTACGTCACCGCGGGCGGCGCGGGCAAGGACCTGTACGGGTTCGGGCTCGGCGTGAAGGACAGCTACGAGGGCAACGTCCACGACCACGACCACATCGTCAGTTTCCACTGGACGAAGTCGCGGCTCCCGGACCCGGACACCGTCGAGTGGTCGCGGGTGCGGTACACCGGCTTCTCGTTCCTCGCGGTGGAGGCCGAGACCGGTACGTCACCGAGGCTGAAGGTCTCCGCGCTCGCCGAATCCGGCGAGCGCATCGACCACTTCGAGATCCGGCGCGGCCGTTAGGCAGGGGCGGCGGGGCGCGGCTTGCGGCTCAGTGGCCGGTCGCGCCTCCGTTGTCACGGCGGTCCAGGGCGCGCTGGAGAGCGGCTGCCGCCTGCTTGCGGTCGGTGTCGTTCGAGCGGGGGGTGTGGCGGACGCGGCGGGCGGTCTCGGCCATGATGATCGACTCCTTGAGATCAGAATGATTTCAGGGCGCCGGAATGGGCGGGGAGCAGATGCCGCAGGGGTTACCTGCATGAGGCACGGGCTCGCGACCGCCGTTCGCTGATGGAGCGAGACGTTCGGCTCCTACCAAGCTAAGTGAGGGCGGACAGTCTGTCTCCACAATTACTCGGACTTCCTACTATCTGAGACGCGATCATGGCCGCGCCCCGGAGAGACGCGGCCTTCACCGTCCTCAGGAAGCCGAGAGATACATCTGCGAAGTGTCCGCCCCGGCTGTATTGCGGCACGTGTAGCTGCCGCCCGCCGGGGCCGCGTAGATCAGGGCCAGACAGCGGCCCTGGCCGAGCTGGCCGTAGTAATTGGGGTGCATGGACTCCTGGACCGGCCCCTGCGTGGAGTCGCTGTCGATCCAGCGCGCCCACTCGCTGGCGACGGCCGACGCGGGCTGGGTGGCGTTCACCAGCCTGCTCTGCCGGGCACACACCTCGCGCCCCTGGAGCATGTCGCGCAGGTCCAGGAACAGCACGCCCTTGGCGGCGGCCACGCCCTTGAGACGGTTCGCGATCTGCGGGACGAGCGAGTCGCGCGCCCAGTCGGAGTCCTTGTTCCAGAACGGGCAGCCGCCGGTGCTGACCCGGCTCCAGCCACTCTCCGCGTAGCGGTTCTCGGAGGCCCTCGGGATGGGCGAGGGGTACGACTGGAGGACGATCCGGTAGGCCGAAGCGGCGTAGCCCCCGGCGGACATCACCGCGCGGATCTCGTCGACGGCCTTGCCCACGTTCGCCATCGCCGTGTCGATCTTCGCGTCCACGACGGCCTGCTGGTCGTCGTGACAGTACGAGTACCAGACCATGTAGTCCGTGGCGCAGGCGGTGATGATGTCGGCGAAGCCGAGGTCGTTGCCGCCGACGGACAGCGCGATCACCTTCACGTTGTTCGCCGCGGCGATACCCGCGAGCTGGTCGGCCTGCGGGGCCTCGCCCTTGAACGGCACGCCGCCGTTCGCAGCGCGGAAGACGTTCTTGGCGGTGGCGCCCGAGCAGGCGATGTTGATCAGCGCCTGGGTGGTGCCGGTGGCGCTGCGCACCTCGGCGGAGTCGGAACGGTGGCAGCCGTTCGCGGCCGTCGGACCGTATACGACGCCCGGGTTGTAACCGCTGCCAGTCCAGGCCCGGTCGGAGCCGTCGCGGCTGCCGCTGTTGGTGAGGCTGTTGCCGCGCCAGCGGCCCGCCTCACCGGAGATGTAGCTGTCGCCCATCGAGACGATGGCGGCCGGGCCGGTGGTGGGGCTCGCGGCCGATTGGCCGGCCCCGGCCGTCAGCAGGGCGGCGAACGCCAGGGGGAGAGAGAGCGCCGCGGCGGCGAGGCGCCGGGAGCGCGTACGGCCACGGATGCCGCCGGGTCTGGCGGCTCGGGTGGGTCTGAGCGTACTCATGGAGCGAAATCCGGACACGGCGGTACTCCTGCGCTGGGCCGCGAGGGCATGTCGACGAGGGGAGCCGCCGGCCGGTGGCATGCGGAAATCTGGCATGCCATCGTTTGTTACCGCTAGGTACGTGCGGGTTTCTTTTACGTCACGGCGTGGCCGGGAAGCGACATTCACCGATGCCGCTTCCGCCGACGCCGAGCGCGCTCAGAGCACGTCTCCGCTCCGCCAGTCGAAGATCAGGGCGTCCGACGCGTCGGGAAGTCCGGTCACGGGCCGCAGGTACGTCGAACCCTCCTCGTCCGGCAGGGGTACGACGCCCGAGGGCCCCAGCGCCGCGATCCGCCCCGGCCACACCTCCCACCCGCGCCCCGCGTAGAGCGCCGCCCCGTCGTCGGACGCCGAGAGCGCGCCGAGGACGTACGCCCGGTCGATCACCCGCTCCAGCGCCTCCATCACCCGGCCGCCGAGCCCCTCCCGCCGGCGGTCCGCCCGCACGGCCACCCCCTCGACGTAACCGACGCGCAGCGACCTGCCGCCGTGCAGGACCCGGCGCTGGATGACGCTGCCGTGGGCGGCCAGGCCGTGCTCGTCCCGGAGACAGGCATGTATGCCGCCGACGGTGTGATCCCAGTCGTCCTCGCCGAAGTCGCCGTCGAAGGCGGCGTCCAGGAGGCCGCGGATCTCGTCGAGCGCGGCGGGTTCGAGGTCGGCGGTGTGGACGGTAAGCATCGGATCCATGCGAGAACTCTCGCAGGGCCGCCACCCCCGAAGGCGGGTGGCGGCCCGAAGCGCTCAGTACACGTTCACGCCGTACGCCGACAGGGCTTCCTTCACCGGCTGGTGAATGGCGGAGCCATTGGTGCCCGTGCAGCCGGAGCTGCCCGAGTGGATGCCGAGCGCGACGCTGCCGGCGAAGTGGGCGCCGCCGCTGTCGCCGCCGGCCGAGCAGGCGGTGGTGCGCACCATGCCGTAGACGGGGCCGTCACCGTAGTTGACGGTGACGTTCACGGCGGTCACGGTGCCGCTGGTCACCTTGGTCGTGGAGCCGCTCTTCTTGATGGCCTGGCCCACGACGGCGTTCGCGGCGGACGCGATGTCCTGGTAACTGCCGTTGTGGAGGTTGACGTTGCCCGCCGGCGCCGAACCGTCCGTGTAGCGGACGATGCCGTAGTCGTTGGTCGGGAAGCTGGTGCCCTCGCGGACACCGGTCACCGGACCGCCGGACGTGGCCGACCAGTTGGCGACGTCGTTGGTGCAGTGGCCCGCCGTCACGAAGTAACGCGTCGTGCCCTTGGAGACGTTGAACGCCGCCGAACAGCGGTACCCGCCGCCGTAGATCGCGTCGCCGCCCGCCACCTCGCGCCTGAACGTTCCCGGTACGCGCGAGACGCGCACCGCCCCGTCCTGCGCCTCCGCGACCTTCCGCAGCCGGGCCATCTCCCGCGCCGGGACGGACTGGTCGGCCTCCACGCTGACCTGGTTGGTCCGCGGGTCGACGCCCCACGACGTACCGGTGATCTTCGCTCCCGACTCCAGTGCGGCCATGGCCGCCTCCAGCCGCTCGGCGCCGCGCTCCACGCGCTTCGCCACGGCCCCCGCCGCGCGGACCTGTTGGGCGGCGCGGTCGCTGGTGACGGTCACGGTGAGACGGCCGGTGCGGTGGTCGAGGTAGCTGCCGGCGGTGTCGTCGCCGAGGCGCTCGGAGAGTGCGGTGTCCAGGGCGTACGTCGCCGGACCCGCGGCCCCGGCTTCGGCGGCGGTCCCGGCACCGGCCGGGGTCGCGCCGAGGCCCAGGGCGCCGGCGGCTATGAGGGCGGTCAGGACTGTGCGCGCACGGAGGATGCGTCTCATGGGGGGAATCTCCTCGGTCAGGCTCCCGCGGGGAACGGGAACACCGTTGAGGAATTTGACATGCTCATTGCCATTCCACAAGACCGCGTCGGCGCACCTCCCGCACCCCCTGCTTCCACCGCCCGCTTCGGGGCACACGCATTCCGACGGAGGAGGCAGAACATGGACGCAGGGACAATAGGCCGCAGGGGCAAACTCACCGCCCGGCAGGCTTCGAACAGTTCGACCCTGGAGGCCGCCGCACGCTGGGGATTCGTGGCACGCGGAGTGCTCTACCTGCTGGTCGGCGTACTGGCGCTGCGGATCGCGTTCGGCGACGGCGGGCAGGAGGCGGACCGAGGGGGCGCGCTCGCGGAGGTGGCCGCGCAGCCGCTGGGCTCGTTCCTGCTCTGGGCGTTGGGCATCGCTCTGGTGGGCATGGCGCTGTGGCGGCTCTCCGAAGCCTTCTTCGGCGCGGCCGGACCCGACGGCCACAAGCCCCACAAGCGCCTGCTGTCCCTGGCGCGTTTCCTCTTCTACGGCTTCGTGGCGTACAGCGTGCTGTCGTTCGCGGCGGGCGCGGGCGGCAGCGGAAGCGGCTCCAGCGACAAGCAGTCGGAGGACGTGACGTCCAGGACCTTGGAACTCCCCGCCGGACAATGGCTCGTAGGGATCGGCGGCCTGGCCATCGCGGTGGCCGGCGTGTGGATCGCGAGCCGCGCCGCCCTGCGCAAGTACCACAAGCACCTGAAGATGAGCGCCCTACGGGGCCGCACCCGCCAGGCCGTGGACATCTCCGGCGTGACCGGCGGCATCGCGCGCGGCGCGGTCTTCGCCGTACTCGGCGGATTCGCGGTCAAGGCCGCGGTCGACTACGAGCCCGACAAGGCCAAGGGCATCGACGACACCCTCCGCTCCTTCTCCGACACCCCGGCGGGCCCGTGGCTGCTGGTGCTGATAGCCGTCGGCCTGGCCATGTTCGGCCTGTTCTCCTTCGCGATGGCCCGCTGGCGCAAGATCTGACACCCGGCGGCACACGAAACCGCCCCCGTCCGGCGTGGGGGCCGGGACGGGGGCGGAGCTTCGCGGGGCGCGCGAGGGGGCCGCGCGCGGGGGGCTGGTCAGCCCTGGTGCGGGTAGGTGTAGTCGGTCGGCGGGACCAGGGTCTCCTTGATGGCCCGGGTCAGGGTCCAGCGCTGGAGGTTCTGCGGGGCGCCGGCCTTGTCGTTGGTGCCGGACGCGCGGCCGCCGCCGAAGGGCTGCTGGCCGACGACGGCGCCGGTCGACTTGTCGTTGATGTAGAAGTTGCCCGCGGCGTAGCGGAGCTTGTCCATCGTGTACGCGGCCGCCGCGCGGTCACCGGAGATGACGGCGCCGGTCAGGGCGTAGTCGGACGCCGACTCCATCTGCTCCAGCATGGCGTCGTACTTCTCGTCCTCGTAGACGTGGACCGCGAGGATCGGGCCGAAGTACTCGGTCGTGAAGACCTCGTTCTCCGGGTCGGTGCACGCGATGACCGTCGGGCGGACGAAGTAGCCGACCGAGTCGTCGTACGTGCCGCCCGCGACGATCGTGCACGTCGGGTCAGCGGCGGCGCGGTCGATCGCGGCCTTGTTCTTGGCGAACGAACGCTCGTCGATGACGGCGCCGATGAAGTGCGACAGGTCGGTGACGTCGCCCATGGTGATGGCGTCGACCTCGGTCGCGAACTCCTCCTTGAAGCCGGAGTTCCAGATCGAGGCCGGGACGTACGCACGCGAGGACGCGGAGCACTTCTGACCCTGGAACTCGAACGAGCCACGGGTCAGCGCGGTCTTCAGGATCGCGCGGTCGGCGCTCGGGTGCGCGACGACGAAGTCCTTGCCGCCCGTCTCACCGACGAGACGCGGGTACGTGCGGTACTTCTCGATGTTGTTGCCGACCGTCTTCCACAGGTACTGGAAGGTCTTGGTCGAGCCGGTGAAGTGGATACCGGCCAGGTCACGGTGGTTGAGGGCGACCTCGGAGACCTCGATGCCGTCACCGGTGACGAGGTTGATGACGCCCTTGGGCAGACCGGCCTCCTCCAGCAGCTGCATCAGCAGCACGGCGGCGTGCGTCTGCGTCGGGGACGGCTTCCAGACCACGACGTTGCCCATCAGGGCGGGAGCGGTCGGCAGGTTGCCGGCGATCGCCGTGAAGTTGAAGGGCGTGATCGCGTAGACGAAGCCCTCCAGCGGACGGTGGTCCAGCCGGTTCCACACACCCGGGGAGTTCGCCGGCGGCTGCTCGGCGAGCAGGTCACGGGCGTACTTGACGTTGAAGCGCCAGAAGTCGACGAGCTCGCACGGGGTGTCGATCTCGGCCTGCTGGACGGTCTTCGACTGGCCGAGCATGGTCGAGGCGGCGAGCGTCTCGCGCCACGGGCCCGACAGCAGCTCGGCGGCGCGCAGGATGATCGCGGCGCGGTCGTCGAAGGACATCGCGCGCCACGCCGGAGCGGCGGCCAGGGCCGCGTCGATCGCGTCCCGCGCGTCCTGCTGCGTGGCGTGGGCGGCGGTGCCGAGGACGGCCTTGTGGTTGTGCGGCTGTACGACGTCGAAACGCTCGCCGCCACCCATCCGCTTCTCACCGTTGATCGTCATCGGGAGGTCGACGGGGTTCTCGGCCAGCTCCTTGAGCTTGACTTCGAGGCGTGCGCGCTCCGGCGAACCGGGGGCGTACGTGTGCACCGGCTCGTTGACCGGGGCGGGGACCTGGGTCACAGCGTCCATGAGTTCCTTGACTCCTTGGTGAGGGGTGGAAGGGCTCGGCCCTAAGGTCAGCCTGGGTCAGTTTTTGGTGATCATCGAGCGGACGAAGAACAGCAGGTTGGCCGGCTTCTCCGCGAGGCGTCGCATGAAGTAGCCGTACCAGTCGGTGCCGTACGCGGTGTACACACGCATCCGGTGGCCCTCTGCCGCGAGCCGCACGTGCTCTTCGCTGCGGATCCCGTACAGCATCTGGAATTCGTACTCATCCAGTTTGCGCCCCGCACGCCGGGCGAGCTCCTGACTGACGGCGATCAGTCGCGGATCGTGGGACCCGATCATCGGGTAGCCGTCGCCCGCCATGAGAATCTTCAGGACGCGTACGTACGCCTGGTCGATCTCGGCCTTGTCCTGGAACGCGACGGTGGCCGGCTCCTTGTAGGCGCCCTTGACGATACGGACCCGGCTGCCGGCCCCGGACAGGCGGCGCGCGTCGTCCTCGGTGCGGAACAGGTACGCCTGGATCGCACAGCCGGTCTGCGGGAAGTCCTTCCGCAGCTCCTCGTGGATGGCGAACATCGAGTCCAGGGTGGTGTGGTCCTCCGCGTCCAGCGTGACCGTGGTGCCGATCGCGGCGGCCGCCTCGACGACCGGGCGGACGTTGGCGAGCGCCAGCTCGTGGCCACCCTCCAGCGCCTGGCCGAACATCGACAGCTTGACCGACATCTCGGCCCGCTCGCCCAGGCCCAGGCCCTTGAGGTGATCGATCAGCTCGAGGTACGCGTCACGGGCGGCGGACGCCTGCTCGCGGGTGGTGATGTCCTCGCCCACGACGTCCAGGGTGACTTCGAGACCCTTGTCGGCGGCGTCCTGGACGATCGGAAGGACCTGGTCGACCGTCTCACCGGCGATGAACCGGGCCACGACCTGTTTGGTGCCCGGGGCAGCCGACACGAAGCGGCGCATTTTGTCGCTGCGCGAAGCGGCGAGGATCACGGGACCCAGCACGGGGCACCTCCACGGAAAAGGCTTGAAGGGGGCCGTGACCAGGCAATTCGGTACGGCACGGATAACCACCGTGAAATCTAAGGATCGCTCGCCCGGCGAACCATCGACAGCTGTCACGCATCCGTGTCCCGTATCTCATACAGATGTCTGAAGGAATGCGAGAATGGGAAGCGTGAAAGGCGATTACCAGGACCTTGTCGACGAGATCTCGGCGCTGCTCGGCGCACCCGCGACGCTGGAGGACCGCGACTTCCGGCTGATCGCCTTCGGCGCGCACGACAGCGACGACGACACCTCCATGGACCCCGTCCGCACGCGCTCGATCCTCACCCGCCGCTCCACGGCCGAGGTCCGCGCCTGGTTCGAGAAGTTCGGCATCGCCACGGCGGAGAGTCCCGTGTACATCCCCGCCGACCCCGCCGCGGGCGTCCTGCGCGGCCGGCTGTGCCTTCCCGTACGGCATCGGGACGTCGTCCACGGTTACGTGTGGCTCCTCGCCGGGGACGACGGTCCGCCGGGACCCGTACCGGCCACGGCGATGGCGGTCTGCGCCCGGATCGGCGAGCTTCTGGCGGACGAGGCCCGCGCCCGCGCCGACCTCGGCCCGCATCTGCTGACCCTGCTCACCTCGGACTCCGCCGACAGCCGGGCCGCCGCGCTCGCCTCGCTGGGGGCGGCGCTGGGCGACTCGGCTCCGTACGCCCTGCTGTGCGTCGCACCCTGGGCGCAGCCCGTGCCGGGTCTACGCACGGTCCCGGGCGCCGCCGCGCTGTCCCTGCTTCCGGTGCCGGGCCCGGCGGGCCCGCGCCTCGCCGCCCTGATCCGGCTCCGTGCGCCCGCCGACCTCTCCCCCGCGCACCAGGCGGCGCGCAATCTGCTCGCCCCGGCGGGCCCGGTCGCCGGCATCGGCAATCCCGTACGCGCCCTGGACGACCTGCCGGGCGCCTGGCGCGAAGCCTCCGCCGCGGCCCGTGCGGCGCTGGCCCGCCCGCACCTCGGACCGGTCGCGGAGTGGTCGGGGATCGGCCCCTACCGCCTGCTGGCCGCGCTCCCGGACAGCGGGCCCGGCCACCCGGTGGACCCGGCCGTACGTCCGCTGCTCGAACCGGCGCACGCCGAGCTCGCCCGTACGGCGGAGGCGTTCCTGGACTGCGCGGGCCAGGCCGGCCGCACCGCGAGCGCCCTGAACATCCACCGCCAGACGCTCTACTACCGCCTGTCCCGCGTGGAACAGCTCACCGGTCTCGACCTCCACGACGGCGAGGACCGGCTGCTGCTGCACATGTCCCTCAAGGCCGCCCGCCTGTAAGGCGTCGTCCCCGCCCCGGACGCACCGGTGCCCGGGACGCGGCGGGCGTCCCGGGCACCGGAGCCGGGCTGGTTCGGCGGGGTCAGCTCGCGAGGTTCACGAAGCGGGCCGAGGCCGCGCCGATCTCATCGGCGATCTCCGCCAGAACCGCCGGCGGAACCGTGTCGTCCACCGAAAGGACGGCCAGTGCCTCGCCGCCCTGGTCCGCACGCGAGACCTGCATGCCGGCGATGTTCAGACCACCCTCGCCGAGGATGCGGCCGACGGTGCCGACGACACCCGGGCGGTCCTGGTAGCGCAGGACGACCATGTGGTCGGCCAGCGTCAGGTCGATGTCGTGCTCACCGATGCCGACGATCTTCTGAAGGTGCTTCGGGCCCGACAGCGTGCCGGAGACCGAGACCTCGTCGCCGCCGGAGAGCGTGCCGCGCACAGTGACGACGTTCTTGTGGTCCGGGGACTCCGAGCTCGTCGTGAGGCGGACCTCCACGCCGCGCTCCTGCGCGAAGAGCGGCGCGTTGACGTAGCTCACCGTCTCGTCGACGACGTCCTCGAACACGCCCTTGAGGGCGGACAGTTCGAGCACCTTGACGTCGTACTGCGTGATCTCGCCGTACACCTCGACGTCGAGA
Source organism: Streptomyces sp. NPDC055287 (assembly GCF_053646035.1). NCBI lineage: Bacteria > Bacillati > Actinomycetota > Actinomycetes > Kitasatosporales > Streptomycetaceae > Streptomyces > Streptomyces sp. NPDC055287. The sequence goes on along the minus strand of NZ_JBSHNE010000002.1, from coordinate 617,833 downwards.
CGCACCGCGACCTCGCCCGCGAGCGCCGTGAACATCCGGCCGAGCTTCTCGGCGAGCGGCAGACCGGGGCGTACGTCCTCGGCGATGACACCGCCCTGGACGTTGACCGCGTCCGGCACGAGCTCACCGGCGAGGGCGAGGCGCACGGACTTGGCGACCGCGATGCCCGCCTTCTCCTGGGCCTCGTCGGTGGAGGCGCCGAGGTGCGGCGTGCAGACGACCTGGTCGAGCTCGAAGAGCGGGGAGTCGGTGCACGGCTCCTTCGCGTACACGTCGAGGCCCGCGCCGGCGACTCGGCCCTCCTTGAGGGCGGAGTACAGCGCCGCCTCGTCGACGATCCCGCCGCGCGCGGCGTTGACGATGCGTACGGCCGGCTTGACCTTGTGCAGCGCCTCGTCGCCGATGAGGCCGAGCGTCTCGGGCGTCTTGGGCAGGTGCACCGTGATGAAGTCCGCGACCTCCAGCAGCTCGTCGAGCGAGAGCAGCTTGACGCCCATCTGGGCGGCGCGCGCGGGCTGTACGTAGGGGTCGTACGCGACGATCTTCATGCCGAAGGCCGACATGCGCTGTGCGACCAGGACACCGATGCGGCCGAGGCCGACGACACCGAGGATCTTCTCGCTCAGCTCGACGCCGGTGTACTTCGAGCGCTTCCACTCGCCGTTCTTCAGAGCGGTGTTGGCCTGGGGGATGTTGCGCGCGGTGGCGACGAGCAGGCCGCAGGCGAGCTCGGCGGCGGTGACGATGTTGGACGTCGGCGCGTTGACGACCATGACGCCGGCCTTGGTGGCGGCGGAGACGTCGACGTTGTCGAGGCCGACACCGGCGCGGGCGACGACGCGGAGCTTCTTCGCCACGGCGATCGCCTCGGCGTCGACCTTGGTGGCGGAGCGGACGAGAATCGCGTCCACGTCGGCGATGGCCGGCAGGAGCTCTGCCCGGTCGGCGCCGTTGCAGTGCCGGATCTCGAAGTCCGGGCCCAGGGCGTCGACTGTGGCCGGCGACAGCTCTTCAGCGATGAGTACGACAGGTTTCGAGCTCACGTGAGTCCTCACTGGTCCTATGCGGACGGCCGTCCCGACGGCCGCAGGCGGTGGAGGGGCTAGCCGCGTGGAAGACGCACGACGCTGTGGGCCTGACGCGTGTATGTAAGAAGCAGTCTAGTGGCGCCGGACGTCTGGTCTTCCGCCGCAGCGGAAGGATCACCCGTCCGTGGCTGGACGTTCTGTCCAGCTGCGCACAAGGGCCGCGGCGACACGCCGCGGCCCCGTGCCCGAGGCTTACGCCTCGTCGTTGTCGACCCAGCTCATGAGCTTGCGGAGCTCCTTGCCGGTGGTCTCCAGCAGGTGCTCGGAGTCCTGCGTCTTGTACTCGTTGTACTTCTTCAGACCGCCGTGGTACTCGTCCATCCAGTTCTTGGCGAACGTGCCGTCCTGGATCTCGGCGAGGACCTTCTTCATCTCGGCCTTGGTCTGGTCCGTAACGACGCGCGGGCCGGTGATGTAGTCGCCCCACTCGGCGGTCTCGGAGACCGACCAGCGCATCTTCTCCAGGCCGCCCTCGTACATGAGGTCCACGATGAGCTTCAGCTCGTGGAGGCACTCGAAGTACGCGATCTCCGGCTGGTAGCCGGCCTCGACCAGGGTCTCGAAGCCCGCCTTGACGAGCGCCGACGCGCCGCCGCAGAGCACGGCCTGCTCACCGAACAGGTCGGTCTCGGTCTCCTCGGTGAAGGTCGTCTTGATGACGCCCGCGCGGGTGCCGCCGATGGCCTTGGCGTACGAGAGGGCCAGCGCGAAGGCGCTGCCGGTGGCGTCCTGCTCGACGGCGGCGATCGCCGGAACGCCGCGGCCTTCCTCGTACTGACGGCGGACCAGGTGACCCGGGCCCTTCGGGGCGACCAGGGCGACGTCGACGCCGGCCGGGGCCTTGATGAAGCCGAAGCGGACGTTGAAGCCGTGGGCGAAGAACAGCGCGTCGCCGTCCTTCAGGTTGTCCTTGACGGACTCCTCGTAGACCTGGGCCTGGATCGGGTCCGGGATCAGGATCATGATGACGTCGGCCTCGGCGGAAGCCTGCGCCGGCGTGACGACGCGCAGGCCCTGCTCCTCGGCCTTCGCCTTGGACTTGGAGCCCTCGTGCAGACCGACGCGGACGTCGACACCCGAGTCACGGAGCGACAGCGCGTGGGCGTGGCCCTGGCTGCCGTAACCGATCACCGCGACCTTGCGGCCCTGGATGATGGACAGGTCGGCATCGTCGTCGTAGAACAGCTCGGCCACTTGGATTCTCCTTGTGTGCTGGTTGTGCGTCCCACCGTACGGCGGGGTGCGGAAAGAAAGACGTTGGGTCTCGCTATACGAACAGCGGGACCGGATTTCGGTCAGGCCGAACGGTCGAGGGCCCGCAGGCTGCGGTCCGTGATCGACCGGGAGCCGCGCCCTATGGCGATCGTTCCGGACTGGACGAGCTCCTTGATGCCGAACTGCTCCAGCATCTTGAGCATCGCTTCGAGCTTGTCGGCGCCGCCGGTTGCCTCGATGGTCACGGCCTCCGGGGACACGTCGACGGTCTTGGCGCGGAACAGCTGGACGATCTCGACGATCTGCGAGCGCGTCTCGTTGTCGGCCCGCACCTTCACGAGGACGAGCTCACGCTGGATCGCGGCGCCGGGCTCGAGTTCGACGATCTTCAGTACGTTGACGAGCTTGTTCAGCTGCTTCGTCACCTGTTCGAGCGGCAGCGCCTCGATCACGTTGACCACGATCGTGATGCGCGAGATCTCGGGGTGCTCGGTGGTGCCCACCGCGAGGGAGTCGATGTTGAACCCGCGGCGGGAGAACAGGGCCGTGATCCGCGCGAGGACGCCCGGCTTGTTCTCGACCAGGACGGAGAGGGTGTGCTTGGACATGGGCTTTAAGTCTCTCTCTCGTCTGCTCAGTCGTCTTCGTTGTCGCCGAAGTCGGGGCGCACCCCGCGGGCGGCCATGACCTCGTCGTTCGACGTGCCCGCGGCCACCATCGGCCAGACCATGGCGTCCTCGTGCACGATGAAGTCGACCACGACCGGGCGGTCGTTGATGGCATTGGCCTCGGCGATGACCTTGTCCAGGTCGGCCGGGTCCTCACAGCGGATCGCGTGGCAGCCCATGGCCTCTGACAGCTTCACGAAGTCCGGGATCCGGGTGCCCGAGCTCGGCTGCTTGCCGTCGGCGTCCGGGCCGCTGTGCAGCACGGTGTTGGAGTAGCGCTGGTTGTAGAAGAGGGTCTGCCACTGGCGGACCATCCCGAGCGCGCCGTTGTTGATGATGGCGACCTTGATCGGGATGTTGTTGAGCGCGCAGGTGGTCAGTTCCTGATTGGTCATCTGGAAGCAGCCGTCGCCGTCGATGGCCCAGACCGTACGGTCCGGCATGCCGGCCTTGGCGCCCATGGCGGCCGGGACGGCGTACCCCATCGTCCCCGCGCCGCCGGAGTTCAGCCAGGTGGCGGGCTGCTCGTACTGGATGAAGTGCGAGGCCCACATCTGGTGCTGGCCGACGCCCGCGGCGTAGATGGTGCCCTCGGGCGCCAGTTGGCCGATGCGCTGGATGACCTGCTGCGGGGAGAGCTGGCCGTTCTCCGGCAGGTCGTAGCCGAGCGGGTAGGTGTCGCGCCAGCGGTTGAGGTCGTTCCACCAGGCGGCGTAGTCGCCGGTGTTGCCCTCGGTGTGCTCGGCCTGGACGGCCTGGACGAGGTCGGCGATGACCTCGCGGGCGTCACCGACGATCGGCACGTCCGCAGCGCGGTTCTTGCCGATCTCGGCCGGGTCGATGTCGGCGTGGACGATCTTGGCGTACGGGGCGAAGCTGTCCAGCTTGCCGGTGACGCGGTCGTCGAATCGGGCGCCGAGGGCGACGATCAGGTCGGCCCGCTGCAGCGCGGTGACGGCGGTGACCGCACCGTGCATGCCCGGCATTCCCACGTGCAGCGGGTGGCTGTCGGGGAAGGAGCCCAGCGCCATCAGGGTGGTGGTGACGGGGGCGCCGGTGAGCTCGGCGAGGACCTTCAGCTCCGCGGTGGCGTTCGCCTTCATGACGCCGCCGCCGACGTACAGCACGGGCCGCTTGGCCTGGACGATCAGCTTGGCGGCCTCGCGGATCTGCTTGGCGTGCGGCTTGGTGACCGGGCGGTAGCCGGGCAGGTCCTGGCTGGGCGGCCAGCTGAAGGTGGTCTTCGCCTGGAGGGCGTCCTTGGCGATGTCGACCAGGACCGGGCCCGGGCGTCCGGTCGAGGCGATGTGGAACGCCTCGGCGATGGTGCGCGGGATGTCCTCGGCCTTGGTGACCAGGAAGTTGTGCTTGGTGATCGGCATCGTGATGCCGACGATGTCCGCCTCCTGGAAGGCGTCCGTGCCGATCGCCTTGGAGGCGACCTGGCCGGTGATCGCGACCATGGGGACGGAGTCCATGTGGGCGTCGGCGATCGGCGTGACCAGGTTCGTCGCGCCGGGCCCCGAAGTGGCCATGCACACGCCGACCTTGCCGGTGGCCTGCGCGTAACCGGTGGCCGCGTGACCGGCGCCCTGCTCGTGGCGGACCAGCACGTGGCGGACCTTGGTGGAGTCCATCAGCGGGTCGTACGCCGGCAGGATGGCGCCGCCGGGAATCCCGAATACCGTGTCGGCCCCCACTTCCTCGAGGGAGCGGATGAGCGACTGCGCGCCCGTCACGTGCTCGACAGTGGTGGCGTGGTGTCCGCCGTTACGGGGCCGCGGCTGCGGATGGTGGGCCCCGGAGGCCTGCTCGGTCATCGGCATTCTCTTCTCGAAGCTGAGGGTTTTGCGAGGGTTTGGGGAGTGCCAGTGCAACAAAAAACCCCCCGTGCCGTGAGGCAAGCGAGGGGAGCGCGCCGGTGCGGTCTGCAGAGCTGCATTGTGCGAGCTCGGCTTCAGCCGACGCGCTTTCCAAGTACGAGAATTCGGGTGCGCATGGCACTGACCCTCCCTCCGGCGGCCGGTGCCTGTCAAGTAGGTGGGACGGGCGTCTCATTATTTGAGCACATTGGAGGGTGTGTGATCGTTTCGCTTCCGTTCCCGCCCACATGACGTACGGGAAGTGATCCACCCGAACCGCCGGCCAGGACGGACAGCGCCACCCCGCCCGGCACCGGGAACGATCCGCGGACCAGCGCCCGCCGCAGCCGGTACTCGTCGAGCGGGCCCGAGAAGGCCATTCCCTGGCCGTGCGTGCACCCCATGGCGCGCAGGGCGAGCACCTGCTCCGGCACGTCCACGCCGTCCGCCACGGACTGCATCCCGAGGTCGCAGGCGATCCGCAGCAGCCCGCTGGTGATCTTGTGCAGCCGGGCGGACTCGACGACGCCCTCGACCAGCCCGCGGTCCAGTTTCAGTACGTCGACGGGAAGCCGGCGCAGCGCGTTGATGGCGGCGTAACCGCTGCCGAATCCGTCCAGCGCGATCCGCACCCCGAGCCTGCGCAGCGCCACCAGGCGCCGCTCCAGTTCCTCGAAGGAGATCCGGGGGTCGCTGTCGGCCAGCTCGATGATCAGCGAGCCGGACGGCAGCCCGTGCCGGGTGAGGAGGGCCTCGATGGAGCCGAGCGGCAGCGACTTGTCCACGAGTCTGCGGGCCGAGAGCCGGACCGTCACGGGCGCTTCGTGGCCCGCCCGGTTGCGCTCCGCCGCCTGCTCGACCGCCTCTTCGAGGAGCCAGCGGCCGAGCTCGGCCGTCCGGGCGCCCTCCTGGGCGTCCCCGTTGTCGGCCACACGCAGGAACTCGGCGGGTGTGAAGAGGATGCCCTGGCTGGAGCGCCAGCGGGCCTGGGCGGCGACGGACGTCACCTGCCCGGTGGTCAGGCTCACCACCGGCTGGTGGAGCAGCGCGAACTCGCCGTCGTGGAGCGCGGTGCGCAGCCGGGTGGCCAGTTCGGTCCTGCGGACCACCTCGGCCTGCATCTGCGGCGCGTACAGCTCGACCCGGTCCTTGCCGCCTGCCTTCGCCCGGTACATGGCGAGGTCGGCGTTGCGCATGAGGTCGGTGGGGCTGATGCCGGGCTCGGCGAAGGCGACCCCGATGGAGGCGGCGACCCGTACCTCGTTGCCGTCGATCCGATACGGCTGAGAGAGCGTGAGGCGCAGCCGGTCGGCGATCTCGTGGACCTGGCATTCGCGGGCGGCCTGGTCCCTGGAGCCCTCACCGACGATCAGGGCGGCGAATTCGTCGCCGCCGAGCCGGGCCGCGGTGTCGCCCGCCCGCACCGAGTCCTGGAGGCGCCGGGCGGCCTGGATCAGCAGCTCGTCGCCGGCCTGGTGGCCGATGGTGTCGTTCACCGCCTTGAAGCCGTCGAGGTCGATGAAGAGCACGGCCGTGCCGGGATCGCCGACGCGCCGACCGCTGAGAGCCTGGCGGACGCGGGCGGTGAACAGGGCGCGGTTGGGCAGGTCGGTCAGCGGGTCGTGCTCGGCGTTGTGCTGGAGCTGGGCCTGGAGGCGGACCCGCTCGGTCACGTCCCGGCTGTTGAAGATCAGGCCGCCCTGGTGCCGGTTGACGGTCGACTCGACATTCAGCCACTCCCCCGTGCCCGACTTGAAGCGGCACTCGATGCGGGTGGTCGGCTCCTCGGAGGGAGGCGCGGCCAGAAAGCGGCGTACTTCGTGGACGACCCTGCCCAGGTCCTCCGCGTGGATGAGCGAGGCGAGCTCGGATCCGATCAGCTCCTCCGCCTCGCGTCCGTAGACGCCGGACGCGGCCGGGCTGACGTACCGCAATATGCCGGTCGGTGCGGCGATCATGATGACGTCGCTCGATCCCTGCACCAGGGAGCGGAAGTGGTTCTCCTTCTGCGCCAGTTCCTGGGTGAGGGAGATGTTGTCGACGAGCATGATGCCCTGGCGGACGACCAGAGCGAGCACGACCGTACAACCGGTGAAGACCACGACCCGGTCCACGCGGCGGCCCTCGATGACGTTGTAGAGGATGCCGAGCGTGCAGACGGCGGCGGCGAGGTACGGCGTGAGGGCGGCCAGCGAGCCGCCGATGGGGCGGCTGCCGGCATGGCGGCTGCCACTACTGCGGCTGCCGGTATTGCGGCTGCCCCGGTTGTACGGAGCACCCTCCCCCCAGTGCCCCGCGCGGCGCGCGCCCCAGGGCGCGTAGGCGAGGAGCAGCGAGCCGGCGAACCAGCCCGCGTCGAGAAGCTGGCCCGAGCGGTAGTTCTCGCGCAGCAGGGGCGAGGTGAACAGCGCGTCGCACAGCACCGTCAGGGCGAGGGCCGCGATCGCCGTGTTGATCGCCGTGCGGTTGGTGTGTGAGCGCCGGAAGTGCAGCGCGAGCACCATGCTGACCAGGGCGATGTCGAGCAGTGGGTACGCCAGGGAGAGCGCGGCGTGGGCCGTGCTCTCGGCCTGGAAGTGCGCGGTGTGCGCTAGAGCGAGGCTCCAGGAGAGCGTGAGCAGCGAGCCGCCGATGAGCCAGGAGTCGAGCGCGAGGCAGACCCAGCCGGCGCGCGTGACGGGGCGCTTGGCGAGGACCAGCAGGCCGACGATGGCGGGCGGACCGAAGCAGAGGAAGAACAGGTCGGCGTAGGACGGCGAAGGAACCTCGCGCTCCAGTACCACTTCGTACCAGCCCCACACGGCGTTCCCGCAGGCCGCCATCGCGGAGGAGACCGCGAACAGCAGCCAGGCGGGTCGAAAGCGGCTCTCCCGCGCGCGGGCGTAGAGGAAACAGGAGACCGCGGCGATCAGGGCGGCGGCGGCGAGGCCGAAGTCGCCCATGATCAGCGCCACCTGGGCGGAGCCCCAGCCGAGGGCCGAGCCGACGGCGTAGGCGCCGCAGATCAGCGCGAGGCAGAGCTGCGGGAGCAGGCTCCCCCCGCTGCCGGGCACCTGCTGCCGGGTGAGGAGCGCTCCCGGGGCACTCACCGGGCCACCTTGGTGCGCGGCGCCGCAGGTGCCGCGTAGGCGGGCAGCGGTGGCGGCGTGTCCGCCGGATGGCACGGGGGTTGTCGCCGGTGGCCCCGCCGCGTCGGATCCTTGGTCCATTCGCCGTGCATCGCCCGTCGCCCCCCTCACAGTCCGGTCGCTCCCCAGCGCCGTGACAATGCGCGGCGCAGCCCCTTGGTCCGGACGATACACCAATCCCGTCACTCAGGGACATACTCCCTCTACTCTCCGTGACCACCAGGTACGCTATCGGCACGCCGCGCATTCGGGTGGCTTCGGAGTGTGTTCGTGAGGCCTTCGGTGCGTCCTCTCAGGAAGTGGTGAGGACGACGTTGCGCAGCGGCTCCCCGGCGGCGAACCGGGTGAGCTGGCCAGCCATCAGGCGCTTGGCGCGCGGCATGAAGGCCGAAGTGCTGCCCCCCACGTGGGGGCTTATGAGGAGACCGGGCGCGTGCCACAGGGGGTGGCCTGCGGGAAGCGGCTCGGGGTCGGTGACGTCGAGGGCGGCACGCAGCCGGCCCGCTTCGAGCTCGGCGAGGAGCGCCTTGGTGTCGACGACGGGGCCGCGCGAGACGTTGACCAGCAGTGCCCCGTCCTTCATGCGCGACAGGAAACCGGCGTTCACCAGTCCCTGGGTCGCCTCGGTGAGCGGGGTGGAGAGAATCACGACGTCGGCGGAGGGCAGCAGTCCGGGCAGCTCGGACAGTGGATGCACCGGGCCGCGCTCCGTTGTACGGGCGGAGCGCGCGACGCGCGCCACCCGCGCACACTCGAACGGCGTGAGCCGGTCCTCGATGGCCGCGCCGATGGAGCCGTAACCGACGATGAGAACGGACTTGTCGGCGAGCGCGGGATAGAAGCCGGCCCGCCATTCCTCCTGGTCCTGGCCGCGCACGAACCCGGGGATGCCCCGCAGCGAAGCGAGGACCAGCGCGAGCGTGAGCTCGGCTGTGCTCGCCTCGTGGACGCCTCGGGCATTGCACAGCTGCACTCCGGCGTGCAGATCCGCGAGACCGGGCTCGACGTGGTCGATGCCTGCGGAGAGCGTCTGCATGGCCCGTACGGACGTCATCGCGGCCAGCGGGCGCACCGCGATCTCGGGGCCCTTCATGTACGGGACGACATAGAAGACGCAGTCGGCGGGATCGGCGGGAAAGTCCTGGCCACCGTCCCAGAAGCGGTAATTGAACCCGTCGGGAAGAGCGTCTGTCTCGGCGGCGGGGACGGGCAGCCATACGTCTGAAGTCATGGTCAGGAGGCTATGCGAAGGGCGGCGGAGTGCAGAGGTTAGTTTTGGGAGGGGCAGAGGGAGGGGTACGGGGAGTTGGAGCGCAGGACAATCGGTGCGGCAGCGCTCGAAGTGGGCGCGATCGGACTGGGATGCATGCCGATGAGCTGGGCGTACACCGGCTCGCAGCAGCGCGGGGACCGGTCGCTTCGTACCGTGCACGCGGCGCTCGACGCGGGGTCCAGCCTGCTGGACACGGCGGACATGTACGGGCCCTTCACCAATGAGCTGCTGCTGGGGCGGGTACTCAGGGAGCGGCGTGCCGATGCCTTCGTCTCGACCAAGTGCGGGCTGCTCGTGGGTGATCAGCACATCGTCGCCAATGGGCGCCCGGGGTACGTACGGCGGGCCTGTGACGCTTCGCTGCGGCGGCTGCAGACCGACGTGATCGACCTCTACCAGCTGCACCGGCCCGATCCGGAGGTGCCGGTCGAGGAGACCTGGGGCGCGATGGCGGACCTGGTGCGGGCCGGGAAGGTGCGGGCGCTCGGGGTGTGCGCGGTAGGGGCTCGGGCGTCGCGGCGGCCCGGGGCGCGGATGCACGACGAAACGATTCGTCAGCTGGAGCGGGTGCAGCAGGTCTTTCCGGTGAGCGCGGTGGAGGCCGAGCTGTCTGTGTGGTCACCGGAGGCGCTGGCGGCACTGCTGCCGTGGTGCGAGGCACGGGGGGTCGGCCTTCTGGCCGCCATGCCGCTGGGGAACGGCTTTCTGACCGGGACGCTCAAACCGGGGCAGGGCTTCGAGCCGGACGACGTACGGGCCAGGCATCCGCGTTTCACCGCGGAGATGATGGCGGCGAACCAGCCGGTCGTGGCGGGGCTGCGCCGGGTCGCCGAGCGCCATGGCGCGACTCCGGCGCAGGTGGCGCTGGCGTGGGTGCTGGGGCGTGGGCGCCATGTGGTGCCGGTGCCGGGGGCCAAGCACGAGCGGTGGGCCGTACAGAACGCGGGGGCGGCGGCGCTACGGCTGACGACGGAGGATCTGACGGAGATCGCGGAGCTGCCGCCGGCCCGGGGCTCGTGGGACTGAGCGGCCCCGTGGGACCGGCCCGCGCACAGCGGCCCTCGCCCCCACAACCGAAAAGACCCGCTCAACCGGCTGATCCAGAACGGAACCTCCGGGGCACCAGCGGTGTATGAAGAGTGAGAGCCGCTGCCGGTGACGACCGCCGGCCGTCGAAGGGATGCGTACCGTGCAACGTCCTGCTGTGACAGCTGTGTTGGCTGCCTCCGTTCTCCTGCTCACCGCGGGGTGTTCCGGTGCGGACGGGAACGCGCCGGCGCCGAGTGCCACGGACAGCGCGAGTGCGTCGCCGTCGGGTGACGCGTCGGGGCCGGGCTCCGGATCGCGCGCCGAGCCGCCGCCCGCGAAGGGGTCGGCCGAGGTGGCGGGCACGCTCACCGAGGGCCTCAAGTCGCCCTGGGGGCTCGCGGCGCTGCCCGACGGCGATCTGCTGGTCTCCTCGCGCGACGAGGGGACGATCACCCGGGTGGACGGCGAGAGCGGCAAGAAGACAGAAATCGGCACCGTGGCCGGGGTCGCGCCGGCCGGTGAGGGCGGGCTCATGGGCCTGGCCGTCTCGCCTTCCTTCGCCTCCGACCACCTGGTCTACGCGTACTTCACCACCGAGTCCGACAACCGCATCGCCCGCATGCTGTACGACGAGAAGAAGCCCGCCGGGCAGCAACTGGGCGCCCCGGACACCATTTTGAGAGGCATTCCGAAGGGCACCGTCCACAACGGCGGGCGGATCGCCTTCGGCCCCGACAAGATGCTCTACGCCGGGACGGGCGAGACGGGCGACACCGGACTGGCGCAAAACAAGAAGTCGCTGGGCGGCAAGATCCTGCGGATGACCCCGGACGGCGAGCCGGTGCACGGCAATCCGGAGGCGGACTCGGTCGTCTACTCGTACGGGCACCGCAATGTGCAGGGCCTGGCCTGGGACAGCGAGAAGCGGCTGTGGGCGGTCGAATTCGGCCAGAACACCTGGGACGAGCTGAACCAGATCCGCCCCGGCCAGAACTACGGCTGGCCCGAGGTGGAGGGCAAGGGCGGCGAGGAGGGTTTTGTCGACCCGGTCGCGCAGTGGAAGACCTCCGAGGCGTCGCCGAGCGGCATCGCGTACGCCGAGGGTTCCATCTGGATGGCGGCCCTGCGCGGCGAGCGGCTGTGGCGGATTCCGCTGGACGGTGCGGAGCTTGTGGCCGACCCGGAGTCGTTCCTGACCGAGAAGTACGGCCGGCTGCGCACCGTGGTGGCGGCCGGCGGCGACAAGTTGTGGCTGGTCACGAGCGAGACGGACACCCGGGGGACGCCCGAGACGGGCGACGACCGGATCCTGAACCTGGAGGTGAAGTAGCCGGGAGCCCGGTCCTGGGTCCCGCTCCGGCGGCCGGCGCTGCCCCAGTGCCTTTGCCGAGGCCTCCAGCGGAGGCAAGGGCCCGGGGCGGCGGCCGGCTGGGCACCGACAGGCGGGGCCGCCGTGCGCCCGCCGCCGGTACGTCGTCATCCGGCGGCCAGGGGCTCATCCTGTACGTCGGTGAAGAGGCGCAGCCGGTGGGCGACGGCGGCTGCTTCGCCCCGGCCCGAGACACCGAGCTTGGCCAGGATGTTCGAGACGTGGACGCTCGCCGTCTTGGGTGAGATGTAGAGCTCCTCGGCGATCTGGCGGTTACTGCGCCCGGCCGCGACCAGGCGCAGTACGTCCTGCTCGCGCGGGGTCAGGCCCAGCGACGCGGCCGGGCTCGCGGTGAGCACCGGCGCGTCGGGCGCCTGCGTCAGGGAGAGGCGGGCGCGCTGGGCGAGCAGCGCGACGCTCTCGCCGAGGGGACGGGCACCCAGGTGCTCCGCCGCCGCCCGGGCCAGCCGCAGCAGCTCGGCGGCCCGCGCACGCTCGTCGGCGTTCAGCTCACGCGGGCTCACCGCACGGGCCTGCTGTGGTGCGGGCGCATCTGTGTCGCTGGCGCCGGTGACTGAGGCGGCGAGCAACGCCTCCGCCCAACGCAGGCGAGCGCGGGCCAGGTCGTAGGGGCGCTCCAGCGTTTCGAACGCCGCGACGACGCCGGCCCAGTCGTCGGGGGTGGCGGCGCCCTCGGCCCGGCGCAGCTCGGCCCCGACCCAGCGTTCGTACGCGACCCAGAGCGGCACCGGGGTGGCCAGCCGCTTCGCCCGGGCCCGGATCAGCTCCAAGGCCTCGGCGCGGCCCGCCTCCGCGGCCGGGAGGCCCCGCGCGTCCGCCTCGGCGACGGCGGCTTCGGCGAGCAGCGCCCAGGCGTAACGGTGCGTTCCGAGGGGGAAGCCGGCGTCGGCGGCCCGCGCGAACCCGGCGCGGACTTCCGCGATGCGGCCCCGGGCGGCGGCGAGGGTCAGCTCGATCCGGTGCAGCGGAAGGTCGTGCTGGGGCATCGGGTCGTGGCTGCCGAAGTACGCGCGGGCGGCGGCCAGCCGCTCGTCGGCCACGGTCAGTTCACCGCGGGCGCGCGCGACATCGGCCTGTATCCAGGCGGCGGCGCCGCGGGGCTTGGCGCTGGGCGCGGAGGCCCGTTCGATGCCGATGGCGTGCTCGACGGCCTCGCTCCAGCGCCCGAGCGAGACGAGGGACTCGGCGAGGTTGCCGCGGACCCAGGCCTCGACGTCGGCGAGACCGTACTTCCTGGAGAAGGCGACGCCCTCCTCGGCGATCTCCGCGGCCTCGAGGGAGCGTCCCACGGACTCTAGGGCCGAGGGCAGGTTCACGTGGATGCGGCCCGCCACACTGGCCATGCCCTGCGCGACGGCCTGCTCCCTGACGGCGTACAGCGTGGCGAGGCCGCCCTCGACGTCGCCGGAGTCGACGGTCAGGCCGCCCAGGGTGGTCAGCGCGGACAGTTCGGTGTCCCGGGCGCCGACCATGCGCGCGTACTCCACGGCCTGCTCGGCGGCGACCAGGCTGTCCGGGCCCGGCTCGTGCAGCATGCCCCAGCCCGCGACGTAGGCCAGGACTTCGGCATGGACGGCGGACGGCGGCAGGCCGCGCACGAGGTCGCGCGCGCGGGCGAGTTCGGTCCAGCCGTCGCCCCGCCCCAGGCTCGATATCAGCTTGCAGCGCTGCACCCAGAACCAGGCCTCGCGCAGGGCGTCGCCCTCGCCGTCCAGGAGTCTCAGCGCCTTCTTGGCGATCTTGAGCGCCCGTTCGCGCTCGCCGCCGAACCGGCCGGCGACGGTGGCCTCCGCCATGAGGTCGAGGTAGCGCAGCGGTGTCGTGGCGGGATCGCAGCCGCAGGGCGGGTAGACCTCGGCGTAGTCCAGGGGCCGCAGCACGGCGCGGACCTCGGCGGGAGCGTCGTCCCACAGCTCCATCGCGCGTTCCAGCAGGCTCAGCTGATCGGCATAGGCGTGCCGGCCGCGCGCCTCGACCGATGCCTTCAGTACGGCGGGAAGCGCCTTGGCGGCGTCGTGCGCGGCGTACCAGTAGCTGGCGAGACGTGTGGCGTACTCGTCCGCCCGTACGAGCGAGGGGTCGGCCTCCAGGGCTTCGGCGTACCGCCGGTTGAGGCGGGAGCGCTCCCCGGGGAGCAGGTCGTCGCTGAGCGCCTCGCGCACCAGGGAGTGCCGGAAGCGGTAGCCGTCGCCGTCCGGCGTGGCGAGCAGCAGGTTGGCGCCCACTGCGGCCCGCAGCGCCTCGATCAGGTCGTCCTCGGGGAGCCGCGCGACGGCGAGCAGCAGCCGGTACTCGACGGTGGAGCCGCCCTCGGCGACGATTCTGGCGACCTTCTGGGCGTCGTCGGACAGCGTTTCGACCCGTACCAGCAGGACGTCGCGCAGGGAGTCGCTCAGGCCGGTGGCGCAGCCGGTGCCCATGCACGAGGCCAGTTCCTCCACGAAGAACGCGTTGCCGTCGGAGCGCCTGAACACCTCTTCGACAAGGGCCGCCTCCGGTTCGGCGGCGAGGATTCCGGTGAGCTGGCGGTGCACTTCCGAGCGGTTGAAGCGGGACAGCTCGATGCGCTGGACCGTGCGCAGCCGGTCGAGTTCGGCAAGGAGAGGCCGCAGTGGGTGGCGGCGGTGGATGTCGTCCGCGCGGTAGGTGCCGATGACGACGAGGCGGCCGCGCCGCAGGGTGCGGAAGAGGTACGCGAGGAGGTGGCGGGTGGAGGTGTCGGCCCAGTGCAGGTCTTCCAGGGCGAGCACGACCGTACGGTCGGCGGTGATGCGCTCCAGCAGGCGGACGGTCAGCTCGAAGAGGCGCGCCATGCCGTCTTCGCTGTGCTGGTCGCGGGTGGTCTCGCCGAGCTCGGGCAGCAGTCGGGCCAGCTCGCCCTCCTGTCCCGCGGCCGCCGCGGCGAACTCGTCGGGCAGCCTGCGCCGCAGGGCGCGCAGCGCGGTGGAGAACGGCGCGAACGGCAGCCCGTCGGCGCCGATTTCGACGCATCCGCCCACGACGACGACGGCGCCGGCCTCGCAGGCCGCGGCGAAGAACTCCTCGACGAGGCGGGTTTTGCCCACGCCCGCCTCACCGCCCACGAGCAACGCCTGCGGCTCGCCCGCGGTGGCGCGGGCGAGCGCATCGGTGAGCTGGGCGAGTTCGCCGGCGCGGCCGACGAACACCGGGCTGACTGACCTTGTTTCCACATCGCTGAGCATCGCACAGGGGTCCGACAACGTGGGGCCGACCAGTGAACCTCTCAAGGCCACGACCGTCATCTCGCGTCCTTCGAGCCGCCGTCAGGCCGCCGTCACGCGGCCCGCGCGAAACGGTTGCGCAGCGAACTCACCGGCCCCTCGGATGCGTTCTGCCCGGACGCGCGGGCGGCGCGGCGGTCCGACCTGCGTGCCTTGGCGGCCTGGCGTGCGAGGCGTTCGGCGGCGGCGACGCGCATCAGTTCGGCGGCGTGCTGCTGCTGGATCTCGTGCTCGAACATGGTGTTCTCCCCGGTGAGGTGAGTCATTCGCTGATTTCCATCGCTTTCTGCGATGCCTCAACTCTCGTTCCCCAGGGGCCCCCGCCGCATCGGGAGAGTGCCGCATCTTGGCAGCACGAAGGGCCTTAGGGACGTACGCGCTCAGTGCGTACGTCCCTAAGGCCCTTGGTGTGGCTGCCTTACTGGCCTGCTCCGGCGCCCGTTCCCGCGGCGGGCGGGGCGGGCATCGTGGCGAAGAGGTCGAAGTACATGCCGACGGAGACGAGCAGTCCCAGGACGCCGAGGGCGAAGCCCGCCCAGGCGAAGGAGCGGACCCAGCCGGACTGGTCGTTCGTGCCCGGCGTACCGAAGGCCGGGCGGACCAGCACCACGACGGCGACGACGAGCGCCAGCAGGGCGAAGCCGCCGTTGACGAGGGCGGTCATGTGCCAGCCGTTGCCGTACAGCGCGGCCACCTGGTCGGCTGGGCTGTCGGTCTGCTTGGTCCCCAGCTGGCCGATGAGCGTCTGCCGCTCGGCGGCGACCCGGCTGGTCCAGGTCCCGCTGAGAGCGGCGAAGCCGAGCACCGTGGAGACCACGGCGGCGGCGCCCGCGCCGACGCCGGAGGACGTGGCGCGCGGAGCCTCGTCCGGGAGGTCCGCGGCCTCGTCGTCCTCATCGACGTAGGCGTCGGCCTCGGCGTCCGCCTCCACGGCGGCTGCGGCCGTCTTGGAGCCGCTGCCCGTGGTGTCCTGGCCGGTGGCCTTCGTGGGTTCTGCTGCGGCGATCTCGTCGCCCTTGTCGGGCTCGCCTGCGGCGGCGGCTGCTTCGTCGGACTGAGTGCGGGCTGTGGCTGTCATACGGCGCACGCTAGGTGCGGTTTCTGAGAGCTTTCTTAACGCCCCTCGCGCCACTCCGGTGCCAGCACCGACCAGACCTCCATGTCGTGCCGTACGCCCCGGTACAGGTGGCTCTCGCGCAGTACGCCGTCCCGCGTCATCCCAAGCCGCTTCGCCACATTGATGCTGGCGGTGTTGGCGGAGGCGACCATCCACTCGACGCGGTGCATCCCCCGCTCGTCCACCGCCCAGTCGATCAGTACCCGCGTGGCGCGCGTGATCAGGCCGCGGCCCACCGCGGACTCCTCCAGCCAGCAGCCCGCCTCGCAGTTGCCCGCCGCGGCGTCGAAGGTCCGGAAGAGGACCCCGCCGACCAGCGTGCCGTCGAGCCAGATGCCGTAGATGCGGCCGGCGTCCGCAGCCTGCTTCTCGGCGTACGACTGAAGGAAGGCCCGCGCCGAACCGAGGTCCGCGGCGGCCTCCGCGAGCCCGATGTACTGGCCGATGTACTCGCGCCCACGGTCGATGTGGGCCAGGAACTCCTCGGCCTGCCAGGGCTCCAGGGGGCGCAGGACCGCGTCCTCTTCGCCGGTGCCCAGCTGTATCGCGAACATCCCGCTCCTTGCCGGTTAGGGCACGAGCTGCTGCGACTCCTCGGACTCGCCCGTGCGCTGAGCCTCGATCCTGTCATGTGCCGTGAGGCATTCGGCGGGTTCGATGCTGATGCGCGGCAGCCACCGGTCGAGCCGGCGCGGCAGCCACCAGTTCGCGCCGCCCAGCATGTGCATGAGCGCGGGGACCAGCAGCGTACGGAGGACGAACGCGTCCAGGGCGACGGCCGCCGCGAGCGCGATGCCGAACATCGCGATCACGCGGTCGCCGCTGAGGACGAAGGCCAGGAAGACCGAAATCATGATCACGGCCGCGGAGTTGATCACCCGGCTGGTCTCGGCCAGGCCGACCCGCACCGCCCGCCGGTTGTCGCCGGTTTCCAGCCATTCCTCGTACATGCGGCTGACGAGGAAGACCTGGTAGTCCATCGAGAGCCCGAAGAGCACCGACACCATGATCACCGGGAGGAAGGGCTCGATCGGGCCCGCGCTGCCGAGCCCGAGCAGCTCACTGCCCCAGCCCCACTGGAAGACGGCCACGACGACACCGAAGGAGGAGGCGACGGCGAGCACGTTCATCAGGGCGGCCTTGAGCGGGATCCCGACGCTGCGGAAGGCGAGCAGCAGCAGGACGCAGCCCAGCGCGATCACAACGCCGACGAAGAGCGGCAGCTTGTCGACGATGACCCCGGCGAAGTCGTCGTAGCTCGCGGTGATGCCGCCGACGTACACCTCCAGGGACGTCCCCTGCTCGGCCTGCGGCAGGAGGCTCTCGCGCAGCCGGTCGACGAGGTCGCTGGTGTCCTGCGACTGCGGTGACGACTGCGGTACGACGCTGAGCGCGGCCGTGCCGCCGTCCGCGTCGTACGCCACGGGGCTGACGGACGCGACACCGTCGGCGCCGCGCACGGTGCCGGCGAGTGCGTCCATGGCGGCGCGGTCGTCGGCGCCGTTGACCTCGGCGACGAGGGTCAGCGGGCCGTTGCTGCCGGGACCGAAGCCGTCGGCGATCAGGTCGTACGCCGAGCGGGTCGTCGAGGTCGCCGGGTTGTTGCCCTGGTCGGACGTGCCCAGGTGGAGCCCGAGGGTAGGCAGCGCGAGGACCAGCATGACGACGGCGGCGACGGCGCCGAGCAGCTTGGGGTGACGCTCGACGAAGGCGGACCAGCGGGCGGCGAAGCCGGTGGGCAGTTCGGGCTGCGGGCCGTGCTCGGCGAGATGCCGGCGTTCGCGGCGGCTGAGCGCCCTCATGCCGATGAGGGAGAGCAGGGCGGGCAGCAGGGTCACCGAGGCAGCGACGGTGAGGATCACGGTCAGCGACGCGGCGATCGCGACGCCGTTGAGGAAGGACAGGCGCAGTATCAGCATGCCGAGCAGCGCGATGCAGACCGTGGCGCCCGCGAAGACGACCGCGCGGCCGGTGGTGGCGACCGCGTTCGCGGCCGAGTCGGCGACGGACAGGCCGCTGCGCAGGCCCTTGCGGTGCCGGGTGACTATGAACAGGGCGTAGTCGATGCCGACGCCGAGCCCGACCAGCATGCCGAGCATCGGTGCGAAGTCGGCCACGGTCATGACGTGGCCGAGCAGGACGGTGCCCGCGTACGCCGTACCGACGCTGACCAGGGCTGTCGCGATGGGCAGCAGGCTGGCCGCGAGCGAGCCGAAGGCGACGAAGAGGACGACGGCCGCGACCACGACCCCGACGATCTCACTGAGGTGTGATTCGGGGGCTTCCGTGAGGCCCACGGCGCTGCCGCCGAGCTCCACCTGGAGCTTGGCGCTCTCCGCGCTCTTCGCGGTCTCGACGAGCGCCTCGGCCTGCGACTGGAGGACGTCGTCGGACTGCGCGTCGAAGGTGACGGTGGCGTAGGCGGTGTGCCCGTCCTTGCTGATCTGTGCGGCGCCCTCGCGCTCGTACGGGCTGACGACGGAGACCACGCCCGGGAGGTCCTCGATGGCGTCGAGCGTCCGCGTCATCGACTGCTCGACTCCGGCGGCCTGGACGGTGGTGCGGCCCGCGGTATGCCAGACGACGGTGTTGCTGTCGCCTCCCCTGCCGTCGAATCCGGCGTCGAGGAGGGCGGTGGCGCGTCCCGACTCGGTGCCGGGGACCTCGTAGTCGTTGGAGTACGCCGAACCGGCGACTCCGGCGGCTCCGGCCACCGCGCCGAGCGCGAGCAGCCAGAGCAGGACTGAGGCGAAACGGTGCTTGACGCACCACCGGGCGATCGATGCCAACGGACTTGCTCCCTGGGTGGTTCGTGGATCTTTACCGGGAACAAACCCGCAAAGAACTCAGGACCTACGCTGAGCAACTTTGACAGCCAAAGGTGATCCTTTGTCCCTTTCGTGCGCATAGTCACAGCAGCCGCGGGAGCCGAGGGGCGCAGCTCCCGGGCCCCCGCGTACACCCGGCGTGTCAGCCTGAGACGCTCGCGCGCCCGTCCTCAATGTGCCCCATGAGACGCCTGCGGAAAGCGCCGTCACCCGTAACGGTGATCGACAAGTCGTACCACCCGTGGGCGTCCGCGGCGGAGTGCACCACAGTGCGGCTGCGGCCGGGCTTCACGGTGACTTCGCGCGGCCGCCGCTCGTCGAGGTCGTCCTCGTCGGCGTACGCGAGCGTCCGCACGGTGAAGGTCAGCGGCTCCTTGCCCCGGTTGACGAGAGTGAGGTGCAGGTCACGGTCGCGTACGTCGAGGTACGAGGAAACCTCTGCGGCGCCCGCCCGGTCGCCGGCGAACTCGCGGCGGAAGCCGTTGGGCCCGGTGATCGTGAACCGGTAGGCGTCACGCGTAAGGGGTACGGCCCACTGCGCCCTCCCCCTTACATCCCGGTGTTGCGGAATGGCGAACTCACCGGCGTAGGGGTAGAGGGCGAAGTGCGCGCTCGCCCGCCCCGTATTGCTGAGCTCGACCTTGAAGGCGCCGCCCTCCACCTTGCCGTGCGCGTCGGGCTGGTACGGCAGCGGACGCGCGGGACGCGTTCCCTCCTCCTGGACGGGCATGTGCTGCTCCAGCGGCGGGACCGGCCGCCAGCGCCCCGTGAACGGCGGTATCGCGCCCGGCTGCTCGACCTGGGGCTGCCGGCGCCCCCGCCGGAAGTCGAACGCCGAGGTCAGATCGCCGGCGACGGCCCGCCGCCAGGGAGTGATGTTGGGCTCCTCGATGCCCGTCCACCGCTCCAGGAAGCGGATCACGGAGGTGTGGTCGAAGACTTCCGAGCAGACGTACCCGCCGACCGTCCACGGCGAGACCACCAGCATCGGGACCCGGATGCCGAGCCCCGTCGGCCGTCCCTGGTAGCGCTCGTCGGTGTTGTCGGCGGGCGGCACGGGCGGCGGAACGTGATCGAAGAACCCGTCGTTCTCGTCATAGTTGATCAGCACGACCGTGTGCCGCCAGACGTCCGGGTGCGAGCCGAGCGCGTCGAGGACCTTGTAGACGAGCGAGGCGCTGGCGATCGGCGAGGAGGAGCCGGGGTGCTCCGAGTCGACCGCCGAGGGCACCAGGTACGACACCTCGGGCAGCGTGCCCGCGGCCACGTCCGCGCGGAACTGGTCGGCGAGACTGCCGGTCTCCCCCCGCCGCAGGCCACGCTCGAAGAGCGAGCGCTCCGCCTTCGTCAGCGTGGCCACGCCGTCCTCCAGCGCGGCGAGCAGTTTCTCGCGCTCGGCGGCGTCCGCGGTGTCCCGGACCTTGGCGTAGAAGGCCTCCATGTAGGTGAAGCCGCCGGGAGCCTTCGCGAGCACCTTGCGCGCGATCTTCTTGAAGGCCGTGAAGAACTCGATGTTGTTGTCGGTGAAGTTCTCCCACTCCTGGTACGTCTTCCAGGACCGGCCCGCCTTCTCCAGCCGCTCGGCGTACGTCGGCCACGGGTACCCCGGGTGGGTGCCCTCGGCGTACGCCGCGTTGGTGACGGCGCGGCTTCCGTCGGCCTCGTGCCCGGTCCAGCCGCTCCACAGGTGGTTGCGGTTCGGGCTCGTCGACGTATGGATCGACGAGTGGTAGGCGTCGCAGATGGTGAAGGTGTCCGCCAGCTCGTAGTGCAGCGGCAGGTCACGGCGGTCGTAGTACGCCATGGTGGCGGCGGTCTTGGCCGAGACCCAGCCGTCCATCCAGCCCTGGTTCCAGGCATTGGCTCCGCCGCCCCACGAGTGGTCGAGGTCGCCGATGTACTGCAGGTCCTTCTGCTGCGCCTCCGCCGCGTCCCGGACGGGGAAGGGCAGCACCGTGCGGGACGGCGCCGGCTGCTCGAAGACCGGCTTCCCGGACGGGAGCTCCACGGCGTTGCGGTCACCGAACCCGCGGACACCGCGCAGGGTGCCGAAGTAGTGGTCGAAGGACCGGTTCTCCTGCATGAGGACGACGACGTGCTTGACCGCCGCCAGCCCGCCCGAGGCCGGTTCGGCGGCGATCGCCGCCTGCAGCGACGGCGGAAGCAGCGATCCGGCCGCGGCGGCGCCGACGGCGCCTCCGCCCAGCGCGAGCATCCTTCTGCGCGATATGTCCGATGACACGCTCGACCTCCCAGTCGACAGCCAATGGTCCACCTGTGATCCATTGAGTGGTACGCCAGGGACGGTAGTGAGGCCGGATGGCGACGAGAAGACCCAGCGACGACTCCGGCGTGAACGTCCAAGACAAGGCGCGAAGAGTCCAAGCGCTATCCGGCCACGACCTGTGCGGCGGGCCGCGCACGCCGAGGGGCGGCGTCCCGGACGAATCCGGTACGCCGCCCCTCGGATGCGATCGGGGCGTCAGCCCTCGGTCACGCCGAGCTTCTCCAGGATCAGCTCGCGCACCCGCGCCGCGTCGGCCTGGCCGCGCGTGGCCTTCATGACCGCGCCGACCAGCGCGCCGGCCGCCGCGACCTTGCCGCTGCGGATCTTGTCCGCGATGCCGGCGTTGGCCGCGATCGCCTCGTCCACGGCCGTGCCGAGCGCGCCCTCGTCCGAGACGACCTTCAGGCCGCGCTTCTCGACGACCTCGTCCGGTCCGCCCTCACCCGCGAGAACGCCCTCGATGACCTGGCGGGCCAGCTTGTCGTTGAGCGAGCCCTCCTTCACGAGGGCGGTGACGCGGGCGACGTGCTCCGGCGTGATCGGCAGCGACGCGAGGTCGCGGCCCGACTCGTTGGCGTTACGGGCCAGCTCGCCCATCCACCACTTGCGCGCCGAAGCCGCGTCCGCGCCGGCCTCGATCGTGGCGACGATCGGGTCGATCGCGCCGGCGTTGAGGATCGACTGCATGTCGTGCTCGCCGACACCCCACTCCTCGCGGAGGCGGTTGCGGCGTACCCGCGGCAGCTCGGGCAGACCCTGGCGGAGCTCCTCGACCCACGCACGGGAGGGGGCCACGGGCACCAGGTCGGGCTCCGGGAAGTACCGGTAGTCCTCGGCGTTGTCCTTGATGCGGCCGGCCGTGGTGGAGCCGTCCTCCTCGTGGAAGTGCCGGGTCTCCTGCACGATCGTGCCGCCGGAGTTCAGGACCGCGGCGTGCCGCTGGATCTCGAAGCGGGCAGCACGCTCCACCGAGCGAAGGGAGTTGACGTTCTTCGTCTCGGAGCGCGTACCGAACTCCTCACGGCCGTGCGGCCGCAGCGAGAGGTTCACGTCGCAGCGCATCTGGCCCTGCTCCATGCGCGCCTCGGAGACGCCGAGCGCCTTGATGAGCTCGCGGAGCTCGGCGACGTACGCCTTCGCCACCTCGGGGGCGCGGTCGCCCGCGCCCTCGATCGGCTTGGTGACGATCTCGATGAGCGGGATGCCGGCCCGGTTGTAGTCCAGGAGCGAGTGGGACGCGCCGTGGATACGGCCGGTGGCGCCGCCGACGTGCAGCGACTTGCCGGTGTCCTCCTCCATGTGGGCGCGCTCGATCTGCACCCGGAAGATCTCGCCGTCCTCCAGCTGGACGTCCAGATAGCCGTTGAAGGCGATCGGCTCGTCGTACTGGGAGGTCTGGAAGTTCTTCGGCATGTCCGGATAGAAATAGTTCTTCCGGGCGAAGCGGCACCACTCGGCGATCTCGCAGTTGAGTGCGAGGCCGATCTTGATGGCCGACTCGACGCCGATCGCGTTGACGACCGGGAGCGAGCCGGGCAGCCCCAGGCAGGTGGGGCAGGTCTGGCTGTTGGCGTCCTGCTTGAGCTCCGTGGAGCAGCCGCAGAACATCTTCGTCTTTGTGCCGAGCTCGACATGGACCTCGAGGCCCATGACGGGGTCGTAGGACGAGAGTGCGTCCTCGTACGACACAAGTTCAGTGACGGTCACGGTGAAACTTTCCCTCTCAGCCCAGCAGAACGTCGTCGTCGCCGAGCTTCTTCAGCTCGCGATAGAGCAGAGCGATGCCGGTGGCGATGGCGGCGGCGGAGACGACGGCGTCGACGAGCCGGAGCGTGTCATTGTCCCGGCGGGCCATCCTGGCCTGCTTGACGACGCTGATCGCTCCGAAAGCGGTGGTGCCGATCGACAGGTACGTACCGGCCTTGGAATTCTTGAATCCCTTGGCCTTGACGGTCATTGGGCTCACAGCGACGGTGCCTCCTCGAGCAGCGGGTGTCCCCACTTTTCCACGAAGGCTGCCTCTACGGCGGCTCCGACCTGGTAAAGACGGTCGTCCTTCATGGCGGGGGCGATGATCTGCAGGCCGACCGGCATGCCGTCCTCGGGCGCGAGGCCGCAGGGCAGCGACATGGCGGCGTTGCCGGCCAGGTTGGTCGGGATGGTGCACAGGTCCGCGAGGTACATCGCCATCGGGTCGTCGGCGCGCTCGCCGATCGGGAAGGCGGTGGTCGGCGTGGTCGGCGAGACGATCACGTCGACCTTCTCGAAGGCCTTCTCGAAGTCCTGCGTGATGAGGGTGCGGACCTTCTGGGCGGATCCGTAGTACGCGTCGTAGTAGCCGGAGCTGAGCGCGTACGTACCGAGAATGATCCGGCGCTTGACCTCGTCGCCGAAGCCGGCCTCGCGGGTGAGGGCGGTGACCTCCTCGGCGGACTTCGTGCCGTCGTCGCCGACTCGCAGGCCGTAGCGCATGGCGTCGAAGCGGGCCAGGTTGGAGGAGCACTCCGACGGGGCGATGAGGTAGTACGCGGACAGGGCGAGATCGAAGGACGGGCAGTCCAGCTCGACGATCTCGGCGCCGAGGCCGCGCATCAGCTCGACGGACTCGTCGAAGCGCTGGAGGACACCGGCCTGGTAGCCCTCGCCGCGGAACTGCTTGACGACGCCGACGCGCATGCCGGCGACCGAGCCGTTGCGGGCGGCCTCGACGACCGGCGGGACCGGGGCGTCGATGGAGGTCGAGTCGAGCGGGTCGTGCCCGGCGATGACCTCGTGCAGGAGCGCGGCGTCCAGGACCGTACGGGCGCAGGGGCCGCCCTGGTCGAGGGAGGACGAGAACGCGACCATGCCGTAGCGGGAGACCGCGCCGTACGTCGGCTTGACGCCGACGGTGCCGGTGACGGCGGCGGGCTGGCGGATGGAGCCGCCGGTGTCCGTGCCGATGGCCAGGGGCGCCTCGTACGACGCGAGAGCGGCGGAGGAGCCGCCTCCGGAGCCGCCGGGGATCTTGGTCAGGTCCCACGGGTTGCCGGTCGGGCCGTACGCGCTGTTCTCGGTGGAGGACCCCATGGCGAACTCGTCCATGTTGGTCTTGCCGAGGATGACGACGTCGGCTGCCTTGAGCTTGCGGGTCAGCGTGGCGTCGTACGGCGGAATCCAGCCTTCGAGAATCTTCGATCCGACGGTGGTCGGGATGCCCTCGGTGGTGAAGATGTCCTTGAGCGCGAGCGGCACGCCGGCCAGCGGGCCGAGCTTCTCGCCGTTGGCCTTCTTCGCGTCGACGGCGCGCGCCTGGGCCAGGGCCCCCTCGCGGTCGACGTGCAGGAAGGCGTGCACCTTCTCGTCGACGGCCTCGATCCGGGCCAGGTGGGCCTCGGTCACCTCGACGGCCGTGAGCTCGCCCGAAGCGATCTTCGCGGCGGTCTCGGCGGCGGTGAGCTTGATGAGGTGCTCGTTCTTGTGTGTGGCGGTCGTCATGGTGATTAGTCCTCCCCCAGGATCTGCGGCACCTTGAAACGCTGCTGCTCCTGGGCGGGGGCGCCGGAGAGGGCCTGCTCCGGGGTGAGCGACGGACGGACCTCGTCCGCGCGCATGACGTTCGTCAGCGGCAGCGGGTGGGAGGTCGGCGGTACGTCTTGGTCGGCGACCTCGGAGACGCGGGCGACCGCGCCGATGATGTCGTCGAGCTGACCGGCGAAGTGATCGAGCTCTTCGCCCTTCAGCTCCAGACGCGCCAGCCGTGCGAGGTGGGCGACCTCCTCGCGCGTGATGCCAGGCATGCAGCGATCCTCAGGGGTGAGTGTGTGGATTTTGGCCCAATCCTATGGGGCCCGGCCCTCTGCCCACGAAACGGATTCCCCGGGAACGGCTTCCTGAACTCTCGCGCGGCTCTTCCGCGCTACTTCACCGGCTGGCCGGAGGGGGACGGGGACTGGCTCTGCGCCTCTTCGAGGGCGGCCGCAGCGGCGACCCTGTCCAGGTCCACCTGCCGGTGCCAGCCCCGCTCGCCCCGGGCCAGCAGCCACGCCGTCGCCTCGTCCGGCGGCATCGCCGCCGCCACCAGCCACCCCTGCACCGCGTCGCAGCCCAGGTCCCGCAGCCGCTCCCACGTCTCGTCGTCCTCGACGCCCTCGGCCACCACCAGCAGGCCCAGCGAGTGGGCGAGGTCGACCGTGCAGCGGACGATCTCGGCGTCCTCGTTGTCGACGGCCAGCCGCGCCACGAAGGACCGGTCGATCTTGAGCTCGCTCACCGGGAGCCGGCGCAGGTGCACGAGGGACGAGTAGCCCGTGCCGAAGTCGTCGAGGGACATCTTCACGCCGTGCCCGGTGAGCCCGGCCAGCGTGTCCGCCGCGCGTTGCGGGTCCTCCAGCAGCACGTGCTCCGTTATCTCCAGCTGGAGGGACCCGGCGGGGACGCCGTGCCGGGCCAGCCGCGCCGCCACCGCGCCGGCGAAGCCGGGCGTGTGGACGTCGCGCGGCGACACATTGACCGCCACCGGGGTGTTCAGCCCCTGCGCGCGCCACCTCGCCACCTGGGCGAGCGCGGTCTCCAACACGTACTCCGTCAAGTGCGGCATCAGCCCCGACGACTCCGCGATGGCGATGAACTCGTCCGGAGGGACCCGCCCGCGCTCCGGGTGCACCCACCGGACCAGTGCTTCGAGACCCGCGACCTGTCCGTCGAAGCGGACCTTCGGCTGGTAGTGGAGTTCGACCTCGCTCGCGTCGAGCGCGCGCCGCAGGTCGCCCAGCAGACCGAGCCGGTCGGGTGTGTTGCTGTCCCGCTTGGACTCGTAGACCTCTACGCCCGTACGGTCGCGCTTGGCCTGGTACATCGCCACGTCCGCGCGCCGCAGCAGCCCCTCCGCGTCCAGCGCGTGGTCGGGGAAGACGGCGACGCCCGCACTGGCCTCCAGAACGAGCGTCAGGCCGTCCAGGTCGAGCGGCGAGGAGAGTTCGGCCACCAGATGCCTGGCGACGCGCTGCGCGCTGGTCGTCGAGTCCGCGGTCGGCAGCAGCACCGCGAACTCGTCACCGCCGAGCCGCGCGGCCTCCGCCCCGCGCGGCAGCGCCAGGCGCAGCCTGTCAGCTATCTGGAGCAGCAGCCGGTCGCCCGCGAGGTGGCCGAGGGTGTCATTGACGGCCCTGAAGCGGTCGAGGTCTATCAGGACGAGCGCGGACCTGGTCCCGATGTTCTCGGCCTCTTCCAGCACCGGCCGGGCCCTCTGCAGCAGCCAGTGCCGGTTCGGCAGCCCGGTCAGCGGGTCCCTCAGCTGCTCCTCCGCCCGGGCCCTGGCGATCCACAGCGTGGAGTCCAGCGCTATCAGCGGTACGGCGAACAGGGGCAGCAGGACCGGCAGCGCCACCGCGATCACGCAGATCAGGGGAGCGATGCCGAGCAGGGCGACCGCGACGAGCGCCTGCCGGTACAGGGCCGTACGGGCGACGGACGGCAGCCGTCCGCCGCGCGGCGCCAGCGCGTACCAGAGCAGCAGGCGGGTGAGGGCGAGGTACGCCATGGCGGCGAGCACGACCTCCGGGACGGTCTCGATCCCCCACTCCAGCGGATTCCAGGGCCTCTCGACAGTCGGTACGTCGCCGAACACGGCCAGCACGAGCGCCGCGACGCCGATGCCCAGGATGTCCACCGCGCCGTGCAGCAGACCCTGTTTCCAGCGGTGCCTGCGGGCCACGCCGACGAGCACCACGACGGACAGGCTGACCAGTCCGGCGGGCACCCAGCCGTACAGCAGCAGGACGGCGAGGGTGAGCGCCGCGCCCGATCCCGTGCCGCCCCACCACCGGTCGCGGCCGAGGGCGACCAGATGGCCGACGATGATTCCGGTGAGCAGCGCGAGGGACCAGCCGACCGTGCTGTCGGGGAACAGCGCCTGGTCCCCGGTCAGGGCGCGGAAGATTCCGGTGGCCAGGACAAGGGCGGCCAGTGTCACGACGGCGGCGGGCAGCGCCCTGTGGGTGCCCGCCCACCGCCGCAGCCGTGAGGCCGGGTCGGCACTCTCGGTCGGTTTCATTCCGTCCCTCTCACAGCCGGCGGTGCCCGTGCCAAGCGCTGGCCCTGTTGTCATGCCGTCCACGACTGAAATCCCTTCCCCGGGCTCCTGATGAGCAGGGGACACCTCATTGCAGCCGTGCACGGCGGGCGCACATCTCAACAGTAGGCCGCAGAAGGCTCTCCGGGGCAGCGGTCCACCGCTGTTGCCCGAATGCGACCCAGCCACCCGCGTCCGTCTGCTATGCGCTGAACGGGTGATCCCGGCTGCGGTTCTTCCCCCCTCTCACCGCCCCTTTCCCCGTCCCGCGGCCCCCCTACTCCTCGGTCGGCACAGCCGCTTCACGGGCCGCGTCGGGACCCTCCGCCAAAAGGACGGCGAATGCCTCTTCGTTCAGAACAGGCACCTTCAACTGCATGGCCTTGTCGTACTTCGAACCGGGGCTGTCGCCGACCACCACAAAACCGGTCTTCTTTGAAACAGATCCGGTCACTTTCGCGCCAAGACTCTGGAGCGCCTCTTTTGCGCCATCCCGCGTGTAGTTCTGCAGCGTCCCGGTCACCACCACGGTGAGGCCCTCCAGCGGACGCGGCCCCTGCTCCTCGCCGGCGCCCTCCTCCTCCGTCCGGACGCCGGCCACCCGCCACTTGCGCAGGATCTCCCGGTGCCAGTCCTCCTCGAACCACTGTTTGAGCGAGGCGGCGATGGTCGGCCCGACGCCCTCCACGGCGGCCAGTTCCGCCTCCGTCGCCTGCTCGATCCGGTCCAGCGAACGGAACTCGCGGGCCAGCGCCTCCGCCGCGACCGGCCCCACGTGCCGGATGGAAAGGCCGGTGATGACGCGGGCCAGCGGCCGCTGCTTCGCAGACGCGATGTTCTCCAGCATGGCGAGGGTGTTCTTCTTCGGCTCGCCCTCCTGGTTGGCGAAGAAGGTGACGACCTTCTCCTCCCCCGTCTTCGGGTCACGCTTGGGAAGACCCGAATCCTGGTCCAGTACGTACGACTTGATGGGCAGCAGCTGCTCGACCTTGAGATCGAAGAGGTCGCCCTCGTCGCGCAGCGGCGGCTCGGCGGGCTCCAGCGGCCTGGTGAGCGCGGCCGCGGCGACGTACCCGAAGTTCTCGATGTCCAGGGACTTGCGGCCGGCCAGGTAGAACAGCCGCTCACGCAACTGGGCCGGGCAGGAACGGGCGTTGGGGCAGCGGAGGTCGATGTCGGCCTCCTTCATCGGCCGCAGCGGCGTACCGCACTCGGGGCACTCGGACGGCATCACGAACTCCCGCTCGCTGCCGTCCCGCAGGTCCGCCACCGGGCCCAGGATCTCGGGGATGACATCGCCCGCCTTGCGCAGCACCACCGTGTCCCCGATGCGTACGCCCTTGGATTTCACCACTTCCTGGTTGTGCAGGGTGGCGAACTCGACCTCGGAACCGGCGACCGTCACCGGCTCGACCTGGGCGTACGGCGTGACGCGGCCCGTGCGTCCCACACCGACCCGGATATTGACCAGTTTGGTGTTGACCTCCTCCGGCGCGTACTTCCAGGCGATGGCCCAGCGCGGGGCCCGCGAGGTCGAGCCGAGCCGGCCCTGGAGCCGGATCTCGTCGAGCTTGACGACGACGCCGTCGATCTCGTGCTCCACGGAGTGCCGGTTCTCGCCGAAGTACGCGATGAACTCTCGTACGCCGATGAGGTCGTTCACTACCTTGTTGTGCCGCGCGACCGGCAGGCCCCATGCGCGCAGCAGCTCGTACGCCTGCGACAGGCGGTCGATGTCCAAGCCCTCACGGGCGCCGATGCCATGCACCACCATGTGCAGCGGGCGGCTCGCGGTGACCTTGGGGTCCTTCTGCCGCAGCGAACCGGCCGCCGCGTTGCGCGGGTTGGCGAACGGCTTCTCCTCCGCCGCCACCAGACGGGCGTTCAGCTCGAGGAACTTCTCCATCGGGAAGTAGACCTCGCCGCGGATCTCGACCAGTTCCGGGATCCGGTCGCCCTTCAGCCGGTCCGGGATGCCCGCGATCGTACGGACGTTGGGCGTGATGTCCTCGCCCGTGCGCCCGTCGCCCCGGGTCGCGGCCCGGGTCAGCCGCCCCTTCTCGTACGTCAGGTTGACCGCGAGGCCGTCCACCTTCAGCTCGCACAGCAGGTGGTACGGCACGGCTCCCAGCTCGCCCGCGACCCGCTCGCCCCAGGCCGCGAGCTCCTCGTCGTCGAAGGCGTTGTCGAGCGAGAGCATGCGCTCGCGGTGCTGGACCGCCGTGAATTCCGTCTCGTACGCCCCCGCGACCTTCTGGGTCGGCGAGTCGGGCGTACGAAGCTCGGGATACTCGTCCTCCAGCGCCTCCAGCGTCCGCAGCAGCTTGTCGAACTCCGCGTCGCTGATGACCGGCTGGTCCTTCACGTAGTACCGGAAGCGGTGCTCCTCGATCTGCTCAGCGAGCTGTGCGTGCCGCTCCCGTGCCTCCGCGGGTACCGCCGCCTGCTGTTCGCCAGCCACCGTCTTGTCCTCCCGTTTCCGATCCCGTTACTCAGGGTTGTCCGCGAGCGATCTCGCCGCCCTGGCGCAGTGCGCGAGCGCGGCGCGCGCATACGCGGGAGAAGCCCCCGCGAGCCCGCACGACGGGGTGATCACCAGGGACTCGGCCAGAGTCCCCGGATTCAGCCCCAGCCTGCGCCACAGCGTCCTGACACCCATGACGCTACCGGCCGGGTCCGACAATGCCGTGTCGGTGCCCGGCACGATTCCGGCGAACAGTTGCGTACCCCCCTCCACCGCCTCACCGATCGCGTCGTCGTCACGCTCCGTGAGCAGCGAGAAGTCGAACGACACCCCCGCCGCGCCGGCCCGGCGCAGCAGTGCGAAGGGCACGTCCGGCGCGCACGAGTGGACCACCACCGGGCCGTCACTGACCCCCATGACGTCCCGCAGCGTCCCCTCGACAACCTGACGGTCCACCGCCCGGTACGTCCGGTACCCGCTCGCGGTCCTGACGTGTCCGCGCAGAACCGCCGTCAGCGACGGCTCGTCGAGCTGGAGCACCACCTGCGCGCCCGGCACGCGCCGCCGGACCTCCGCGAGGTGCGCGCGCAGCCCCTCCGCCAGCGATCCCGCGAGGTCCCTGGCCGCGCCCGGGTCGCCGATCGCCGACTCGCCGCCGCGCAGCTCCAGCGACGCCGCCAGCGTCCACGGCCCGACGGCCTGCACCTTCAGCGGCCCGGTGTACCCCTGGGTGAACTCCTCCAGGGCGTCGAGGTCCTCCCCCAGCCAGGACCGGGCCCGCCGGGTGTCGCGCCCCGGCCGGTCGCTGAAGCGCCAGCCGCTGGGTTCGAGATGGACGTACATCTCGACGAGCATTCCGGCGGTCCGCCCGATCATGTCGGCTCCGGGGCCGCGCGCGGGCAGCTCCGCCAAGTACGGGAAGTCCTCGAAGCTGCCGATGACGGTCTTCGCCGTCTCGCGGGCGTCCCCGCCCGGCATGGACCCGACGCCGGTCGCCGGGCCCCACACGTACTCACCCACGGCGCTCACCGTCCCGGCCGCACGGTGATGTCGTTGACCTCGGCGTCGCGCGGGAGGTCGAGCGTCATGAGGATCGTCGTCGCGACCGATTCGGGGTCGATCCAGCGCGACGGGTCGTACTCCTTGCCTTCCTGCTGGTGGACCTTCTCCTGCATGGCGCTGGCGGTACGCCCCGGGTAGACGGAGGTGACGCGCACGCCGTTGGCGTGCTCCTCCTGCCGCAGGGAGTCGGCGAGGGCCTTCAGGCCGTGCTTGCTCGCGGCGTACGGGCCCCATTCGGCGTGCGCGGCAAGGCCGGCGCCGGAGTTGACGAAGACCACGTGCCCGTTGTCCTGGCGGAGTTGGGGCAGGAAGAGCCGGGTCAGCTCGGCCGGCGAGACCAGGTTCACGTTGAGTTGGTTGTGCCAGGTCTTGGTGCCGAGGTCGCCGATGCGGCCGAGGTCGACGACGCCCGCGATGTGCAGCAGCGAGTCCACCCGCTCCGGCATCGGCTGGTGCGAGAACGCCCAGGAGAGCCGGTCCGGGTTCGCGAGGTCCCCGACGAGCGTACGGGCGCCGGGGAAGCCCTCGGCGAGCTGCTTGGCGCGGCCCGCGTCGCGGGCCATCAGGACGACGTCGTCGCCGCGCTCGTGCAGGCGGCGGGCGACTGCGGCGCCGATGCCCGATCCCGCTCCGGTGATCACATGTGTAGCCATGGGGCCCATGCTCGCATCACTGCACCCCGACGGACTCCTCAAGGTGGGCGAGCGCCGCCACGCCGTCCTCGGCGAAGAACACCAGGTCGGCGAGGGGGATGGGCAGGAAGCCCTCCGCCTCCATCCGCTGGAACTGCAGCTTGAGGCCGTCGTAAAAGCCCTCGGTGTTGAGCAGCACCACGGGCTTGGTGTGCAGGCCGTGCTTCTTGAGCTCCAGTATCTCGGTGGCCTCGTCCAGCGTCCCGGTGCCGCCGACCATGACGACGATCGCGTCGGACCGGGCGAGCAGCAGGGCCTTGCGTTCGGCGAGGTCCTTGGCGATGACCATCTCGTCGGCGTTCTTCCGCGCCACGGTGTGCAGGAATTCCACCGATACGCCGAGGAGCCGCCCGCCTGCCTCCTGCGCGCCGTCCGCGACGACCTTCATCAGGCCGGACTCCGAGCCGCCCCACACCAGGGTGTGGCCGCCCTTGCCGATGAGTTCGCCGAATTCACGGGCGGGGCCGGTGTAGCGCTCGTCCAGGTCGGCGGCGGAGAGGAAGACGCAGATGTTCATTGCCATGAGGAAGAACCTACGCCGCCCACGTGCTGAGGTGTGAGACGGCTGTCGCACCTCAGCGCCCCCGGAGACCAACGAGAGGCTCACCCGTGACCGCAGGACACCGCATCACCATCGAGCAGGGCACGGAGCACGTTCGCGTCACGCACAACGGGCGGGTGGTGGCGGAGAGCCGCCGTCCGCTGCTGCTGCGCGAGACGGGTCTGCCGGTGCGGTACTACCTCCCGCCCGACGACGTCAGGACCGATCTGCTGACGCCGTCGGACAAGCGCACCCACTGCCCCTTCAAGGGATACGCGTCGTACTGGTCGCTCC
This sequence comes from Streptomyces sp. NPDC055287, assembly GCF_053646035.1. Lineage (NCBI taxonomy): Bacteria > Bacillati > Actinomycetota > Actinomycetes > Kitasatosporales > Streptomycetaceae > Streptomyces > Streptomyces sp. NPDC055287. The sequence continues at coordinate 585,601 of NZ_JBSHNE010000002.1, read as the reverse complement.
CGGGCGCGGCGGATCTGGTGTGGGCCTACCTCGACCCGAAGCCCGAAGTGGCAGCCGTGAAGGGCCACTTCTGCTTCTACGAGACGGAGGTTGTCCCCATGGGCTGAATTCTTTGGCGGGGAGCGATGAGTTCCCGGGCGCCGCCGAGTCAGCACCGGGAGGCGGTGGCCCCGACGCCGGCGTACGACGACGTGGTGATGGGCGACGGCACGGTGCCGGTGGAGCGGCCGGCGTCGGTCGGGCCACCGGTGCTCGTGGTGGACGGCGGGGCGAGCCCGCCGGCGATGCGGGACGCCGCGCGCCGGGTCGCGGGGACGGTGCGGCGCGGCCGCCACCGGACGCTGACGGGGCAGGTGCACGACGTGGCACCGCGGGTACTGGCCCCGGTGCTGCGGGAGTTCGTCACATCGTGAACCCGGGCGCCGCCCGGCCCCCACCTCGAACGCCGGAGGTGCTGGACCTGGTTGCGGCCGATCGGGGTCACCCGAGGGCGCGAAGCCCCCGGGGGTTCAGAGAGCTGCCGCGGCCGCCCGGGACGTCGTCGCGATCGTGGCCGAGCCGACCACGCGCGTGCCGTCGTACAGCACGATCGCCTGGCCGGGGGCGACTCCGCGCACCGGCTCCTCGAACGTGACGCGCAGCTCGCCGTCGACCAGCTCCGCCGTCACCGGCGTCTCGCCGCCGTGCGCGCGCAGCTGCGCCGTGTACGTGCCGCTCCCCGCCGGGGCCGTGCCGCACCAGCGGGGCTTGATCGCCGTCAGGGCGGTGACGTCCAGGGCCTCGACCGGCCCCACCGTGACCGTGTTGTCGACCGGCGAGATGTCCAGGACGTAGCGCGGCTTGCCGTCGGGCGCAGGGTGGCCGATGCGCAGGCCCTTGCGCTGGCCGATGGTGAATCCGAAGGCGCCCTCGTGGCTGCCGAGCTTCGTACCCGACTCGTCGACGATGTCACCCTCGGCCGTGCCGAGACGGCCGGCCAGGAAGCCCTGGGTGTCGCCGTCCGCGATGAAGCAGATGTCGTGGCTGTCCGGCTTCTTCGCGACGGCGAGGCCCCGGCGCTCCGCCTCCGCGCGGATCTCTTCCTTCGTGGTGAGCGTGTCGCCGAGCGGGAACATCGCGTGCGCGAGCTGGCGCTCGTCGAGGACGCCGAGGACGTACGACTGGTCCTTGGCCATGTCGGACGCGCGGTGCAGCTCCCGCGAGCCGTCCTCCCGGAGCACGACCGTCGCGTAGTGCCCGGTGGCCACCGCGTCGAAGCCCAGGGCCAGCGCCTTGTCGAGCAGAGCCGCGAACTTGATCTTCTCGTTGCACCGCAGGCAGGGGTTCGGGGTGCGCCCGGCCTCGTACTCCGCGATGAAGTCCTCGACCACGTCCTCGCGGAAGCGCTCGGCGAGATCCCAGACGTAGAAGGGGATGCCGATGACGTCGGCGGCCCGGCGCGCGTCCCGCGAGTCCTCGATCGTGCAACAGCCCCGCGCGCCCGTACGGAACGACTGCGGGTTGGCGGACAGGGCAAGGTGTACGCCGGTCACATCGTGCCCGGCCTCGGCGGCTCGGGCGGCGGCAACGGCGGAGTCGACCCCGCCGGACATGGCGGCGAGGACACGGAGGCGGCGCTGGGTCTCAGTCATAGCTCCACCAGGGTAGACGGAACCACCGACAGGGCCGAAAGCGTTAAAGGGCTCATGAAGCAGAAGAAGACGGCAGGGGTGAGCAGACGCGCTCTGTTCATCGGGGGCGGCGCAGCCGTCGTGGGCGGTACGGCCGCCCTGTTCGGGGAGGAGCTGTCCCGGCTCTGGTGGCTGGTTCCGGGCATCGACAAGCAGCGTACGGAGGGAGAGGTGGATCACAAGGGTGCCCAGTGGGTGGCGGCATCGGCCGGAAATCTGCGGACCGCCGACCGTCCCGCCGACTACACCATCGACCGGATCGTGATCCATGTGACGCAGGGCAGCTTCGCCTCGGCCGTGCGCGTCTTCAGGGACCCGCTGCACGCGGCGGCGGCGCATTACATAGTGCGCGCGAAGGACGGCCACATCGCGCAGATGGCGCGGGAGCTGGACGTGGCGTACCACGCCGGGAACCGCGCGTACAACGAACGCAGCGTCGGCATCGAGCACGAGGGTTTCGTCGACCGGCCGGAGAACTTCACGGACGTCATGTACCGCTCGTCGGCCCGCCTCGCCGCCGGGATCTGCCGACGGTACGAGATCCCCGCCGACCGGGAGCACATCATCGGCCACGTCGAGGTCCCGGGCACCGACCACACCGACCCGGGCCCGCACTGGAACTGGAGCCGCTACCTCCGGCTCGTACGGGAAGAGCTGGCGGACGGTCCCGCGGTCAGGACCTAGGCCGGCGCGGTCAGACGAGCCCGGCCGTACGCGCCCGCTCCACCGCCGGACCGATCGCCTGCGCCACCGCCGCCACATCCTCGGCGGTCGAGGTGTGGCCGAGCGAGAAGCGAAGCGTGCCGCGCGCGAGGTCCGGGTCGGTCCCGGTGGCCAGCAGAACATGGCTCGGCTGGGCGACTCCGGCCGTACAGGCGGATCCGGTGGAGCATTCGATGCCCTGCGCGTCGAGGAGGAGAAGCAGGGAGTCGCCCTCGCAGCCCGGGAAGGTGAAGTGGGCGTTGGCCGGCAGCCGGCCGCCCGGGGCCGGGTCGCCGCCGAGGATCGCCGTGGGGACGGCCGCGCGTACCGCCGCGACCAGCTCGTCGCGCAGCCCGCCGATCTCGCGCGCGAACCACTCGCGCTGCTCGGCCGCGATCCGGCCCGCCACCGCGAACGCCGCGATGGCCGGGGCGTCGAGCGTGCCGGAGCGCACGTGCCGTTCCTGACCGCCGCCGTGCAGCACGGGCACGGGGGTGTACTCCCGGCCGAGCAGCAACGCGCCCGTGCCGTACGGTCCGCCGATCTTGTGCCCGGAGACGGTCATCGCGGCAAGTCCGGATGCCGCGAAGTCGACGTCGAGCTGGCCGTACGCCTGTACCGCGTCGGCATGCAGCGGTACGCCGAACTCGACCGCGACATCGGCCAGTTCGCGGACCGGCATGACGGTGCCGATCTCGTTGTTGGCCCACATCACGGTGGCCATGGCGACATCGGAAGGGTCGCGTTCGATGGCCTCGCGGAGCGCGTGCGGATGGACCCGGCCGTACGAGTCGACCGGCAGGTACTCGACGGTCGCGCCCTCGTGTTCGCCCAGCCAGTGGACGGCGTCCAGGACCGCGTGGTGCTCGACGGGGCTGGCCAGCACCCGGGTTCTGCGCAGATCGGCGTCGCGGCGCGCCCAGTACAGGCCCTTCACGGCGAGGTTGTCGGCCTCCGTGCCACCGGCGGTGAAGACCACCTCGCTCGGCCTGGCGCCGAGGGACTCGGCGAGTGTCTCGCGGGCCTCCTCGACGGTACGCCGCGCTCTTCGGCCGGCGGCGTGCAGGGACGACGCGTTGCCGGTGACGGCGAGCTGGGCGGTCATTGCCCCGACCGCCTCCGGAAGCATCGGGGTGGTCGCGGCGTGGTCGAGGTAAGCCATGGTGCGCTCGATTCTACGAGCCCGCCGGCCGCTCCCCGGTCCCGCCCTTGACCACGCCGCGTCCGGTCAGCCGCCGAAGGTCCAGGACACGGTGTTGTCGGCGGAGGAGAGGACGGCGAGGACCACCAGGTCGGCCACCCCGAGGCCGAGGCCCAGCAGTGCCCTGCCCCTGCGTTCGGAGCCGCGCCACAGGGCCAGGGACGCCAGGACGACGGCGGTGGGGCCGAGGAAGATGTTGAACACCAGCAGCCCGACGAGGCCGAGCACGAACGAGGCGACAGCCATGCCGTCGGCGTCCCGCGTGCCGGTCCGGGCGTGTGCGGATGCGGTGAACTCCATGGCGTGTTCAGCTCCTTCGGGTGGAACGTCGCGAGTGCCGCTCACGGGCGGCGAAGACGAGCAGCCAGACGCCGATGAGCGCGGCGGCGACGAGGGACACCGGGGCCGGTACGTGCGCCACCGAGCCCATCAGCACCCCGAGCAACAGCAGAGCCGCTACGAGGAAGAACACGTGAACCCCTCCTGGGAGTACGACTGTTCACTGACTTACGAGTCTAGTGTTCCCCCCAGGGTTCCCCGCAATCGGAGAACAGTTGTTTACTGGATGTTATGAGTCACACCGTCGGCGTCCGCCAGGCCCAGAAGCAGAAGACCCGCAAGGCCCTGATGGACGCGGCGCTCATCCTGCTGGAGGACCAGAGCCTCAGCAGTCTCGGCCTGCGCGAGGTCACGCGCGCCGTCGGCGTCGCCCCCACCGCCTTCTACCGGCACTTCCGGGACACGGCCGATCTGGGCGTCGCACTCGTCGAGGAGGCGCTCGGCAGCCTGCATTCCGTGATCCGCGGGACCCTCGCCGCGACCGGCGACAGCGCTGCGCGCATCGACAGCACGGTCGGCCTCATCGCCCGCCACGTCCACGCGTACCCCGCACACGTCCGCTTCGTCACCCGCGAACGCCACGGGGGTGTGGAGCGGGTGCGCGCGGCGATAGGCGAGCAACTGCGCCTGTTCGCCGACGAGGTGGCGGCCTGGCTCGCCACCCAGCCGGACTGCGCGGCTTGGAGCGAGGACGACCGGCGGATGCTCGCGCACGTCTACGTCGATCACATGGTGATGACCGCGTCGGCCTTCCTGGAGGCCGAGCAGTACGGCGAGGAGCGCGTCGCGGCCGCCGCCTCCCTCGCCCGCCGGCAGCTTCGCCTGGTCGGCCTCGGACGCCGTCACTGGCTGGACTGAACGCAGGGCCCGTCCGGGCCCTGCGGCGAGCTCGGCCGAGCGCGAGTCTCGGCCGAGCGCGAGTCTCGGCCGAGCGCGAAGCGCACTCGCGCCTGAAGCTCAGTCGCGCGGCGCTCGTGCCAGCTGGCGGGACTGGGCGACGAGCCGGTCCGCGCTGTCCCAGACCTCCGCGTCCTCCTCCAGGAACCCGCCCGCGAGGTTGCGGGTGGTGATGGAGACGCGCAGCGGCCCCGGGGCGGGCCGGCAGCGAATGTGGGTGGTGAGTTCGACGGTCGGCGTCCAGCCCTTGAGGCCCAGTTCGAACGAGGTCGGCGGCAGCGCGTCGACCGTGAGCAGCAGCGAGAGCGGGTCCGCGTCACGACCGTCGGCGAGGCCGAACCAGCCGCGCATCTCGCCCTTGCCGGAGGGCGCGCCGACGGCCCAGCCGACGGTGGCGGGATCGAGCCTGATGTTGAGCCGTTCGGTGATCGCCGAGCTGCCGGGGATGACGGCGGGCCCGGCTTCGGCGCCGAGGCAGTTCTCGTACGCCGGCATGACCGGCGGCCGGGCGGTCGTGCGGACGTCGTCGGGGAGGGCGTCGAGGTCGCCGTAGGAGGCGATGACGCGGATCCGTTCGACCTCGGTGCCGTCGTCGGCGTACTGGAAGAGGGAGGCCTGGCCGGTGGAGAGGGTCCGCCCGCTGCGGACGGTCTGCGTCCGGACGACCGCCTTGCCGGGCGCGGAAGGCGTCAGGTAGTGCGCCGAGACCGTGAACGGGTCGGGGTGCGGCAGGGCGTCACCGAGCGCCCGGCCGAGCAGCGCGAGGAGGTAGCCGCCGTTGACGGCGTGGATGATCGTCCAGCCCGCGGAGAGCTCCGCGTCGTAGACGCCCGGTGCCCGCGCCGTGAGGGCGGTGTCGCGGTCGAACTCACTGTCCCCGATGGATGCCTGTGCCATGGCATGCACGGTACACCGACACATTACTAAGCGGTAGCTAAGCGCGGTCTCGGTTTGGGTATCGGCCCCGCTCAACCACTCCGGATCAAACGGCCCGATCCAACGGTCCGGAACGAACGGTCCGGATCAGGTCGTGGCCTCGGACTTCTCCTCGGACTTCGCCGAGCTCCGGTGCCAGGCGCGCGGCGCCCGCCAGTGGAAGTGCATCGCGAGCAGCCGCAGCAGGAAGGCCGTGAGGACGGCGACCCCGCTGGTCACGGCGTTCAGTGCGTCGAAGCGGATGCACAGGGCGACCATCGCGGCGCCGACGATCGCGGGGACGGCGTACAGATCGCGGTCCCAGCGCAGCAGTGAGGGCACCTCGTTGGCGAGCACGTCACGCAGTACGCCGCCGCCGACGGCGGTCGCCAGGCCGAGCGCCGCCGAAGCGGTCAGTCCGAGCCCGTAGTCGTACGCCTTGGTGGTGCCGGTGACGCAGAAGAGCCCGAGCCCGGCCGCGTCGAAGGCGTTGACCGCGCCCTGGATGCGCTCGACCTCGGGGTGCAGGAAGAAGACCAGAGCGGCCGCGACCAGCGGCATGGTGAAGTACCCGAGATCGGTGAAGGCGGCCGGCGGCACCGCGCCGATGATGAGGTCGCGGAACAGCCCTCCGCCCAGCGCGGTGACCTCTGCGAGCACCGCCATGCCGAAGACGTCGAAGTTCTTGCGTACGGCGAGCAGCGCGCCGGAGATCGCGAAGACGAAGATCCCGACGAGGTCGAGGGCATGCTGGACGGAGGGCGTGAAGAGTTCCTGGAACACCGGGCAATTGTGCCGGTTCTAATCCTTGCCTATGTCCCCCGTGTTCGCGGACGCGGCCCCCGGCGCCTGGTCCGGCGCGTTCTCCGGGTGGTGGCAGGCCACCTGGTGGCCCGTCTTCAGGGCGGTCAGCACCGGCTCGCGCGTCTTGCAGATGTCCGTCGCCTTCCAGCACCGCGTGTGGAAGCGGCATCCCGGGGGCGGGGAGATCGGCGAGGGCACGTCGCCCTTGAGCAGGATGCGCTCGCGCTTGTGCTTGCTGCGCGGATCGGGCACCGGCACGGCCGACAGGAGCGCCTTGGAGTACGGGTGCATGGGCGACTCGTACAGCGCCTTGCGGTCCGCCAGCTCGACGATCTTGCCGAGGTACATCACTGCGATGCGGTCCGAGACGTGGCGGATGACCGACAGGTCGTGCGCGATGATCACGTACGTCAGCCCGAGCTCGTCCTGGAGGTCGTCCAGCAGGTTCACCACCTGCGCCTGGATCGACACGTCCAGCGCCGACACCGGCTCGTCCGCGACGACCAGTTTGGGCTTGAGCGCGAGCGCCCGCGCGATGCCGATGCGCTGGCGCTGCCCGCCGGAGAACTCGTGCGGATAACGGTTGTAATGCTCCGGGTTGAGCCCCACCAGTTCGAGCAGCCTTTGGACCTCCCGCTTCACGCCGCCCTCGGGCGTGATGTTCTGCAGCTTGAAGGGCGCGCTGACGATCGTGCCGACCGTGTGGCGCGGGTTCAGCGAGGAGTACGGGTCCTGGAAGATCATCTGCACGTCGCGGCGCAGCGGGCGCATCTGCGCGGTGCCGAGGTGGGTGATGTCCCGGCCCTCGAACTCGATCTTCCCGCTGGTCGGCTCCAGCAGCCGCGTGATCAGCCGGCCCATCGTCGACTTGCCGCAGCCCGACTCGCCCACCACGCCGAGGGTCTCCCCGGGGCGTACGTCGAAGTCGAGACCGTCGACGGCCTGGACCGCGCCGACCTGGCGCTGGAGAACGCCCTTCTTGATGGGGAAGTGCTTCACCAGGCCGCTGACCTTGAGCAGGGGCTCGGGCGAGGGCGACGGCGAAGAGGATGCCTGCTCCGGGATCGTCACTTCAGGATCCTTCGTCTCGCTCACAGCTTCGGCGCAATCTCTTCGGTCCAGATCCGCGTCCGGTCCTCGGCCGCCATGTGGCAGGCGGAGTAATGCCGTTCGGCTTCCTGCCCGGGCAGCACCTTGAGTTCCGGCCGCTCGGTGCGGGTGATCCCGCCCTTGGGCACGTCCGCGTACGGGCAGCGCGGGTGGAACGCGCAGCCGCTCGGGATGTTGATCAGGCTGGGCGGCGAGCCCTTGACGGGGATGAGCCGCTCGGTCTGGTCCCGGTCGATGCGCGGCATTGAGCCCAGCAGGCCCCAGGTGTACGGGTGCTGGGGCTCGTAGAAGACCTTCTCGGCGGGCCCGCGCTCGATGCACCGGCCGCCGTACATCACCAGGATGTCGTCGGCCAGCTCGGCGACGACGCCCAGGTCGTGCGTGATGATGATGACCGCCGAGCCGAACTCCTTCTGCAGATCCCGGATCAGGTCGAGGATCTGCGCCTGGACGGTGACGTCCAGCGCGGTGGTCGGCTCGTCCGCGATGAGCAGCTCGGGGTTGTTCACCAGCGCCATCGCGATCATCGCGCGCTGGCGCATGCCGCCGGAGAACTCGTGCGGGTAGCCGTCGAACCGCTTGTCGGGCTGCGGGATGCCGACCCGGTCGAGCAGTTCGATCGCGCGCCGCTTGGCGGTCTTCTTGTCGACCTTGTTGTGGATGCGGTAGGCCTCCACGATCTGGTGGCCGATCGTGTAGTACGGGTGCAGCGCGGACAGCGGGTCCTGGAAGATCATCGAGATCTCGCGGCCGCGCAGCTTGCGTACGTCGTCGGGGGCGGCGGAGAGCAGCTCCTTGCCGTCCAGCCAGATCTCGCCCGAGATCTGGGCCTTGCGCCGGCCGTACTGGCCGACCGTGTGCAGGCCCATGATGCCGAGCGAGGTCACCGACTTGCCGGAGCCGGACTCGCCCACGATGCCGAGGGTCTTGCCCTTCTCCAGCTGGAAGGAGAGGCCGTCCACCGACTTGACGAGGCCGTCGTCGGTGGGGAAGTGCACCTTGAGGTCGCGTACGTCGAGGAAGGCATCCGTCTGCGGGGAACCGGAGCGTACGGGCTCGCCGACCGCACCGGTCTTCGTCAAGGGGGCTCCGGGGGCCTCCCCCGGGACAGGCACAGTGGTCACGAGAGCCTCACTCGGGGGTCGATCACGGAGTACAGGATGTCCACGACGAGGTTCGCGAGCACGACGGCAGCGGCGGCGATGAGCGTGACACCCAGGATGAGCGGAAGGTCGAAGTCACCGATCGCCTTGACCGCCGCCTGGCCGAGGCCCGGGAGGCTGAAGGCGGTCTCGGTGAGGATCGCGCCGCCGACCAGGGCTCCGAGGTCCATGCCGAGGATGGTGAGGATCGGCGTCATCGTCGAGCGCAGGGCGTGCTTGCCGACGACGACCGGTTCGCTCAGGCCCTTGGCCCGGGCGGTACGGATGTAGTCCTCGCCCAGGACCTCCAGCATGGTGGCGCGGGTGAGCCGGGCGTACATCGCCGCGTACAGGAAGGCGAGGGTCACCCAGGGCAGCACCAGGCCGCTGAACCAGGCGAGCGGGTCCTGTGCGATGTCCACGTACTCGGCGTCGAACCAGCCCAGTTGGGTCCGGAAGATCGCCAGGGAGAGCAGCGCGGTGAAGTAGATCGGGAGGGACACGCCGGCGAGCGCGATGGTCATGGCCGTACGGTCGATCGCCGTACCCCGCTTGAGGGCGGAGATGATGCCGGTGGTGACACCGACGATGACCCACAGCACGCACGCGCCGCCCGCCAGGGACAGCGTCACGGGCAGCCGCTCGGTGAGTACGGGCCAGATCTCCTGCTCCGTACGGAACGAGTAGCCGAAGCACGGCGCGTCACAGTGGAACGACGAGCCGCCGCCTGTGTAGTCGCGGCCGACGAACAGCCCACTGACGAAGTTCCAGAACTGCACCAGGATGGGATCGCCGAGGCCGAGCTTCTCCCGGACACCTTCGATCGCGCCTGGGTCCGCCTGCTTGCCGATGAACATCGCGGCGGGGTCGCTGCCGGTCAGTTTCGGGATGACGTAGAAGATGCCGAAGGTCACGAGAGTGACCACGAGCAGCATCACGACGACGGCGGTCAGCCGCCTGATGAGGTATGCGAGCACTACGGTCGGCCCGGCGGCGGCCCGGGAATCCGGTGAGGGATCCCCGGGCCGCCGCACGCGGCCATCACCTGCCCTTCGGGCTTAGCGGCGGGTGTGCCGGCGGAGCGAACGGACGGTCACTTGACGCCGAGGGAGGCGTAGTCGTAGCGGCCGTTGTAGGAGTCGGCCGTGTAGACGTTGGTCAGCCGCGAGCTGCGCCAGATCACGTTCTTCTCGAAGGTGAAGGGCAGGTAGACCGCGTGCTCGGAGACCTTCTCGTTGATCTGCTTGTAGTACTCGGCCGCCTTGTCGGGGTCCGTCTCAAGCATCGCCTTGTCGAACAGGCCGTCGATCGACTTGTCCTTCAGCATCGAGAAGTTGTTGTTGCCGCTGTCGAGGATGAAGCGGCTGTCGACCAGCGGCTGCGAGAAGCCCTGACCGGTGGGGAAGTCGGCACCCCAGCCCATGATGATGATGCCGTACTTCTTCTTGTCGACGTTCTTGGGGGCGCCGATGATGCCCGAGGTCTGCGCACCGTCGTACTGGTCGATCTGCACCTTGATGCCGATCTTCTGCAGCGACGCCTGCATCGACTCGGCGGTGGCGATCTCCTGCGGCTTGTTGTTGCGGACCGCGATGGTGGTCTCGAAGCCGTTCGGCTTGCCGCAGGCCTTGAGCTCTTCCTTGGCCTTGGCGATGTTGCCCGTGGTGTCCTTCAGGACGCTGTACGGGTCGTACTTCGCGTCCGAGCCCTTGATGCTCGGCGGCAGCATATTGGTGGCGATGTCGCCACCCGCCATCGGGCCGCCGCGCGCGGTCTGCAGCGACTTGTGGTCGGCGCCGTAGATGACCGCCTTGCGGCAGTGGACGTTGTCCATCGGCTTGACCGTCTGCGGGAACACCGCGTACCGGATGAAGCCGGTCTGCGGGTTGTCGACGTTCGCCTTGTGGTCGCGCAGCGCCTTGGTGCGGCCGGCCGGGCTGATGCCGGTGGCGTTGACGTCGATGTCGTAGTCGCCCTCGATCAGGCGGTTGTCCATGTCGTCGGCGTTGGTGATGAGCTTGAGCGAGACCTTGTCCGGCAGCGCCTTGCGGACGGTGTCGGTGTCCTTCTTCCAGTTGGGGTTGCGGCTCAGCTCCATGCCCTTGTTGGGCGTGTAGGAGTCGATCTTGTACGGGCCGTTGGAGAAGGGCTTCAGGCCGTACTTCTCGACCGTGTCCTTGTCCTGGCGGACCGGCGTGGCGGCCGGCATGGCCAGCATCTGGAGGAAGTCACCGTTGGGCTTCGGCAGCTTGAAGACGATGGTCTTGTCGTCCGGCGTCTCGATGGCCTTCAGGCCCAGCTTGTCGGCCGACTTGTCCTTGTACGGGCCCTTGTACTCCTTCTTCGGGTCCAGGACCTGCTGAAGGTAGATCGGGCCGCCGGAGATCTTGTCCTGGGCCCAGATGCGCTCGATGCCGTACTTGATGTCCTTGGAGGTGACGGGCTTGCCGTCCTCCCAGGCCAGGCCGTCCTTCAGCTTGAAGGTGTACGTCTTCTTGTCCGCCGAGACCTGGCCGGTGTCGGTCGCCATGTCGGCGACGAGCTCGGTGGACTCGGTGCCCGCGACCGGCTTGAACGTGATCAGCTGGCGCGTGTAGTAGCGGGCGAAGTCCCACATGAAGCCGTAGTAACCACGCTGCGGGTCCCACGAGTCGGAGTCCTGCGTACCGATGAACTTGATCGTTCCGCCCTTCTTGTCGGAAGGGTTCGCGATCTTGCCGACGGCGGCGTTGAAGCCCGGGGCCTTGCCCTTGCCGTCGGACTCGTCCTTGCCGCCGCCACCGCAGGCCGCGGTTCCGACGAGCGCGGCGACTACGAGCGCCGAGCCGGCGGCGAGCCGTCGCCTGGAAGAACTGTTGGTTGTCACGATCTCGCAACCTCCGTGAGAGTGGCGGTCCTTGGCAGGACCGACGTTTGGGGTGGCCTCCTGACACATCGGCAGGGGCGGCGCGTGGGAACTTGTGGGTGGTACGGGGCGGCCGGTCAGCGGGACCCCTTCGGGTCCAGCGCGTCACGCACGCCGTCGCCGAAGAGGTTGAAGGCCAGCACGGTGACGAAGATGGCCACGCCGGGCGCGATCATGAACATCGGGTCCGCCTCGTAGTACTCCTTCGCCTTCGAGAGCATCTGCCCCCAGGAGGCGGTCGGCGGCTTGACTCCGGCGCCCAGGAAGCTGAGAGCGGCCTCGCTGAGGACGTTGGTCGGAATCATCAGCGTCGTGTAGACGGTGATCGGGGCCACCAGGTTGGGCAGCAGCTCCTTGAAGAGGATGTACGCGCGGCCCGCGCCGAGGCTGCGTGCCGCCTCGACGTACTCGCGCTCCCTGAGGGAGAGCGTCTGGCCGCGGACGATCCGGCCCACGTACGGCCATCCGAAGAAGCCGATGACGACGATCAGCGCGCCGATGCGCACCCCGGAACCGCTGAATCCCCACAGGGAGTTGGGCAGTACAGAGACCAGCGCGATGATGAAGAGCAGCTGCGGGAAGGCCAGCAGTACGTCCATCACCCGGCTGATCGCCGCGTCGACCCAGCCGCCGAAGTAACCGGCGATGATCCCGAAGACCGTGCCGAGCACGACGGCGAAGACGGCCGCGAGGAAGGCGACCAGCAGCGAGATCCGGGCGCCGTAGACGAGGCGGCTGAACACGTCGCGGCCGTTGACCGGTTCGACTCCCAGCAGGAAGTCGGAACTCATGCCGCCCCAGCTGCCGATCGGCGTGCCGAACAGCGGGTCGATCTTGTCCTCGTGGAAGTCGTTCGGCGGGTGACCGAGCGCGCTCACGATCAAGGGCGCGAACACCGCGACCAGGATCAGGAGCAACACGACCACGCCGCCGGCCAGCGCCACCTTGTCGCGCTTCAGACGCACCCACGCGATCTTCCAGGGCGAGCGGCCTTCGATGGCTTTCGCCGGAACATCGGCCGCGACGTCAACGGCGGCGGTCTCTGCCGCGCTCGTGTCGTGCAGTGGTGCCGTCATCGTGGTGGGGACCCCTCTCGGCTCGGCCGACGGGTGGTCGGCCCGCGCCTGCCGCTGTAGCGGCTTGTTCGCATCGCAGGTGCAAGTGGTGCAGATAGCTGCAAAAGCTGCAGAAGGTGCTCGGACAAACGCAGTTGATACGGGGAAAGCGGGTCGTACACAGGACCGACGTTCCTTGTTGCGGGAGTCTTCAATGAGCGCGCGATCACCCGCCAGACCTGGCGGGCAATGGATGCGTAACCGTGATGTGGCCTGTGGCCTTCCGTTATCCGGACGCCGTGATCGGCTGAGCGGATCAGAAGCGGCCTATTGCACCAGACCGGACATGCCGCCCAACGGCCGTTATGAACCGCCGAATTGGGCTTCGGGCATCCGGTGGGCCGGGGTCGTCCTCAGTAGGCGCGCGGGGCCGGGTAGCCGTAGCCGCCCTGGTCGGCGGAGGAGGGAGCGGCGGGCGCGTGCGCCTCGCGGTCGTAGAACGGACGGGCGTTGGCGCGCAGCCACATGGACACCGGGTCGTACTCGTCGGACATCGCGACGGTGGACACGGGCAGCCCGTCGGGGACGACACCGATCGACTGCTGCATCATCGCGCGCACGGCGTCGACGGACTGCTGGCTCGTGTCGTAGAGATCGAGTCCGATGGCCAGATACGGCGCCCCGAGCGCCGGCTGCACCCACGCGCGGCGCAGCGCGCGGACCGCGGGCGTACGGTGGGCGTTCTGCGTGAGCAGAGCGTAGAACTGCGGGATCTCGATGGCCGGTTCGGACAGCCGCAGCGGCCCCGCGGGCATCCGGTCGAGCCCGGTCGCGATCCGCCGCAGGTCGAGCCAGGGGATGCCGACACCGCCGCCGGGGGCGTGCGGATTGAGCCAGATGCCCCAGCGGTCGGGGAACAGGGCGTGCGCGACGTCGTTCGCGGACACCACTTCGTACGCCCGGCTCCAGCCGCTCGCGGCGAGCTCCTGGGCGGAGGTGACGCACGGCGCGTAGCCGAGGCCGTCGACGTCCATGTTTCCGTACTGGGCGTCGGGGGACCCGGCCTGGCCGTGCCAGAGCAGCATCCAGAGCTTGCCTCCCGCCGGGTCGGCGAGGGCGCGCAGGAGTGCCTCGTACGCGTCGTAGCGCCCGGGTGTCACCTGGCGCAGCATGTGCTCGACCTGCCCGGCCGCCGCAGTGCCTGACGCGCTCACCCTGGGTCCCGCCCCTCTTCGATCCACCGTGTCGGTTGTCGACCAAGCTTAAGCGGCAGCACTGACACAGCACACGAGTCAGGCACGCGTGTAGAAAGGCCGGACCTTCTCCAGCATCCAGCCGGCGACCGGGTCCTGCGCCACGTCCAGCAGGACGAGGCTGACCTCCCAGGGCACCCGGACCCGGCCGAGCGCCCGGCCGAGGGCGTCCATCGGGGCGTTGCGGTCGGCGCCCTCCCAGGTGGACAGCTGCACGCCGACGAAGAGCACCGGGGACCCGCCCTCGACGCTCGCGAGCGCCCGGCGGGCGGTCAGCACCACACCGCTCTCCTCGAACTCCCCGGCGGCGGCGGCGAGGAAGTCGACCGGCTCCTCCTGCCAGTCCGGCTCGAAGAGCCGCACCCGGCCGCCGCTCGCGGGCCCGTCCAGCGGCGTACGGCCGGCCCGGCAGAGCTCGGCGACGGCGGGCGGCGGCAGCGGCACACCGACCGCGCCGTCCGGGTTCACCGCGATGCCGAGCTGCGGGGGCAGGCCGCGGGCGAACTCGCGGGCGGGCGCGACGGTGAAGGACATGTGGGGCCCGGCGCAGTGGCGCAGCTGCTCCTCGGAGCTGTACACGGGGACGTACGCCTCGCCGTGGATCTGCAGGGTGGGCAGGTCCAGGTTCGGGGAGTCGGGCCCGCCGCCGTTCGGCAGCGGCACCCACACCTGACTGCGGCCCAGCACCTCGACTATGCGGCCGCCGGCGGCGGGGTTGCCGAGCGAGGCGCCGAGGACCTCTTCGAGCTCGTTGCCGGGCCAGCCGTTGCCGCCGTGAGGGTGGGCCGGTGCGGGAAAGTCTGGGTAGTCCACGGCACGACTTTAACGCGGGGCACGGGTGCCCCGGGGCTCAGCCCCGGGCCCCGCTCCCCGAACGCCGGACGGGCCGGACAGTGCCGCCGAGCGGCGCGGGGTAGGCCCGTGGGCCCTCGCTACGTGCGCGCCGGGGCCGGGAAGTCGATCATCGTCAGCGCGCCCGCCGCGTCCCGGTCCAGCAGCACCGCCGACGCGCAGCCGACCGGCAGCCGGCCGGCCTCCGCGTCCCGCACCAGCCGGCCCACCGCCCGCCGGTGCCGGGCGAAGGCGTAACCCGAGACGCCGCGGCCCCGCTCCTGCTGTCCGGCCCGCGCCACGTCGGCCGTGACGTCGAGCAGCACCAGGTGCAGCGCGACGCCGCGGCGGCGGGCGTCCCGCGCCAGCCAGCGCCGCACCCAGGCCTGCGTACCGCAGTCGTGCACCACGACGCCGTCGCCCGAGCGCAGCGCCCGCCGCAGGCCCGCGTAGTGCGCCGCGCGGACCAGCGGCCGGTAGAGGGCGTACGGCAGCAGGCGCGGCATCCGCGCCTCCCAGCGCTCGCGCACGTCCTGCGAGTCGATGCGGTGCGCCGCCGCGCTCGCCGTACGCCGGATCAGGGTGCTCTTTCCGCTGCCGGGGAGGCCGGACACGACCACCGTGTCACCGGCGTCGAAGCCCAGTGCCCGCGGGCTGCGCCCCTCGCGCTCGCGCAGATCGCGCACGGTCGGCTCCGGCCGGCGGGCGGCCGACCTGACGGGCACCGGCACGGGCACGGCCACGCCCTGCTGAGCGGGCACCGCACGGTGTGTGGTGCCCGCGGTCGTCGCGTACACGCCTGGCTGCTGGAACGTCATCGTCTTCCCCCTGTCGGGTGTCCCCCACCCTTCCCCCCACCCTTGCCCAAGAAGTGTAAAGAAAAGGTAATGCGTCACAAGTCCATTTCCGTGCAATGATGTGCGCGCCAACTGCATACCGGCCGCTTGAATCCGCGCGGGAGAGTCCGAAGCACTGTGTGCCGAGGACGCCGAAGGAGCAAGTTCCTCCCTTGAATCTCTCAGGCCCCGTACCGCGCGGGCGAGGCAGATCTGAAAAGCGGGCCGCTTCGTCGCGGCTCCACCCAAGGTGCAAGCCGGGACTCTCTCGGTGAACCTCTCAGGTTCCGATGACAGATGGGGAGGATTGTCCTCGCCTGTCATGCCCTGGGAGCCCCACACATGAGCAATGTCCCCCGTCACACCGCCCTCGACGCGCTGCATCGTTCGCTGGGCGCGACCATGACCGACTTCGCGGGCTGGGACATGCCGCTCCGGTACGCCAGCGAGCGCGACGAGCACAACGCCGTACGCACCCGTGCCGGCCTCTTCGACCTCTCCCACATGGGCGAGATCACGGTCACCGGCCCGCAGGCCGTGAACGCCCTCGACTACGCCCTCGTCGGCAACATCGGCACGGTCGGCCTCGGCCGCGCCCGCTACACGATGATCTGCCAGGAGGACGGCGGGATCGTCGACGACCTGATCGTCTACCGCCTGGCCGAGAACGAGTACATGGTCGTCGCCAACGCGGGCAACGCCCAGATCGTCCTCGACGCCATCACCGAGCGCGCCGCCGGTTTCGACGCCGTCGTACGGGACGACCGTGACGCGTACGCCCTGATCGCCGTCCAGGGCCCCGAGTCCCCAGGCATCCTGAAGTCCGTCACCGACGCCGACCTCGACGGGCTGAAGTACTACGCGGGCCTGCCCGGCACCGTCGCCGGTGTCCCCGCGCTCATCGCCCGTACCGGCTACACCGGCGAGGACGGCTTCGAGCTCTTCGTCGCCCCCGCCGACGCCGAGAAGCTGTGGCAGGCGCTGACCGAGGCGGGCAAGGACGCCGGGCTCGTACCGGCCGGCCTCTCCTGCCGCGACACCCTGCGCCTCGAAGCGGGCATGCCGCTGTACGGGCACGAGCTGACCACCGCGCTGACCCCCTTCGACGCGGGTCTGGGCCGGGTCGTGAAGTTCGAGAAGGAGGGCGACTTCGTCGGCCGCGCCGCCCTCGAGGCCGCCGCCGAGCGCGCCGAGACCGCGCCTCCGCGCAAGCTGGTCGGCCTGATCGCCGAGGGCCGCCGCGTCCCGCGTGCCGGTTTCTCCGTGGTCGCCGACGGCAAGGTCGTCGGCGAGGTCACCTCCGGCGCCCCGTCTCCGACGCTGGGCAAGCCGATCGCCATGGCGTACGTCGACGCCGCGCACGCTGCGCCCGGCGCCTCCGGTGTGGGCGTCGACATTCGCGGTACGCATGAGCCGTACGAGGTCGTCGCGCTGCCGTTCTACAAGCGCCAGAAGTGACCCCCCGCACAACCTCCCCGTTCATCAGCACTCCCCCGCGTACAGGAGAATTCAGGTCATGAGCAACCCCCAGCAGCTGCGTTACAGCAAGGAGCACGAGTGGCTGTCGACCGTCGAGGACGGCGTCGCGACGGTCGGCATCACGGAGTTCGCGGCCAACGCGCTCGGTGACGTCGTCTACGCCGACCTCCCCTCCGTCGGCGACACGGTGACCGCGGGCGAGACCTGCGGCGAGCTGGAGTCGACCAAGTCGGTCAGCGACCTGTACTCCCCGGTGACCGGCGAGATCGTCGAGTCCAACCAGGACGTCGTCGACGACCCGTCGCTGGTGAACTCCGCCCCGTTCGAGGGCGGCTGGCTCTTCAAGGTGCGCGTCGCGGAGGAGCCGGCCGACCTGCTCTCCGCCGATGAGTACGACGCCCTCTCCTCCGGCAACTAAGACCTCGAACGGGACCGTGATGACGCTTCTCAACACTCCCCTGCATGAGCTCGACCCGGACGTCGCCGCCGCCGTCGACGCCGAGCTGCTCCGCCAGCAGTCCACCCTCGAAATGATCGCCTCGGAGAACTTCGCTCCGGTCGCGGTCATGGAGGCCCAGGGCTCCGTCCTCACCAACAAGTACGCCGAGGGTTACCCCGGCCGCCGTTACTACGGCGGCTGCGAGCACGTCGACGTGGTCGAGCAGATCGCCATCGACCGCATCAAGGCCCTCTTCGGCGCCGAGCACGCGAACGTCCAGCCCCACTCGGGCGCCCAGGCCAACGCCGCCGCGATGTTCGCGCTGCTGAAGCCCGGCGACACGATCATGGGTCTGAACCTGGCGCACGGCGGGCACCTGACCCACGGCATGAAGATCAACTTCTCCGGCAAGCTCTACAACGTGGTCGCGTACCACGTGGACGACGCCACCGGTGAGGTCGACATGGCCGAGGTCGAGCGCCTCGCCAAGGAGTCGAAGCCCAAGCTGATCGTGGCCGGCTGGTCCGCGTACCCGCGTCAGCTCGACTTCGCCGCCTTCCGCCGCGTCGCGGACGAGGTCGGCGCGTACCTCATGGTCGACATGGCGCACTTCGCCGGTCTGGTCGCCGCGGGCCTGCACCCCAACCCGGTGCCGCACGCGCACGTCGTCACCACGACCACGCACAAGACCCTCGGCGGCCCGCGCGGCGGAGTCATCCTCTCCACCGCCGACCTCGCCAAGAAGATCAACTCGGCGGTCTTCCCCGGACAGCAGGGCGGCCCGCTGGAGCACGTCATCGCCGCGAAGGCCGTCTCCTTCAAGGTCGCCGCGAGCGAGGAGTTCAAGGAGCGCCAGCAGCGCACCCTGGACGGCGCCCGCATCCTGGCCGAGCGCCTGGTGCAGCCCGACGTCACCGAGCACGGCGTGTCCGTCCTCACCGGCGGCACGGACGTCCACCTGGTCCTCGTCGACCTGCGGAACTCCGAGCTCGACGGCCAGCAGGCCGAGGACCGCCTCCACGGTCTCGGCATCACCGTCAACCGCAACGCCATCCCGAACGACCCCCGGCCTCCGATGGTCACATCGGGTCTGCGGATCGGTACGCCGGCCCTGGCCACCCGCGGTTTCCAGACCGAGGACTTCACCGAGGTCGCGGACATCATCGCCGAGGCGCTGAAGCCGTCGTACGACGCCGAGGCCCTGTCCGCCCGGGTCACGGCCCTGGCCGGCAAGCACCCGCTTTACCCTGGTCTGAAGTAGTTACGTACGACACAGACTGAATACCGGGGCACCGCGCACACTGAACAGTGAGTGCGGTGCCCCGCACCGTGTCGCCCCCGCCTTGATCATCTGCACCACCCCTGGCAGACAACGGCGTCTTCCCCACCCCTTAGGAGTTTCCCCGTGGCCATCTCGGTCTTCGACCTGTTCTCGATCGGCATCGGCCCCTCCAGCTCCCACACGGTCGGCCCGATGCGCGCCGCCCGCCTGTTCGTGGGCCGCCTCAAGAACGACGGCCTGATGGCCCACACGACGTCGATACGCGCCGAGCTCTTCGGCTCGCTCGGCGCGACGGGGCACGGCCACGGCACCCCGAAGGCAGTGCTGCTCGGCCTGGAGGGCCATTCGCCGCGCACGGTCGACGTCGAGACCGCCGACGAGGAATTCGAGCGGATCAAGGCGGGCAAGCGCATCAATCTGATGGGCGTGCACGAGATCGGCTTCGACTTCGACGAGGACCTGATCCTGCACCGCCGCAAGGCCCTGCCGTACCACGCCAACGGCATGACCCTGTGGGCGTACGACGCCGAGGGCGCGCCGCTGCTGGAGAAGACGTACTACTCGGTGGGCGGCGGCTTCGTCGTGGACGAGGACGCCGTCGGCGAGGACCGGATCAAGCTCGACGACACCGTGCTCAAGTACCCCTTCCGCACCGGCGACGAGCTGCTGCGCCTCGCCAAGGAGACCGGTCTGTCGATCTCCGCACTGATGCTGGAGAACGAGAAGGCCTGGCGCACCGAGGCCGAGATCCGCGAGGGGCTCCTGGAGATCTGGGGGGCCATGCAGGACTGCGTCGCACGCGGCATGTCCCAGGAGGGCATCCTGCCGGGCGGCCTGAAGGTGCGCCGCCGCGCCGCGAACACCGCGCGCAAGCTGCGCTCCGAGGGCGACCCGCTGGCCCTGTCGATGGAGTGGATCACGCTCTACGCGATGGCCGTCAACGAGGAGAACGCCGCGGGCGGCCGCGTCGTCACCGCCCCGACGAACGGCGCCGCCGGCATCATCCCGGCGGTCCTGCACTACTACATGAACTTCGTGCCCGGCGCCGACGAGGAGGGCGTGGTCCGCTTCCTGCTCTCCGCGGGCGCCATCGGCATGCTCTTCAAGGAGAACGCCTCGATCTCCGGCGCCGAGGTCGGCTGCCAGGGCGAGGTCGGCTCCGCCTGCTCGATGGCGGCCGGCGCGCTCGCCGAGGTCCTCGGCGGCACCCCCGAGCAGGTCGAGAACGCGGCCGAGATCGGCATGGAGCACAACCTGGGCCTGACCTGCGACCCGGTCGGCGGCCTGGTCCAGATCCCATGCATCGAGCGCAACGGCATGGCGGCGGTCAAGGCCGTCACAGCGGCGAAGATGGCGATGCGCGGCGACGGCAGCCACAAGGTGTCCCTCGACAAGGTCATCAAGACCATGAAGGAGACCGGCGCGGACATGTCGGTGAAGTACAAGGAGACCGCGCGCGGCGGTCTCGCGGTCAACATCATCGAGTGCTGAGCGCGTACGGAGAGCTCCGGGCCGGGCGGTGCCGTCCGTAACACGCGCGGGTGCCGCCCCGGCCCGGAGCCCCGTTCACCCCGCGCGGGGCACAGGGCCTGCCCGGGACCAGGAAGGTCCGGCCGCCGGTCCGGTGGGCTGCTGCGCGCCCGGGTCCGCGGCGAGGCGGTCGGCTGCGCGGAGCTCGTCCTGCGGGCGCCTGACGAGCAGGTTGACGAGACCTGCGGTGATCACCACGCCGGTGCCCGGAAGTCCGGCCCAGACCCGGTACCAGGGGGCGCCCGGCGGGGCGAGGATCGCGCGGGGCCGGCAGACGCTGGGGAGATCGTTCTCCGCCCCGCTCGACAACCCGCAGTGGCGCGACGGTCTCGCCGAGTACACCCGCGGATACCGCCGGGTGTACCTGCGCCACCCGAACGTGACCGCCCTGGTCGCGCGCCGCCGGGTCGAGGCCGACAAGGCCCTGCGAGGTTACGACGCCCTGCCGGCCACCCTCGTACGGGCGGGCTGCTGCCCGGACCGGGCGGCCGAGGCCGCCGCCGCGTTCGACGACCGCGGTTTCGAACCGGGTCTGCGCCTCATCCTCGACGGCCTCGCCGCCCAGCTCGCGGCGCCGTAGGGCGTCAGCTCACGGCCTGCGGTTCCGCGGCGCCGAGCGGCTGCGCGCCGCCGACGGCGGCACGGGCCCCGGCGGCCAGCGACCGCCGGTCGGTGAGGGGCAGCGGTGGGCGGGGAGTGATCCGTACGGTCAGGCCGGACGCGCCGGCCACCCGGCGCAGCGAGGTGACGAAGTCCTCGTCCCCGAGGAACGCGGCCACCGTGCTGGGGGCGCCGGCCTGCTCGTACGCGATCGTCACCGGCCGGACCGGCGCCCCCGCGTCGAGCGCCGCCTGGAACGCGGCCCGCCGGAACCGGCCGCCGGGCGCCGAGCACCATGTGGTGGCCTGCGGGAAGACGAGTACGGACCGACCCGACCGAAGTGTCGACGACAAGTCCGCGATGGCGCGTGGGAGTTCACGCAGCGCCTCGCGGTCGATGAAGCAGGTGCCGACGCGCCGCGCGAGCGTGCCGACGACCGGCCACTGGCCTATCTCCCGCTTGGCGAGCAGCGTCACGGGCTCCACGGCGAGCACGGCGACCACGTCGAGCCAGGAGATGTGGTTGGCGACGATCAGGGTGCCAGGTCCGGCCGGTCCGGCCGGTCCGCCCGTACGCCCCGTACTGCCGCCCGGCACGGTCAGTGGCTCGGGGCCGGCCACCAGCCGTACGCCGAGGGCGGCGAGGATGCTCCTCGCCTGGCCGCGCAGCGTCCCGGGTTCGGCGAGCCGCTCACCCCTGGACACGGCGTGGGCGATGGCCCGGGCGAGCCCGGCGCAGCGGCGTACGGTCTGGGCCGTCGGCACCGGCGGGGCCGCGTGGGCGGCGCAGGCCGGCGGGCATCCGGCATCCACGGCCCACGGGTTCACCGGGTCTCGCCCCCGCTCTCGCCCAGGAAGTAGCGGCGGTAGCGGTCCCCGAGCCGGTCCATGTCCAGCAGGACGAAGAAGTCGGCGACGTCGAACTCGGGGTCGTGGGTGGGCGCGCCGCACATCCACGCGCCGAGCCTGAAGTAACCCCGCAGCAGCGGCGGCAGGCCGGCGTAACCCGGCTGCTTCGACGGCAGTGCGGAAGGCATCCAGGGCCGGCGGGGGTGCACCCGCAGCTCGGGCGGCGAGGAGTGCTTGGCCGTGCCGAGCAGCCAGGCGCCGGCCGCCGCGCTGCCGCCGTCCGACAGGGGTACGGAGGCGCATCCGGCCAGGTAGCGGTGGCCGGAGAGCAGGACGTAGCGGGCGAGCGCGGACCACATCAGGTTGATCACCGCACCCGAGCGGTGGTCGGGGTGTACGCAGGAACGGCCCGCCTCGATCATGGCCGGACGCAGGCCGTCCAGGGCCCGCAGATCGAATTCGCTGTCGGAGTACGAGCGTTCGGCGCGCCCGGGCGGAAGCAGCCGGTACGTGCCGACGACCTCGCCGGTCGTGCTGTCGGTGACGATGAGGTGGTCCACCACGTCGTCGTACGCGTCGATGTCGTGCCCGGGCAGCGGCGAGTCGAGCGTCGCGCCCATCTCCTCGCCGAAGACGCGGAACCGCAGTCGCTGCGCGGCCCGGATCTGCTCCTCGGTGTCCGCTATGGAAGTGACGTACGAGCTGGTGGGCGTCGGGGCGCTGACTGTGGGGTGCATGAGGTGCCGTT
Source organism: Streptomyces sp. NPDC055287 (assembly GCF_053646035.1). NCBI lineage: Bacteria > Bacillati > Actinomycetota > Actinomycetes > Kitasatosporales > Streptomycetaceae > Streptomyces > Streptomyces sp. NPDC055287. The sequence continues at coordinate 563,015 of NZ_JBSHNE010000002.1, read as the reverse complement.
CTCCGTCCGGTTCGGGGCCGATCGCGCAAGGAGCATGGCGGCGGGGACGGTCGTGCCGGTGACAGGGAAGGCGGGCCTCCGGATCCGTCGAATGAACAGCGGGTTCGCGGACCGGCGGCTCTCGCCCTCGAGGCGACGGTGAGTAATACTCTCGGTATGGCTTCACGCATTACCAGCATTCGGCGGGCCACCGCACGGGACGCGAAACGGCTCACCGGACTCGTCCGGAGTTCGCACGCGTACGAGGGCCCGTACGCCTCGATGGTCGCCGGGTACCGGGTGGGGCCCGACTACATCGAGACGCACCGGGTCTTCGTGGCCGTCGGCCCCGACGACGGCCGGGTGCTCGGGTTCTACTCCCTCGTGCTCGACCCACCGGAGTTGGACCTGATGTTCGTCGCCGACTCCGCCCAGGGCCTGGGCATCGGCCGGCTGCTCGTCGCGCACATGCTCGGCGAGGCACGGGGTGCGGGCATAACCGGCGTGCGCGTGGTCTCGCACCCGCCGGCCGAGGGCTTCTACCTGAGCGTGGGCGGCGAGCGGACCGGCACCGAGCGCGCCAACCCGCCCGCGGTGATGTGGGACCGCCCGGAGCTGGTGATTCCGGTCGTCTGACCCCGTGCCCTCGTGCGACGCGCCGTCGGCCGGCCCTCGTCCGGAGCGGCAGATGCGGCACGCTCGGTCTCAGTTGCGCCGCCATTCGGTGGACTGAGGGGAACCGACGGGAACTGAGCGGGCCGCGCAAGCGTTGGCGAGTTGGGCAAAGAGATCGTCAAAGGGCGCGGCCCGCGCCGGATTGAGCAGGGATCTTCATGGGTGTCAGTCTCTCCAAGGGCGGCAACGTCTCGCTCTCCAAGGAGGCCCCCGGCCTGACCGCTGTCACGGTGGGCCTGGGCTGGGACGTACGCAGCACGACCGGGACCGACTTCGACCTCGATGCCAGCGCCCTGCTGCTCGATGTCAACAGCAAGGTCGTGTCGGACCAGCACTTCGTCTTCTTCAACAACCTCAAGAGCCCCGACGGCTCGGTCGAGCACACCGGTGACAACCTCACCGGTGAGGGCGAGGGCGACGACGAGCAGATCAAGGTGAGCCTCTCGACGGTGCCCGCCGAGGTCGACAAGGTCGTCTTCCCGGTGTCGATCCACGAGGGTGAGAGCCGCGGCCAGAGCTTCGGCCAGGTCCGCAACGCCTTCATCCGGGTCGTCAACCAGGCGGACAACAACGAGCTCGCGCGGTACGACCTCTCCGAGGACGCGTCGACCGAGACCGCGATGGTCTTCGGCGAGCTCTACCGCAACGGCGCGGAGTGGAAGTTCCGTGCCGTCGGCCAGGGGTACGCCTCGGGCCTGCGCGGCATCGCGACGGACTTCGGCGTCAACATCTGATACGCCGCTGCGGGGCTGTCCGGGCCGGAGACCCGGCACGGACAGCCCGGTTCGCCGTGCACGGCGCCTTCCCGTCAGTCCGACCAGTCGGTACGTTCGGCTGGTGAACCGACTGCCACCCGGAGGCCCCGATGAGCGAGCCCACGCCCCAGCCCGTGTCCCAGCCCGTCTCCACGCCTCAGCCCGTACCGCCGGTCCATGGTCACTGCGACGACCGGTTCGCCGCCGTGCGCACCGCGTTCGAGGAGAACTTCCGGGAGCGCGGGGAGCTGGGTGCGGCCGTGACCGTGCTGGCCGGTGGGGAGACGGTGGTCGACCTCTGGGGCGGCTGGTCCGACGCCGCGCGCAGTCGGCCGTGGGAGCGGGACACCGTGGTCAACGTGTGGTCGACGACCAAGGGGCCGACGGCGCTGTGCGCCCATCTGCTGGCCGACCGGGGGCTGCTCGATCTTGACGCCCCGGTCGCGTCGTACTGGCCGGAGTTCGCCGCCGCCGGCAAGGAGGCCGTTCCCGTGCGCCACCTCCTGTCGCACCGGGCGGGGCTGGCCGGGCTGCGCGAGCCGCACACCTTCGCGGAGCTGTACGACTGGGAGCTGACCTGCGCACGGCTGGCGGCCACCGAGCCGTGGTGGGAGCCGGGCACGCGGTCCGGCTACCACGCGATCACGTACGGCTTCCTGGTCGGCGAGGTAGTCCGGCGCGTCACCGGGCTGCTGCCGGGCGAGTTCCTGCACCAGGAGGTCACCGGCCCGCTCGGCATCGACTTCACGATGGGACTGCCGGAGAAGGAGGCCGGACGGGCCGCCGAACTCGTGCACCCCCGCGCCGAGCCCACCAGCGAGCAGGCGGCGCTGTTCGCCGCCCTGGAGCCGGTCGCCCTCGCGGCCCTGCTCAACCCGGGCCCCGGTGCGGCCCAGGCCAACACCCCCGAGTGGCGGGCCGCCGAGGTCCCGGCCGCCAACGGCCACGGCACGGCCCGCGCGGTGGCCGCCCTGTACGGGATCTTCGCCCGGGGCGGCCGCTCCGGCGGGACCCGCGTCCTCTCCGCCGAGGCCGCCGAGCGGGCCCGCGAGGGGCAGGGCAGCTGCCGGGACCTGGTGCTCGGGGCCGGCTTCGGCCACGACACGGAGATCGGGCTCGGCCTGTGGCTGAGCGGCCCGCGCGGCTCGTACGGACCCAACCCGCGGGCCTTCGGCCACGACGGCTTCGGCGGCTCCTGCGGGCTCGCCGACCCCGAGGCGGACCTCAGCATGGGGTACGTCATGAACCGCATGGGCCCGAACATCGCCGACGACCCGCGCAAGATGGCGCTGGTGGAGGCCGTCTACAGCGTGCGGTGACCCCCCGCCCCACCCGACCGCCGCCGCTCCACCGGCCACCGCAGGCCACCGCACGGCAGGCCGCCGTACAGCAGGCCGACCGCGCGGTGGCCGGCGTGCCGTCAGTTGCCGCCGCCGAGCTCCCCGCTCAGCGTCCCGTGCATCCTGGCGCTGTACCGATTCAAGCCGATGATCTCCACGGTCCTGCCCCGGTGCTCGTACTTGGTCGTAATGGCGTCGAGCGCCGCGACCGACGACGCGTCCCAGATGTGCGCGGCCGTCAGGTCGATGACGACCAGCTCCGGCCCGCCCTTCGCGTAGTCGAACTGCTCGACCAGCTCGTTGGACGACGCGAAGAACAGCTCACCGGTGACCGTGTAGACGACCCGCCCGCCGTCCTCGTCGGTCACCGCCGTGACGTCGACCAGGTGCGCGACACGCCTGGCGAAGATCACCACGGCCGTTACGGATCCGACGATCACCCCGACGGCGAGGTTGTGGGTCGCGACCACGCACAGCACCGTGACGGCCATGACGGTGGTCTCGCCCAGCGGCATGCGCCTGAGCGTCCTCGGCGCGATGGAGTGCCAGTCGAACGTGGCCACCGAGACCAGGATCATCACCGCGACCAGGGCCGCCATCGGGATGTCCGAGACGACGGGCCCGAAGACGATGCACAGGACCATCAGGAAGACACCGGCGAGGAAGGTCGACAGGCGGGTGCGGGCACCGGACGCCTTGACGTTGATCATGGTCTGGCCGATCATCGCGCAGCCGCCCATACCGCCGAAGAAGCCGGTCACGATGTTGGCGATGCCCTGGCCGATGGACTCACGGGTCTTGCTGGACCGCGTCTCGGTGATGTCGTCGACCAGCTTGGCCGTCATCAGCGACTCCATCAGGCCCACCAGCGCCATGGCCAGCGCGTACGGCGCGATGATCTTCAGAGTGTCCGGCGTGAACGGCACGTCCGGCAGCCCCGGGACCGGCAGGGCCGACGGAAGCTCGCCCTTGTCCCCCACGTTCGGTACGGCGATCCCGGCAGCCAGCGTCACCGTCGTGAGGATGACGATGGAGACCAGCGGAGCGGGCACCGCCCGGGTGATCCTCGGGAAGAGCACCGTGAGCGCCAGCCCGGCCACCACCAGCGGGTACACCATCCACGGAACGTCGGTCAGCTCCGGCACCTGGGCCATGAAGACCAGGATCGCGAGGGCGTTGACGAAGCCGACCATCACCGAGCGCGGCACGAACCGCAGCAGCTTCGCGACCCCCAGCGCGCCGAGGACGATCTGGAAGACGCCCGCGAGAATGACGCAGGCGATCAGATACCCGAGGCCGTATTCGCGGTTGAGCGGGGCGATGACCAGGGCCACCGCCCCGGTCGCCGCCGAGATCATCGCCGGCCGCCCGCCGACCAGCGCGATGGTGACGGCCATGGTGAACGAGGCGAAGAGACCGATGCTCGGATCCACACCGGCGATGATCGAGAACGAGATCGCCTCGGGGATCAGCGCCAGGGCGACCACCAGGCCGCCGAGCACTTCGGTGCGAAAGACCTTGGGCGAGAGCCACACGGGCCGGGACATTGCGAAGGTGGGCAAGAGAAAGTGAGCCTGACGTGCGCGGGGACACCGGAGTGCACCGGCCGCATCAACTCTACGAGGTCGCGAGTGTCGCCCAGCTAACACCGGAATTCTTTATGCAACTTGTTGCACAACATGCCTCGCGTCGACTACACATTGCGGCATGAGTCCGACGACTGCGTACCCGCATCTGCTGAGCCCCCTCAACCTGGGCTTCATGACCCTGCCCAACCGCGTGCTGATGGGTTCGATGCACGTCGGACTCGAAGAGGCCGAGCGCGGCTTCGAGCGGATGGCCGAGTTCTACGCGACCCGGGCCCGCGGCGGCGTCGGCCTCATGGTCACCGGCGGCATCGCCCCCAACGACCGCGGCCGCCCCTACCCCGGCGGCGCCAAGCTGACGACCCCCGAGGAGGCCGCGCAGCACCGGCAGGTGACCGACGCCGTGCATCGCGAGGGCGGCCGGATCGCTCTGCAGATCCTCCACTTCGGGCGGTACGCCTACCACCCCGACCTCGTCGCCCCCAGCGCGATCCAGGCCCCCATCAGCCCGTACACCCCGAACGCCCTGACCGACGCCGAGGTCGAGGAGACCGTCGAGGACTTCGTCCGTGCGGCGGACCTGGCCAAGTCGGCGGGGTACGACGGCGTGGAGATCATGGGGTCCGAGGGCTACCTGATCAACGAGTTCATCGCCGCCCACACCAACCACCGCGACGACCGGTGGGGCGGCTCGTACGAGAACCGCATGCGCTTCCCCGTCGAGATCGTCCGCCGGGTGCGCGAGCGCGTGGGCCCCGACTTCATCCTCATCTACCGGCTCTCGATGCTCGACCTGGTCCCCGGCGGCTCCTCGCTCGACGAGGTCATCACGCTGGCCCGCGCGATCGAGGCGGCTGGCGCGACGATCATCAACACCGGTATCGGCTGGCACGAGGCCCGTATCCCCACCATCGCGACCTCCGTGCCGCGCGGCGCGTACGCCTGGGTGACCAAGCGCGTCATGGGCTCGGTGGGCATCCCGCTCGTGACGACCAACCGCATCAACACCCCCGAACGGGCCGAGGAACTGCTCGCCGACGGCTGCGCGGACATGGTCTCGCTCGCCCGCCCCTTCCTCGCCGACCCCGACTTCGTCGCCAAGGCCGAGGCCGGCCGCGCCGACTCGATCAACACCTGCATCGGCTGCAACCAGGCCTGTCTCGACCACACCTTCAGCGGGCTGATCACCTCCTGCCTGGTCAACCCGCGCGCCTGCCACGAGACCGAGCTGGTCCTCTCCCCCACCCGACGCGGCAAGCGCGTCGCCGTCGTCGGCGCCGGCCCCGCCGGGCTCGCCTGCGCGGTGACGGCGGCCGAGCGCGGCCACACCGTGACGCTGTACGACGCCTCCGACGTGATCGGCGGCCAGCTCAACATCGCGCGCAAGGTGCCGGGCAAGGAGGAGTTCAACGAGACGCTGCGGTACTTCCGCAACCAGCTCGACGAGCACGGCGTCGAGGTGCGTCTCGGTACGCCCGCCACCGCCGAGTCCCTCACCGCCGCCCGCTACGACGAGATCGTCCTCGCAACCGGCGTCACCCCCCGCATCCCGCAGATCGAGGGCATCGACCACCCCAGCGTCATCAGCTACCTCGACCTCCTGCGCGACGAGGCCAAGGCCGGCGACCGGGTAGCGGTCATCGGCGCGGGCGGCATCGGCTTCGACGTGGCCGAGTTCCTCACGGACACGTCCACGAGCGCCGACGACGCGGCGAGCCTCAGCCCCGAGGTCTTCTTCGCCCAGTGGGGCGTCGACATGGAGTACGGCTCGCGCGGCGGTCTCCAGGCCCCGGCACGCGCCCCGCAGACCCGCACCGTCCACCTGATCCAGCGCAAGGCCACCAAGGTCGGCGCCGGGCTCGGCAAGACCACGGGCTGGATCCACCGCACCGAGCTCAAGCACCGCGGCGTCACGATGGTCGCGGGCGCGGCGTACGACCGTATCGACGACGAGGGGCTGCATGTCACGGTCGACGGCGAACAGCGGCTGATCCCCGTCGACACGGTCGTCCTGTGCACCGGGCAGGAGCCGCGCCGCGAGCTGTACGACACCCTGCTCGCCGCCGGGCTGCCCGTGCACCTCATCGGCGGCGCCGACGTCGCGGCCGAGCTGGACGCCAAGCGCGCGATCCGGCAGGGAACGGAACTCGCGGCCACCCTGTGACAGCGAGCCCTGCCTAGGATGCGCTCATGTCCCTCCCGTACGCCATCCTCACCGCCCTGCTCGAAAAGCCGTCGTCCGGGCTGGAGCTGACCCGCAGGTTCGACAAGTCCATCGGCTACTTCTGGTCCGCCACGCACCAGCAGATCTACCGGGAGCTGGGCAAGCTGGAGCAGTCCGGCGCGATCCGGGCCCTGCCCCGGCCGGAGCAGCCGACGCGCGGGCAGAAGAAGGAGTACGAGGTCCTGCCGGCCGGGCGCGACGAACTGGCCGCGTGGGTGGCCGGGCCGGAGGACCCCAAGCCGATCCGTGACGCCCTCCTGCTGCGCCTGCGCGCGGCGGGAGTGGTGGGCACGCGGGGCCTGGTGGACGACGTGCGGCGCCATCTGACGCTCCACCGGGCCCAGTTGGCGGAGTACCGCGCGATCGAGGAACGGGACTTCGGCGCCGGCAGGGACAGCGAGGGCGACCGGCTGCGGCATCTGGTCCTGCGTGCCGGGATCGACCTGGAGAACTTCTGGGTCGGTTGGCTCGAGGCGGCGCGGGCGGAGCTCGAGGGCACGGGCGCGGGCGCGGACGCGCGTACGGCCTCCGGTACGCGTACGGGCCCGGAATCCACCGCCTGAGCGGATTCCGGGCCCGTACGTCTGGCCTCAGCCCTTGTTCTGCGACGCCCAGAACTCGTCGAAGGTGAGCTTGCCGTCACCGTTGCTGTCATGGGAGTTGATCACGGCCTGGGCCACCGTCTCGGTGACGTAGGGGTCCCCGAGCTGCGCCATGACGCTCTTGTACTCGACCGCCGAGATCGTCCCGTCCCCGTTGATGTCGTACCGCTCGAAAGCCTTGCGCGCCGACTCGATGTCCGCCATGGATCCACCCCTTCTGGTGCTGATCAGAACCCGCCCAGATTATCGGTCCGGTCACGGGCCCCGGCAGGCGCCCGGGCGCGGCGGGTGCGGGAGGCAGTGCTTGGATCTCCCCATGACCGACTTGGCTGACCCGACCGATTCCGCCGGCACCGCCGGCAGCGCGCTGGCCCGGATCCTGGCCGCGGCGGCGCGCGGCGACTTCCCGGCGGCGGACGGCTCCACAACCGTGGTTCCGCAGCCCGACGCCCGCGACGCGGGAGTCCTCGCCTTCACCGCGCACTCGGTGATCTTCACGGACGCGGACCCGGACTGGGTACGGTCCGCCCTGGACGCGACCCGCTGCGACCCGCTGGCGGCTTCGATGAACCCGGCCTTCCTCATGGCTCTGACGACACACACCGGCCGCAGGATGAACGACACCATCGACCTGCTGACGTACGCCGACGCCCTGCCGGGCGAACCGGAGCTGGAGCTGCGCGCGCTCGACGACCCGGAGCACCCGAGGGTGGCCCGGGCCATGAGGTTCCGGCACGACGTACGGGTCTGGTCGGCCGACGGCGGTGTACTGATCCTCGGCCGCGGTGTCGCCGGCCGCTGGGAGGCCGCGATAGAGGTCGACGACGCGGCCCGCGGCCGCGGCCTGGGGCGCCAACTGGCGCTGGCGGCCCGCCATCTGACGCCGGACACGGTCGTCTGGGCCCAGCAGCCCCCGGGGAACGCCCGCAGCGTACGCACCTTCCAGGCCGCGGGGTACCGGCCGGTGGGCTCGGAAGCACTGATGGTGGCGCACTGAAGTATTTCGCCGTAAAACTCTTTCCGCGCGGGGACAGTACATTTTCCGCCGCGCGGTGCTGAGTTCCAGCCAATACCCGGGGCCACTTCGTCACTCTCCGCCGCCGGACGATAACTTCGTGGCGTCGCCGCCACACCAGGAGCACAGGGCTCCCCGGGACTAGCGGCGCCAAGGGCGTTTCCCTCAGTGGACCTCAAGACCGACGCATTCACGATCGAGCCCTACACCCCCCAATGCCGCATCATCTGTTCCGAGGGCGACCATGCCCTGATCGGCGTCTCTCCGGGTAACAGCTATTTCAATGCCCGGCGCATCACGGAACTCACGCGATGGGCCACCGAGCGGTTCACCGCGGTGGATTTCGTCTACGCCGATCTGCATGTCGCCGATTTGTTCACGTCGCTCGGCCACACCCCCGAGCATTCCGCCCGACGGGCCGCCAAAGAACTCAAGGCGGTCCGCCGGCGGATCCTTGCCGGAGTGGAGGCGGCAGGACCGCCGGGCCTGCCGGTCCAGGTACGGGCTCTCTCCGAATTCTCCGGCAACCACGTGTACGGGCTGCTGCACCGACGCGTACAGCACTTCCTCGCCACGGACGACGAATTCCGCAAAAGCTGCGACGCGATGGTCGAGCACTTCCTGGCCTCGAAGCTGCCCCAGGGCGAATCCGTAACGGATCGCCAGCGCTCCGCCTGCCTCGACTACATCGGCGCGGAGCTCCCGTTCTTCCTGGACACCCCCGGAATTCTGGGAGTTCCGACCTCCGTCTCCTGCTATCACCTGGTGCTGCCGCTGACGGAATTGCTCTACGCGAGGGGCGGCGGTCTGCGCGCGGCGCGCAATCAGGCATACGCCGTCGTCAAACCAGATGCCTACGGAAGGACCGCGGACGATGACCGACAAGCTGCTTGAATTCCCGCTCTCGCGTCGGGGCGACGTACTTCCCGAGGAATGCTCCTGGCTTCGCGAGCAGCAGCCGGTGGCCCGGGTGCGCACCCTCACCGGCGACAGCGCCTGGCTGGTCAGCAGCTATCCGCTGGCCAAACAGGTGCTGGAGGACGAACGGTTCAGCCTCAAGGACACAGCCGCTCCCGGCGTGCCGCGGCAGTACGCGCTGACCATCCCGCCGGAGGTCGTCAACAACATGGGGAACATCAACAGCACCGGCCTGCGCGGGGCGGTGATGAAGGCGCTCAACCCGCGTGCGGGCGAGGGGCTGCACGGCTGGCTGCGCGTCACGGCGGACCGGCTGATCGACGACCTGATGGCCTGGGGGCCGCCGGTGGATCTCCGGGCCGGGTTCGCCGACCCCTTCTCGGCGGCGCTGCACTGCAAGGTCCTCGGGGTGCCGTTCGAGGACTGGCCGCGGCTGATGTCGAGCCTTGACATCGCGTTCATGACCAGCGCGCAGCCCTTCGAGGGCTCGCAGCTCAACTGGTACAAGGACGTCGGCTACATGGTGGAGCGGCTGAACGCTCCCGCGTCCGAGCGTTCGGGGCTGCTGGGAGAGCTGGCCGCGCTGCGGGAGGACCCGGAGTCGTCACACCTGACGGACGAGATGCTCGCCACGGTCGCCGCCTCGCTGTTCGGCGCCGGCGCGGTCTCCACGTCCGCGTTCCTGGTGCTCGCGGTGCTCGCGCTGCTCCAGCGGCCCGAGCTGATCGGCTATCTGCGCGACCATCCGGACCGGATGGGCCGCGCCGTCGACGAACTGCTGCGCTGGAACCTGTCGATCGGCGACGGGCTGCCGCGCCTGGCCCTCGCCGACGTACAGCTCGGCGACGTTCTCGTCCGCAAGGGGGAGCTGGTCCTGGTTCTCGTCGAGGGTGCCAACTTCGACCCCGAGGTCTTCGAGGACCCCGAGACCCTGAACCTGAACCGCGAACACAACCCGCATCTCGCCTTCGGTGGCGGCCGGCACTTCTGCCCTGCGTCCGCGCTGGGGCGCGCGCACGCGGAGGCGGCGGTCGCGGCTCTGGTGGACCGGATGCCCCGGCTGGGGCTCGCGGTGCCGGCGGAGCAACTGGTGTGGCGCACGGGCTTCATCAAGCGGCTGCCGGAACGGCTGCCGGTCCTCTGGTAGGGAACCAGCGGCAGGCGACCGGGCCGTCCCGGACCCCGCGCGCCCGAACGGCGTCCGGGGTCCGGGACCGCGTCAGCGGAAGATGCCCGTGTGGCCCAGGGAGTAACGGCCGGGCTGCGGGTAGACCGCGAGGCCGTGCGGGCCGCCGCCGACCGGGATGCGGGCGAGCTGCTTGCCGGTGGTGGTGTCGATCGCGTACACCTCGGAGTCGTAACGCCCGGAGAGCCACAGCACCTTGCCGTCGGCCGAGACGCCGCCCATGTCGGGGCTGCCGCCGTCGGGCAGGCGCCACTTCTTCGTCAGCTTGTTCTTGGTGAAGTCGAAGACGGAGACGGAGCCCTCGCCGCGGTTGGAGACGTACATCTCCTTGGAGTCGCGCGAGACGTACAGCCCGTGGCAGCCCTTGCCCGTCGGCAGCAGCTTGGGGGTGGTGAACTTGTCGCCGTCCAGGACCCACATGCCGTGCGCCATCATGTCGGCGATGTAGATCGTCTTGCCGTCGGGCGAGATCTTGACGTCCTGCGGCATCGCCCCCTGGAACGGGAGCTTCTGCTGGCCGACGACCTTCATCTTCTCGGTGTCGACCTTGAGCAGCTCGCCGGAGAACTCGCAGGAGACGACGAAGTAGCGGCCGTCGGCGGAGAAGTCGGCGTGGTTGACGCCGTAGCAGGAGACCGGGACGGTCTTCTTGCGGTCCATGGTGTGCGGGTCGCGGAAGACCAGCTCGCGGTCCATCGACGCCATGACGACGGCGTACTTGCCGTTGGGTGTGAAGTAGAGGTTGTACGGGTCGTGCACCTCCACCGGCTTGCCCACCGCCCCGGTCGCCGGGTTGATCGGCGTCAGGGTGTGGCCGCGGTTGTTGTTGACCCACAGGGTCTTCATGTCCCAGGACGGAACGACGTGCTGCGGCTGGACGCCGACCGGGATCGTCTTGATGACCTTGTACGTCCTGGGATCGATCACCGACACGGTGTTGGAGTTGGTGTTGGGCACGTAGACGCGGGACGGGAAGTCCTTGACGACCGGCGACAGCTGGTTCGGCCGGTCCGCGGCGTAGAGGTCGTTCTTGTCGAGCACCGGCGGCATGCCCGGCAGTCCGGGCGGCACGGTCTTCTTCACTTCGGCGGGCGGGGCGACGCCCTTGGTGCCGAGCGCCTCGGCCGGACCTTTGCCGTCGGGGCCGGCGCAGCCCGCGAGGGCGGCCAGGAGGGCGCCGGTGAGCAGCGCGGTCGTACGTCGAGTGATCGTCGTCATCGGGTCAGCAGCTCCGTGGTCGTCACCGCGCGCAGGCCGCGGCGGTCGAGTTCGTCGAGGAGGGCGGGCAGGGCGGCGACCGTGTCCGCATAGCCGAAGTGCAGGCTCACCACGGATCCGTTGCGGATTTCCCCGGTGATCCTGCGGGTGACGGCCGGGGCACCGGGCGAGGTGAAGTCGAGCGAGTCGACGTCGTACGAGAGGACGTGCGGATATCCCGCCCGGCGGGCGAGCCGCTGCACGAGCGGGGTGGCGTACTGGGTGCGGGAGGGCCGGAACCAGGTGCCGATGGAGCCGGTCAGCCGGCGCAGCCGGTCCGCGCAGCCGCTGATCTCGGCGTACGCGTCCCGCTCCCCCATGGCGGAGATGGCGAGGTGGCGCTGGGTGTGGTTGCCGAGGTCGTGGCCGCCGTCGAGGATCCGGCGCGCGAGCTGCGGATGGGCGTCCAGCCAGCTGCCGACCGCGAGGACGGTGAGACGGGCGCCGCCCCGCTCGGCCTCGGCGAGCACGGCCTGCGCGGTGGCCGGGTCGCCCTGGCCGTGGAAGGTGAGGGCGACCCGGGGGCGGTCGCGCGGACCGTGGGTGATCTGGACGGGCAGGCCGGCGAAACGGTGGGGGACGGGGGCGGGCCGCGGCGCCGCGGGCGGTCTCGCCGCGGCGGAGGAGGGACCGGAGGGGGCGTCGGCGGACGGTACGCGGGCGGGTGACCCGGCGCCCGCCGCGCAACCGGTGGCGAGCGCTCCCGCGACGACCGCGCCCGCTGCCCCGACCGCTCCCGCTCCGGCGCGCAGCACGCTGCGACGGCATGTCTGTGTCACGCGCCCTATTTAAGGGGTAATGCGAGCAAAAGGTAATGATTGAGCCAATTCGCGGCCCCAGCGGGTCGCCACGCCCGAGGCGGCCCACAGTCGCACTGGGCAATGAATCACTCGCTCCAGCCCATACTTATGCGAGCATTACCAGGCCAGTGGCTCAGCTCACCTATGATTCATCTCCAAAATGCACGAATTTGCACACTTAAGGGCGATAAGGGCTTTTGGCGCCGTGCTCACCTGTCTGCCATAGTCGGTGCCACGACCCCCATTGACCCGGGCCAGGTCGTCTTCACAAGCGGCCGTGGATCACACCCCCCCGTTCCACGGCGCTCCACAAGAGCCCCCGAGTGCCACACCCGGCCGCAGGGGGCTCTTGTGCGCCCGCGCCCGGCCGCCGAACACTCAGCGCTCGGTGGTGCGGTCACTCACGCGCATCTCGAACCAGGTGGTCTTGCCGCGCGGCAGCAGATCCACGCCCCACCGGTCGGAGAGCTTGTCGACGAGGAAGAGCCCGCGGCCGCTGGTGTCGAGTTCGTGCACGGGCATCAGGCAGGGCAGGCCGCGCGACGGGTCGCGAACCTCGATCCTTATCCAGCCCCTGCGGCGCAGCATGCGCAGCCCGAAGACTCGGGCGCCGGTGTGCCGCACGGCGTTGCCGACGAGCTCCGAGACGAGCAGCACCGCATACTCGGCGGTCTGCGGGGAGAGCCCCCACTGACGGAACACCACGCAGTGCGTGAGCCGTCGCGCCGTGGCCGCCGACTCCGGACGAGAGGGCAGCCGCACCTCTTCATCGGTCGGATTACCGAACAACTCGACTGCCTTGAACGCCTGTTCGTCCTCAACAGCCGGCGTCCACCGCGCCGCGGTCGCGCTGCCGCGCGGCCGCGGCTGCTCCATACCTTCCAGCCCCGCCATGCCCCCATCATGGCTGCCGGGGAGGCGCTCCGGGGCCGTTCCGGGGGATTCACCCCCTCCCCACCACCCCTCCCCGGGGTGCGGATTGGCATATGCCGTTGGCAGCAAATACCTCTCCACACCCCACCCGACCTGCGGTGACGGCACGCGCACGACTGATCACCGGGCGCTCGCGACAAGGCTGCCTTCACCCCGCGTTAAGGCTGGGTTAATGCGCCCGGGAGGATGACGCGCCAACTGGCGTCAACTTGCCGTCACCTAGAGGAACTTGGCCTTGCCGGGGCCCTCGTCGACGAAACTGCGCATGCCGCGCTCGCGGTCCTCGGTGGCGAACAGCCCGGCGAACCAGTTGCGTTCGATGGTGAGCCCGGTGTCCAGGTCCGCCTCAAGGCCCGCGTCGACGCACTCCTTGGCCGCGCGCAGCGCCATCGCGGGCCCCTGGGCGAGCTTCGCGGCCCAGGCGTGCGCCTGCTCGTACACCTCGGCGGCCGGCACGACCCGGTCGACCAGACCGATCGTGAGCGCCTCGTCCGCGCGCACGTGCCGCCCGGTGAAGATGAGGTCCTTGGCCTTGGACGGGCCGACCAGCCGCGCGAGCCGCTGCGTGCCGCCCGCGCCGGGAATCAGGCCGAGGAGGATCTCGGGCTGGCCCAGCTTGGCGTTGTCGCCGGCGATACGGAAGTCGGCGCACAGCGCGAGCTCGCAGCCTCCGCCCAGCGCGTAACCGGTGACCGCGGCGACGACGGGCTTGGGGATGCGGGCCACGGCGGTGAAGGAGTCCTGGAGGGCCTTGGAGCGTACGACCATCGCCGCGTGGTCCATCGCCTGCATCTCCTTGATGTCCGCGCCTGCCGCGAACACCTTCTCGCCGCCGTAGATGACCACGGCGCGCACGTCGTCGCGCCGGGTCGCCTCTTCGGCCAGCTCGCGCAGCCGGTCCTGGGTGGCGATGTCCAGTGCGTTCATCGGGGGGCGGTCCAGGCGGATGGTGCCGACGCCCTCGGAGACTTCGAGATTCACAGTCATACGAGCGAGGTTAGCCCCCGTTAACGACAACGGGCCCGGTGCACTTGATCACAGTGCACCGGGCCCGTACGTACAGCCGTCGGGTGTTACTTCTTCCACTCGGCCCAGGACATGTTCCAGCCGTTGAGGCCGTTGTCCGGCTGGATCTGCTTGTCGTTGGAGTTCTTCACGACGACCACGTCACCGAGGATCGAGTTGTTGAAGAACCAGGCGGCCGGAGCCTCCTTGTCCCACCCGCCCCGCACGTCCCGCAGTCCCACGCACCCGTGGCTGACGTTCGCCGACCCGAAGGTCCCCGCGCCCGCCCAGTAGTTGCCGTGGATGAACGTGCCCGAGGTGGACAGGCGCATCGCGTGCGGTACGTCCTTGATGTCGTATTCGCCGCCGAAGCCGACGGTGGCGCCGTTCATGCGCGTCACCGCGTACTTCTCGCTGATGACCATCTGGCCGTTGTACGTCGTCGTCGACGGGGCGCCCGCGGTGATCGGGATCGTCTTGAAGACCTTGCCGTCGCGCTTGACCGTCATCGTGTGGGCCTTGGCGTCCACGACGCTGACCTGGCTGCGGCCGACCGTGAACTGCACGGTCTTCGTCTGCTTGCCGTACACGCCCGGGCGGCCCTCGACGCCGTCGAGGTTCAGCTTCAGGGTCACCTTCGTGCCCGCGGCCCAGTACTTCTCGGGGCGGAAGTCGAGGCGGTCGTTGCCGAACCAGTGGCCCTCGACCGGCACCGACGGCTCGGCCGTGACCTTGACGGCCTTCTCGACGTCCTCGGGCGCGGTGATGCCACGGCTGAAGCGCAGCGAGACCGGCATGCCGACGCCGACCTTCGAGCCGTCCTCGGGCGTGAAGTAGCTGACGAAGGTGTCCTTCGGTACGAGCGTCGTGAAGGTGATGTCCTTCGCGGACTCGCGGCCCTCGGAGTCCTTCGCGATCGCGTGGACCTTGTACTTGGTCGCGGCGCCGAGGTGGTGCGTCGGCTCCCAGGAGGTACCGCCCGCGGCGATCTTCCCCTCGACCTCGTTGCCCTTGGTGTCCTCGACCTTGACAGAGGTCAGTTTGCCCTTGTCCGCACCGATTTTAAGGGCCCCGCTCGTGGCGACGTTCTTCGCCTCGTCCTTGGGCGCGATCGTCACGACCGCCTGCGACGCCTGGGTGTCGCCGGCCTTCCCCGCCCCGTCCCTCTTGCCCTTGCCGTCGCTGTCACCCGAGTCGCCTCCCGCGCACGCGGTGACGAACAGCAGCATCGCCCCCAGCAGCAGAGCCAGCAGTCCCGGGCCCCCGCGACCGGAACCGCGCCCCCGACGCGCTCCCGCCGACGTCCCCGATATCGGCTGCCTGTTCACGTGTTGTTCTCCCCTCGCACGGCCTGGCCCCAGCCATGGCCCGCACCCCCACGCGCAGCAACCGCGCGCCTGGTGAATGGTAATCACACCGGGTGTGTCGCCGACTCCCCGTGAATGTCACCGTTCAGTTCCAAGTAGCTGTGAAACCGGTGCGGGCCATGCAGGTCAGCGGGGGTCAGTGGAGTGCGGAACCGGCCTTCCAGCGGTCCCACTCCATGTTCCAGCCGCCGAGGCCGTTGTCGGGAGCCACCTTCCGGTCACGCGAGTTCACCACTTCCACCACGTCTCCCACGAGCGTGCGGTCGAAGAACCAGCCGCCCGGAGTATCGGGACTGCCGCCCTTCGCATCGCGCAGGCCGATGCATCCGTGGCTCGTGTTGACGGATCCGAACGTCTCGGGCGGGGCCCAGTAGTTGCCGTGCAGGAAGGTCCCCGACGCCGTCAGACGCATCGCGTGGGGGACGTCCGGAATGTCGTACTCACCGCCGAAACCGACCGTCCTGCCGTCCATCCGCGTGACGTCGTACAGCTCGGTGACGACCATCTTCCCGTTGTACGTCGTGGTCTTCGGCGCCCCCGCGCTGACCGGCACCCGCACGGGCTTCGCGCCGTCGCGCCGTACCACCATGGTGTGCGCCTCCGCGTCGACCGTGGAGACCTGGGACCGGCCGACCGTGAAGCCGACGGCCTTGTGCTGGATGCCGAACACACCGGGCGCCGCCTCGACGTCGCGCAGCCGCAGGTCGATTCCGACGCGGGTGCCCGGCTTCCAGTACTTCCGCGGGCGGAAGTCCAGGCGCTGGGCACCGAACCAGTGGCCGGACACCTCCACCGGCGGCTGCGAGGTGATCCTGATGGCGCGCTCGACGGCGGAGCGGTTGACGACGGCACGGTTGAAGGAGAAGGAGACGATCATGCCGGTGCCGACCGTGGAGCGGTTCTCCGGCTTGAAGTAGCCGATGAAGCGGTGCTCGGGGACGACCGTCGTGAACGAGGTGTGCCGGGCGGAGCGGCGGCCGTGGCCGTCGACGGCGACCGCGTCGACGGTGTACTTGGCGGCCAGCCGCAGCGGCCCGCCGTCCGGCCGCCAGCTCAGCCCGTCGTCCGCGATCCTGCCGGTGACCTCGTGCTGGTCGGCGTCCTCGACCCGTGCGACCCGGACCCGTTCCAGTCGCCCGTCGGGGACCTTCACCTCGATCCGGCCGTCGGCCCTGATCCCCTTCGCCCCGTCCTCGGGAACGATCCGGATCGTGTCCCTGGGGGAACGCGGCTTCCCGCCGGACAACGGACCACCGTCGGCCGTGCACCCCGCCAGCCCGGCGATCAGTGCTGCCCCTGCCAGTGCGGCGGCCAGGGCCGCCCGTGCGCGTCTCACTGCGTCTCTCACGCCGGGCCCAACGACCGCCCCCCTCCAGGGGAAACGTGAGTACGAGCCCCGTTACGGGAAGAACAGGTGGGAGGACCGCGCGAGGGGGCCACGGCCGGGACGCCGTACGGTCTCAAGGATCCGCCGGTCCCAACGAGCCGCGGGAGGCTTACAGGTGTCCAGCGCACCCGAGCAGGAGGCAGTACAGGAGGCGGTGCGGGCAGCGGTGCCCCAGGCGGTGAGCGACGGCCGCCCCGCACCCGCCCCCGTCGCGCTCAACGGGCGGCGCCCGGGCCACGACCCGGGCAGACCGCCCGTGTGGCCCGGCGCGCCGACCCCGTTGGGGGCGCGTTTTCGTGTCGGCCCCGACGGGGTCGCGGGCACCAATTTCGCCCTGTGGGCGGGCGGGGCCGAGGCCGTCGAGGTGTGCCTCTTCGCGGAGGACGGCACCGAGACGCGCTGCCCGCTGACCGAGCTGACCCACGAGATCTGGCACGGCTTCGTACCGGGCGTACGGGCGGGGCAGCGCTACGGCTTCCGGGTCCACGGCCGCTGGGACCCGTGGACCGGTGCCCGCTGGAACCACGCGAAGCTGCTCCTCGACCCGTACGCCCGGGCGGTGGACGGCGACTTCACGCTGCCCGGCGAGGTGTACGGGCACGTCAGGGACTGGCCGCAGCAGAACGTCGCGGACACGGTGCGCGACGACCGCGACTCGGCGCCGTTCGTCCCGAAGGGCGTCGTCGTGCACGACGACGCTCCCGACGACGACTGGGTGGACGACCGGCGGCCCAAAACGCCGTGGGCGGACACCGTCATCTACGAGCTGCACGTGCGCGGCTTCACCAAGCTGCACCCCGGTATCCCTGAGGAGCTGCGCGGCACGTACGCCGGACTGGGGCATCCGGCGGCGATCGAGCATCTCCAGCGGCTGGGGGTGACGGCGGTCGAGCTGCTGCCGGTGCACCAGTTCGCCCACGAGGACCACCTGCTGCGGCGCGGTCTGCGCAATTACTGGGGTTACAACTCCATCGGCTATTTCGCGCCGCACGCGGCCTACGCGGCCTCGGGAACGGCCGGCCAGCAGGTCGGCGAGTTCAAGGCGATGGTGCGGGCCCTGCACGCGGCCGGCATCGAGGTCATCCTCGACGTGGTCTACAACCACACGGCGGAGGCGAGCGAGCTCGGGCCCACACTGTCGCTGCGCGGCATCGACAACCGCGGCTACTACCGCCTCCAGAACGACGCCAGGCGGTACGCCGACTACACGGGCTGCGGCAACACCCTGCACGTCGTGCAGCCGAACGTGCTGCGGCTGATCACGGACTCGCTCAGGTACTGGGTCACCGAGATGGGCGTGGACGGCTTCCGCTTCGACCTCGCGGCGGCGCTCGCGCGCTCGATGCACGACGTCGACATGCTGTCGCCCTTTCTCGCGGTGATCGCCCAGGACCCGGTGCTGCGGCGCGTGAAGCTGATCGCCGAGCCGTGGGACGTGGGCAGCGGCGGCTACCAGGTGGGCGCCTTCCCGCCGCTGTGGACGGAGTGGAACGACCACTACCGAGACGCCGTACGGGACTTCTGGCGGGGCGCGCTGCCGGATGTCCGGGACCTCGGCTACCGCCTTTCCGGGTCGAGCGACCTGTACGCGTGGGGCGGCCGCCGCCCGTACGCCTCCGTCAACTTCGTCACCGCGCACGACGGCTTCACGCTGCGGGACCTCGTGTCGTACCACCAGAAGCAGAACGCGGCGAACGGCGAGGGCAACCGGGACGGGACGAACGACAACCGTTCGTGGAACTGCGGCGCCGAGGGCGAGACGCGGGACGCGGGGGTGAACGCCCTTCGCCGGCAGCAGCTGCGCAACCTGGTGACGACGCTGCTGCTGTCGACGGGCGTGCCGATGCTGGTCGCGGGCGACGAGATGGGGCGCACGCAGGGCGGCAACAACAACGCGTACTGCCAGGACAACGAGGTCAGCTGGATCGACTGGTCGCTGCTCGAGGAGCCCGGCTGGCGTGAGCTCTTCCGGCTGACGTCACGCCTGCTGGCCCTGCGTCACGCGCACCCGGTGCTGCGCCGCCGCGCGTTCTTCTCGGGCCGGCCGCAGGCGGCGGACGGGCTGCGCGACCTGGCGTGGTTCACCCCGCGCGGCGACGAGATGACAGAGCGGGACTGGTACGCGCCGGCCTCGACCGTGGGGCTGTATCTGTCCGGCCGCGACATCCCGGGACGCGACGCGCGCGGCGCGAAGATCACGGACGAAAGCTTTCTCGCCGTACTGCACGCGGGGGACAGCCCGGCGAGTTTCGTGCTGCCGGCTCCGCCGTGGGCGCAGACGTACGAACTGGTCGTGGACACCTCGCGGGAGAGCCAGGAGACCGCGCCGGGAACGGTGTGTCCCGCGGGTGAGGCGGTCACCGTGCCGGCCAGATCGGTGCTCCTGCTGAAGGCGGGGACGGCCTGAAAACCCAGTGAGCGCTGTCAGTGGCGAACCGTACGCTCGATCCTAATGACAGGAACGGATGGACCCACCGGGGGCCGATCGGCCGCACGTTCACTGCTGCGCCTGTGGCCCTACGTGCGCCCGGTGCGCACGCGCCTGGCCTGCGCGGCGTTCGTCGCCGTGCTCGCCTCGTGCCTCGGCCTGGTCATCCCGCTGGTCCTGAAATGGATCGTGGACGGGCCGGTCGCGGACCGGGACCCGGGCGGGGTGTGGCTGGGCGCGTTGTACCTGCTGCTGCTCGGGCTCACGGAGGCGGCGCTCTTCGGCCTCCGGAGGTGGCTGGTGGCGCGGCCGCTGGCCGGGGTGGAGGCCGCGATGCGGGACGATCTGTACCGGCATCTGCAGCGGCTGCCGGTGGCCTTCCACGACCGGTGGCCGTCGGGGCAGTTGCTGTCGCGCGGGACGACGGACCTGATGCTGCTGCGCATGTTCCTTGCGTTTCCGCTGACGTTCCTGCTGGTCAACGGGGTGACCATCCTGGTGGGCTTCGTCGTCCTGTTGCAGCAGCAGTGGTCGCTGGGGCTGGTGCTGCTGGCGCCGGCGATTCCGCTGGTGGTGCTGTGCTTCGTCTTCGAGTCGAAGTACTCCCTGGTGGCGCGGCGCTCGCAGGACCAGGTCGGTGATCTGACGACGGTCGTCGAGGAGAGCGTGCTCGGCATCCGCGTCATCAAGGGGTTCGGCCGTCACCGCAGCCAGGCCCACGCCTTCCGGGAACGGTCGATGACCCTCCGGGGCACGGAACTGGCCAAGGCCCGGCTGCTCGCCGGCATCTGGGCGGTGATCACGGTCCTGCCGGAGCTGGCCGTCGGCGCGGCGCTGGTGCTTGGCACGGTCCAGGTGGCCGACGGCGAGCTGTCGGCGGGCACGCTCGTGGCGTTCCTGTCGACGGCGCTGGCGCTGCGCTGGCCGGTGGAGTCGATCGGCTTCCTGCTCGCGATCAGCCAGGACGCGGCGACCGCGACCGAGCGGTACTTCGAGGTGATGGACGCGCCCCGGGAGACGGAAGGGGGCGCGTCACCGCTGCCCACGGCGGCCCCCGGCCGGGGCGGGATCGTTTTCGAGGGGGTCGAGTTCCGTTACCCCGACGCGCCCGAGGGGACGCCGCCCGTGCTGGCCCGTATCGATCTGCACGTACGGCCGGGCGAGACCATGGCGCTCGTCGGAGCCACCGGCAGCGGCAAGACGACACTCACCACGCTCGTACCACGGCTGCACGAGGTGACGGGCGGGCGGATCACGCTCGACGGCCAGGACATCACGGCCCTACCGCGCGAGCGGCTGCGGAAGCTGGTGTCCGTGGCGTTCGAGGAGCCCACGCTGTTCTCCGCGAGCGTCGGCGAGAACGTCCTCATGGGCGCGGGTGACGACGACGAGGCGGATCTGGAGCGGGCCCTGGAGACCGCGCAGGCGGGCTTCGTACGCAGGCTGCCCGAGGGGACGGCCACACAGGTCGGCGAGCAGGGGCTGAGCCTGTCCGGCGGGCAGCGGCAACGGCTGGCACTGGCCAGGGCGGTGGTGGGCAGGCCGCGCTTCCTGGTGCTCGACGATCCGCTGTCGGCACTCGACGTGCACACCGAGGCCCTGGTGGAGGCGGCGCTGCGGCGCGTCCTGGCGGACACCACCGCGCTCGTCGTCGCGCACCGGCCGTCCACCGTGCTGCTCGCGGACCGGGTGGCGCTGCTCTCCGACGGCCGCGTCACGGCCGTCGGCACCCACCAGGAACTGCTGCACAGCAGCGACGAGTACGCCTGGCTGATGTCGGGGACGGGCGACGGCAGGGCCGACGGCGACAAGGGGGACCCGGTATGACCACCACCGCCGACGACCGGACGGACGGCCAGGAACCCGCGGACGGCCCGGCCGGCGCGGAAGCCGGGCGCGCGGTCGCGGCGGGGGCCGGGGAGAAGGGTGCGGAGGGCGCCGGGGGCAAGGGGCGGGAGCAGGGCGGGGACCCCTTCGACCGCGACGCGCTGCCCGTGCCCAGGGGGGCGACGGGGGCGCTGCTGCGCTCGCTGCTGCGGCCGCACCGGGGCAGGGTGGGCGTCACCACGCTGATCCTGCTGCTCCAGCAGGCGGCGGTGCAGGCCGGCCCGCTGCTCGTCGCGTACGCCATCGACCGGGGCGTACCGGCCCTGCGGCGGGACGACTTCGGGCCGCTCATGGTCGTCGCGGCCGCCTATCTGCTGTGCTCGCTCGGCGCCGGCCTGCTCCAGTACGCCTTCATCCGGCTCGCCGCCCGCGTCAACCAGGACGTACTGCTCGATCTGCGCGGCAGGATCTTCCGGCACGCGCAGGCGCTCAGTCTCGACTTCCACGAGCGGTACACCTCCGGCAGGCTGATCTCCCGGTCGACGACCGACGTGGAGTCGCTGCGCCAGCTTCTCGGCGAGGGCCTCCAGGAGCTGATCGGCGTCATCCTCTCGTGCGTCTACATCTGCGCGCTGCTCCTCTACCTCGACGTGGGCATCGGAGGGCTCGCGGTGCTGTCGTTCGTCCCGCTGTATCTGCTCGTCCGACGCTACCGGGCCCGCGTCTCCGTCATCTTCGGCAAGCGTTCGACGGCGATCGCCGCTGTCATCGTGAAGTTCGCGGAGACGATGAACGGGATCCGGCCGGTGCGGGCCTTCCGGCGCGAGCGGGCGAACGACGCGGAGTTCCGCGAGCTCAACCACCGCCACGAGCGGACGAACGGCGACGGCCTGCTGGAGATGGCGCAGTACGTCGTCGGCTCACGGCTGGTCGCCAACACGACGGTCGCCGGGATCGTGCTCTGGGGCGCTTACCAGGTCGCCGGCGGCGGCCTGGCGCTCGGCGTCCTCGCGGCCTCCGTGCTCTACCTGCGGCGGCTCTACGATCCGATCGACCGGCTCGGTATGTTCCTGAACTCCTATCAGTCGGCTGCCGCTTCCCTGGAGAAGATCGCGGGCCTGTTGGCGCAGACCCCCACCGTCCGTGAGCCGGCCGAACCGCGCGAACTGCCCGCCCCGCGCGGCGGCGGGCCGGGCCGCGAGGTCGTCTTCGAGGGCGTCAGCTTCGCCTACCGCACCGGCGGCGAGGTCCTCCCACGCTTCAGCCTGACGCTCCCGGCCGGTCAGACCGTCGCCGTCGTCGGGTCGACGGGCGCCGGAAAGTCGACGCTCGCCAAGCTGCTGGCGCGCTTCTACGACCCGACCGAGGGCCGTGTCCTGCTCGACGGCACGGACCTGCGCGACCTCGCGGTGCCCGAACTGCGGCGCGGGGTGGTGATGGTGACCCAGGAGGCGTTCCTGTTCTCCGGCACGGTCGCCGAGAACATCGCCATCGGCCGCCCGGATGCCACGCGTGAGGACATCGAGCAGGCCGCGAAGGCGATCGGCGCGCACGACTTCATCAGCGGTCTGCCGGAGGGGTACGACACGGACGTACGCAAGCGGGGCGGCCGGATCTCGGCCGGGCAGCGGCAACTGGTCGCCTTCGCCCGCGCGCTGCTCGCCGACCCGGCGGTGCTGATCCTCGACGAGGCGACGTCGTCCCTCGACGTCCCGGGCGAGCGCGCGGTGCAGCGCGCGATGAACACGGTGCTGCGGGGGCGCACGGCGGTGGTCGTCGCGCACCGGCTGTCGACGGTGGAGATCGCCGACCGGGTGCTGGTCATGGAACACGGCCGCATCGTCGAGGACGGCTCCCCGGCCGCACTCGCCGGCGGTACGGGGCACTTCGCCGGCCTGCACCGGGCCTGGCGGGACAGCCTGGCCTGACGGCACGTCGGTGGCGCGGCGTGCGACCGGCGCCCGGCCCGCGATGCCCGCCCGGGCCACGATCGCTGACTCCGGCCACGACCGCCCGCCCGGCCCGCGCCGCCCCTTCGGACCCGCGCCGAAACCGGTCACGGCGCCGCAGCCCCGCTTTCGGTCCCGGACCGGGGCACGGGTCCTCCACGGCCCTCTACACCGTTGTGGTGACAGCCCGCGAAACGTCCGCTTAACGAACACGACTATTCGGGCAACGGACGATTTCCGGCCAACTTCTTGACGCGCTCCTGACAGGAGCCCCTCGCTCCTGTCACTCTTCCCCCGTTCCGCGCTCCACCTTGCTCCGCATGCTCTGCCCGGGCGGCCCACCCAAACCGCCCGCCACCCCCCTTGCAGAAGGAGTTCGCGTGAGATCCACGCCCAGACGACGTGCCACCGCGACCGGCGCACTGCTGACCGCCGCAGCACTGCTCACCGTCGGCGTACAAGCCGGCACCGCATCGGCCGACGATCCCTGGACCGCCGCCCCGAAGACAGCCGCGGCGGGGAAGGCCGACCCCGGCTCCCTGCCCGCGAAGCTCTCCCCCGCCCAGCGCGCGGAACTGATACGCGAGGCCAACGCCACCAAGGCGGCCACCGCCAAGGAGCTCGGCCTCGGCGCCAAGGAGAAGCTCGCCGTACGCGATGTCGTCCAGGACCGCGACGGCACGACGCACACGCGGTACGAGCGCACGTACGACGGACTCCCGGTCCTCGGCGGCGACCTGATCGTCGCCGAGACGAAGGCGGGCAGCACCGAGGGCGTGACCAAGGCCTCCAAGGCACAGCTCAAGTCCATCGACATGAGCGCCGAGGTCGCGCCGGCGACTGCCGAGAAGCAGGCGCTTGGCGCCGCGAAGGCCGAGGGCTCGAAGAAGACCGAGGCAGACCGCGCCCCGCGCAAGGTGGTGTGGATGGGGCAGGGCAAGCCCACGCTGGCCTACGAGACGGTCGTCGGCGGCCTGCAGCACGACGGCACCCCGAACGAGCTGCACGTCGTCACCGACGCCTCCACCGGCAAGAAGATCTTCGAGTGGCAGGCCATCCACAACGGCACCGGCAACACCCAGTACAGCGGCCAGGTGACGGTGGGCTCCGCCCCGTCGTACACGCTGACCGACACCGGGCGCGGCAACCACAAGACGTACAACCTCAACCGGGGCACGTCGGGCACCGGCACCCTCTTCTCGGGTCCGGACGACGTCTGGGGCGACGGCACCCCGCAGAACCTGGAGACCGCGGGTGCGGACGCGGCGTTCGGGGCGGGCCTGACCTGGGACTACTTCAAGAACGTGCACGGCCGCACCGGCATCCGCGGTGACGGCGTCGGCGCGTACTCCCGGGTCCACTACGGCAACGCGTACGTCAACGCCTTCTGGTCGGACTCCTGCTTCTGCATGACGTACGGCGACGGGGCCGGCAACGCCAAGCCGCTCACCTCAATCGACGTCGCCGCGCACGAGATGACGCACGGCGTCACCTCCAACACCGCCGGTCTCGTCTACAGCGGCGAGTCGGGCGGCCTCAACGAGGCGACCTCCGACATCTTCGCCGCCGCAGTCGAGTTCAACGCCAACAACGCCCAGGACGTCGGCGACTACCTGGTCGGCGAGAAGATCGACATCCGGGGCAACGGCACACCGCTGCGCTACATGGACAAGCCGAGCAAGGACGGCTCGTCCAAGGACGCCTGGTACTCGGGCATCGGCGGCATCGACGTCCACTACTCCTCGGGTCCGGCGAACCACTGGTTCTACCTGCTCTCCGAGGGCAGCGGCGCGAAGACCGTCAACGGCGTCAACTACGACTCGCCGACCTCCGACGGCCTGCCGGTGACCGGCATCGGCCGGGAGAAGGCCGCGCAGATCTGGTTCAAGGCGCTCACCACCAAGTTCAGCTCCTCGACCAACTACGCGGGTGCGCGCACCGGCACGCTCGCGGTCGCGGGTGAGCTGTACGGCACCACCAGCGCCGAGTACAAGGCCGTGGCCGACGCCTGGGCGGGCGTCAACGTCGGGACGCGTCCCGGCGGCGGCGACCCGGGCACCGGCACGTCGTTCGAGAACACCACCGATGTCGCCATCCCGGACAACGGCGCGGCGGTGACCTCGTCGGTCACCTCGACCAAGACGGGTGCGGCCCCCAGCACCCTCAAGGTGGGCGTGGACATCGTCCACACCTGGCGCGGCGACCTGGTCATCGACCTGCTGGCTCCGGACGGTACGGCGTACCGCCTGAAGGGCTCCAGCGGCTCGGACTCCGCGGACAACGTCAAGGCGACGTACACGGTGAACGCGTCGTCCGAGACGGCGAGCGGCGTCTGGAAGCTCAAGGTCCAGGACGTGGCGGCGCAGGACACCGGCTACATCAACAGCTTCAAGGTGACGTTCCCGTAGCGCGCCTGAACCGCTGAATGCCGAACAGCCCTGCGGGAACGGATCCGTTCCCGCAGGGCTGTTCCCTGTGCGGAGCACGTCAGCGCATCAGTACGCCCGCGCCCTCCCCCGTCGCCTCGGTGGGCAGCGCCACCAGGCCCAGGTCCGCGCTGTGCGGCAGCAGGCGGTGGGACGGCAGTATCCGGACCGTGTAGCCGAAGGGGCCCGTGCGGTCGAGGGCCAGCGGTCCCTCGTACATCCAGCGGCCCTCCAGGTCCGGGCCGCCCGCCGGCTTCAGCGGGAAACTCTGCGCCTCGCCGATCGCGTCGTCCGGGTCGACCCGGCCCGCGACCGCCTGCACCTCGACGTCGTCGGGACCCAGCGGGCCGAGCGCCACACGGACCCGCAGGCTCAGCGTCGAGCCCAGCTCCGCCGTGCCGTTGACCGCGGTCGCCGCCAGCGCCTCCACATGGTCCACCGCGACCTTGGGCCAGGCGGCGCGCACCCGCGCCTTCCACCGGGCCAGTTCCCGGGCCGCGTCCGGGACCATCGCCCGGTGCGCCTCGGCGGCCGGGGCGTACAGCCTCTCGACGTATTCGCGCACCATGCGCCCCGCCAGCACCTTCGGGCCGAGTCTGACCAGGGTCTGGCGGACCATCTCGATCCAGCGGTCGGGCAGCCCGCCCCGGCCCCGGTCGTAGAAGCGCGGCGCGACGCGCTGCTCGATCAGCTCGTACAGCGCGTTCGCCTCCAGGTCGTCGCGCCGGTCCTCGTCGGTCGCCGCGCCGTCCGCGGTCGGGATGGCCCAGCCGAAGTCCGGCTCGAACCACTCGTCCCACCAGCCGTCGAGCACCGACAGGTTGAGGCAGCCGTTGAGCGCGGCCTTCATCCCGCTCGTCCCGCACGCCTCCAGCGGGCGCAGCGGGTTGTTCAGCCAGACGTCGCAGCCGGGGTAGAGCTTCTTCGCCATACCCATGCCGTAGTCGGGCAGGAAGACGATCCGGTGGCGCACGCGCGGATCGTCCGCGAACCGCACCAGCTCCTGCACCAGCCGCTTCCCGCCGTCGTCCGCCGGGTGTGCCTTGCCCGCGACGACGATCTGGACCGGCCTGGTCGGGTGCAGCAGCATCTCCATCAGCCGGTCGCGGTCGCGCAGCATCAGGGTGAGCCGTTTGTACGACGGGACGCGCCGCGCGAAGCCGATCGTGAGGACGTCCGGGTCGAGCACGTCGTCGATCCACCCGAGTTCGGCGTCGCCCGCGCCGCGCTGGTGCCACGACGCGCGCAGGCGGTCCCGTACCTCCTGGACCAGCTGTTCGCGGAGGGTGCGCCGCAGGTCCCAGATGTCCGAGTCGGCGATGTCGGCGACGGCGTCCCACCGCTGGGAGCCGCCGACGGAGCCGACCGACAGGGCGTCCTCGGCGCGGCCCGCGCCGATCTGCCGCGCCCCGAGGCGCATGACTTCGGGCGCGACCCAGGTCGGCGCGTGCACGCCGTTGGTGACGGAGGTGATCGGCACCTCCTCGGGGTCGAAGCCCGGCCACAGGCCCGAGAACATCTGGCGGCTGACCGCGCCGTGGAGCGTGGAGACGCCGTTGGCCCGCTGGGCGAGCCGCAGACCCATGACGGCCATGTTGAAGAGGTTCGGCTCGCCGCCCGGATACGTCTCCATGCCGAGCTGGAGGATGCGCCCCACGTCGACACCCGGCAGCTCGCCGGATTCCCCGAAGTGGCGCGCGACGAGCTCGCGGTCGAAGCGGTCGATGCCGGCCGGGACGGGCGTGTGCGTCGTGAAGACGGTTCCGGCCCGCACCGATTCGAGCGCGGGATCGAATTCCACGCCCTCGCCGGCGAGTTCCCGGATCCGCTCCAGACCGAGGAAGCCGGCGTGCCCCTCGTTGGTGTGGAACACCTCGGGCTCGGGGTGCCCGGTCAGGCGGCAGTACGAGCGCACGGCCCGCACCCCGCCGATGCCGAGCAGCATCTCCTGGAGCAGCCGGTGCTCGCTGCCGCCGCCGTACAGCCGGTCGGTGACGTCGCGTTCCCCTGCCGCGTTCTCCTCGACGTCCGAGTCGAGCATCAGCAGCGGTACGCGTCCGACCCGTGCCTGCCAGATGTGGGCCCGCAGCGACCGCCCGCCGGGCAGGGTCAGGGCCACCTGGCTGGGGGTGCCGTCGGCCTCCCGCAGGAGGGAGACGGGGAGTTCGTTGGGGTCGAGGAGGGGATAGTGCTCCTGCTGCCAGCCTTCCCTGGACAGGCTCTGCCGGAAGTACCCGTGACGGTAGAGGAGCCCTACTCCGATCAGGGGTACGCCGAGGTCGCTGGCGGCCTTCAGATGGTCCCCGGCGAGGATGCCGAGGCCGCCCGAGTACTGGGGCAGGGCCGCTGTGACCCCGAATTCGGGTGAGAAGTAGGCGACGGCGGCGGGCAGTTCCGGGGTCGGTGACTGCGACTGGTACCAGCGCCGGCCGCGCAGATAGTCGTCCAGGTCGTCGGCGGCGGCGGTCAGTCTGCGGAGAAAACGCCGGTCCTGGGCCAGCTCGGCCAGCCGCCCGGCAGGTACGGCCCCGAGCAGCCGTACAGGATCACCCCCGGAGGCTGCCCAGCCTTCGGGGTCCACGGCCTGGAAGAGCTCGCGGGTCTCGGTGTGCCAGGACCATCGCAGATTGCGGGCGAGGTCGCTGAGCGGTCGTAGGGGTTCGGGGAGAACGGGGCGCACGGTGAATCGACGAATGGCCTTCACGTGTTCCACCTTCGCAGGGGACATACGAACCGGGTCGGACGCACGGCGGTGTGTGTCCGGCCTTTCCCTGACGAAGGTAGTGCCACCCCGCCCCCCGCAACCACGGCGCACGGGGGCACTGAGGATCAGCGCAGGGCGTGCACCCCGACGTCGTACGGCGATCCCAGGTTGACCGTGGCCGGGTCGAATGCCCCGGTCGCCGCGTAGGTGGCGGCGATCGCCGCCCGTTCCCCGGCCGGGATCACCTGGTCGATGTCGGTGAACCCCTGGGGCGCCCGCTCGTGTGCCAGATTGATGACGACCTCGGGCCCGAGCCGCCGGTTGGCGCGCTGGAGCTCGGTCATCGCCGGCCGCCGTTCGGCCTCGTACGCCGCCAGCGCCTCGGCCGGGTCGGCGTGCAGCGCCATGGCGTGGGCCAGGGCGCGGGCGTCGACGACGGACTGGGTCGCCCCGTTGGACCCGATCGGGTACATGGCGTGCGCCGCGTCGCCGATCAGCGTCGTACGGCCGTGGCTCCAGCGCTCCAGGGGGTCGATGTCCACCATGGGGTATTCGAACGCGCGGTCGGCGGCCCGCAGTACGTCCGGGACGCTGACGCCGTCGAACTCCCAGCCCTCGTAGTGGCGCAGGAACTTGCCGACCGGGACCGGCCGGTTCCAGTCGCCGCGGGTGGCGTCGTCGATCGAGTCGGCGGGCATCGCGAGCGCCCAGTTGACCAGTACCTCGCCGGTCTCCGGGTCCGGTTCGGTCATCGGGTAGACGACGGCCTTCTGCCGGTCGGAGCCGGCGATGAACATGAACGCACCGGCCCGTTCGGCGGGCATCCGCGAGACGCCGCGCCAGACGAGCATGCCGTTCCACGGCGGCTCACCGCTGCCCGGGGCGAGCGCGGCGCGGACGGTGGAGCGGATCCCGTCGGCGCCGATCAGCACGTCCGGCTCCAGGGCGGCGCGCCCGCGGGCGTTGTCGTCACGGTGCTCCAGCTGTACGTGCGGCCGGCCGGCCGGGCGCACGGTCACGCCGGACACCCGCACGCCGCCGACGATGGCGTCCGGGCCGAGCCGCTCCCGTACGGCCGCGGCCAGCGACAGTTGCAGATGGCCGCGGTGGACGGACAGCTGCGGCCAGTGGTAGCCGGCGCCGAGACCGCGCGGCTCGCGGGAGATCAGGCCGCCGGAGCAGTGGTAGTAGCGCAGCTCGCGGGTGCGTACGGCCTGCTGGTCGAGTACGTCGAGGAGCCCGAGCGCGTCGAGTTCGCGCACGGCGTTGGGCATGATGTTCAGCCCGGCGCCGACCGGCTGGATCTCGCGCGCCGCCTCGGCCACGGTGATCCGGCGGAAGCCGGCCGCGTGCAGGCTGAGTGCGGCGGTGAGCCCCGCTATGCCGCCGCCGGCGATCAGGATGTGGGTCATGGGAGGGCAGCCCTTCAGACGTTCGACGCGACCGGGGTGCGCGGGCGGCCGGTGGCGCTGCGCACGAGGGTCTCGTTGTCCCGGGTCAGGTCGAGCACGGAACGCAGCAGCTCGATCGGTGCGCCGCCGGAGCCCACTTCGTACAGCCGCACCTCGTCGCTGTAGGCCTTGCGGGCGATGCCGATGTGGCGGGCCCGGAAGGTCTTGAGGATGCGCAGGACGCGGGCGAGGGAGACGGCGGAGGCCGCGAGCTGCGGGGACAGCCGGTCCGCGTTCTCCCAGTCGACGGCGGCGGCCAGCTTGGACACCGCGGAGGTGCCCCCGCTGTGCGCGGCGTAGAAGTCGCGCCAGGACGGCAGGGAGTACTGCACCGACTCGGCGAGGAAGGCGTCGTACTCCGGGCTGCTGTGGTCGCACTGCCACAGCGCGAGGTCGACCAGCCACAGCGGCACCTGGGCGGCGGCCGGGCCGAGGTACTCGCGGCCGGCGACGCCGACCTCCTCGAAGTACGGGCGCAGGATCTGCGCGAAGAAGACCGGCGAGACGTTGGCGACGGTGAAGTCGATGGAGTCGACCATGGACTGGACGTGCTGCGCGGTGCGGTCGAGGGCGACGGAGAATCCCGGATCGTGCGGTTCGAGCCGGGCCAGCGCGGCGCAGGTGTCGAGCGAGGCGGCGAGGCTGGGGAAGACCATGCGGACGGCGTCCTGGAGGTTGCCCTCCATCTCCTCACCCGTGTACATGCGCTGGCGTGCGCCGATGGGGTTCCACGTCGTGTAGTGGTGCACGGTGTCGCGCGGCACCATGTCGGTACGCCGCCCCAGGGCCTCCAGGACCGGCAGGGCCTCGGGGACGACGGCCAGCGGCTCGGTGCCGTGCCGTTTGAGCGAGCCGAGGAACATGCCGAGGTCGCGCATGGCGGCGAGCGACTCGACGACGCTCCACCGGTCGACGGTGCCGGCCGGCGGCAGCAGGGTGCGCAGCGCGACGGTGAGCGCCGGGACGTCGGCGTCGCGGTTCATCGCGGGCAGCACGGCGAGCAGCGGGTCGGCGGCCAGCGGGTCGGCCGCGCGTATCTCGGATATCCGGTAACGCGGTTCGTTGCGTGCGTCGAGACCGGGCGCGACGAGGTCGACAGCGGCCGTGAGGTGCGTGAGGTGCGTGGTCATGGAATGCCCCCCTCGGGCAGTGGGATGCGGTGGATGCCATACGGTGCGGCCGACGGCGTGGTCCGCCGCGGTGGGGGCGCGGCGGAGGTGTGCGCGGTGCGGTTGGTGCGGTCCGTGGTGGCGGCCCCGGATCGTTCGCGGCGGCGGCTCGTGGCCGGCCGGTCGCGTGGTGCCCGGCAGCCGCCGGGGCGTGCCGTACGCCGGGCGTGTTCTGCCCCGTGCCGTACGGCACGCGTGGCGCGCACCGGAAGCGCGGCGAATCCCGCGCGCGGGCGGGCGGCGCCCCTCAACGCCGCCCGCGCGGCCTTCGCTACACGGCGTCCTCCAGCCGCTCCCGGGGTGCCGGGAGACCGGCGGGTGCGGGGAGGCGCAACCCGGTGGAGAGCAGCGCGGCGACGCCCGCGAGGGCGGCGCCGACGAGCAGCGCGGCCCTGAAGCCCGCGGTCTCGGCCGTGGCGGCGGCGCTGCCGGACGCGTCCGTCACGGTGGTGGCGACGGCGACCAGGACGGCGAGGCCGAGCACTGAGCCGAACTGCTGGCTGGTGTTGACGAGTCCGGAGGCCAGCCCCGTCTCCTCGGGCGACGCCTCGGCCGTCGCGGCCACATTGGTGGTGACCATGACCAGCGGCAGCGCGACCCCGAGCACCAGGCTCGGGGCGAGGACGGTGGTGAAGAAGGTGCCTTCGGCGGCGAGCGCGAGGGCCAGCCAGGCCGTACCGGCGAAGAGCAGCGAGAAGCCGAGCGTCATCGTGGAGCGCAGTCCGAGCCGGGCGATGAGGCGCCCGCTCTGCGGCGCGACGAGCACGACGACGACGGACAGCGGCAGCAGCCCGAGACCGCCGGCCAGCGGCGAGTAGCCGAGCACGCTCTGGAGGTACAGGCTGACGAGGAAGAACATCGGGAAGAGCGCCGTCTGGGCGAGCGCGCTCAGCACGTTGGCGAGCCGGAGCGCGGGCCGCCGCAGCACGGCGGGCGGCACCAGCGGGCGCGCGATCCTTCCTTCGAGTACGGAGAAGGCGACGAGCAGCAGCAGTCCCGCTCCCCCGGCGGCGAGCGTCCGTCCGCTGGTCCAGCCCGCCTCGCCCGCGCCGACCAGGGCGTAGGCGATCAGGCCGAGCCCGCCGGTGGCGGTCAGCGCGCCAGCGAGGTCGAAGCCGCGCTCGGCGGAGCGCGTACCGCCGTCGAGCAGGCGCAGGGCGAGTACGCCGAGCAGCAGGCCGACGAGCACATTGAGCCAGAACGTCGAGCGCCAGCCCAGCAGATCGGTGAGGACTCCGCCGAAGACTGTTCCGAGTACGCCGCCGAGCCCGCCCATCGCGGCGAACGCGCCGAGCGCCTTGTGCCGTCCGGGCCCGTCCGGGAACAGGATGAGCAGCAGGGCGAACGCGGCCGCCGCGGCGAGCGCGGCCCCCACGCCCTGGACGGCGCGGGCGGCGACGAGCGCGCCGGAGCTCTGCGCGAGTCCGCCGACGGCGGAGGCCGCCGCGAGCAGTCCGAGGCCGGCGACGAACAGCCGCCGGTGGCCCAGGAGATCGGCGGTGCGCCCGCCGAGCAGCAGCAGCCCGCCGAAGGTGATGAGGTAGGCGTTGGCCACCCACGACAGTCCCGCCGAGCCCGAGCCGAGATCCTCACCGATCGAGGGCAGCGCGACATTGATGATCGCGGTGTCCATGATCAGCAGCAGCTGGGTGGAGGCGAGCAGCGCGAGCGCGGCCTTGGGAGAGCCCTTCACAGCGCCGGGCGCTCCGCGCCGCCCGCTCCCAGCGTGTAGCCGTCGAGACACGCCTGCGCGAGCGACTCGCACGCGCCGGTGTCGCCCTCCCACGCCTGCTGCATCAGGTAGATGTGCGGGGCGCCGTGGTAGAAGCGCTCGTACTGCTCGTGGCGGCCGGCGAACTCCGAACCGAGCGCGTCCCAGGCCAGCTTGAGCAGCTTGACGCGGTCCTCGGCGGGGTGTCCGGGCGAGCGGATGTACTTCTTGACGAGCGGCCCGATCTCCGGGTGCAGCAGGTCCTCGGCGGAGGCGGGCAGCTGGATGACGCCGCCGCCCGCGAGCATCTTGATCTCCTGCACGGCCTGCGGGTAGAGCTCGCCGGCCATGATGCGCTGCGCGAAGGAGATCTCCTTGCCGGGCTTCACGCCGTGGCCGCCTTCGACGCTCTCGTACGACGCCTCGGCGGCCAGTACGAAGGCCTTCGCCTGGGCGACCTTGCCCATCAGCCGGCCGATGGCCTGGGTGACGGGCGGCAGTTTGTAGGTGTTGTTGGCCTTGGTGATGAGGATGGCGAGGCCGGTGAGGAACTCGAGCTTGGTCCAGAAGCGGGTCGCGGCCTGGTGCACGAAGTTCACGTACGCCGGGGTCTGCCACCACATGGCGAAGCTCGCGTCGACGTTGCGGTAGGTCAGCACGTTCTCCCAGGGTACGAAGACGTCCTCGCAGACCAGGAGCGCGTCGTTCTCGTCGAAGCGGGAGGACAGCGGGTTGTCGAAGACGCTGCGCGCCTGCGCCTCGTACGACGTGCGCGACAGGAACTTCAGACCCGGGGTGTCGATCGGCACGGAGAAGCACACCGCGTGCTCGATGTCCTGCGGGGCGAGCGGCTCGATCGTCCCGACGACGACCTCGTTGCCGAAGACGGCTCCGGTGCCGATCATCTTGGCGCCGCGCACGACGATCCCGCCGTCCCGCTCGGCGACGACTCGGACCACCAGGTCGTCCTCCTCCTGTTCGGAGGCGGACCTGGTCCGGTCGATCTGCGGGTTGGTGATGGTGAACGTCGGGTAGAGGTCGCCCTCGGCGAGCCGCCGGTGGTACGCGAGCGCGTTCGGGGCTCCGTCGAACGACTCCGTGCTGAAGACCTGCGGGAGCGCGGCGAATCCGGCGGCGCCGCCGGCCATGTAGTCGGGTGTACGGCCGAGGAAGCCGAAGCTTGCCTCCGCCCACACCTTGTAGGCCTGGCGGCGGGCGACCAGGTCCTCGTACGATCGCGGGATCGTGTACGCGCGGTGCACACCGTCCGTGGTGAGCACCGGCGAGTGCGCGGAATCGTGCGCGAGGTCGAAGAGGCGGGCGATGGAGCCCGCGGTGTTGCGGAAGGCGGGGTGCCGGGTGACATCCTTGACGCGTTCGCCGTCCAGCCACACCTCGCGGCCGTCTCGCAGCGATTCCAGATAATCCTGACCGGACCTCGTCACCATTTCTCCTCATGCGGAACGGCACTGCCGCTGCCGAGCCTGTCTGTCCGCATCCGCCCGGGCAATGAACACCCGTCCACCGGTCCTTATGAACCGGCCAGCCGGGGCCGCCCGGTGGGCCCCTGGGGCTGGCCCGCCGCGATGCGGTACTCGCCCGGTGTCGTCCCGAACCATTTGCGGAAGGCGAGGTGGAAGCCCACCGAGCTCTGGTAGCCGACGCGCTGCGGCACCGCCGACTGAGCGACCGTCGTCTCCCCCAGCAATCGCGCCGCCTCCTGCATCCGCCGTCCCGTCAGATGCCGGGCCGGCGCGTCCCCGACGAGGCTGCGGAACGCGGCGGTGAAGGCCGACCGGGACATGCCGACCTCGCGGGCCAGCGACTCGATGGTCCACGGCTCCGCGAACCGGGTCGCGATGATCACCATGGCCCTGCTGATGCCGGGGTGCCGGAGCACCGGCAGCGCGGCCGGGTTGTCGGCCAGTTCCCGCAGCAGCGGCCGCAGCGCGAGCACCAGCGCCATCTCGAACGCGCGGAGCGTGATGAGCCGGTCGCCGGGTCCGACCGGCCGGTCGGGGGCCGCGAGCAGGCGCAGCGTGTCGCGGAGCAGCGGCTCGGCGGCGACCTGCGGGCCGTCGAGGACCAGGGCCCACGGCAGCGCCTTGTACAGGCCGGTGGCGGCGCTCGCGTCGTAGTGCAGCCCGGCACACAGCAGCCGGCTCTCGGGCCCCTCGCCCTCGATCCGGATCTCGCCGGACGTGCCGGGCTGCCGCTCGGGCAGCACGGCACGCAGCGGCACGCCC
This sequence comes from Streptomyces sp. NPDC055287, assembly GCF_053646035.1. Classification (NCBI taxonomy): domain Bacteria; kingdom Bacillati; phylum Actinomycetota; class Actinomycetes; order Kitasatosporales; family Streptomycetaceae; genus Streptomyces; species Streptomyces sp. NPDC055287. The sequence continues at coordinate 528,075 of NZ_JBSHNE010000002.1, read as the reverse complement.
TGCCGGTCCGGCCGGTCGGAGAGCCGGTGCGCGGTCCCGGTCGGGAAGACCGCGAGGTCGCCCGCGTTCAGTTCGAGGGGCGTCTGGCCCTCGCCGCTGATCCAGCAGCCGCCCTCGACGATGTAGTGCAGTACGGCGCAGCTCTGCTCGGCGTCGCCCTCGATGGCCCAGGGGGCGTTCACGTGCCAGCGGCTGTCGAAAACGCCGGTGAGACGCAAGGGCTTCAGCAGCTCGCTGAGCAGGTCTCCGCCATCGTCGGCTTCTCGTTCCTTGGCGTCCATTGGACGATCCCTCAACCCTCGCCCCGGTTTGTTAATTGATCGGCCGAAGCCCCCGCCGCCAGCCTGGAAAGGCCGTTCACGGCGACAGCCTCACCCTATCGAAGGGCTCTACACACTCATGTCCGATCAGATTCCGATGCGCGTCGCGGTCGTGGGGGCGACCGGCTTCCAGGGTGGCGCGGTCGCCCGCCTGCTGGCCGAGCGGAACCACCGCATCCGCACACTGACCCGCAAGCCCGAGAGCGAGCGGCCCGAGCTCGCGGGGGCCGCCTACGTCGGCGGCGACCTCGCGAACGCGGACGACGTACGCCATCTCTTCGAGCGCGCCACGCACGCCTCGGTGGTGATGCCGCTGGTGTACGACGCCGAGACGGTCGGCACGTACGCCAGGAACATCGCGGACGCCGCGCGTGAGGCCGGGGTGCGCCGGGTCGTCTACAACTCCAACACCCGCGTCCCCGGCGCCTCCACCAATGTGGCGGCCTTCGAGACCCGGCGGCTCGCCGAGACGGTACTGCGCGAGAGCCTGCGCGGGAGCGGTGTGGAGCTGGTCGTGCTGCGGCCGCCGGTCTACCTCGACAACCTCTTCAGCCCGTGGAACGGTCCGGCGCTGGCGAAGGAGGGCGTACTGGCCTACCCGCTGCCCGCCGACACCAGAACCGCCTGGATCTCCCACCGGGACCTCGCCGAGGCCGTGTACGCGGCGCTCACCGTGGACGGTGTCGAGGGCCGCACACTGGACATCGGCGGCTCGCAGAGTCTGACCGGCGACGAGCTCGCGGAGGCGTTCGCGCAGGGCCTCGGCCGCGACGTGCACTACGTGCCGCTGCCGCCGCACGTCTTCGAGGAGGGACTGGCCCGGGCCATCGGTCCGGAGGCCGCCGCGGGTGTGGCGGGCATCTACCACTACATGGCGAGCGGCGCGGGTCCGGACCTGATGGCAGCCGACGACGGCAGCGCCGCCGAGGCGCTCTCGGTGAAGCCGGCCCCGGTCGACGAGTGGGTGGCCAGGCAGCCGTGGCAGATCTGGTCGGACGACGCCACGCCGGTCTCCTAGCCTCCCCCTTTTGGAAGACCTGCGGACGACCTGAGTGATCACCTCCTCAATGCCCTCACCGGCGAGACGGCCAATTCCGGCCGCACGTGCGGTCTTGTAGTGCTTCACAGCGCACGAGCGGCTGCCCGGAGGCGTCCCGCGGCAGCACCACGGGCGGACCGGCAGCGAAAGCCGGACCAACTCCGCCGGATGTGCGCCAAGTTGAGGAGGGGTCTCAGCCCATGGCATCAACGCGACATACCCGCCCGCGCCTTGCGGGTGCCGTCACCGCCGTCACCACGGCAGCGGTTCTTTCGGCCATCACGCTGCCCGCGCAGGCCGCCCCGGCCGAGGGGCGAATACTGGGAGCCGGCTCACCCGGCTCGGTCGGCGACAGCTACATCGTCACGCTCAAGACAGGACCGGGGGGAATCAAGGCCCCGTCCGACGCCGGCGGCGACCTCGCCCGGCAGTACGGGGCGACCATCGAGCACACGTACAGCAACGCGCTCAACGGTTACGCGGTGAGAGCGGACGAGGCGCAGGCCAAACGCCTCGCGGCCGATCCGAACGTCGCCTCCGTGGCCCAGGACACCGAGGTGTGGCTGGACCACACCCAGACGAACCCGGTCTGGGGCCTGGACCGGCTCGACCAGCCCGCCCTCCCCCTGGACACGTCCTACACGTCCCCCGACAGCGCCGGCAGCGGCGTGCGGGTGTACGTCATCGACACCGGCATCCGCGCGTCCCACAAGGACTTCGGCGGCCGGGCGAGCAGCGGCTGGGACTTCGTCGAGAACGACGCCACCGCCCAGGACGGCAACGGCCACGGCACCCATGTCGCCGGCACCGTCGCGGGCCGGACGTACGGCGTCGCGAAGCAGGCCCGGGTCGTCGGCGTACGCGTGCTCGACAACGAGGGCGCCGGTACGACGGCCCAGGTCATCGCAGGCATCGACTGGGTGACCAAGAACGCCCGGAAGCCGGCCGTGGCGAACATGAGCCTGGGCGGCTTCGGCAACGCGCAGCTGGACGCCGCCGTACGCAACTCGATCGCGTCCGGCGTCACGTACACGGTCGCGGCGGGCAACGACGGACTGCCGGCGAACCTGTACTCGCCGGCCCGTGTCACGGAAGCGGTCACGGTCGGCGCGACGGACGTCAAGGACGCCCGCGCGAGCTTCTCCAACTGGGGCCCGCAGCTCGACCTCTTCGCCCCCGGCGTGGCGGTCACGTCCACCTGGAACACGGGTGACACGGCGACAAAGGTCCTGTCCGGTACGTCGATGGCCGCCCCCCACACGGCCGGCGCGGCGGCGCTCCACCTGGCCGACCACCCGTCGGCGACCCCGGCGGACGTCAGCAGGGCCCTGACCGCGAAGGCGGCCACGGGCAAGGTCACGGGCACGGGCCTCGGTTCGCCGAACCGCCTGCTCCAGGTGAACAACTGACCGGAAAGCGCCACCGGACACCGGAAAACGAACGGCCCCGCTCAAAAGGCGGGGCCGTTTCTTTTCCCGCTCATTACGCGCCGGTAGTTAACAAAGCCCCGGATTGCGCACCCGTAGGACGAGGGAAGGCTCCTCCGGTACGCCCCCCCACGCGCCCCAAGTCGGTCCAAGTCGGTCCACCCGAGTGAACGTGGACAGGAGCGGTGATGCCCGCACCCCGTGAGTCGCCAACGGAGCAGATAAAAAGGACAGACCCCAAGAAAGCCCCCGAACGCGAGCCGTGCTCGTCCGCGGCCGCACAGCCCTCAGGTGAGCCAATGATCGGTCGCATCCCTGTCCTGGACGTACGTCCTGCCGTCGACTGCGGCAGAAGGCCGGCGAAGGCGGTGGCCGGTGAGACGTTCGAAGTCACCGCCACCGTCTTCCGCGAGGGTCACGACGCCGTCGCCGCCAATGTCGTCCTGCGTGACCCGGCGGGCCGGGAGGGCCCCTGGACCCCGATGCGCGAACTCGCGCCGGGCACCGACCGGTGGGGGGCGCGCGTGACACCCCCCGCCGAGGGGCAGTGGACGTACTCCGTGGAGGCGTGGTCGGACCCCGTGGCGACCTGGCGCCACAACGCCCGCATCAAGATCCCGGCGGGCCAGGACACCGAGCTCGTCCTCGCGGAGGGTGCGGAGCTGTACGAGCGCGCCGCGTCCGGCGTACCGAAGAAGGACGGGCGCGAGGCCGTCCTGGCCGCCGTCGACGCGCTGCGCGACACCGCGAAACCCCCCGCCGTCCGGCTCGCAGCCGCGCTCGCCCCGGAGGCGGACGCCGCACTCGGCCGCCACCCGCTGCGCGAGCTGGTGACGTGCTCGCCCGAGATGCCGCTGCTCGTCGAGCGCGAGCGCGCGCTCTTCGGCTCCTGGTACGAGTTCTTCCCGCGCTCCGAGGGCGCCCGTACCGACAAACGGGGGAGGCAGAAGAGCGGTACGTTCAAGACGGCCGCCGAGCGGCTGCCGGCCGTCGCGGCGATGGGCTTCGACGTGGTGTACCTGCCGCCGATCCACCCCATCGGCACCACGCACCGCAAGGGCCCCAACAACACACTGGCGGCGTCCGCCAAGGATGTCGGCGTGCCGTGGGCGATCGGTTCGGCGGACGGCGGCCACGACGCGATCCACCCCGGTCTCGGCACGTTCGCGGACTTCGACGCCTTCGTCGCGCGCGCCCGGGACCTGCGCATGGAGATCGCGCTGGACTTCGCGCTGCAGTGCTCGCCCGACCACCCATGGGTCAAGGAGCACCCCGAGTGGTTCCACCACCGCGCCGACGGCTCGATCGCGTACGCCGAGAACCCGCCGAAGAAGTACCAGGACATCTACCCGATCGCGTTCGACGCCGACATGCCGGGCCTGGTCAAGGAAACGCTCAGAGTGCTGCGGCTGTGGATGAGCCACGGTGTACGGATCTTCCGCGTCGACAATCCGCACACCAAGCCGGTGGCCTTCTGGGAGAAGGTCATCGCGGACATCAACCGCACCGACCCCGACGTGATCTTCCTCGCCGAGGCCTTCACCCGCCCCGCGATGATGCACACGCTCGGCGCCATCGGCTTCCAGCAGTCGTACACGTACTTCACCTGGCGCAACACCAAACAGGAGCTCACCGAGTACCTCACGGAGCTCACCGGCGACGCGGCTTCGTACATGCGTCCCAATTTCTTCGTGAACACCCCGGACATCCTGCACGCCTATCTCCAGCAGGGCGGCCGGCCGGCGTTCGAGGTACGGGCGGTGCTCGCCGCCACGCTGGCGCCCTCCTGGGGCGTGTACGCGGGCTACGAGCTGTGCGAGAACGCACCGGCCAAGCCGGGCAGCGAGGAGTACCTCGACTCGGAGAAGTACCAACTGCGCCCGCGCGACTGGGAGTCGGCGGAACGCGAGGGCCGCACCATCGCCCCGCTGATCACCACCCTCAACCGCGTGCGCCGCCGTCACCCGGCGCTTCAGCAGCTGCGCGATCTGCACTTCCACCACGCCGACAACGACGCGGTCATCGCGTACTCGAAGCGCTCCGGTTCGAACATCGTTGTGGTGGTCGTCAACCTCGACCCTCACCACACCCAGGAAGCCACGGTCTCGTTGGACATGCCGGAACTCGGCCTCGAATGGTCCGACTCCGTCCCGGTGCGCGACGAGCTCACCGGTGAGACCTACCACTGGGGCAGGGCCAACTATGTGCGCCTCGAGCCGGGCCGTACGCCCGCGCACATCGTCGCCCTGCGACCGTCCCCGCCGATCGGAGGGTCACCCACATCATGATCGTCAATGAGCCCGTCCACGACACGTTCGAGGACACGCCCGCCAAGGACCGCGACCCCGAGTGGTTCAAGCGCGCCGTGTTCTACGAGGTGCTCGTCCGATCCTTCCAGGACAGCAATGGAGACGGCGTAGGCGACCTCAAAGGCATCACCGCCAAGCTGGACTACCTCCAATGGCTCGGCGTCGACTGTCTCTGGCTGCCGCCGTTCTTCAAGTCACCGCTGCGCGACGGCGGTTACGACGTCTCCGACTACACGTCCGTCCTTCCCGAGTTCGGTGACCTCGCCGACTTCGTGGAGTTCGTGGACGCCGCACACCACCGCGGCATGCGCGTCATCATCGACTTTGTCATGAACCACACGAGCGACCAGCATCCGTGGTTCCAGGAGTCGCGGTCCGACCCGGACGGCCCGTACGGCGACTACTACGTCTGGGCGGACGACGACAAGCAGTACCAGGACGCCCGCATCATCTTCGTCGACACGGAGACGTCCAACTGGACCTTCGACCCGGTCCGCAAGCAGTACTTCTGGCACCGCTTCTTCTCCCACCAGCCGGACCTCAACTACGAGAACCCGGCCGTGCAGGAGGAGATGATCTCCGCACTGCGCTTCTGGCTGGACCTGGGCATCGACGGCTTCCGCCTCGACGCCGTTCCGTACCTCTACCAGGAGGAAGGAACGAACTGCGAGAACCTCCCGCGCACCCACGATTTCCTGAAGCGGGTCCGCACCGAGATCGACGCGTCCTACCCGGACACCGTGATCCTCGCCGAGGCCAACCAGTGGCCGGAAGACGTCGTCGACTACTTCGGCGACTTCAAGGCGGGCGGCGACGAGTGCCACATGGCCTTCCACTTCCCGGTCATGCCCCGCATCTTCATGGCCGTACGCCGCGAATCGCGCTACCCGGTCTCGGAAGTCCTGGCCAAGACCCCGGCCATCCCGTCCAACTGCCAGTGGGGCATCTTCCTGCGCAACCACGACGAGCTGACCCTCGAAATGGTCACGGACGAAGAGCGCGACTACATGTACGCGGAGTACGCAAAGGACCCGCGGATGCGCGCGAACATCGGCATCCGGCGGCGGCTCGCCCCGCTCCTCGACAACGACCGCAACCAGATCGAGCTGTTCACGGCTCTGCTGCTGTCCCTCCCCGGATCGCCGATCCTGTACTACGGCGACGAGATCGGGATGGGCGACAACATCTGGCTGGGCGACCGGGACGCCGTACGCACACCCATGCAGTGGACCCCCGACCGCAACGCCGGTTTCTCGTCCTGTGACCCGGGACGACTCTTCCTCCCCACGATCATGGACCCGGTCTACGGGTACCAGGTCACCAACGTCGAGGCGGCGATGACCTCGCCCTCCTCGCTGCTGCACTGGACCCGGCGGATGATCGAGATCCGCAAGCAGAATCCGGCCTTCGGACTCGGCTCGTACACCGAGCTCCCGTCGACCAACCCCGCGGTGATCGCGTTCCTGCGCGAGTACAAGGACGACCTGGTGCTGTGCGTCCACAACTTCTCCCGCTTCCCGCAGCCGACGGAACTGGATCTCCAGACCTTCAACGGCCGGCATCCGGTCGAGCTGATCGGCGGGGTGCGTTTCCCGGCCATCGGCGAATGGCCGTATCTGCTGACCCTCGCAGGTCACGGCTTCTACTGGTTCCGGCTGCGCAAGGACGCGACGCCGCCGCCGGTCAAGCGCGCCTGAAGTACCGTCCGGCGCGGGGCGGTTTCCACCGCCCCGCCCTGGGCACTCTCCCCCTCATATCGGGTCCGTACGGACGATCCCCGACCCGACACTTCCCGCGTTTCGACTGCGGGGAGAACCCCACGCACCGCCCGGACAGCTACGGTCGCAATCCGGGACACTCTGCGCATCCTGTGGCGTGCCCGGGGAAAGGACGCGATGCCATGTCGGAGGCTGCATCCACCCGGAGTACGGTCGCCCGCCGCGCCACTCCGCCGGCCCCACCCCCGGCGCTGCTCCCCTCGCTGGCGCCGCTGCTGCACGAATGGCTGCCCAGGCAGCGGTGGTTCGCGGGCAAGGGGCGCCCGGTCGCCGGGTTCTCGCTCGTCGCAGCCACGGAGTTGCTCCCTGCCGGGGGCGGCTCCGGCAGCGGCGCCCGGGGCGGTTCGGGCGCGCCCGGGCTGCTGCATCTGCTCGTGAGCGTCCAGCAGCCTGCCGGTCACCCCCACGGTCCGCCGGCGCCGCCGGTCGCCGACTGCTACCAACTGCTGCTCGGCGTACGGTCCGCGCTGCCGCCACGGCTCGCGCCGGCCCTGATCGGACACGTACAGGAGGGACCGCTGGCCGGACTCACCGTCTACGAGGCGCTTCTCGACCCGCGCCTGGCCGGTCTGCTCCTGGAACGGCTGCGCAACACCGGCGCACCGGGGGCGCTGCGCTTCGAGCGTGACCCGTCGGTCGTCATCCCGCCCGGCCTCACCCCCAGGCCGCTGGGCGCCGAACAGTCCAACTCGTCCCTCGTCTACGGAGATTCGTTCATCCTCAAGGTCTTCCGCCGGGTCAGCCCCGGCTCCAACCCCGATCTGGAGCTGCCGCTCGCCCTCGCCCGCAAGGGCTGCGAGCGGGTGCCCGCGCCGGTCGCCTGGTACGAGGCCGACAACGCCGACGATCCGTACGAGCCGTACACCCTCGGGGTCCTGCAGCCCTTCCTGCACGGCTCCGAGGACGGCTGGCAGCGCGCGCTGCGGTCCGTCGCCGTCGGCAACGACTTCACCGCCGACGCGCGGGCACTGGGGCGGGCCACCGCCGAGGTGCACACCGCGCTCGCCGGCGCCCTGCCGACGGTGACACTGCGCAGGCAGCAGACGGAGGCGCTTGCAGCGGCCATGACCGAACGCCTGGACGCGGCGGCGCAGGCGGTGCCCGCACTGGTTCCGTACGTTCCGGCCCTGCGCACGGCGTTCGACGCGTTCGCGGCGCGGGGGCGGGCGGGACGGGCGTGGCCGGCCCAGCGGGTCCACGGCGACCTGCACCTGGGCCAGACGCTCCGCGCGCCCGGCGGCGAATGGTCGGTCATCGACTTCGAGGGCGAGCCGTCGCGCCCGCTCTCGGAACGGCGGCGCCCGCAGCCGGTCGTACGCGACGTGGCGGGGATGCTGCGGTCCTTCGACTACGCGGCCCGCTCCCTTCCCCAAGATCTCGACCCCGCTCGACCGGGGGAGACCCCGTCGCCGTGGGACGCGGAGTGGGCGACGCGGTGCCGGGAGGCGTTCTGCGACGGGTACGCGAAGGCGTCGGGGACCGATCCGCGGGACGAGCCCGAGCTGCTGCGGGCGTACGAGACGGACAAGGCGGTGTACGAAGTCCTGTACGAGGCCCGCCACCGGCCGGACTGGCTCCCGGTCCCCCTGGCGGCCATCCACCGCCTGGCGTCGGCGCAGCCCGCCCCCGGAACTCCCGGCCACCGCCCGGAGACCACCGCGCACCGCACCACCGGTCCTCCCCCCGGGACGGCGAGGCACGGCAGCCCCACCCGGCCCCCGGGGACCCCCCAGCACAGCCACCCCGCACCGTCCTCGGACACCACCGGGCACCGCGCCGCCGAACCGCCCCCGGACACCGACCACACCCCGGGACCGACGCCATGATCCGACACCGGTCAACTCCTCTTCCCACCCTCGAATCCGGGGCGGCGGCTCTCCTCTTCGCCCACCCCGCCCCTTCCCGAAGGCCTCGATCACCGGCCGGGCCCGAAAGCGCGGCCCGCGCGGCCACTCCCGCCCGTCCGGCGTACGAGGACCGGGGTCCGGGGCGGAACCCCTCACACGGCGGAACCGCACACGTCACGGCCGGGAAGGGGCGGGGTGGGGTAAGGCTGCGCCGGACCTGCGCGGCCCCGGCCGGGGCCGGACGTGGGCGCCTGTGGCTCCGGCGCGCGGCCGGACCACCGGGCCCGCACGCCCCCGCGCCACGCGATTCAGCCAACCTCCCCCCGTCCACCGCACCCGACCGGATCCTCCCGAGGAGGCCGCACCCGTGACCCCCCGTCCACCGTCCCGCAAGTCCGCCGAGTCCCCGAACGTGCCCCTGCCGCCCGAGACCGCGCAGCCGGAGGCCGCGCCGCCCGTACCGCCGCGCAAGCGCGCCAAGTCCACCAGGGCGCCGAAGCAGGCCGAGGCCGTCGAGCCGACGCAGGCACCGCAGGGCGCACCGCAGCCCCTCAAGGCAGCCGAGACTCCGCCGCCGCGCAAGCCCGCCAGGGCCGTGAAGCAGGCCAAGCCGGACCGGGCCGCCAAGGCCGTGCAGCCCCCGGCCGCCGCTGCGGGCCCTCCCGACTCCGCCCCGAAGGCCGCACAGGACGCGGAGTCCGGCAAGCCGCGGGCCGCCACGCGAGCGGCCAAGGCCGCCAGGACCACGAAGGCCACCAAGCCCCGGCGGACCGCCGAGCGGCCCACCACCCCCCTGGCCGGACCTCCCGACTCCGCGCCGAAGGCCGTGCAGGACAGCGAGCCCGCGTCCCGGGCACGGCGGGCCAAGGCTCCCGAGCGGCGGCCGGACGGCCCCGCCCTCCAGGGCAGTGACCGGGACAGGCTGCTGGCGGGCGGCCATCACGACCCGCACGGCCTCCTCGGCGCCCACCCCGTGCCGGGCGCGGCCACCGGCGTCGTCTTCCGCGCTCTACGGCCCTTCGCCCGGGCCGTCACCGTGCTGGCCGACGGCCGGCGCACGCCGCTGCACGACGACGGCGACGGCCTGTTCTCCGGCGTATTGCCGCTGGACGCCGTGCCGCCGGAGTACAGCCTGATCGTCACGTACGACGACAACGAGCTGGAGGTGCAGGACCCGTACCGCTTCCTGCCCGCCCTCGGCGAGCTCGACCTGTATCTCATCGGCGAGGGCCGCCACGAGGAGCTGTGGCGGGCGCTCGGCGCGCAGCCGATGGTCCATCAGGGCATCTCCGGCACCCGCTTCACCGTCTGGGCGCCGAACGCGCGCGGCGTACGCGTCGCGGGCGACTTCAACTACTGGAACGGCACCGGGTTCCCGATGCGTTCCCTCGGATCGTCCGGTGTCTGGGAGCTGTTCGTGCCCGGCGTCGGCGAGGGCACGCTCTACAAGTTCGAGATCATGCGCCCCGACGGCAGCCACACGATGCGCGCGGACCCGATGGCCCGCCGCACCGAGTGCCCGCCCGCCAACGCCTCGATCGTGACGGCCTCGCACCACGAGTGGCGCGACCAGGAGTGGATGGAGCACCGGGCCGACCGGCCCGTCCACCAGGCGCCGTTCTCGGTCTACGAGGTGCACCTCGCGTCCTGGCGGCCGGGGCTGTCCTACCGCGAGCTCGCCGAGCAACTTCCCGCGTACGTCGCCGATCTCGGCTTCACCCACATCGAGCTGATGCCGGTCGCCGAGCACCCCTTCGGCGGCTCCTGGGGCTACCAGGTCACCGGCCTGTACGCCCCGACGGCCCGCATGGGCACGCCCGACGACTTCCGGTACCTGGTGGAGTCGCTGCACCGGGCCGGCATCGGCGTCATCATGGACTGGGTCCCGGCCCACTTCCCCAAGGACGACTGGGCGCTGGCGCGGTTCGACGGCCCGAACCTGTACGAGCACGAGGACTGGCGGCGGTCCGAGCACCCCGACTGGGGGACGCTCGAATTCGACTACGGGCGCCCCGAGGTGCGCAACTTCCTGGTCGCCAACGCCACGTACTGGTGCGAGGAGTTCCACATCGACGGCCTGCGCGTCGACGCGGTCGCCTCGATGCTCTACCTCGACTACTCGCGCGAGGACGGCGAGTGGGCGCCCAACGAGTTCGGCGGCCGCGACAATCCGGACGCCGTTGCCTTCCTCCAGGAGATGAACGCGACCGTCTACCGCCGCAACCCCGGCGTCGTGACCATCGCCGAGGAGTCCACCGCGTGGGACGGCGTGACCCGCCCCACCGACAGCGGCGGCCTCGGCTTCGGCCTCAAGTGGAACATGGGGTGGATGCACGACTCGCTGGTGTACGTCAGCAAGGAGCCGGTGCACCGCAAGTACCACCACAACGAGATGACCTTCTCGATGGTGTACGCGTACAGCGAGAACTACGTCCTGCCGATCTCGCACGACGAGGTGGTGCACGGCAAGCAGGCGCTGGTGAGCAAGATGCCGGGCGACTGGTGGCAGCAGCGCGCCAATCACCGTGCGTACCTCGGCTACATGTGGGCGCACCCCGGCAAGCAGCTCCTGTTCATGGGGCAGGAGTTCGCCCAGGGAGCCGAGTGGTCGGAGGGGCACGGCCCCGACTGGTGGCTGCTCGACCCGTCGTACTCGGCGGAGCCCGACCACCGGGGTGTGCGTGACCTGGTGCGCGACCTCAACCAGATGTACGCCGCCACGCCCGCGCTGTGGGAGCTGGACACGGTCCCCGACGGCTTCGCCTGGGTGCTGGGCGACGCCGCCGAGGACAATGTCTTCGCGTTCCTGCGCTTCGACGCGAAGAGCGGCCCGCTGCTGGCCGTCTCCAACTTCTCGCCCGTCGTACGGCACGGGTACCGGCTGTGCGTCCCGGACCTCATCCCGGCCTGGACGGAGGTACTGAACACGGACGCGGCCCGGTACGGCGGCGGCGACGTACGCAACACCGAGCCGCTCAAGCCCGAGCCGGCCGGTGCGCACGGTGGCCGGCCGAGTCTGGAGCTGACGCTGCCGCCGCTGGCGACGGTGTGGTTCAAGCCGGCCTGATCGCCTCCGCCTTCTCCTGCGGGAGCCCTTCCCGGAGGCATTCGGGAAGGGCTCCCGTGTGGACGACGGCAAGCTGCTGCGTGGCGCGGGTGAGTGCCACGTACAGGTCGTTGGCTCCGCGCTGCGAACCGGCGAGGATCTGGCCGGGCTCTACGACGACCACCGTGTCGAACTCCAGGCCCTTCGCCTGCCGGGGGTCGAGGAGCACGACGTCACGGGTGAGGTCGGGTGTGGGGCCGTACGACGCGCCGGGCAGCGCGGCGACGAGTTCCCGGTGCAGGGCGGCGGGCGCGACGACGGCCAGCCGGCCCTCCTGCGGCGCCTCGGCCGCGACCGTCCGGGCGACGGTACGGGCGAGGTCCTCCGGCCGCGCCGCGTCGCGCGCCCGGGGCCGTACACCGGTGGAGCGGACGGAGCCCGGCGGTTCGAAGGAGGGGTCCTCGGCCCGCCGTACCCCGGCCGCGACCTCCATGATCTCGGCCGGCGTGCGGTAGTTGACGCCGAGGCGGGTGTGCTCCCAGCGGTCCTCGACGTACGGGCCGAGGATCTGCTGCCAGGAGTCGCAGCCCGCCGCGTCACCTGTCTGGGCCGGGTCGCCGACCAGCGTCATGGAGCGGGTCGGGCAGCGGCGCATCAGCAGCCGCCACGTCATGGCGGACAGCTCCTGCGCCTCGTCGACGATGATGTGGCCGAAGGCCCAGGTGCGGTCGGCGGCGGCGCGTTCGGCGGCGCTGCGGTGGTCGGCCTCCTCGTGGCGCTCGGCCATCCGCTCGGCGTCGACGATGTCGTGGGCGCCGAGCACCTCCGACGCGTCCTTGTCGAGGTCCTCCTTGTCCTCGAACTCGTAGGTGCGGGAGGCGTACGCGACGTCCAGCACTCCCTGCGCGTAGGCGATGCGCTGCTGGCGCTCGGCCTCCTCGGCGGCCCGCGCGGCGGAGTCGTCCTCGCCGAGCAGCTCGGCGGCCTCGTCGAGCAGCGGCACGTCGGCGGGCGTCCACGGGCCACCGGTGCGCCGGATCAACTCGGCGTCAATATCGGGGAGATGGGCCGGATCGGCGAGGAATTCGGTGATCAGCTCCTGCGGGGTGAGCATCGGCCACAGCTGGTCGATGGCCGCGTGCACCTCACCGCTGAGCGCGATGGCCTTGCCGAGCTGGGCGATGTCGTCGGGTCCGAGGAAATTCGGGCCGCCGTACGGGTCGGCACCGATCCGGTCGGCCAGCTGCTCGGTGAGCGCGTCAATGATCCGGAAGGCGAAGTGGGGGCGGGCGAGGTTGTGCGGCAGCCCGGTCTGGCGGGCGGCGGCCCGGGCGTCCTCCGCCATCGCCCGGTCCAGCAGCAGGGCGCCGTCGTCGTGCTCGATCTCGATGCCCGGGTCGGGCGCGGCCTGGTGGTCCCGTACGAAGCGGGCGAGCGCGTTCGCCATCGCCGGCCGGCCCTTGACCTCGGCGGCCGCGGCGGCGTCGGTGCCGGTGGCGGCCACCCCCGGGAAGAGCTCGCCCACGGTCGCCAGGAGCACGCCGGTCTCGCCGAGCGAGGGCAGCACTTCGCCGATGTAGGCGAGGAAGGCGGGGTTCGGGCCGACGATCAGCACGCCACGGCGGGCGAGCAGGTCCCGGTACGCGTACAGCAGATACGCCGCCCGGTGCAGCGCGACGACGGTCTTGCCGGTGCCGGGACCGCCCTCGACGACGAGTACACCCTGGTGCGAGGCACGGATGATGCGGTCCTGCTCGGCCTGGATGGTCTGCACGATGTCGTGCATCCGCCCGGAGCGCGCCGCGTCCAGTGCGGCGAGCAGCACGGTGTCGGCCGCGGCGCCCTCGTGGCCGGTGCGGGTGGTGTCGGTCAGATCGAGGATTTCGTCGTGCAGCGCGGTGACGGTGCGGCCCTCGGTGGTGATGTGCCGGCGGCGGCGCAGTCCCATCGGGGAATATCCGGTCGCGAGATAGAAGGGGCGGGCGACGTCGGCCCGCCAGTCGACGACGAGAGGAGTACGGTCGGCGTCGTTCTGCCGGATTCCGATGCGCCCCATGTGGTACTGGCGGCCGTCCTGGAAGTCGAGCCGCCCGAAGCAGAGCCCGCTCTCTCCCGCATTGAACGCGGCGAGCAGCCCGGACTGTTCGGCCACCAGTACATCGCGCTCCAGCTTCGCCTGCCGGCCCGTCCCCACCTGCGTCAACGCCGACCGCACGGTGGACTCCGCCTCTTCGCGCAGGTCATCGAGGCGCGCGTAGAGACCGGTGATGAATTCCTGCTCTTTCTGAAATTCCTCGGTTGACAATTCAGCTCCCAACAAGCTACGCTGTGTTCATGCGGCACCTCTGTGACCAATTCTAAACAAGGTCGCAGAAACGCTCAATATACGCAGAGAAATACCCCGGGTGTCAATTCCCCGGGGTATTTCTTTTGCCCGCGTCAGCGCGCCGGCCGGTCCGGTTACGCGTCCGCCAGCTCCAGGAGGAGCTTGCGCTTCGGGCGCGCACCGACCATCTGCTTCACAGGCTCGCCGTCACGGAAGACGATGAGCGTCGGCATCGACAGCACGCCGTACTTGACCGTGGTCTCGGGATTGACGTCCACATCGAGCTGGACGACCTTGAGGCGGTCGGCCTCCTCGCGGGCCACCTCACTCAGTACGGGCGCGAGCTGACGGCAGGGGCCGCACCAGTCGGCCGTGAACTCCACCAGGACGGGCCCGCCGGCCTTGAGTACCTCGGCTTCGAAGGTCGCGTCCGTGACCGCGTCCACTCCCACTGCTTGCACCATCATTGTCTCCTCGGTCCGGCATTCCGTCAGTCGGCCAGTCGGTCAATCGGCCAGTTCGCAGCGCGGCTCGGGGCCGCCCGGCAGCGCCGCACCGGCTTCGAGCTCGGCGCGGGCGAGCTGGGCGCCCACCTGGGTGCGGACGGCGTCCAACTGGCCGATCAAGGCGTCGAGTTCGGCCAGCTTGCGCCGGTACACATCCAGCGATGCCGGGCAGGAGTCGCCCGCCGGATGGCCTGCCCGCAGACAGTCCACGAAGGGGCGGGTCTCCTCCAGGTCGAATCCGAAGTCCTGAAGGGTCCGGATCTGCTGGAGAAGGCGCAGGTCGTCCTCGTCGTACGTGCGGTAGCCGTTGACCGCACGCCGGGCGGGGAGGAGTCCGCGTGACTCGTAGTAGCGCAGCGCCCGGGTGGTTGTCCCCGCCCGCTCCGCCAGCTCGCCGATTCGCATGCCCCGACGGTAATCCTTGACGTCGGCGTCAAGGCAAGGGAGGAGATCCGGGGTCTCAGTCCTTGAGCTTGAGCACCTCGATGGTGCTTGCCCAGTCGTCCGAGCCGTGTCCCCCGGCGATCGCACGGTCGGCGACGGCCTTGATCGCCTCCAGCTGTCCCGTGTCGAGGCCCCGGTCACGGGACATGTGCAGCAGGTGGTCGACGCTCGCGGTCATCATGCTCAGGTTGGCCTGCCGGCCGTCGTAGTCGCCGGCGTCGATCGCGGCCGCCATGCCGGACGCGATGTCGGGCAGGATCGCGGCGATGGAGCCGAGGTACGGCGCGAGAGCCTTGGCGTCGACGTTGTGCTCCCGCGCCAGGGCGAAGGAGTGCACCAGGCCCGACATGCTCGCGTAGAAGAGGTCGAGCATCGACAGGTCGTAGACGGCGGCGAGGGTGTGGTCCTCGCCCAGGTAGGCGGCCCGCCCGGCCAGGGCCTTGAGGGTGGTCCCGTACTTCTCGAAAGCGGGCCGCGAACCGGCGAACAGGATCAGCGCCTCCGCCCCGCCGACGAGCGGCGTCGGCACCATCACCGCGCCGTCCAGATACCCGATGCCGTGTTCGTCGGCCCAGGCCGCCGCCGTACGGGCGCGCTCAGGGGAGTCGGACGTGAGGTTGACCAGGACGCGTCCGGCGAGGGCGTCGGCCAGCGGTTCGAGGATCGCGTGCGAGGCGTCGTAATCCACCACGCACACGACGGTCAGCTCGGCGGAGCGGACGGCCTCTTCGGCGGTCCGGGCGAGGACCGCGCCGCGTGTGACGAGGTCATCGCCCCTTCCCTCCGAACGGTTCCAGACGGTGGTGGGGTGCCCGGCGTCCAGGAACGCGCCGGCGAGTGCGCGGCCCATGGCGCCGAGACCGAGAACGGCAACGGGAGCAAGATGATGGGAAGTCATGGCCCCCATGCTTCGGTGCCACCGCCGGTCGGACAAGTACCCACTTTTTTGTCAGTACCCGTACGCACTCAGGTCGGTGACGGCCGCGAAGGTGTGCTTCCCGGATGTCTCGGCACCCGAGAGCGGCAGGCCCCTTTCCGTCAGGAAGGTACGCAGCGGCCGGACTCACCCACCGGTCCGCGCAGGCTCCGCCTCGCTCCTTGCCCCTTCCTCGGCCACCCGGGCCGCGCGCTGCCCCCGCGGCAGGAGTACGGCGACGAGGACCGTTCCGGCACCGAGGACCGCCGCGCCGATCAGGCTGGTGTGCGCGACCGCGTCGGCGAAGGCTCCGTCGACCGCCTCCGCCATCTGCCGGGCGCCCTGGGACAGTTGCCCGGCCTGGTCCTTGAGCTGCGCGGCCTGCTCCGGCGTACCGGCCTTCGCCGCCTGGCCCGCGAGCTGCTTCGCCTGGTCGCCGATGCCCTGGGCGACGGCGTATCCGGCGCCGACCGAGTCCTGGGCGGTGGTCAGCGCGTCCGCGGGCAGCTTCGTTCCGGCCGTGGCGTCGGCGAGGTGCGAGGAGTACGAACCGGCCAGCACCGAACCGAGGATGGCGATACCCAGCGAGCCGCCGAGTTCCAGCGAGGTGTCGTTGACGGCCCCGCCGACGCCCAGTTCGGACTCGGGGAAGGCGCCCATGATGGCGTCGGTGCACGGCGACAGGGACAGGCCGATGGCCAGCCCCAGGATGACCAGGGGCAGGACGAAGTCGCCGTACGCCGAGTCCGCGTCGATCCGGGTGAGCAGCGCGAGGGCGGCCGTGCCTCCCACCATTCCCGCCGTGACCGTGATCTTCATGCCGAGGCGCGGGGTGAGGAACCCGGTCAGTGCGGAGCCGACGAAGACGGCGCCGGCCAGCGGCAGCATCCGTACGCCCGTCTCGAAGGCGTTGTAGCCGAGCACGAACTGGAGGTGCTGGGTGAGGAAGTAGAACGCGCCGAAGACCGCGAGGAAGAAGAGGGCGACGGCGAGGTTCGAGCCGGCAAAGCCCCGGTCGAGGAAGCGGCGTACGTCCAGAACGGGCCTCGGGTGGCGCAGTTCCCAGACCACGAACAGCACGAGTCCGGCCCCGGCGACGACGGCGGCGGTGATCGCCTGTGCGCCCCAGCCGAAGTGCGGTCCCTGGATGATCATGTAGACGAGGGCGGCGATCCAGACGACGGACAGCAGCCCTCCGACATGGTCGATGCGCCCGTGGTGGGCGGCCCTCGACGGCGGTACGAGAACGAACGTGCCGAGGATCGCGAGAACCGCGACCGGCACGTTGATCAGGAACGTCGATGCCCAGCCGTGGCTCTCCAGCAGCGCGCCGGCGACCAGGGGCCCGGCGGCGATGGCGAGTCCGGCGGTCGCCGTCCACAGCACGATCGCCTTGGCGCGCTCGGCGCGCGGGAAGGTCGCGGCGAGGAGCGAGAGGGTGGCGGGCATGATCATCGCGGCGCCCACACCCATCACCGCGCGGGCCGCGATCACGCCCTCGGAGCTGTCCACCAGCGACCCGCCGACCGCTCCCGCGCCGAAGACGACGAGGCCGAGTACGAGCGCCCCGCGCCGGCTGTACTTGTCGCCGATCGCGCCGAGCAGCAGCATCAGGGCGGCGTACGGCACGGTGTAGCCGTCGATGACCCACTGGAGGTCGGAGCTGGTGAGCCCGAGGTCCTGGGTCATGTCGGGGGCGGCGACCGTCAGGGCGGTGTTCGCCATCACGATGATCAGCAGGCTCAGACAGAGGACGAGGAGCGCCCACCACCGCCGACGGTACGGCTGCTCCATTTCCTCCACCGGCTGGTTCACGACCAGGCGCATGACTCCACATCCCTCCGAACGATCTTGCACAAGCCTGTGCAACTACACAACCATGTGCAATTTAACGGGGTGCACAGCCATGTGCAAAATGGGGGTATGACCTCCGGTATCAGGGCCGACGCCAACCGCCGCCGCATCCTGGATGTCGCGCTCGCCGAGCTGCTGCGCGACCCGGACGCCTCGATGGACCAGATCGCGCGGGCGGCCGGCGTCGTCCGCAGGACGGTGTACGGGCACTTCCCGAGCCGCGAGGCACTCGTCGCGGCGCTCGTGGACAACGCCGTGGCCGCGGTCTCCGAGGCCCACGCGACCGGCCGTGACGGTGTCAGCGATCCGGCGGAGGCCCTGGCCCGCGCCACGCTCGCGGTCTGGCGGATCGCCGA
Source organism: Streptomyces sp. NPDC055287 (assembly GCF_053646035.1). Taxonomy (NCBI): domain Bacteria; kingdom Bacillati; phylum Actinomycetota; class Actinomycetes; order Kitasatosporales; family Streptomycetaceae; genus Streptomyces; species Streptomyces sp. NPDC055287. The sequence goes on along the minus strand of NZ_JBSHNE010000002.1, from coordinate 509,907 downwards.
CCGCTACCGCCTGCTGGTCGCCCTCGCCCAGCGCAGCGTCACGATGCAGGGCATCAAGGAACGCCTGGCCCCGGTCCGCAAGGAGTGCGTCGACCTGCTCCGGCGCGGCGCGGCCGACGGCGTGTTCACCTCTCCGCTGCCCCCGGCCGCCCTCGGCTACGTACACGAGCAGACGCTCTTCGGCCTGATGGAGGCCGTCAACGACGGCGAGCTGGACGCGGCCGACGGCGGCCGCGCGGCGGCGTCGACCGCACTGCTCACGGCGGGTGTTCCGCTGGAGCGGGTGACCGGACTGCTGGCCTCGATCGAGCAGTAGAGCCACCGGAACGCGTACGGCGCAAGGGGCCCGGCCGTCACCGGCCGCGCCCCTTGCGCCGTAGGAAATCCGCCTGGAGTCCGGCTAGACCTTCACCTCCGCCTTGTCGCCGTCCCGCGCCTCCGGCAGGTCCTTCGGCTGTTCGCCGGCCGGACCGGCCGGGGCGTGGTCGTCGACCAGTGTCTTCTCGTCGAAGGGGACCAGGCCCGCCAGTACCTGGTCGACCCTCTCCTTGTCGATCTCCTTCGTCCATGTGCCGACCAGCACCGTCGCCACCGCGTTGCCCGCGAAGTTCGTCAGGGCGCGCGCCTCGCTCATGAAGCGGTCGATGCCGACGATCAGGCCGATGCCGTCGACCAGTTCCGGGCGGTGCGACTGGAGGCCGCCGGCCAGGGTGGCCAGGCCGGCGCCGCTGACACCCGCCGCGCCCTTCGACGCCACGAGGAGGAAGAGCAGGAGCGGGATCTGCTCCCCGATCGACATGGGGGAGCCCATGGCGTCGGAGATGAACAGCGAGGCCATGGTCATGTAGATCATGGTGCCGTCGAGGTTGAAGGAGTAGCCGGTCGGAACCGTGATGCCGACCACCGGCTTGCTGACGCCCAGGTGCTCCATCTTCGCGATGAGCCGCGGGAGGGCGGACTCGGAGGACGAAGTGGACAGGATCAGCAGGAACTCACGGCCGAGGTACTTGAAGAACGTGAGGATGTTGAGGCCCGCGACGAGGCGCAGCAGCGCGGCGAGCACGATGAAGACGAAGAGGAAGCATGTGACGTAGAAGCCCAGCATCAGCACCGCGAGGCTCTTGAGAGCGTCCAGACCGGCCGAGCCGGTGACAGCCGCGATCGCGCCGAAGGCACCGATCGGCGCCGCCCACATCACCATGGCCAGGATGCGGAAGACGAGCCGCTGGATGTGCTCGACCCCGCGCAGGACGGGCTGCCCGGCCGGGCCCATGGCCTGCAGGGCGAAACCGGCGAGCAGCGCCACGAGGAGGGTCTGCAGGACCTCGCCCGTGGTGAAGGCGGAGACGAACGTGGTCGGAATGATCCCGAGCAGGAACTCGACCGTGTCCTTGGCCTCCGCCGCGACCTGGCCCTGACCCGCCTCCTTGACCGCGTCGGTCACCGCCAGGCTGTCACCGGGGTGCAGCACGTTGCCGACGACCAGACCGATGGAGAGGGCGACCAGCGACATCACGGTGAAGTAGCCGAGTGCGATGCCACCGACCGCGCCGACCTTGGCGGCCTTGCGGACCGAGCCGATGCCCAGCACGATCGTGCAGAAGATGATCGGCGAGATCATCATCTTGATCAGATTGACGAAGCCGGTGCCGAGCGGCTTGAGCTCGACGGCCACACCGGGGGCGGCGAAGCCCACGGCGACGCCGAGCACTACGGCGACGATGACGGCGATGTACAGATAGTGCGTGCGGTCCCGTCTTGCGGCTGCTTTCCCTGCCACGGGGTCCTCCTCGGATTGTCCTGCGTTACCCACGTCCCGTTGGGTCCCGGCGACTATCCATCACGCTGTGACGGCCGTCACCGTTGCGTGCATTTCGTTCACGAGTTTTCGGCCACGCGCCCTCAGGCACACTTGCCGCATGCGCCTTCCCCGACCCCGCAGCCTGGCCGCCCAGCTCTTCGCGATGCAGGTCGTGCTGGTGGCGGCGATCGTCGCGGGGTGTGCGGTCTTCGCGTACGTCTCGGACCGGTCGCAGGCCGAGGAGACGGCGCGGCGCCAGGCCTTCGCGACCGCCACCGCCGTGGCGAAGTCCCCGGCGGTGATCGAGGCGGCCCGGTCCGACCACCCGACGGGTCTCCTCCAGCCGTACGCGGAAGCCCTGCGCAAGGAGGCCGGCGTCACCTTCGTCACGATCATGGCGCCGGACGGCACCCGCTGGACGCATCCGGAGGCGCAGCAGATCGGCAGGACATACCTGGGGCACACGGGCCCCGCCCTGGCGGGCCGCACGTTCGACGAGACGTACGTGGGGGTGCTGGGGCGGTCGGTGCGCGTTGTGGCACCGGTACGGGACACCGGGGCCCGGGGCGGGCGGATCATCGGCCTCGTCAGCGCGGGCATCACCATCGAGACGATCAGCGCGCAGATGCGGCAGCAGGTGGCGGCGCTGCTCGGCGTGGCGTCGGGCGCGCTCGCCCTGGGCGGCTTGGGTACGTACATCATCAACGCCCGGCTGCGGCGGCACACGCACGGCATGAACGCCGGCGAGCTCAGTCGGATGCACGACTATCACGAAGCGGCGCTGCACGCGGTGCGCGAGGGGCTGCTGATGCTGGACGGGCACCAGCGCATCGCGCTGATCAACGACGGCGGGCGTGAGCTGCTCGGGCTCGGACCGGACGCGGTCGGCCGCCCGGTGGCCGAAATGGATCTGCCGGGCCCACTGACAGCGGCGCTCCTCGCCTCCGAGCCGCGCGTGGACGAGGTGCATCTGACGGCGGACCGGGTGGTCGTCGTCAACAGCCGCCCGGTGAGCGGCGGGGAGAAGCGCGGTACGGTCGTGACCCTGCGCGACCACACCGAGCTCCAGGCCCTCTCCGGCGAGCTCGACTCGGAGCGGGGATTCACCCAGGCGCTGCGCTCGCAGGCCCACGAGGCGGCGAACCGCCTGCACACCGTCGTCTCACTGATCGAACTCGGTCGCGCGGACGAGGCGGTGGACTTCGCCACGGCGGAGCTGGAGCTGGCTCAGGCCCTGACCGACCAGGTCGTCGGCGCGGTCGGCGAGCCGGTCCTGGCGGCGCTGCTGCTGGGCAAGGCGGCGCAGGCGAACGAGCGGGGCGTGGCGCTCGTACTGGACGAGGACAGCATGATCGACGACGGCCTCCTGCCGGGCACGCTCCCCGCCCGCGACCTGGTGACGATCCTGGGCAATCTGATCGACAACGCCGTGGACGCGGCGCAGGGCAGCGACGGCGCCCGCGTCACGGTGACGGCCCGCTCCGACGAGGCCGGTGAGATGCTGCTGCGCGTCCGCGACACGGGGCCGGGGGTCGCCCCCGCGTCGGCGGACGCGGTCTTCGCCCGCGGCTGGTCGACGAAGAGCCCGGGGCGCGGGTTGGGGCTGGCGCTGGTCCGGCAGGCGGTGCACCGCGCGGACGGCACGATAGCGCTGACCGAAGCGCCGGACGGCGGCGCGCAGTTCACGGTACGCCTGCCGCTGCCCGCGGCGGCGAACGAGAGGGTGCATCCATGACTGCCGGTGCGCCGCCCCCGATCCGTGTCCTCGTCGTCGAGGACGACCCCGTCGCGGCCGACGCCCACGCCCTGTACGTCGGCCGCGTACCCGGCTTCGGCGTCGCCGGGGTGGCGCATTCGCGCGCGGCCGCCGTCCGGGCGCTCGACCGCGGTCCCGTCGATCTGCTGCTCCTCGATCTGTACCTCCCCGACGGCCACGGCCTTCAGCTCGTACGTTCCATCCGGGGCGCGGGCCACACCGCCGACGTCATCGCCGTCACCTCGGCCCGCGATCTCGCCGTCGTACGCGAAGGGGTGTCCCTCGGCGTCGTCCAGTACGTACTGAAGCCCTTCACCTTCGCCACCCTGCGCGACCGCCTCACCCGTTACGCCGAGTTCCGCGCCGCCGCCGGCGAGGCCAGCGGCCAGGACGAGGTGGACCGCGCGCTCGCCGCGCTCCGCACGCCCCAGCCGGCCGCGCTCCCGAAGGGGCTCAGCGCCCCGACGCTGGAGGCGGTGACCCGTGCCCTGCGCGAATCGCCCGCCGGGACCACCGCGGCGGCGGCCGCCGCCGCGCTCGGGATCTCGCGGATCACCGCCCGCCGGTACCTGGAACACCTGGTCTCGGCGGGCCGCGCCGAGCGCAGTCCGCAATACGGCCAGGTCGGGCGCCCTGAGCTGCACTACCGCTGGATCGCCGTACGACGAGGGCAAGTTGACGGCCCGCACGGGGATTGAGGGTGTTCCCGCGCGCCGCCCGCGGTCGCGCCGGGTGGAGCGGAAGGGGTGACCGGAGGGTAACCTGAGGGTGGCAGGAGCGATCGTAGGAACGTAGGACGTTCCTACGAGTTGTGATCTTGGGTGAACGCACCGTAGTCAAAGCGGCCCTCCCCTCCATACGGTGTGCCCGTGCACCCCTCTCCGCCTTTCAACTCTCTCGCCGCGCGCCAACTGCGCGAGGCCCTCGGCATGGCGCCCGGCCATGTCGCCTACGGACTCCGTGCGCAGTACGGCCTGAACATCGGCCCCGACCTCGTCGTCGCCTGGGAGCGCGGACAGCGCGCACCGGGCATGCAGGAGATCACCGCGCTCGCCGGAGTTCTCTGGTGCGCGGTCGGCGACCTGATCGCCGCCCCGGGCACGCTGCGCGAGCACCGGATGGCGCGGGGCCTGGCGGCGCCGGACCTCGCGCGGATGGTCGGCGTGGAGGCGAACGCGTACCAGCGCATGGAGGACGCGGGACGCTGGCGGGGCAACGAACGGCAGTCCGCGGCGCTCTCCGAGGTCCTCGGCCTCACGCCGCAGGAATTCGTGACGGCGACGGGCCGCGACGAGGACCTGGCCGAGGTGCTGGGCAGCGCGGTGACGACGCGCTGGCAGGCGTACGTGCGGCCGGCGGCCAAGCTGGTTCCCGTGCCGCGCCACCAACTGGAGGACGCGCTCCAGCGCTTGCACTCCGACTACCAGTCACGGATGGTGTCGACGCTCAGCTGGAGCGGCGGGGGCTCGGGGGACGGGGCGAACGGCCGGGAATTCATCGACGAGATCGTCAGCCACTTCTGGAAGCTGATGCCCTGACGGGCGGCCCTGATCGTCCACGAGGGGGTCGCAGGGACGCCCGGCCGGTGCGGCAGGCAGGTGGGCCGGCGAGGGCGGCGCGGCTCAGAAGACCGATTCGGCCTCGTACATCCGCTTCTCCGGAACCGTCTTCAGCTCCTCGACCCCCGCCGCCAGCGGCACCATCGTGATCTCGGTGCCGGTCAGCGCCGCCATGTTGCCGAAGTCGCCACGGTGCACCGCCTCCACCGCGTGCCAGCCGAAGCGGGTGGCGAGGACACGGTCGTACGCCGTGGGAGTGCCGCCGCGCTGGACGTGACCGAGGATGACCGGCCGGGCCTCCTTGCCGAGGCGCTTCTCCAGCTCGCTGGCGAGCCGGTTGCCGATGCCGGTGAAGCGCTCGTGGCCGAACTGGTCAATGGCGCCCTTTTCGTACGGCATGGAACCCTCCGCCGGACGCGCGCCTTCCGCGATGCAGACGACCGCGAACTTCTTGCCGCGCGAGAAGCGTTCCTCGACCATCTTCACGAGGTCGTCGACCTCGAAGGGCCGCTCGGGCAGGCAGATGCCGTGCGCGCCGCCCGCCATGCCGGACTCCAGCGCGATCCACCCCGCGTGCCGGCCCATGACCTCGACGACCATCACGCGCTGGTGCGATTCGGCGGTGGTCTTCAGACGGTCTATGGCCTCGGTCGCGACACCCACGGCCGTGTCGAAGCCGAAGGTGCGGTCGGTGCCGTTGATGTCGTTGTCGATGGTCTTCGGTACGCCGACGACCGGCATCCCCGCGTCGGACAGCATCCTGGACGCGGTGAGCGTGCCCTCGCCGCCGATCGGGATGAGCGCGTCGATGCCGGAGCGCTCCGCCAAGTCGTGCCAGTTCTCTGCCGCTTCGCGCAGCCGGTCGCGCTCCAGGCGCGCGGAGCCGAGGATCGTACCGCCGCGGGCGAGGATGCCGCTGACGGCGTTGAGGTCGAGGGGGCGGTAGTGGCCGTCGAGCAGTCCCTTGAAACCGTCTTCGAACCCGATGACTTCGTCGCCGTGACCCGCCACGGCACGGTGCACGACCGACCGGATCACTGCGTTCAGGCCGGGGCAGTCTCCGCCTGCGGTGAGAACTCCGATACGCATCGTGCTGTGTCTCCTGCTCGCTAGTGGTACATGTGAGCCAGAATCCGATTGTTTCACGGCTCGCATGGGCTCGGCGCTTTCGGCCACTCCTCATATCGGGGCCCGTCCCGGCCCGTCCGGAGACGCTTTGGAGACCGTGGCGATCCGCCCTTGCGAGGCCTGCGGTCCGGGGCCTCACAGGCCCTCCGCCCGGCGGGCGCCCTATCCACCCACACAGGTATTGTCAAGAGGGCAAGACCACCCTATCTGGACGGAGAGCACGCGTGACGCGCAGCGTGTACGTGACCGGGATCGACCGGGGAGACGGCCGGCAGGTCATTGAGCTGGGAGTCATGGAGCTCCTGACGCGCCAGGTGGACCGGGTGGGCGTGTTCCGCCCCCTGGTGCACGACGGCCCGGACCGGCTCTTCGACCTGCTGCGCGCCCGGTACCGGCTGTCGCAGGATCCGGCGACCGGGTACGGGATGTACTACCAGGAGGCCGCGGCTCTCCAGGCCGAGAAGGGTACCGACGAGCTGGTCGCGCGTATCGTCGACCGCTTCCATCAGGTGGCGCGGGACTACGAGGTCGTCCTCGTCCTCGGCACGGACTTCGCCGACACCCAGCTGCCCGAGGAACTGGCCCTCAACGCCCGCCTCGCCAACGAGTTCGGCGCCTCGGTGATCCCCGTGGTCGGCGGCAGGAAGCAGCCCGCCGACGCGGTCCGCGCCGAGACCCGCAACGCGTACCGCGCGTACGAGGCACTCGGCTGCCAGGTCCTCGCGATGGTCGCCAACCGGGTGGCCCCGATGGACCGCGCGGAGGTCGCCGAGCGCCTGGAGGCCCGCCTCCCGGTGCCCTGCTACGTCCTGCCCGACGAGCCCGCGCTGGCCGCCCCCACGGTCGCCCAGATCACCCACGCCCTCGGCGGCAAGGTGGTGCTCGGCGACGACGCGGGTCTGGCCCGCGACGCCCTGGACTTCGTCTTCGGCGGCGCGATGCTGCCGAACTTCCTGAACGCCCTGACCCCCGGCTGCCTCGTGGTGACCCCCGGCGACCGCGCCGACCTGGTGGTGGGCGCGCTCGCCGCGCACAGCGCCGGGACCCCGCCCATAGCGGGCGTACTCCTGACCCTCGACGAGCGCCCCGGCGACGAGGTGCTCACCCTGGCCGCACGCCTCGCGCCCGGCACCCCCGTGGTCTCGGTGGCCGGCGGCTCATTCCCCACTGCGGGCGAGCTCTTCGCCCTGGAGGGCAAGCTGAACGCCGCGACCCCCCGCAAGGCGGAGACCGCTCTCGGTCTCTTCGAGCGGTACGTCGACACCAACGACCTGCTGGAGCGCATGGCGGTGGCCCGCAGCGGCCGTGTCACGCCGATGATGTTCGAGCACGAGCTGCTGGAGCGGGCCCGCTCGAACCGCCGCCGTGTCGTGCTGCCCGAGGGCACCGAGGAGCGCGTGCTGCGCGCCGCCGACGTACTGCTGCGCCGCGACGTGTGCGACCTGACGCTGCTCGGTGACGTCGACGTCCTGCGCAAGAAGGCCGCCGACCTGGGCATCGATCTCACGAAGACGCAGCTCATCGACCCGCAGACCTCGGAGCTGCGCGGCCGCTTCGCCGAGACGTACGCGAAGCTGCGCGCCCACCGGGGGGTCAGCGTGGAGCTGGCGTACGACGTGGTCGCCGACGTCAACTACTTCGGCACGCTGATGGTCCACGAGGGCCTGGCCGACGGCATGGTCTCGGGCTCGGTGCACTCCACCGCCGCGACCATCCGCCCCGCCTTCGAGATCATCAAGACCAAGCCGGACGCCAAGATCGTCTCGTCGGTCTTCTTCATGCTGCTCGCCGACAAGGTGCTCGTGTACGGCGACTGCGCGGTCAACCCGGACCCGGACGCGGTCCAGCTGGCGGACATCGCCGTCCAGTCGGCGGCCACGGCCGAGAAGTTCGGTGTGGACGCCCGGATCGCGATGCTGTCGTACTCGACGGGCTCCTCCGGCACCGGCGCGGACGTCGACAAGGTGCGCGAGGCCACCGAGCTGGTGCGCGCCGGGCGCCCCGACCTGCTGGTCGAGGGGCCGATCCAGTACGACGCGGCGGTCGAGCCGTCGGTCGCCGCGACCAAGCTGCCCGGCTCCGAGGTCGCGGGTCAGGCTTCGGTGCTGATCTTCCCGGACCTGAACACCGGCAACAACACCTACAAGGCCGTGCAGCGCTCGGCCGGCGCCGTCGCCGTCGGCCCGGTCCTCCAGGGCCTGAACAAGCCGGTCAACGACCTGTCGCGCGGCGCCCTGGTCCAGGACATCGTCCAGACGGTCGCCATCACTGCGATCCAGGCCCAGGACGCGAGCGCATGACTTCCACCCCGACCCGAGAAGGCGCCGTACCCGTGACCGCTGCCACCCGCATCCTCGTCCTCAACTCCGGCTCCTCGTCGGTGAAGTACCAGCTGCTCGACATGCGCGACAGCTCGCGCCTCGCCGCCGGTCTGGTCGAGCGGATCGGTGAGGAGACCTCGCGCCTGGTGCACAGCCCGCTCGCCGGCCCCGGCGCCGAGGGCGGGAAGCGTGAGTACACCGGGCCGATCGCCGACCACGACGCCGCGCTGAAGGCCGTCGCGGAGGAGCTCTCGCGCGACGGGCTCGGTCTGGACTCCCCCCAGCTGGCCGCCATCGGCCACCGCGTGGTCCACGGCGGCCTGAAGTTCAGCGCGCCGACCGTGATCACCGACGAGGTCATGGCGGAGATCGAGCGGCTCGTCCCGGTCGCCCCGCTGCACAACCCGGCGAACATCACCGGCATCCGCACGGCCCAGGCGCTGCGCCCCGACCTGCCGCAGGTCGCGGTCTTCGACACCGCCTTCCACACGACGATGCCGGAGTCGGCGGCCCGCTACGCGATCGACGTCGAGACCGCCGACGCCCACCGCATCCGCCGCTACGGCTTCCACGGCACCTCGCACGCGTTCGTCTCGCGCGAGACGGCCAAGCTGCTGGGCAAGGACCCGTCCGAGGTCAACGTCATCGTGCTGCACCTGGGCAACGGGGCTTCGGCGTCCGCCGTGCGCGGCGGGGAGTGCGTGGACACCTCCATGGGGCTCACCCCCTTGGAGGGGCTCGTGATGGGTACGCGCTCCGGTGACATCGACCCGGCGGTGACGTTCCACCTCGAACGGGTCGCCGGGATGAGCACGGACGAGATCGACGTACTGCTGAACAAGAAGAGCGGGCTGGTCGGTCTGTGCGGTGACAACGACATGCGGGAGATCCGCCGGCGTATCGACGAGGGGGATCAGCGGGCTCTGCTGGCCTTCGAGATCTACATCCACCGGCTGAAGAAATACATCGGCGCTTACTACGCCGTTCTCGGCCGGGTCGACGCGGTGGTGTTCACTGCGGGTGTCGGCGAGAACGCGGCGCCCGTGCGCGCGGCCGCGGTCGCGGGTCTGGAGGAGCTGGGCCTGGTGGTGGACGCGGATCTCAATGGCGTACGGGCGGACGCGGCGCGGCTGATCTCGCCGGAATACGCCCGGGTCGCGGTCGCCGTCGTACCCACCGACGAGGAATTGGAAATCGCCCGGCAGACGTATGCGTTGGTCAACGCCTGAGCGGCCTCCCGCCCATTTGTACATTCCACCAGACGGAATATTCCGCAGCGAAACAAACCGATAGGATCCGCCTCATGCGCCGTTCCAAAATCGTCTGCACACTGGGTCCCGCCGTCGACTCCCATGACCAGCTCGTCGCTCTGATCGATGCCGGCATGAGCGTGGCCCGATTCAACTTCAGCCACGGCACTCACGCCGAGCACCAGAGCCGGTACGTCCGGGTCCGCAAGGCTGCGGAGGAGACCGGCCGTGCGGTGGGTGTACTCGCCGACCTCCAGGGCCCGAAGATCCGGCTGGCGAAGTTCGCCGAGGGGCCGGTCGAACTGGTCCGCGGGGACGAGTTCGTCATCACCTCCGAAGATGTCCCGGGCGACAAGTCGATCTGCGGCACGACCTACAAGGGTCTGCCCGGCGACGTGTCCAAGGGCGACCCGATCCTGATCAACGACGGCAACGTCGAGCTCAAGGTCGTCTCGGTCGAGGGCCCGCGGGTCCACACGATCGTGATCGAGGGCGGTGTCGTCTCCGACCACAAGGGCATCAACCTGCCCGGCGCGGCGGTCAACGTACCCGCCCTGTCCGAGAAGGACGTCGAGGACCTGCGTTTCGCCCTGCGGATGGGCTGCGACATGGTCGCGCTGTCCTTCGTGCGCGACGCCGACGACGTCAAGGACGTCCACAAGGTGATGGACGAGGAGGGCCGCCGGGTCCCCGTCATCGCCAAGGTCGAGAAGCCGCAGGCCGTCGAGCACATGGAGGGCGTCGTCATGGCGTTCGACGGTGTGATGGTCGCCCGTGGTGACCTGGCCGTCGAGTACCCGCTCGAAAAGGTCCCGATGGTCCAGAAGCGGCTCATCGAGCTGTGCCGCCGCAACGCCAAGCCGGTGATCGTCGCGACGCAGATGATGGAGTCGATGATCACCAACTCGCGCCCGACGCGCGCCGAGGCGTCCGACGTCGCCAACGCGATCCTGGACGGCGCGGACGCGGTCATGCTGTCCGCCGAGTCCTCGGTCGGGGCGTACCCGATCGAGACGGTCAAGACGATGTCGAAGATCGTCGTCGCGGCCGAGGAGGAGCTGCTCTCCAAGGGCCTCCAGCCGCTCGTACCGGGCAAGAAGCCCCGTACGCAGGGCGGTTCGGTCGCGCGCGCGGCCGCCGAGATCGCGGACTTCCTGAACGGCAAGGCGCTGGTCGCCTTCACCAAGTCCGGCGACACGGCCCGCCGGCTGTCCCGCTACCGCGCGGCGCAGCCGATCCTGGCCTTCACCACGGACGTCGGCACCCGCAACCAGCTCGCGCTGAGCTGGGGGGTCGAGTCCTTCGTCGTTCCGCACGTCGACAACACCGACGCGATGGTCGACCTCGTCGACGCCGAGCTGCTCAAGCTCCAGCGTTACAACAACGGCGACACCATGGTCATCACCGCCGGCTCGCCCCCCGGCGTACCCGGCACGACCAACATGGTCCGGGTGCACCACCTGGGCGGCGCGGAGCGGGCGTCGGACTGACGCCCGGCTCCAGCGGTACACGTACGGCGGTGGCCCGCCCCCTCGTTGCAGGGGGGCGGGCCACCGCCGTTATGACCGGTTCGCGGTACGGCCGCGCTCTCAGCCGGTGTAGAAGTTGTGCAGCCCGGGGACCTTCAGCGTGCCGCCGAACTGGCCGGCCTGGGTCACCTTGACCTTCGTGAACATGGCGATCGGGACATTCAGCGGGGGTGGGGTCTCCGGGCTGAACGTGATCGGGATGAGGCCGAAGAGGTTGCCCTTCAGCTCTTCCGTGTACATGGTCACCGTGCCGTCGCGGAGGGTCGAGGTGGACCCCTGCGCGGCCTGGACGTGGGCCGTGGTGCCGTTGGGGCCGACGACCTTCTGGTGAAGGTCCTTGATGTCGGTTTCCTTGGCGGTGAACTTCAGGACCTTCTTGATCTTGCCGCTGCCGGTCCGGACCTCGACGATGCCCTTGTAGTCGAGCCCGCGCAGGGTGAGCATCGAGCTCTCCAGGATCCACGGGTCGTCCGGCAGGTCCGGGATGCCCTGTTCGAGCTCGGCGTTGGCGAGCGCCTCGGGGTCCGCCGTCGGGCAGGGGAAGGGCTCCTTGCCGTCGGCGGCGGGGTCGTCCGCCTTGCCGTCCGCCGCGTCGTCCGCCGCGTCCTTTGCGTCCTCCGCGGTGCCCTTGGCCTCGTCGCCGAGCTCCTCGACCTCGGCGCCCGCCTTGTCCGCCGCGTCCCTGATGGCGTCCGCGGTCTTGTCGGCCGCGTCGCCCGCCGGGTCCTTCGGCTCGTCCGTGTCGGACTGCGCGTCGGGCTTTTCGGCGGCGGGCTTCTCCGGGGCAGGCTCGTCCGTGTCCGGCTCGGCGGCCGCACCGCCACCGTCGGCGGCCTCCGTCTCGGAGGGCTCCGGAGCAGCGGTTTCCTCGTCCGGCCCGTCGAGTACGTCCTTGATCGCGTCGCCCACGCCCAGCGGGTCGAGCGGGTTCTTGGTCTCGCTCTCCGTCGGATCCGGCGTCGGTGTCGCCGTCGGCGTCTTGGCCGTCGCCGGTTCCTTGGTGGGCTCGGTCGCCGGCGCGGTGGTGGTCGCGCTCGCGTCCGGGGTCTCGCCGGGCTTCGGCGTCCCGCCCGCATCCGGCGTCTCGGCCGGCTTGTCCGGTGTGGTGCCCGCGCTCGGGGTGGCCGTCGGTGTGGGCTTGGCCGAGGGGGACTTGGACTCGGAGGCGTCCGGGTCAGGAGTGTCCGAGCGGGTCACGCACGGGCCAGGGGCGAACGGGTTCGTCACCTGGTCGTCGGCGAGTGCCAGCTTCGGGGTGAGCCCCATGCCGACGAACACGGCCGTGGGCATCGCGGCCAGGGCCATCGCCTTGCCCGCGGGTATCTGCAGCTTCGTCAGCAGCGACTTCCTGGGGGCCGCGTGACGCGGCCCGCTTCTTTCACGGGTCCGGTCGCCTCCGGCCGCGGTCAGCTCCGCCTCGTCACCCCGCACTGTTCCTCCCGCCATTGGCGTCAACAGATGTGTCGGACATGTACGTGTAGTCCGTGCCGTCGGTGCTGGCGGCCGGCTCGTCGCCCGCGGGCGGAGCCTCGCCGGTCCTGGCGCCGTACTCGCCCGGCGCGTCCGGCTTGGCCGGCGCCCAGGAGATGGACAGGGCTCCGCCGGTCAGCGCCAGCAGGAAGCCGACGGCGAAGCCGCCCAGGTTGGACACGGGGATCGATACGAGCGCCAGCAGAATCGAGGCGACGCCCGCGAAGATCCGGACGATGTGGTGGTACCACATGGTCAGGCCGAGAGTGACGAGCAGTACGCCGATGATCAGCGAGCCCGCTCCCGCGGTGGTGGCCATGGCCATCGTGAGGTGGCCGATCTTGATTTCGGCGTACGGAAGCCAGGCGATCGGCACGCCGCCCAAGACGGTGAGGAGGCCCGCCCAGAACGGCCGGCCGCCCCGCCAGGCACGGAAGCGCAGCCGCCAGTAGTGGAAATCGCGGCTCGGACCCGAGGACTCGGCGCTCATGGAAAACAGCTCCCTGGAACCGGTGTTGCTGTGCAGAGATGAGGGAGGGGGAGCGGGCGGGACGACGTGTCACGTGTCCCGCCCGCAGAGGGAGTGCTTAGTAGCACTCCTTGACGCCCTTGTGCAGCTTCATGCTCAGACCACTGAGCTTGAAGGTGCCGGCCGTGGTGGCCCAGGCCTTCTGCTTCACGTTGGTCAGCACGGCCGAGTCGGCCTGCTGCGAGAAGCCGTACGGGTTGGCCCTGGTGCCCGGCTGGATACCCGGTCCCTTGGTGGCCTTGCCCGCCGCCACGCCGATGTCGATGTTCTTGAACTCGGCGTCGGCGCCGAGCTCCTCGACGTCCAGGTACAGGTTCTCTGCCTTGACAGGCGTACCGTTTCCTCCAGCGGTGAGCTGGAGGGAGATGTTGCCGAAGATCGGGACGTTGGGCGTCACGACCGACTGACACATCTTGGTGATCTCGGCGGTCTTGAACGCCGACACGGCGACCGGGTGGGCAGCCTTGTTGCCCTCGAGGTCGGTGCCTTCGGCCATTCCTCCGTACTGGAAGAAGCCCTTACCTTCGAGCTTCTCCGCGCTGACCTTGAAGCTCTGGCCAGAAACGCTGAACGACGCCGCGAGCGCGCCCTGTGCGAGGGCGACACCTATCGCGGCCGTCGCGGCCACACTCGGCACCATGACGACGGCGAACCGCTTCCATCTGGTCCCGCCACGAACTGCAGACTCCATGACTTTCCTCCTTCTCGGACGTACATCTCCGTTACGGGCAGGGGCCCGCAGGGGGATGGGAGAAGTGCTACGTCCTCGGGAAGGAGAGCGCCCGTATCGGAGGCGCGAACGACTTCCGAAACACCGGCGATCACCCCCGAGCGACAACCACTGGCCACGCATTCGCGCAACCTGCTGGACAGGCCCCGCCGTTCGGCAGAGACCCCCCTGTCCACGGCCGGCAAAGCACTGCCGCCGGCCGACTCGGTGGGGACCCACGGGACCGCGGCACCGATTGGCTGTCGGGCTGGTGCGGTATTGGACCGAGCGTGGCCGATCGTGGTCCATTCGCGGCCGGGGCACAAGGGGGTTCGTTACTCGCTAGTAACGGCCGTATAACCGAAGCGCGACCGCCCGGCATCGACGGGCCACGGACGGTTCCGTCAAGTGACGGGAAAAACGCAGTGATTGTCGCCCAGAAACGGGCAGAATACCTTGATCGACTTACTGCAAGTAACAGCGGCCGCGATTACCAAGTTTTGGTAAAGCGCGGCCGCTTCTTGTCACTGTGTCGCCAAATCAACGAGGGCAGCACCAGAGGCACCACCGGTCGGAACACCGTTCAAACGCTGGTGGAACAGCGCTCAGAACAGCACCCTCGCCAGCGCGGCTCGCGCCGGCGCCACGCGCGGGTCGTCTCCGCCGATCACCTCGAAGAGCTCCAGCAGCCGTACCCGCGCGGCGTCGCGGTCGTCACCGACCGTGCGCCGCACCGTCTCGACCAGACGCCCGAAGGCGTCCTCCACATGACCACCGACCAGGTCCAGGTCGGCCGCGGCGATCTGCGCGGCCACGTCGGCCGGGTTCTCGGCGGCGTCCTTGCGGACCTGCTGCGGGTCGAGGTCCTGGACGCGCGCGAGGAGTTCGGCCTGCGCGAGGCCCAGCTTGGCCTCGGTATTGCCGGGGTCGTCGACCAGCACGTTCTTGTACGCCTGGACCGCGCCGCCGAAGTCGTTCGCGTCCAGCGCCCGCGCCGCCGCTTCGAGCAGCGCGTCGTACGGGCCGGCAGGCACCTCGGCCGCCCCGGCCGGAGCCTCACCGGCGTCGGCCGCCGGGTCGACGGCGATGCCGGTCAGACCGAAGCGCTCCTCCGCGACCTGGATCAGCTGGTCCAGCGTCTCGCGGATCTGCGCCTCGGGGGCCGCGCCCTGGAAGAGGGGCAGCGCCTGTCCGGCGACCACCGCGAAGACCGCCGGGATCCCCTGGATCCCGAACTGCTGCATCAGCATCTGGTTGGCGTCGACGTCGACCTTGGCAAGGAGGAAGCGACCGTTGTACTGGACGGCGAGGCGCTCGAGGAGCGGGCCGAGCTGCTTGCACGGCTCGCACCATTCGGCCCAGAAGTCGATGACGACCGGTACTTCGGCGGAGCGCTGGAGGACATCGCGCTCGAATCCGGCCTCGTCTACATCGATCACCAGACTCGTCGGGGCAACGGCTCCGCCGCCGCCCCCGTTCCTGGCGGCCTCGGCGCGTGCCTGCTCCGCCTTCTGCCGGGCTTCGCCGGCTGCCTTCACCGCGGCGAGGTCGACGACGCCGCTCATGGACATATTCCTAGGCTGCATGCGTACATCCTCCCCCTTTCGCGCGCGGTAAAGAAAAACTTGTGCCGGTCGGTGGCCTGTACGTGCCGGTTCGGCCGCCGCACTGACACCGGATACACGAACCGCGCCCGTCCGCAGCCCCCCGCCGGTTGCGGGGCGTACGGACGAACACGGCCCGGGGTCCCGAGGAGGACCGGGTTCGGCGCGGGGTCCCCACCCTCGCGCCAATGGCGTGTCGCTCTGGTTGTCGCTCTTTCGCTACTGGTCGTAGCGTAACTCGAAAGCCGGCCGGTCCGGTGGCTGTACACGGTGATCTCGCTCACGGCGACCGGACACCTACCGACCGGTATGGTCGCGTCATGCCGCCCAGCCACCCCCCGCTCCCGCCTCCCACCCGCACCGGACGCCCGCGCAGCGTCGAGGCCCACGCCGCGATCCTCGAGGCGACCAGGGCGGCGCTGGTGGAACTGGGCTGGTCGAAACTGACGATGGGCGACGTGGCGAGCCGGGCGGGCGTCGCCAAGACGACCCTGTACCGCCGCTGGGCGAACAGGAGCGAACTGGTCGTCGACGCCGTGGCCGTCCTCTTCGACGAGCTGCGACTGCCCGACCGGGGCAGCCTGATGGCGGACGTCGAGGGGGTGGTGCTCCAGTTCGCCGCGCTGCTCGACCGGCCGGAGGCCAAGACCGCGCTGATGGCGGTGGTCGCGGAGTCGACGCGCGACGAGGCACTGCGCGAGCGCATCCGCTCGGCGATCGTCGACCGCCAGAAGTGCCTGGTGCTGCTGGGCCGCGAACGCGCCCAGGCCCGCGGTGAGCTGCCGTACGAGGACGACCCCGCCCAGGCGGCCCGTAGCGCCGACCTGATCTTCGACGTCATCGCCGGCGCCGTAGTCCACCGGGCACTGGTGAGCGCGGAACCCGTGGACCCGGAGTGGGCGCGCGACTTCTCGGTGCTCCTGGTGAACGGCCTGACGGCCGGCGCCGCTACGCCGCCCGGCGTTTCGGGGGCGGGCGACCAGGGGAACAAGCCCGCCGCGGGCGCCCGGTCGTGACCGGGCTCACGGACCGCACGAGAGGACGATCCCGTGGGCGAAAACAAGCGCCGCATGCTGGCCGGCGACTGGTACCTCCCCGACGACCCCGAACTCGCCGCCGACACCGAGCGCCGCGCCCGGCTGTGCGCGGAGTACGACGCGGCCTCCACGGCCACACCCGCCGAACGCGCCGCGATCCTGAACCAGTTGCTCGGCAAGGTGGACGGGACGGTCCGCATCCGCGCCCCGTTCCACTGCGACTACGGCCACCACATCGCCGTCGGCGCCGGTACGTTCGTCAATTTCGGCGCGGTCTTCCTCGACGCGGCGCCGATCACCATCGGCACGGACGTACAGATCGGCCCGAACGTCCAGCTCCTCACACCCTCCCACGAGCTGAACGCCGCACGCCGCCGGGCCGGCTGGGAGAAGGCCGACCCGGTGACGATCGGGGACAACGTGTGGCTGGGCGGAGGCGTCATCGTCTGCCCCGGCGTGACGATCGGTGCGAACACCGTGGTCGGCGCGGGTGCCGTGGTCACCAGGGACCTGCCGCCCGGCGTACTGGCCGTCGGAAACCCGGCGCGGGTGGTCCGCACCCTGTGACCCCGCGCCGGTGACGGCCCGGCCTCAGAAGCCGGGCGGCTCGGTGTAGATCCCCCATTCGTCCCGCAGTACTCCGCAGATCTCGCCCAGCGTCGCTTCCGCCCGCACCGCCGTCAGCATCGGCTCGATCATGTTCGAGCCGTCGCGCGCCGCCGCCAGCATCGCGTCCAGCGATGCCCGTACCTTCGCCTCGTCCCGCGCCGCCTTGCGCTCCGCCAGCGTGCTCACCTGCACGCGCTCCACCTCGTGGCTCACCCGCAGGATCTCCAGGTCGCCCGTCACCGACCCGTGGTGGCAGTTGACGCCCACCACCCGCTTGTCGCCCTTCTCCACGGAACGCTGGTACTGGAACGCCGACTCCGCGATCTCACCCGTGAACCAGCCGTCCTCGATCCCGCGCAGAATGCCCGAAGTCATCGGACCGATCGGGTGCTTGCCGTCCGGATGCGCCCGACGACCCCGCTCCTTGATCTGGTCGAAGATCTTCTCCGCGTCCGCCTCGATGCGGTCGGTGAGCTGCTCGATGTACCAGGAGCCGCCGAGCGGGTCCGCCACATTCGCGACGCCCGTCTCCTCCATCAGCACCTGCTGCGTCCGCAGCGCGATCTCCGCCGCCTGCTCGCTCGGCAGGGCCAGCGTCTCGTCGAGCGCGTTCGTGTGGAGGGAGTTCGTACCGCCGAGGACCGCCGCGAGCGCCTCGACCGCCGTACGCACCACGTTGTTGTACGGCTGCTGCGCGGTCAGCGAGACGCCCGCCGTCTGCGTGTGGAACCGCAGCCACTGCGCCTTGTCCGTCTGCGCGCCGTACACCTCCTTCATCCACCGGGCCCAGATCCGCCGCGCCGCACGGAACTTCGCGATCTCCTCGAAGAAGTCCACGTGCGCGTCGAAGAAGAAGGACAGGCCCGGCGCGAAGTGGTCCACGTCCATGCCCCGGCTGAGGCCCAGTTCGACGTAACCGAAGCCGTCCGCCAGCGTGTAGGCCAGCTCCTGCGCGGCCGTCGCTCCCGCCTCACGGATGTGGTAGCCGGAGACCGACAGCGGCTTGTACGCCGGGATGGAGCGCGCGCAGTGCTCCATCAGGTCGCCGATCAGGCGCAGATGCGGCTCGGGCTGGAAGAGCCACTCCTTCTGCGCGATGTACTCCTTGAAGATGTCGGTCTGGAGCGTGCCGTTGAGGAGCCCGGGGTCCACACCCTGGCGCTCGGCCGCCACCAGGTACATGCAGAAGACCGGGACCGCCGGACCGCTGATCGTCATCGACGTCGTGACATCGCCGAGCGGGATGTCCTTGAACAGGACCTCCATGTCGGCGGCGGAGTCGATCGCCACACCGCAGTGGCCGACCTCGCCCAGCGCCTTCGGCTCGTCCGAGTCGCGGCCCATCAAGGTCGGCATGTCGAAGGCCACGGACAGACCGCCGCCGCCGTTCGCCAGGATCATCTTGTAGCGCTCGTTCGTCTGCTCGGCGTTGCCGAAGCCGGCGAACTGGCGGATGGTCCAGGTCCGGCCGCGGTAGCCGGTCGGGTGCAGGCCGCGGGTGAAGGGGTACTCCCCCGGCCACCCGATCCGCTCGAAGCCCTCGTAGGTGTCGCCGGGGCGCGGCCCGTACGCGGGGTCCACCGGGTCCCCGGAGAGCGTGGTGAAGTCCGCGTCGCGCTTGCGGGCCTTGTCGTAACGGGCCTGCCAGCGGCGGCGGCCTTCCTCAATCGCTTCAGCGTCCATACCTTCGAATTTACTAGGACGTCCTAGTAAATGTCGATGGCTGACCGCCACAAGCCGTGCTTGTGGCGGTCAGAACACGTGAACGGTCAGGCCTTCGCCGTCGCCGGGCGCGCGTCCGCGATCAGCGGACGGACCTCACGGCTGATCTTCGGCTCGACAAAGAACGAGGCCACAGGGATGCAGCCGGCCGCGAGCACCCACAGCAGCTTGCCGAACGGCCACTTCGCCTTGGTACCGAGATCGAAGGCGAAGACGACATAGATGATGAACAGCACACCGTGGATCTGCGAGATCAGCATGGTGTCGCCGACGTGGAACACGTACTTCGCGATGATCGCCACGGTGAACACGAGCAGCCACACGGCGGTGATGTACGCCATCACCCGGTATCGGGACAGCACATTCGACTTCATGGCGTCGAGCGTAGCGGGACGGCTCGGGCGATCTTCGCGCGGGCTGCCGGTTCTGGGCCGTTTCGCCCCCGCCGCTCGCCTGCTTCTCGCCCTCGCCTACTTCTCCTCGAAGTCGTGCGCCGCCACGCGCAGCGGTCGCAGCATGGCGAAAATCTCCGCGCACTCCTCCGCGTCGTACGCGCCCAGCCCGAAGTCCATCGACATCAGGTCACGGGTGGCCGCCTCCACCACCTCGCGCCCCTTCTCGGTGATCGAGGCGAGCGTGCCGCGGCCGTCGTTCGGGTTCGGGCGCTTGTCGACGAGGCCGGACTTCACCAGCCGGTCGACGGTGTTGGTGACGGACGTGGGGTGCACCATCAACCGCTCGCCGATCTTGGACATCGGCAGCTCGCCCTGCTTGGAGAAGGTGAGCAGCACCAGCGCCTCGTACCGCGCGAAGGTCAGTCCGTACGGCTTGACGACGGAGTCGACCTCGGCGAGCAGGATCTGGTGCGCGCGCATGATCGACGTGATCGCGCCCATCGACGGCACGGGTCCCCAGCGCTGCTGCCAGAGTTCGTCGGCTCTGGCGATGGGATCGAACGGGAGGCTGAGCGGCTTCGACACGGCGTCGACCTTACCGGCCGGTCATATCGTGAACATCCCCGTCTCGCGCTTCGGTCGAATCCGGCCCTTCCCCGAGCCCTTCGGAAACCCCGACTGCGGCTGCGGCTTGGGCTTCGGTACGCCGGACCTCCGCCAGCAGCGCCAGCACACACACCGTGCCCACGATTCCGAACCCCGCCACGACGTGATGTACGGGAAGGAACTCCGCGGCCAGGCCCGCGGCCGCCATCCCCACCCCCTGAACCGTCATCATCCCCGCGGTCATCACGGTCATGGCCCGCCCGCGCAGTTCCTCCGGCACGGCGTTGACGAACCACTGGTCCAGGCCGAGCGTGTACGCCGACGCCAGCCCCGTCAGAACCAGCGCCCCCACGGCCAGCGGCACCCCGGGGCGGACGGCGTACAGCGCCAGCGGCAGCAGGCACACCGCCGCCACCGGTACGACGATCCGCTCGCGGGTACGGGGGCCGAGCGCGGAGCCGGCCCACACCTCCCCCACGATGTGGCCCACCGGCATCGCGCACATCAGCAGGCCGAGCGCGACGGTGCCGACGCCGATCCGGTCCGCGTACGGCGCGGCGAGCGCTTCCGGCGCCACGACGAACATCGGCGGCACCCAGAACATCAGCATCAGCGCGCGGATCCGGCGGTGGGCGAAGACCGCGCGCGCACCGGCGAGCGAGTCGCGCAGCAGCGTGCCGCCCCGGCCGCCGCGCGCCGGGCGGCGCCGGGTACCCAGTCGCAGGACCACCGCCGAGCCGAGGAACGTCAGCACGGTGATGCCGATGGCCGCCCGCGCGGGCATCAGCGCGAGCAGCACCCCGCCCGCACCGAACCCGACGAGCAGCGCGCTCTGCGAGACGATGCGCAGGAGAGAGCGCCCGAGGACGAAGAGGTCGCCGTCGCCGAGGACGTCGGCGAGCGTCGCGATCCGGGTTCCGTGGAACACGGGAGACACGGCGGCGACCGCGCAGCGCAGGGCGAGAAGTCCGGCGACGGGGGTGGCGGGCAGCACCATCAGGGCCGCGCAGCCGGCGCAGATCAGGTCGCAGACGACGAGCACGCGGCGGGCCGGACAGCGGTCGGCCGCTCCGGCCAGGAGCGTGCCGCCGAGGAGATAGGGGAGAAGGCCGACCGCGAAGGCGAGCGCGCTCATGAACGGGGACCCGGTGAGGTCGTACACGAGGACGGTGAGCGAGATCTCGCAGACCACGACGCCGAGGAGGGACATGAGGTGCGCGGCGAAGACGGCCCGGAACTCCCGCATCCGGAAGACGGCGCGGTAGCCGGCGGGCGCGAGCGGGGCCTGAGGACGGGATGGCATGCGAGCAGCCTGGCCGGGGCCCGGGGGCGTCCATAGACTTTCGGCCGGTGCCGAATCTTTCGGCCGCACGGGGGGAGGGACGAGGCGGTGGCGTACCGACTGCATTGCGGCGAGGCCGATCTGCTGCGCTGCCGGTTCGCGGTCTCGCCGCTCTGGGAGACGCAGGAGGCGGTACGGACCCTCGCGCGCCCGGAGCGGCACGGCTACCAGTTGCCCTGGCTGCGCCGGATCCGCGAGGCCACGGCCGGTCTCGACCTCGCACCGCTGTGGCTTCTGATGCCGCGGCGCGGGCACACACCGGACTGCCTGGGGCCGCCGCCGATCGGCCCCGCGGCCACCTTCGAGGAGGAGATCGCGGCCGTACGGGCGGCCGATCCGGTGGCGGCGCGCGACGACATCGCGCAGTCGCTGGCCTGCACCCCCGGGGCGGCGGACAGCGCTGCCGGGCGGGCGATGCTAGCGGACCCCGGGCGCGCGGTGCGGGACATCGCGGCGCTGCTGGAGCGGGCCTGGCGCGCTCTCGTCGAGCCCGACTGGCCCCGGCTGCGGGCGCTGCTGGAGGCGGATGTGGCGTTCCATTCGCGACGGCTGGCCGAGGTGGGCCTGGAGCGGCTGCTCGGCGAGCTGAACCCCCGGCTCGCGTGGTCGGGCGACGGCCGCACGCTCACGATCGACCGGCCCGGGGAGCACGAGCGGACGCTCGGCGGGCAGGGCCTGGTGCTGATGCCGAGCGTGTTCTGCTGGCCGGACGTGGTGAGCGGGTTCGAGCCGCCGTGGCAGCCGACGGTCGTGTATCCGGTGCGCGGCATCGGCGGGCTGTGGACGCGGGAGGCGGAGCGTACGCCCCAGGCGCTGGCGCGGTTGCTGGGACGGGGGCGGGCGGATGTCCTGTGCGCGCTGGACGAACCGGCCTCGACGTCGGCGCTCGCGCACACGCTGGGGCTGGCGCCGTCGACGGTGTCGGAGCACTTGTCGGTGCTGCGGGGGGCGGGTCTGCTGGTCCCACGGCGCTACGGCCACCAGGTGCTGTACGAGCGAACGCCGCTCGGGATCGCGCTGACCACGGCGCCGTAGGCCTCCGGCCCGGGTTGCGGGAGGCTCCGCCCCCGTCCCGCTCGCCTTCCCCCGGCGGGAGGAAGACGCCCCCCGGATTCCGGTCCTCGACGCGGGACGGGCCCGTGAGTCACCCCGCGCCCCCTGTCGCAGCGGTGTCGCAGCCAAATGATATATGGGCGTTATGCAACGATTGCCCGGTCCCTGTCCTCGCCCAGTCGAACCGTTCAAGGGGGCTGGATGTCCGGCCGCAGACCGACCCGCTCGCTCACCGCCGCGGTCATCGCCTTCTTCGCGCTCGGCGCCGCGGGCTGCTCCGACTCCGGCAGCTCCGGGCCCGAGCCAGGGCAGGCGGGCGATTCGGCCGTCGCGCGGAGCCAGGCCCCGGTCCGCGACTCCTCCCCGTACTGGGTCGACCCGGAGAGCGACGCCGCCCGCCAGGTCAAGGCGTGGGAGGCGCAGGGCCGCAGCGCCGACGCGGACGTCCTGCGGCGTATCTCCGAGCGGCCGGTCGCCGACTGGCCCGCCGGGAACGACCCGGCACCGGACATCAGGAACGCCGTACGCGGCGCCGCCAAGGACGGCCGGACCCTGGTACTCGTCGCGTACAACATCCCGCACCGCGACTGCGGCCAGCACTCCGCCGGCGGCGCCGCGGACGCCGACACCTACCGCCGCTGGATCGGCTCGTTCGCCGACAGCATCGGCTCCGCCCCGGCCATCGTGATCCTGGAGCCCGACGCCGTGTCGCACATCGTCGACGGCTGCACGCCGGCGGAGGAGCACGACGAGCGCACCGGGCTCCTCTCCGAGGCGGTCGACCGGCTGAAGCAGCAGCCGAAGACCAAGGTGTATCTGGACGCCGGCAATCCGGCCTGGATCGACGACCCCGGCAAGCTCGTGGAGCCCCTCGAGCGGGCCGGCGTCGACCGCGCCGACGGCATCTCGCTCAACGTCTCCAACTTCCACAGGGACGACGCCGTCAAGTCCTTCGGTGCCCAGCTCTCCGCGCTGCTCGGCGGCACCCACTTCGTGATCGACAGCAGCCGCAACGGCAACGGCCCCCTGTCCGGCGGCCGCAGCGACGCCTGGTGCAACCCCACCGGCCGCGCTCTCGGTACGCCGCCCAGCGACCGCACCGGAGACCCGCTGCTCGACGCGTACCTGTGGATCAAGCGGCCGGGCGATTCGGACGGTGAGTGCCGCGGCGGCCCGGCGGCGGGCACCTGGTGGCCGGACTACGCCCTGGGGCTGGCCCGCCGCGCCAAGGTCTGAACCGCGGCCGGGAAAGCCGCGGCAGCCGGGGCAGCCGGGAAAAGCGGACTCAGAGTACGTGGATCCACTTCGCCTCCGACGGTGTCCCCTCGCCGTCCGTGACGAAGAGCATGTACCAGCCGGGCGGCACCAGCGACTTGTCGCCCGGCACCTTCACCGTGATCTCGCCCCTGCCCTTCCTCAGGCCCAGTTCGATCGAGCGCTGCTCGACGTCCGTGGTGTGCGTGACCGCGCTCGGCCGCATCAGCCTGGCCCGCGCGATCCGCTCCGGATGCGCCGTCCTGAAAGTCGCCACCCCGGACGCCGCCAGCTCGCGCGGCCCCGCCCCGAGCGCCGGTCGCAGCGCCTTGTCCCGGAAGAGGTACGGCGGCGTATAGACCTCCATCCGCTGTTCGAACTTGCCGAGCTTGGTGTTGTCCTTGTCGCCGTACAGCGAATCCGAGCCGAAGGTCACCACCCGGCCGTCGGGCAGCAGCAGCGCCTCCGAGTGGTAGTTGCGGCCCACCGTCGGCTCGGCCGCCTCCTTGAAGGAGTTCGCCTTCGGGTCGTAGAACTGCGCCCTGAGGATGTTGCTGGCGCCGCGCCCCCGGTAGTCCGACGAGCCGCCGCTGGTGAAGACGGTGTCGTCCGGCATGATGACGCTGTTCAAGTAACGCGTCCCCTGCGGGAGTCGGGGGCCGGTCTTGAAGGCCGGGCTCTCCTCGTTCAGGTCGATGATCGCCGTACGCCCGGTCGCCTTGCCGGACTCACCGACTCCGCCGCCGCCGAGGATCATCACCCGCTGGTTCTGCGCGGGCGGCAGGACCAGTGAGGCCGCGGTCTCGGTCTGGTCGAGTTCGGTGAGGCCGCCGACCTTCTTGAAGGTGTTTCTCTCCAGGTCCCAGATGCCGGGCTCGCGACCCTTGTCGGCCGGCCCGTACCCGGCGTTCGCGCCGGAGTAGAAGACCTTGCCGCCCTTGGTGAGGAAGAGCGCGGGGTACGTCGGGAAGTACCGGAAGGGCGCCTTCGACCACTTCTTGGTCTTCGGGTCGTAGTACTCGTTGTCGCCCGCGAGGATCGCGCCGACGTCGTCGAGCCCGGAGACGGCGAGCACCTTGCCGTTCTGGAGGGTGACCAGCGTCGGGTACCAGCGGGCCTCCCGCATGGGGTCGACGGGTATGTACTTCTCCGCCTTCGGGTCGAACTCGTACGCCGCCCTGATCCCCTGGAAGTCCTGCTTGTCCATGGTGATCGCCTCGGCGATGCCGTACGTGTTGTCGGCGTCCTCGCCCTTGAGCCCGACGATCTCGTACTGCGCCGCCCGCTTCGTGACCGCCCGCGGGCCCTCCTCTGCGGCCTCGACGAAGACCCGGGCCTCGGCCGCCTTGATGCTGGTCTTCCAGGGCAGCATGCGCCCGCTCCTGGCGTACGAGATCTTGAATTCGCGCTTCGCCTTCGGCACCGTCACGTCGAACCTCGACACGTACGTCACCCCGGAGGGCGAGCGGAAGCGGGTGCCCTTCTTGAAGGTGATGGGCTTGTCCGGGTTCTCGTTCTTGACCCGCATCCGGCCGCCGGCCCGCATGACCTTGTCGCCCAGCACCTCGTAGCGCGCGGTGCCGCCGGCCACCAGCAGCCGCCCGTCGGGAAGTTGGGCATGCCCCGCGCAGAAGAAGTCCTCGGGGGTCGGGACCAGCTCGAACGAACCGTCCCGCGGGTCCCACAGGACGGTCTCGAAGGTGCCCTCGTCGAACTTCTTCTCCTCGTTGCCCGAGCCCGCGATGATCAGCACCTTGCCGGTGTGGAGCAGGGCCGCGTGGATGGCGTTCGTGCGGTACTTCTCGGGAATGCCGACGGTCGACCAGGAGCCGTACTGCGCCTTGTAGGCGGGCTGGGCGATCTTGTACGCGTGGTACTTCTCCTCCGCGAAGGACAGCGCCGCCGGGGCGTTGAGTCCTGCGAGCACCACGACGGCTCCGCCGCCCAGCAGCGTCTTCTTGAACCTCTGCGTCGGCCGGTAGGCCATGGGTCAGTTCCCTCCGGTCGTCGAGGCCAACGCGGGCTCCGGCTCCTCGCCCGGCACCGCGCCGCTGCCGGCGCCCTTGACTGCCCTCGCCCTGGAGGCCCTGGTCGCGGCACGCTCACGTGCGGAGGTCCAGCACCACACCGCGACCGGGGCGAGTGCGATGACCAGAGCCAGTACGGCCCATGTGCGCATCGCCGCGTGGGTGTGACCGAGGTGGACGGACGCGACCAGCGAGGCGACCAGCACCGCCGCCCAGGACAGGTGGATGCGGAACGTCAGCAGCCGGTCGGCACTCGCCTCGCCGCCCTTGGGCGTGACCACGAACCGGCCCCGGGTGCGCAGCACCGCCGAGCCGAGGGACTTGGCGTAGATCGGCGCGCAGAGCGCGGACATCGCCATGCCGGCCAGGCCGCCGGAGCCCTCGGGCTCGTGCGGCGAGACGTTGTGCCGGCGGTTCCACAGGTACAGCCCGACCTGGAGGGCCGCCGCGTCGCTGTAGAGCATCAGCCACACCGACGAGGAGACCTGGGTGCCGGACGCCCCGAACCACAGGAACAGCACGCAGCTGAGGATGCCGAGCAGCCAGTTGACGGCCGTCATCGGGTAGTAGCCGAGCATCAGGGTGTAGGTGAGCAGCCGGCCCGGCGGCACCCGGCAGGGCGCCCTCCAGAACTGCTTGAACAGCGTCTCGTACGTCCCGCGCGACCAGCGCAGCTGCTGGGTGAAGAAGTCGGTCCAGGAGGCCGGGCCCTCACCGACGGCCAGCACGTCCGGGGTGTAGACGGACCGCCAGAAGCGCCCGGTCTCCCGGTTCCTCCGGCAGTGCAGCTCGAAGCCGGTGGCCATGTCCTCGGTGATCGAGTCGTACAGACCGCCGACCTGCTTGAGGGCCCGCACGCGTACGACGTTGTTGGTGCCGACGAACATGGGCGCGCCGTAGCGGTTGCCCGCGCGCTGGATCAGGGCGTGGAACAGGAACTGCTGCGACTCCGCGGCCTTGGTGACGCACCTGTCGTAGTTGCCGTACACCTGCGGTCCGACGACAAAGGCGATGTCCGGGTCACGGAAGTAACCGAGCATCCGCTCCAGGAAGTTGGGGAGCGGTACGTGGTCGGTGTCGACGGAGGCGAAGAAGTCGTAGGCGTCGCCGTGCATGGCGAGCCAGGCGT
The DNA here is from genome assembly GCF_053646035.1 of Streptomyces sp. NPDC055287. Taxonomy (NCBI): domain Bacteria; kingdom Bacillati; phylum Actinomycetota; class Actinomycetes; order Kitasatosporales; family Streptomycetaceae; genus Streptomyces; species Streptomyces sp. NPDC055287. The sequence goes on along the minus strand of NZ_JBSHNE010000002.1, from coordinate 483,077 downwards.
TGTAGTTGCCGTGCTTGGTCCGCGCCCGGTGCGGGCCCTTCCTGGTGTTCCACTCCGGTACGCCGCTGCGGCTGAAATGCCGTACGCCCAGCTCCGCGCAGAGCGCCCTCGCCTGCCCGTCGTTGCCCTCGTCGAGCAGCCAGACGTCGAGCGGCCCGTCGTGCCGGAGGGCGACCGCTCCTTCGAGCGTGGCGCGCACCATGGACAGGGCTTCCTTGCCCGGTACGTACGTCGTGAGGAACGCGACCCGGGTGCCCGGCTCGGGAGTCACCGGTACCGGGTCCCTGGCGACCATCGTGGCGTGTGCGATCGACACCACGTTGACCAGCATGAAGAAACTGATCAGGCCGATCGAGACCAGCATCACCATGTCGAGGTGGACCAGCCAGCGGTCCCCGCCCTCGCGTTCGGTCCAGTGCGTGGGCCAAACGAGGTAGACCAGCAGGAGCGCCGAGAGCAGCGGGGCCAGCGTCATCAGCAGTACGGCGCGTATTCGGTGCGGTTCCTGCGCCATCAGGCTCCGGTACTGAACCCGGTACGCGGTGGTGCCGGGTTCGGTGAGGGGCCCGGCGAGTCGGCTGTGGGTGTCGTAGTCGTAGCCGTCCGGCCGCACTGTACCTCCCGCAGTCGAGAGCGTTAGATACCCCCACATAAAAGGACATTTGGCGGTGTGTCGAACCGAGTCGTCCGAGCGGGCGATTTTCGGCCTCCGGCCGTTTGAACGACGGAGCCCCCGACCGCGGGGTGGCGGTCGGGGGCTGTCGGACAGTCGGATCAGGCACCCAGGTGGCGCTCCACCGTCTCGACCTTGGAGGTCAGGCCGTCGGTGACGCCGGGCCGGATGTCCGCCTTCAGGACCAGCGAGACGCGCGGGGCACGGGCCTCCACGGCGGCGACGGCGCGCTTGACGACGTCCATCACCTCGTCCCACTCACCCTCGATGGAGGTGAACATCGCGTCGGTGCGGTTGGGCAGCCCGGACTCACGGACCACGCGCACGGCATCGGCGACGTACTCCCCGACGTCCTCGCCGACACCCAGCGGGCTGACCGAGAAGGCGACGATCACCCCTTGACCACGCTCTCCTGGCGGGCGCGGCCGGCGATGACCGCGTCCTCGGCCTCACGCTTGAGGCGCTTGTCGGCGAAGAAGCCGCCTGTCGGCAGGACCGACATGGCGAAGTAGAAGGCGGCCGTCCCGAGCGACCACTTGGCCCGGTTCCAGGCGTCGGCCCAGAACAGGACGTACAGGACGAAGAGCAGACCATGGATCGCGCCCATGACCGGGACGGCGTTGAATTCCGTGGTGCGCTTGAGCACCGAGCAGACGAGCAGCAGCAGGAAGGAGACCGCCTCGGGGGCGGACACCAGGCGGAGGCGGCGGAGTGCGGAAGCGGTCTTGATGTCCACGGAGGGGCAACCTTCGTCGTCGCAGGGAACGGTCGTCGATCTTGCGCTCTGCCTTCTGGCGGAGGCACCCCCCGGACCCCCTGACGCACAAGCTCGCGCCCCATTGTGGCAGCCCGCCCCCGCTGCCCTTTATCAGGGTCGGGGTCACGGGATACCGTCACTCACGTGGCTCAGTTCCGACTCCAAGGCAGCAAGGTGCTCGCCGTAGACATGACCGGCGACGCCGTCAAAGCGAAAAACGGCTCGATGGTCGCGTACGACGGCCAGATGACCTTCAAGAAGATGTCCGGCGGCGGTGAGGGCATGCGCGGCATGGTGACCCGCCGCCTCACCGGTGAGCAGATGACCGTGATGGAGGTGAAGGGCCACGGCACGTGCTATTTCGCCGACCGCGCGAGCGAGATCAACCTCGTCGCGCTGCACGGCGACAAGCTGTACGTCGAATCCAGCAACCTCCTGTGCACGGACGCGGGCCTGCGCACCGGCACCTCCTTCACCGGCCTGCGCGGCGGCGCGACCGGCAACGGCCTGTTCACCACGACCGTGGAGGGAACCGGCCAGGCGGCGATCATGTCGCACGGCCCGGCCGTCGTCCTGCGCGTCTCGGCCCAGTACCCGCTCCAGGTCGACCCGGGGGCGTACATCGCGCACCAGGGCAACCTCCAGCAGCACTTCCAGTCGGGTGTGAACTTCCGCACGCTCATCGGCGAGGGCTCGGGCGAGGCGTTCCAGATCCGCTTCGAGGGCGAGGGGCTCGTCTACGTGCAGCCGAGCGAGCGCAACACCGTCGGGGGCGACGTCTGATGCCGTTCCGCGAGATCAATTCGAAGATGGTCGAGGCGCGAGTCGTGCCCGGCCAGAAGATGTTCAGCCAGCGCGGCGCGATGCTCGCGTACCAGGGCGATGTGTCCTTCACGCCGAACATCCAGGGCGGTCAGGGCGGCGTGATGTCCATGATCGGACGCCGGGTCGCCAACGAGTCGACCCCGCTGATGACGGTCGAGGGCTCGGGCACCGTCATGTTCGGTCACGGCGGTCACCACATCCAGGTGATCAACCTGACCGGCGAAACCCTCTGCGTCGAGGCGGACCGCCTCCTCGCCTTCGACGGCACTCTCACCCAGGGCACCATGTTCATGGGCTCGCAGGGCGGCGTCATGGGCATGGTGCGCGGCCAGGTGACCGGCCAGGGCCTGTTCACCACCACCCTCAAGGGCCACGGCGCGGTCGCCGTGATGGCGCACGGCGGGGTGATCGAGATCCCGATCACGCCGCAGCGGCCGGTGCACGTGGACCCGCAGGCGTACGTCGCGCACCACGGCGACGTACGCAACAAGCTCTCCACCGCACTCGGCTGGCGCGACATGGTGGGTCGCGGCTCGGGCGAGGCGTTCCAGCTGGAGCTCTCCGGCCACGGCGCGGTGTACGTACAGGCCTCGGAGGAAAAGCTGTGACCACCCCCATGCCCGCAGGCCCTGTCGTCTTCGACCCGCACACGCTGCCCTCCGACGACAACGTCACTCCGTACACCTTCTGCGTCGAGCTCAAAGGGAGCCAGTGGTTCCTGCAGAAGGGGAAGATGATCGCCTACTACGGGCGCATCGACTTCAACGGCATCGGCCACGGCCGGTTCGAGCGCCTCCTGCGCACCAGCTTCCACTCGCCGCTGCACGCGAGCGACTGGGTGGTGGCGGAGGGCCAGGGCAAGATGCTGCTCGCGGACCGCGCGTTCGACGTCAACTCCTTCGACCTCGACAACGGCAACCTGACCATCCGGTCGGGCAACCTCCTGGCGTACGAGCCGACCCTCGCGCTCAAGCAGTCCATCGTCCCGGGCTTCCTCACCCTCATCGGTACGGGCAAGTTCGTGGCGGCCTCCAACGGCCCGGTGGTCTTCATGGAGCCGCCGATCCGGGTCGACCCGCAAGCACTCGTGGGCTGGGCGGACTGCCCGTCCCCGTGCCACCACTACGACCACCAGTACATGACAGGCGTCATGGGCGGGATCAGGTCACTCACCGGCATCGGAGGTACGTCGGGCGAGGAGCACCAGTTCGAGTTCGTCGGGGCCGGCACCGTGCTGCTGCAGTCCACCGAACTCCTTATGGCGGAGCAGGCCACGGGCGTCGTTCCGTCCCAGGCCGGGGTGCCCGGAGGCCATGGCACCGGGCAGGGACAGCCCGGCGGCACACCGCGCCTTCCCGGTCAGCTGGGGGACCTCCAGCGTCGCTTCGGCCTGTGAGCGGTAGTCTGCGGAGTGTGACGTCGAACGTCTGCGCCCTTGTCGCGTGCCGGGCGTCACATTCCGTAACTTCGTCCAGAATTCAACTTCTTAGGTAGAATCCATACATGGAGACCGAGACGGCCACCCCCTGGCTGACCGATGCCGAACAGTGCGCCTGGCGGACCTACCTGGACGCCAACAGGCTGCTGACCTATCAGCTCGAAAAGGATCTTCAGCCGTACGGGCTGACCATCAACGACTACGAGATCCTCGTCAATCTCTCCGAGTCGAAGGAGCGCCGGCTGCGGATGAGCGACCTCGCGGCGGCGACCCTCCAGTCCAAGAGCCGGCTCTCCCACCAGATCACGCGCATGGAGAACGCGGGACTGGTCCGCAGGGAGAACTGCGAGTCCGACCGCCGCGGCCTGTACGCGGTACTGACCGACCAGGGCAGCGAAACCATGCAGCAGGTCGCTCCCCACCACGTGGAGTCCGTACGCCGGCACTTCATCGGCATGCTCTCCCCCGAGTCGCTCGCCGACATGAAAGCCGCCCTCACCCCGGTGGTCGAACAGCTGCGCGGCCGACGCGGAAAGATCTAGCCGGCCGGCAGACGCAACGTGAAGAGGGCACCGCCGCGCTCTCCTTCACCCACGGTCAACGACCCGCCGTGGCGCGTCGCGACATCGCGCGCGATCGCCAGACCGAGCCCCGCGCCACCGTCGTCGCGGGTGCGCGCGTCGTCCAGCCGTACGAACCGCTCAAAGATCCGCTCACGCTCCCCCACCGGTACCCCCGCTCCGTCGTCGGCCACCTCAACCCTCACAGCGCCGCCCTCGGCCCGCAACCGGATTTCCACCGCACTCCGCGCGTGCCGCTGTGCGTTGTCGAGCAGGTTGCCGAGCACCCGTGCCAACTGCTGTCGTGACCCGGCCACTTCGAACGCGCCGGACCCCACGACCGCCACCGGCAGCCGGTCGGCCCGCTGCGAGACCTCCTCCCGCACCAGAGCGCCCACGTCGACGCGCCCCTGCCCCGGCCGCTCCCCCGCGTCCAGCCGCGCGAGCAGCAACAGATCGGCGGCCAGCGCCTGAAGCCGCACGGTGTCCCGCACCGCGCCCTCCACGTCCAGCAACTCCGGATGCGCGGACCCCACTTCCAGCTGAGTCCGCAGGGAAGCGATCGGACTCCGCAGCTCGTGCGAGGCGTCGGCGACGAACCGCCGCTGCCGCTCCACCGACGCCTCCAGCGCCGCGAGCGTCTCGTTGGTGGTCACGGCCAGCCGCGCCACCTCGTCGTGCGCGTCCGGTTCCGGCACCCGCCGCGACAGATCCTCGGAAGCGGTGATCGCGGCCATCTCGCGCCGGATGCCCTCCACGGGCCGCAGGGCCCGCCGTGTCACCAGCCACGTCACACCGCCCACCACGACGAGCAGCGCCGGCAGCCCGATCAGCATGGCCTCCCGCACCGTGCCGACGGCCCCCTGTTCGGCGGCCAGCGGCGCCCCCACGTACACGGTGACGGTCCGGCCCTGGGGAGACGTCGCCTCCAGGGCGGCGAACCGGTAGTCGGCACGCTCGCCGTCCACGGTGGCGCTGCCCGACGACATCGGCGGACCGTCGTCCGAGACCTCCCCACGTCCGGGGTCGTCGTCATCGTCGTCCCCCGGGGCGGCGCCTCCCACCTCGACCTCGGGGCTTCCCGTCCCGGAAACGGCATCCAGGTCCTCGCTCACCGCGACCACCTGCCCGCCTTCCTCGACCACCTGCACCGGCAGGTCGTCGGGCAGGTCCAGATCGCCGTACGCACTCCCCAGGGCCACCTGCGAGGCGACCTCCTGGGCGCCGACCTCGGCCTCCAGGCCGGCCTGGTCGATCAGGTTGGCCCGCAGCACCAGCAACACGGCCAGCCCGGCCGCCACCAGCGCCACCGCGACGACCGCGGTGGCCCCGAGCGCCGCTCTGGCCCGTACGGACCCGAAAAGCCGCCTCATCCCGTCACCAGCCGGTACCCGGCGCCGCGCACCGTCTGGATCCGTGCGGCCCCGAGCTTGCGCCGCAGGGCGCTCACGTACACCTCGACGATGTTGGGGTCACCGTCGTACGCGAAGTCCCACACGTGCTCCAGGATCTGCGCCTTGCTGACCACCTCGCCCGCCCGCACCGCGAGCTGCTCCAGCACGGCGAACTCCTTGGCGGTGAGGACGACCTCGTCGTCACCCGCGTACACCCGCCGGCTGGCGGTGTCCATCCGCAGATCCCCCACCACGACCACCGGCGAAGCCCCGGCGCTCGCCCGCCGCCGCAAGAGCGCCTTCACCCGGGCGACCAGCACCACGTACGAGAACGGCTTCGTCAAATAGTCATCAGCACCGGTATCGAGGCCCTCCGCCTCGTCGTACTCCCCGTCCTTGGCGGTCAGCATCAGGATCGGCACATCGTTCCCGGCGGCCCGCAGCGCACCGCACACCCGATAGCCGTTCATACCGGGCAGCATGATGTCGAGAAGGACCAGATCGTACGAGCCCTCCCCGGCCCGGTGCAGCCCTTCGAGCCCGTCGTGCACCACGTCCACGGCGAAGCCCTCGGCGGTGAGCCCCTTGGCCAGGGCCACCGCGAGCCGCCTCTCGTCCTCCACGATCAACAAGCGCATGCGCCAAGGTTCGCAAACCGAACCTGAAGAAGCCTTCAGCAGGCTTCAGGCCACCTTCAGCATCGCTCAGCGAGATTGATCCCCGTAGCAACCAACCGCTCGGGAGGAACCCTCATGAAGCGCAAGCTCGTCATCGCCACCACCGTCACGGCCCTGCTCATCGGCGGTGGCACCGCGACCGCCTTCGCCACCTCGGACGACGACTCCAAGCCGGCGCCGACCACGCGCACGGTCACCCTCGACGAGGCGTCGACGGCGGCCCAGAGGTCCACACCGGGCACGGTCACCGGCGCCGAACTCGACGACGACGAGCCGACGTGGGAGGTCGACGTCTACGGCAAGGACGCCAAGTGGCACGACGTGGACGTGGACGCGAAGACGGCGAAGATCGTGAACACCCACACCGATGACGGCGACGAGGACGACCGCGCCCCTCGCAGCACCCAGGTCACGATGAACGAGGCCGCGGCAGCGGCCCTGAAGGCGCAGCCCGGCGAGCTGACGTCCATCGACCTGGACGACGACGGCAGCTGGGAGGCGGAGGTCCGGTCCAAGGACGGCAAGCACCACGAGCTGAACGTGGATGCCGAGACCGCCAAGGCAACGCCGGACCGGGACGACCAGGACGACCAGGACGACGCCGCCGACGACGCCGACGCCGCCGACGACGCCACCGACAACGACTGACGACTGCCCGCAGGCCGCCGCCCACCGGCGCGTGGGGGCGGGACGCGCAGCGGGTGGTGGTGTTCGGGACGTAAGGCGTGACGTGCGGCAGGACGCGGGCTTCGCTTTCCAGAAGCTGTGCCTGCCCGCCCGGATCACACTCCCGGACGCCGCCCCCGGCGCGGCCCGCCCCCGGCACCGCCGGCAGAGCCGCCTACGCCTCGGTGATCCCCGCCACCAGTTCGTCCGCGGCCGCATAGGGATCAAGCTCGCCCGCCACGATCCGCTCCGCCAGCGCCCCCAGCCGCCGGTCGCCCCGCAGGTCGCCGATCCGCTCCCGCAGCGCGGTGACGGCGATCGTCTCGACCTCGTGCGCCGCCCGCTTGGCCCGCCGCTCGCCGAGCACCCCGCGCTCCTCCATCCACGCCCGGTGCTTCTCCAGCGCTTCGACGACCTCGTCGATGCCCTCGCCCCGCGCCGCCACCGTCTTCACGATCGGCGGCCGCCAGTCTCCCGGCCCGCGTGACTCTCCGAGCCCCAGCATGTGATTGAGCTCCCGGGCGGTCGCGTCTGCCCCGTCCCGGTCGGCCTTGTTGACGACGTACAGGTCACCGATCTCCAGGATCCCGGCCTTCGCTGCCTGGATTCCGTCGCCCATGCCCGGCGCCAGCAGCACCACCGACGTGTCGGCCTGCGAGGCGATCTCCACCTCGGACTGCCCCACGCCCACGGTCTCCACCAACACCACATCGCACCCGGCCGCGTCCAGGACCCGGATGGCCTGCGGCGCCGCCCAGGCCAGTCCGCCCAGGTGCCCACGCGTGGCCATGGACCGGATGTAGACCCCGGGGTCCGACGCGTGCTCGGACATCCGCACACGGTCGCCGAGCAGCGCGCCCCCACTGAACGGCGACGAGGGGTCCACCGCGAGCACACCGACCCGCTTCCCCGCCCGCCGGTACGCCGAGACCAGCGCCGACGTGGAGGTCGACTTGCCGACGCCCGGCGACCCCGTGAGGCCCACCACGTACGCGTTGCCGGCGAGCGGGGCCAGCGCCGCCATCACCTCACGCAGTTGCGGGGACGCCCCCTCGACCAGCGAGATCAGCCGGGCGACGGCACGCGGCCGGCCCTCTCGCGCCTGAGCCACCAGCTCGGGGACGTCCTGCATCACAACTCCGCTCCTCGATCAAGCACTACGGAAGGGTTACTTGCCCGCGACCTTGATGATCAGCGCATCACCCTGACCGCCGCCACCACACAGCGCGGCAGCGCCGACGCCGCCGCCCCGCCGCTTCAGCTCGAGCGCCAGGTGCAGCACCACACGCGCGCCGGACATCCCGATGGGGTGTCCCAGGGCAATCGCACCACCGTTGACGTTCACCTTTTCCGGGGACACCCCGAGGTCCTTCATTGACTGGACCGCGACCGCCGCGAACGCCTCGTTGATCTCAATGAGGTCGAGGTCCTCGACGCCCAGCCCTTCCTTCCCCAGCGCGTGCGTGATCGCGTTGGAAGGCTGCGACTGGAGCGAGTTGTCCGGCCCGGCCACGTTCCCGTGGGCCCCGATCTCGGCGATCCACTCCAGGCCGAGCTCCTCGGCCTTGGCCTTGCTCATCACGACGACGGCCGCCGCACCGTCCGAGATCTGCGAGGCGGTCCCGGCCGTGATCGTTCCGTCCTTCGCGAACGCGGGCCGCAGCTTGCCCAACGAATCCGCGGTCGTCTCGGGCCGGATCCCCTCGTCCTTCGAGAAGAGGACCGGGTCGCCCTTGCGCTGCGGGATCTCCACGGGTGTGATCTCCGCCTCGAAGAGGCCGTTCTTCTGCGCGACGGCGGCCCGCTGGTGCGACTGCGCGGCGAACTCGTCCTGCGGGGCGCGGGCGATCCCGAGCCGGGTGTTGTGCTTCTCGGTCGACTCCCCCATCGCGATGCCCTCGAAGGAGTCGGTCAGGCCGTCGTGCGCCATCGAGTCGAGCATCTCGATCGCGCCGTACTTGAAGCCGTCACGGGACTTCGGCAGGACGTGGGGCGCGTTGGTCATGGACTCCTGCCCACCGGCCACCACCACGTCGAACTCACCGGCGCGGATCAGCTGGTCCGCCAGCGCGATCGCGTCGAGCCCGGAGAGACAGACCTTGTTGATGGTCAGGGCGGGCACGTTCATGGGAATCCCGGCCTTCACAGCCGCCTGACGGGCGGGAATCTGGCCCGCCCCGGCCTGGAGGACCTGGCCCATGATCACGTACTGGACCTGGTCACCGCCGATACCGGCCCGATCGAGGGCCGCCTTGATGGCGAACCCGCCGAGGTCCGCTCCGGAGAAGGACTTCAGCGAGCCGAGCAGTCGGCCCATGGGCGTACGGGCACCTGCGACGATGACGGACGTGGTGCGGTTCGTTCCGGACATGAGGCACGGCCCCTTGGGATGAGGAGTGAACGAGGGTTTACCTCAATGTACTGAGCGGTACGGGCCCGGTCACCGGGCAGCAAGTGTGATCGCGCGCACGTTGCGTAACCGCCTCCAACCGCGCTGCACTGGACCCATGCTGACGCGAATCGACCACATCGGGATCGCCTGTTTCGACCTCGACAAGACCATCGAGTTCTACCGCTCGACCTATGGCTTCCAGGTGTACCACTCGGAGGTCAACGAGGAGCAGGGCGTACGTGAGGCCATGCTCAAGATCAACGAAACGTCCGACGGCGGCGCCACCTACCTCCAGCTCCTGGAGCCCACCCGCGAGGACTCCGCGGTGGGAAAATGGCTGGCCAAGAACGGTGAGGGGGTCCACCACATCGCGTTCGGAACCCCGGACGTGGACGCGGACGCGGCGGACATCCGGGACAAGGGCGTGCGGGTCCTCTACGACGAGCCGCGTATCGGTTCCATGGGCTCCCGCATCACTTTCCTGCACCCCAAGGACTGCCACGGCGTACTGACAGAACTGGTCACTTCTGCCCCCTCCTCCCCCTCTGAGCACTGACCGGAGCACTGTCCCCCGTATTCCACGCCGGTAGAGTGGGCGGTTCCGGTCCGGGGCCGGACCGGGGCCTGTGACCCATGCCTCACTGTTGATCTGAGACCATTCCCCCCGGGGGCCGCCCGAAGTCGGGCGGTGCTTGTTTCGGAGAGTTCGGAAGAGTTGCGACCAGGGGACGGATGGGACCGCGCAGTGCGGGGCTACGAACGGCACGAGCCTGACGACCATCTCTCGCGGTTCGAAGCCGAGATGGAGCGGCTGAAAACCGAGCGGGAGAAGGCGGTTCAGCACGCCGAGGACCTCGGCTACCAGGTCGAGGTTTTGCGCGCCAAGCTCCACGAGGCGCGACGCAACCTCGCGTCCCGTCCTGCCTACGACGCGGCTGACATCGGCTACCAGGCCGAGCAGTTGCTCCGTAATGCCCAGATCCAGGCGGACCAGCTGCGCACGGACGCCGAGCGCGAACTGCGCGACGCCCGGGCGCAGACCCAGCGGATCCTCCAGGAGCACGCCGAGCACCAGGCAAGGCTCCAGGCCGAGTTGCACACGGAGGCGGTCACCCGTCGCCAGCGGCTCGACCAGGAGCTCTCCGAGCGCCGGCAGACCGTCGAGGCCCACGTCAACGAGAACGTGGCGTGGGCCGAGCAGCTCCGCGCCCGTACCGAGGCACAGGCCCGGCGGCTCCTGGAGGAGTCCCGCGCCGAGGCCGAGCAGGCGCTGGCCGCCGCCCGCGCCGAGGCCGAGCGTGTCGCCCGGGAGGCCCGTCAGCGCCTCGGCTCCGAGGCCGAGAACGCCCGCACCGAGGCCGAGGCGATCCTGCTGCGCGCCCGCAAGGACGCCGAGCGGCTGCTGAACGCCGCGTCGAACCAGGCGCAGGAAGCCACGACCCACGCCGAGCAGCTGCGTACGTCGACGACCGCCGAGTCCGACCAGGCGCGTCGGCAGGCCGCCGAGCTGAGCCGCACCGCCGAGCAGCGGATGCAGGAGGCCGAGACCGCGCTGCGCGAGGCCCGCGCCGAGGCCGACAAGGTCCTCACCGAGGCCAAGGACGCGGCGGCCAAGCAGCTGACGACGGCCGAGTCCGTCAACGAACAGCGCACCCGTACGGCGAAGTCCGAGATCGCCCGGCTGGTCGGCGAGGCCACGAAGGACGCCGAAGCGCTCAAGGCGGAGGCCGAGCAGGCCCGCGCCGATGCCCGCGCCGAGGCGGAGCGGCTGGTGGCCGAGGCCGCCGAGAAGGCCCGTACGGCCGTCGCCGAGGATTCGGCGGCCCAGCTCGCCAAGGCGGCCCGTACCGCGGAAGAGGTCCTCACCAAGGCGTCCGACGACGCCAAGGAGACCACCCGCAAGGCGTCCGAGGAGGCCGAGCGGATCCGCCGCGAGGCCGAGGCGGAGATCGAGCGGCTGCGCAGCGAGGCGGCGGCCCAGGCCGACCAGCTCAAGGGCGCGGCGAAGGACGACACCAAGGAGTACCGGGCCAAGACGGTCGAGCTGCAGGAGGAGGCGCGCAGGCTGCGCGGCGAGGCCGAGCAGCTGCGGGCCGAGGCGGTCGCCGAGGGCGAACGCATTCGCGGCGAGGCCCGGCGCGAGGCCGTCCAGCAGATCGAGGAGGCGGCCAGGACCGCCGAGGAGCTGCTGACCAAGGCGCGGGGCGACTCCGACGAGCTGCGTACGTCCGCCTCCGCCGAGAGCGAGCGCGTGCGCGGCGAGGCCATCGAGCGCGCCACGACGTTGCGCAAGCAGGCCGAGGAGGCCCTGGAGCGCAGCCGCACCGAGGCCGACCAGCTGCGCGCCGACGCCGAGGAGCAGGCGCAGAAGACCACCGCCGACGCCGAGGATGCCGCCCGCGCGCTGCGCGAGGAGGCCGAGCGCGGCATCGCCGCCCGCCAGGTTGAGGCCGCCGAGGAACTGACCCGGTTGCACGCCGAGGCCGAGCAGCGCGTCACCGCCGCCGAGCAGGCACTGGGCGAGGCCAGGGCCGAGGCCGAGCGGCTGCGCCGGGAGGCCGGCGAGGAGATCGAGCGGCTGCGGAGCGAGGCGGCCGAGCGGGTACGTACGCTCCAGGCGCAGGCCGAGACCGAGGCGGAGCGGCTGCGGACCGAGGCGGCTGCCGATGCGTCGCAGTCGCGCGCCGAGGGCGAGGCCGTCGCCGTACGGCTGCGCAGTGAGGCGTCGAACGAGGCCGAGCGGCTCAAGACGGAGGCTCAGGAGAGCGCCGACCGGATGCGGGCGGAGGCCGCGGCCGCCGCCGAGCGCGTCGGGGCCGAGGCCGCCGAAGCGCTCGCCGCCGCCCAGGAGGAGGCCGCGAGGCGCCGCCGGGAGGCCGAGGAGACGCTGGCCGCGGCCCGCGAGGAGGCCGAGCGCGAGCGTACGCAGGCCCGCGAGCAGAGCGAGGAACTCCTCGCGTCCGCCCGCAAGCGGGTCGAGGACGCGCAGACCGAGGCCCAGCGCCTGGTCCAGGAGGCGGACTACCGGGCGACCGAGCTGGTCGCGGCCGCCGAGCAGACCGCGCAGCAGGTACGGGACGCGGTGGCCGGGCTCCAGGAGCAGGCCGAGGAGGAGATCGCCGGACTGCGCTCGGCCGCCGAGCACGTGGCGGAGCGTACGAAGACCGAGGCGCAGGAGGAGGCGGACCGGCTCCGCGCCGACGCGTACGAGGAGCGGGAGAGGGCCACCGAGGACGCGAACCGGCTGCGCCGCCAGGCGCACGAGGAGACGGACGCGGCGAAGTCGCTCGCGGAACGCACGGTCGGGGAAGCGATCACGGAGGCGGAGCGGCTGCGTTCCGAATCCTCCGAGTACGCGCAGCGGATTCGTACGGAGGCTTCCGACGCGCTGGCCACGGCCGAGCAGGACGCGTCCCGTTCGCGTGCCGAGGCCCGCGAGGACGCCAACCGCATCCGGAACGAGGCGGCGGCGCAGGCCGACCGGCTGATCGGCGAGGCGACGGGCGAGGCCGAGCGCATGGCCGCCGAGGCCGTGCAGTCGCTGACGGCCGCCGGGCAGGACGCCGCGCGTATGCGGGCCGAGGCCGAGGAGATCAAGGCGGACGGCGAGGCCGGGGCCGAGCGGCTGCGGGCCGAGGCGCGCGAAGAGGGCGAGCGGGTTCTCGACGAGGCGCGCAAGGCGGCCGACAAGCGGCGCGGCGACGCGGCGTCCCAGGCCGACAAGCTCGTCGCCGAGGCGAGCGGCGAGGCGGACAAGCTCGTCGCCGACGCGACCGGCGAGGCCGAGCGGCTGCGCGCGGAGGGTGAGCGCGTCCTGGACGAGGCACGCGAGGCCGCCGACAAGCGGCGCGGCGACGCTGCGGCGCAGGCCGACCAGCTCATCGCCGAGGCGAGCGGCGAGGCCGAGCGGCTGCGTGCCGAGGCCGCCGAGATGGTGGGCTCGGCCCAGCAGGCGGCGGAGCGCATCAGGTCCGAGGCCGAGAAGGTCAAGGCGGACGCCGAGGAGGCGGCCGAGCGGATGCGCGGCGACGCGCGCGCCGAGGCGGACCGGCTGCTCGACGAGGCCCGTCAGGCTGCGTCCAAGCGCCGCTCGGACGCAGCCGAGCAGGCCGACCAGCTGATGGCGAAGGCCCAGGAGGAGGCGCTGCTCGCCGCGACGCGCGCGGAGGAGCAGGCCGACACGATGGTCGGCGCCGCCCGCAAGGAGGCCGAGCGGCTGGTCTCGGAGTCGACGGTCGAGGGCAACTCGCTGGTGGAGAAGGCCCGTACGGACGCCGACGAGCTGCTGGTCGGGGCCCGCAGGGACGCGACCGCCATAAGGGAGCGGGCGGAGGAGCTGCGGGCCCGTACCGAGGCGGAGATCGAGGAGCTGCACGAGCGGGCCCGCCGGGAGACGTCCGAGCAGATGCGGACGGCGGGCGAGCGCGTCGACAAGCTGGTGAAGGCCGCGACGGAGCAGCAGGCCGAGGCCGAGGCGAAGGCGAAGTCGATGATCTCCGAGGCGAGTTCGGAGGCGGGCAAGGTCCGCATCGCCGCGGTGAAGAAGGCCGAGGCACTGCTCAAGGAGGCCGAGCAGAAGAAGGCGGAGTTGGTACGGGACGCCGAGCGGGTGCACGCCGAAGCCGAGGCCGAGGCCGCGCGGATGGTCGAGGAGGGTCGGCGCGAGCTGGATGTGCTCGTACGCCGCCGGGAGGACATTCAGGCCGAAATCTCGCGTGTCCAGGATGTACTCGAGGCGTTGGAGTCCTTCGAGGCACCTGCCGGGGGCGGCAAGGCGGCATCGAACAGCGGCTCCGGAACAGGCGGGGTCAAAGCGGGTGCGGCGGCGGGCGCAACTCGTTCGAGTGGCAAGTCATCCGACGGTTAGCCACTCAAAAGGGGTGTCATTCTCCAGATCAAACGGGCATTGACTCGATGACACGCCGCTTCGGCCCCTAGGATTCCCCCTAACACCTCACCGGTCACATTCGACAGGAACCCAGGAACCCCATGAGCGACACTTCCTCCCCCTTCGGCTTCGAGCTCGTGCGGCGTGGTTACGACCGCGGTCAGGTGGACGACCGCATTACCAAACTCGTCGCCGACCGTGACAGCGCTCTGGCCCGAATCACTGCTCTGGAAAAGCGCATCGAGGAACTCCACCTCGAGACGCAGAACGCCCAGGCCCAGGTGAGCGACGCGGAGCCGTCGTACGCCGGACTCGGTGCGCGCGTCGAGAAGATCCTCCGCCTCGCCGAGGAGGAGGCGAAGGACCTGCGTGAGGAGGCCCGTCGCGCCGCCGAGCAGCACCGCGAGCTCGCCGAGTCCGCCGCGCAGCAGGTGCGCAACGACGCCGAGTCGTTCGCCGCCGAGCGCAAGACGAAGGCCGAGGACGAGGGCGTTCGCATCGTCGAGAAGGCCAAGGGTGACGCCTCTACGCTGCGCAGCGAGGCCCAGAAGGACGCGCAGCAGAAGCGTGAGGAGGCGGACGCCCTCTTCGAGGAGACCCGCGCCAAGGCCGCCCAGGCCGCCGCGGACTTCGAGACGAACCTGGCCAAGCGCCGCGAGCAGTCGGAGCGCGACCTGGCTTCGCGTCAGGCCAAGGCGGAGAAGCGTCTCGCCGAGATCGAGCACCGCGCCGAGCAGCTGCGTCTCGAGGCCGAGAAGCTGCGTACGGACGCGGAGCGCCGGGCCCGTCAGACGGTTGAGACCGCGCAGCGCCAGGCCGAGGACATCGTCGCCGATGCCAACGCCAAGGCCGACCGGATCCGCAGCGAATCGGAGCGCGAGCTGGCGGCGCTCACCAACCGCCGCGACTCGATCAACGCGCAGCTGACCAACGTCCGCGAGATGCTGGCCACGCTGACCGGTGCGGCCGTCGCCGCCGCCGGCGCCCCGGCCGACGACGAGCCGATCACCCGCGGCGTCCCGGCCCAGCAGACCCGCTAGTTCCCGGGCCCGCCCCGGCGAGAAGCGGAAGCAACCAGGCCGCAAAGCCCCCCGTCATTCCAGTGGCGGGGGGCTTTGCGCGCCCTTAGCGTGGCCGCATGATTGAGCTGACGGGGCTGACGAAGCGTTACGGCGAGAAGGTGGCCGTCGATCATCTGACCTTCACCGTACGCCCGGGCATCGTGACCGGCTTCCTGGGCCCGAACGGGGCGGGCAAGTCGACGACCATGCGGATGATGCTGGGCCTGGACAACCCGACGGCGGGCGACGTCCGCATCGACGGCAAGCACTACGCCGGCCTCAAGGATCCACTGAAGTACATCGGCGCGCTCCTCGACGCCAAGGCGATGCACGGCGGCCGCAGCGCGTACAACCATCTGCTGTGCCTGGCCCAGAGCAACGGCATCCCGCGCAGCCGGGTCTCCGAGGTCCTGGAGACGGTGGGCCTGACCTCGGTCGCCAGGAAGCGCGCCAAGGGCTTCTCGCTCGGCATGGGGCAGCGCCTCGGCATCGCGGGGGCACTGCTGGGCGATCCCGAGATCCTGATGTTCGACGAGCCGGTCAACGGCCTCGACCCCGAGGGCATCCACTGGATCCGCAATCTGATGAAGTCGCTGGCGTCCCAGGGGCGTACGGTCTTCGTCTCCTCCCACCTGATGAGTGAAATGGCCCTCACCGCAGACCACTTGGTCGTCATCGGCCAGGGCAGACTGCTCGCCGACACGTCGATGGCCGGCTTCATCAAGGAGAACTCGCGCAGTTACGTACGCCTGCGCTCCCCGCAGCAGGAGCGGCTGCGCGACATCATGCACGAGGCCGGCATCACGGCCGTCGGCGCGGCCAACGGGTCGCTGGAAGTGGACGGCGTGAGCTCGGAGCAGCTCGGCGAGCTCGCGGCCAGGCATCAGCTCGTACTCCATGAGCTGAGCCCACAGCAGGCCTCGCTGGAAGAAGCCTTCATGCAGCTGACCGCCGAATCCGTCGAGTACCACGCGCATTCCGGCGGCGGGGAGAGCGCGCCGCCCGGGGCCGGCTGGGGTGCCGGCGTACAGCAGCAGAAGAAGTCGGGGGCCTGAACCATGGCTGCTACACAGGTACTCAAGTCGGAATGGACCAAGATCAAATCGGTTCAGTCCACAGTATGGACACTCGGCCTTGCCGCAATCGTCACCATCAGCCTCGGTGTACTCATCAGTATTCTTTCGAAGAACGAATTCAAGAAGATGAGCGCGGAGGACAAACTCGCCTTCGATCCCACGTTCGTGAGTTTCGCGGGGACGAGTCTTGGGCAGCTCGCAATGATCGTTTTCGGTGTGCTCGTCGTCTCGAACGAATACAGCACCGGGATGATCCGCATGTCGCTCGCCGCGGTCCCGCAGCGCGGCACCTTCCTCTTCAGCAAGATCGCCGTCGCCGCCGCGCTCGCGCTGGCCGTCGGGATGATCACGAGCTTCGCCGCCTTCTTCCTCGGCCAGGCCATGCTCGGCGACCTGGGGGCGGACATCGGCGACCCGGGCGTGCTGCGCGCGGTGATCGGCGGCGGCCTCTACATGACCCTGATCGCGCTGTTCTCGATGGGCGTGGCCTCGATGCTGCGCAGTCAGGTGCTCGCGCTCGGCGTACTGATGCCGTTCTTCTTCCTGCTCGCGCCGATCCTGGGCAATGTCTCCGCGACCAAGAAGGTCGGCCAGTACCTCCCCGACCAGGCCGGCAGCAAGATCATGCAGGTGGTCCCGCCGGTCGACGACAGCGCGCCGTACGGTCCGTGGGGCGGTCTGCTGATCATGGCCCTGTGGGTCGCCGCGGCCCTGGTGGGCGGATATGTCCTGCTCAAGAAGCGGGACGCGTAGCCCGGGCGCCGGACACGGTGCCGGCGTCCCGGCTTAGGAGGAACCGTCAGCCGCTGGTTATCCTCCTAACCCTTACGGGGGCGCGTTCGGCCATGAGGCCACAGCCCCGACGACCCGACCTGTCGATGGGGCTGCACACAATGATCGAGGCAGTCGGCCTGACGAAGCGCTACGGCGCCAAGACAGCCGTGTACAACCTTTCCTTCCAGGTGCGCCCGGGCACGGTGACGGGCTTCCTCGGCCCCAACGGCTCCGGCAAGTCCACGACGATGCGCATGATCCTCGGGCTCGACGAACCCACGTCGGGCCATGTCACCATCGGCGGTCACCCCTTCCGCAAGCTCCCCAACGCGCCCCGGCAGGTCGGCGCACTGCTGGACGCCAAGGCCGTGCACGGCGGGCGCAGCGCCCGCAGTCACCTCCTGTCGCTCGCGCAGCTCTCCGGCATCCCCGCCCAGCGGGTCGACGAGGTGCTCGGGGTCGTCGGCCTCCAGGACGTCGCCCGGCGGCGCTCCAAGGGCTTCTCGCTCGGCATGGGGCAGCGCCTGGGCATCGCTGCGGCGCTCCTCGGCGACCCGCAGGTGCTGCTCTTCGACGAGCCGGTCAACGGCCTCGACCCCGAGGGCATCCACTGGGTCCGCAACCTCATGAAGACGCTGGCCGCCGAGGGCCGCACGGTGTTCGTCTCCAGCCACCTCATGAGCGAGATGGCGGTCACCGCCGACCACTTGATCGTGATCGGGCGCGGGCAGCTGCTCTCCGACATGAGCGTCAAGGACTTCATCTCCGCCAACTCCGCGGACTTCGCCCGGGTGCGTACGCCGCAGACCGAGCCGCAGCAGCGCGAGAAGCTGTCCTCGGTACTGACCGAGGCCGGCGGCCACGTCATGACCGAGCAGGACGGAGCCATGCGCGTGACCGGGCTGCCGCTGCCCCGGATCAGCGACCTCGCGCACGACGCCGACGTACGGCTGTGGGAACTCTCGCCGCACCAGGCCTCGCTGGAGGAGGCGTACATGCGGATGACGCAGGGCGCCGTGGACTACCGCTCGACGGACGACCAGCTGGCCGGCTTCCAGCAGCCGCCGCAGCAGCCCGGCGGGTACGTCCAGCCCGTGGGCCAGCAGCAGGGCTGGTACGCCCCGCCGCCGCCCCAGGCCGGCGGACAGCCCTTCGGCGGCGCCCCGATGCCGGGCGGCCCCGCGCCTGCCCCGGGTCACCCCGCGCCGGGCCACAACCCGTACGCGGCGCCTGTCGCCCCGGCGGCGCCCCCCGCGCCCGCTGTGCCCGCCACGCCCGCGCCCGCCCCCGACCTGACCAAGAGCGACAGCGACAGCCCCGAGGACGCCCGATGACGACCCCGTACCAGCAGCAGGCCCCTCAGCAGTACGCGCCGCAGGGCGTCGCGCCGTACGTCTCGCCGATCCCGGTGCGCCGGGCGACGCTCGGGGACGCTCTCGCCTCCGAGTGGACGAAGATCCGGTCGGTGCGCTCCACTGTGTGGACGCTCGGCGTGATGATCGTGCTCGTGGTCGGCATCGGACTGCTCGCGGCGCTGGCCGTCAGCTCGTCGGGCGCGGACCTCGGTGAGACGCCGTTGCTCAGCCTCGGCTTCTTCGGTGTGCTGCTCGGCAGCATCCCGGTGATAACGCTCGGCGTGATGACGGTGGCGTCCGAGTACGGCACGGGCATGATCCGCACCACCCTCACCGCCTGCCCCAGTCGCGGCCGCGTGCTGACCGCCAAGGCGATCGTGTTCTTCCTGCTGGCCTTCGGCATCACGCTGGTCGCGACGGCGATCGTCGGAGCGCTCCATTCCGCCCTGCTGGACGGCATCACGCCCACCGGCGAGGACTGGCTGCGCGCGACGGCCGGCGTGAGCCTCTACGTCGCGACGCTCGGCCTGCTGTCGCTGGCCGTCGGCTCGCTCATCCGCCACTCGGCCGGCGCGATCACCATCATGATCGGTGTGGTGCTGCTGCCGCTCGTGCTGGCGATGTTCATGTTCTCCGAGACGCTGGCCGACCTCCAGCAGGCGCTCTTCGAGTACTCGATCCCCAACCAGCTCGGCGTCTTCTACGACGCCTCCGTCACCGATTCCGGGCCGTCCGGATGGGAACCGCTGTGGATCCTGCTGGGCGTGACGGCCGTGGCGCTGGGCGGCGCCTTCCTGGCCCTGGAGAAGCGCGACGTGTGACCGCGCGGACCGACCCCGGCCGCTTGCCGCCCGGCGACGCCGGTCGGTAACGCCGCTCAGTAGCGCGGAGCATTACGGGACCGCTGCACCTTCGTGGTGCGGCGGTCTCGCGCGTTCCAGCAGGCCTTGTGCCAGTGTCTGCGGTCGTCGACGCCGCCGTACTCCGGCCAGGCCACCAGGTGCGGCACGCCGGACGGGATCTCCTGGTCGCAGCCCGGGCAGCGATAGCGCTTGCCGGCCGCGCTCGCCCCGGCGACATGGCGCACCGACCACTCCTCGCCCTGCCACGACTCCGTGCTCTGGAGCCCGAACCTGTCCGAGGCCGCGGTACTTGGGGACTCGGCAGGGTTCTCGCCGCCCTTGGGGCGGTTGCGACGCGGGGACACCTGAAACCTCACGGGTCGGAACGGCACTGGTTTCTCCCAGCCTAGGGCCATCCGGCGGGGGTACGCGTACCGCATCGCGCACGGGGCCCGCGTCCCACCGGGCGCGGCTTACCGGAAAATCGCAACAACTTCGCGCGCGGCCGTGCCTTTGGCACGTGTCAGACGTTGTTGCCAGTAAGGGGGAAGCCGCGTCGGCCGCAAGGAGGCAATAGGCGATGCGTGTCGGAACGTTTGTACTGGCGGCCCAGTTCCCGGGCCAGGGCCAGGGGGAAGCGCTGCACCGGGCAGTGCGGTCGGCCGAGGTCGCCGAGCAAGCCGGGCTGGACTCGGTCTGGCTCGCGGAGCACCACTTCGTACCGTACGGCGTGTGCCCCTCGGCGGTGACACTCGCCGCGCTGCTGCTCGGACGCACCCGGCGCATCCGCGTCGGTACGGCGGTCAGCGTCCTGCCGACCGTGCACCCGGTCGCCCTGGGCGAGCAGGCCGCGCTGCTGCACCTCACCTCCGGCGGGCGCTTCACACTCGGCGTGGGGCGCGGCGGTCCCTGGGTGGACCTGGAGGTGTTCGGACAAGGTCTTTCGGCGTACGAGCACGGCTTCCCCGAGTCGCTGGACCTGCTGCTGCGCTGGCTGAGCGAACCGCGCGTCGAAGCGCGGGGTGAGCGGTTCGACTTCCGCGAAGTCGCCGTGGTACCGAGGGCGGACGAGCTGCTGCGCGAGGTGCCCGACGAATCGGGCGGGCCCGAGGTCGTGGTCGCCTGCACCTCCCCCAAGAGCGTACGGATGGCCGCCGAGCGCGGGCTGCCGATGCTGCTCGGCATGCACTGCGGCGACGAGGACAAAGCGGAGATGGTCGCGCTGTGGCGCAGGCTCGCACTCGCCGCGGGACATGAGCCGGAAACGATCGCGCGGGCCGGCCATGTTTCGGCCGGAGTGGCGCAGATCGCGAGCAGTGTGGCCGAGGGCACGGAGACGCTGACGAAGGCGATGCCCGGCTGGCTCAAGCAGGGACTCGACGCCCATGTGACGGTCGACGGGCGGCACCGCGCGATGCGGGACCCCGTCGCCTACACCGAGATGCTGTGCGAACTGCACCCGGTGGGCCCGCCGCGGCTGGCCGCCGACCGGCTGGCGGCCACCGCGGAGCGGACCGGCATCACGCGCTTCGCGCTGCTCGTCGAGGGATCGGGCGACCTCGCGGCCACCGAGGAGAACGTACGGCTGCTGGGGTCCGACGTACTGCCCCTTCTGTCCTGACCGTGGTCATGGCGGCATCCGCGGCGGGACGCCGCCGCCGCTCCGCATCAGTGCATCCACGGCGATGCGGAGCGGCAGCATTGCCTCAGCAGTCCCGAAGTTCCGGCGACTGGTTGAGCAGCTGGCCCCTGATCGAGGTGAAACGGCCCAGCCGCTCGTCCGACGAGGAGTCCAGCGGGAACACCGCTACGCGGTGGCAGTTCTGGAATGCAAGACGTACGCCGAAGTGCCGCTGCAGCGCACCGCGAATCGCGTCACTAGCGAGTGCGCGCAACAGCTGACCACGTGCCTGCTCGTCCGGCGGAGGCGTCTGGTTGTCGGCGAACTCGCCACCGTCGACCTTCAGCTGTGCCACCAGAGAGCTGATCATCTCCCATGCGTAAGGCAGGGAGGTCCGGACGCAGTCGACGAAAGCGGCTTCGTCGACATCGCCTCGCTCGGCCTGTTCCAACAGTGCCGGTGAGACGTCGAGCGACATGGGTTCTCCTCTCGCGACCCCGGGGCCGGGGTCTTACGGGCAGGGAAGACGGACGACGACGCAGAGTGCACGTACGACGACCTCCTGCATCCAAGTTAAGCGTGCGGTCCGGACCGCACCAGGAGATTGGGAACACAACCAGCCAACAACGAAGGGGGTCTTACTGGGCGAATCGCGTAGAGGACGCGTAGTCGAGTAGCGTTGCGCCCCATGCGTCTCGTCATTGCCCGCTGCTCCGTGGACTACGCGGGCCGGCTCACTGCCCACTTGCCCTCCGCTCCCCGTCTGATCCTGGTGAAGGCGGACGGCAGCGTCTCGATCCACGCCGACGACCGGGCGTACAAACCGCTCAACTGGATGTCGCCGCCGTGCACCCTCAAGGAGGGCACCGGCGACGATGCCGGCACCTGGACGGTGATCAACAAGGCGGGCGAGAAATTGATCATCACGATGGAGGAAGTCCTCCACGACTCGTCCCACGAACTGGGCGTCGACCCCGGGCTGATCAAGGACGGCGTGGAAGCGCACCTCCAGGAGCTGCTCGCGGACCGCATCGACACCCTCGGCGAGGGCTACTCCCTGATCCGCCGCGAATACCCCACGGCCATCGGCCCGGTCGACATCCTCTGCCGTGACGCGGACGGGGCGACGGTCGCGGTGGAGCTCAAGCGGCGCGGCGACATCGACGGCGTGGAGCAGCTGACGCGCTACCTGGAACTGCTCAACCGGGACCCGCATCTCGCGCCGGTGAAGGGCATCTTCGCGGCCCAGGAGATCAAGCCGCAGGCGCGCGTACTGGCGACGGACCGCGGGATCGGCTGCGTGGTCCTGGACTACAACGCGATGCGTGGCATCGAGGACGACAAGCTCCGCCTGTTCTGACGTGTCCGGCCGGCCCGGCCCCTCCGGTGACGGAGGCAGGGCCCCCGGTGCGGCGCCCCGGTTACGGGAGGGCGCGGTAGGGGAAATCCCCTCCCGCCCCCTCCCGCTGCACCGTGTTCCGGGAAACGCCTCGCTCTAGGAACCGGGTGCGCTGGACGAAGCGGGCGCACTGTCGCTCGGGCTGCTGCCGCCCGTGGTGGTGCCGTCCGTCGTGCCGCCGTCGGTGGTTCCGCCGGTCGTCCCGGTGGTCGTACCGCCGGTCGTACCGCCGTCCGTGGCCCCACCGTCGGTCGCGCCGCCGTCGGTCGTGCCCCCGTCGGTGCCACCGCCGTCCGTCGTGCCCCCGTCGGTGGTGCCGCCGTCCGTCGTGCCGCCCGTCGTGGGACCACCGGTCGTCGGGCCACCGGTGGTCGGACCGCCCGTCGTCGGACCGCCGGTGGTCGGACCGCCGGTCGTGGGACCGCCCGTGGTCGGACCGCCCGTCGTCGGACCGCCGGTGGTCGGACCGCCCGTAGTCGTACCGCCCGTGGTCGGCGGCTTGCTGCCCGGCGACGACGAATCGCCGTCCGTCGGCTTGCCGCTCTTCGACGGTTCGACCGGGGCCCCGCTGTCACCGCTCTCGCCCGGCTGCGGCTGTCCCGACGTACCGGGACCCGCCGGATCGCCCGGCCGCTTGGTCGAGCCCTGCGTCGGCTCGTCGGCCGTGAGCCCGTTCTCCCCGTCGTCCTCGTTCGCCGACTGCTCGGACGTGACCCTGTTCTGCGGCTCTTCGCCTTCGGACGTCGCGCCGAGCGTCACCACGGTGCCGAGTACGGCGACGAGCAGCGCGCCCGCGCCTGCCGCGACCATGTTGCGCCGGGCGCCGCTGAGCACGGCGAGACGCCCGAGGCCGCCACCGCCTCCGGCCTCCGGCGAGCGGTGCGTGACCAACGTGCTGTCATCACCCGCCCGTTCGGGCCTGCCCGGCAGCGACAGGGGTACGACCGCCGCCGGTACGCCACCGGGCGGCGACGCCGACTCCTCGTACCGGGCCGCCGGTACTTCCTCCCCGGCGGGCGTACGGGCACCGAGCACCAGCGCGCCCGCGCCCGGCCCCGAACGGTCCGCGACCAGCGCCAGGGCCCTGCGTCCGGCGACGGTGCCGCTCTTGTCGGCGACGGCGCCGCGCATCGCGATGGACGCCTCCAGCTCGGCCCGGGCCCGGTCAAGGTTGCCCGTACAGAGCGCGAGGACGCCCAACTCGTGGTGGAAGTAGGCCTCTTCGGCGACCTCCCCCGCGATGCGGGCGGCCTCGAGGCCCGTACGCAGCGCCCGCTCCCACGCGCCCCAGCACAGGCCGGCCGCGAAGGCGGGCGCCGCCGTGCGGGCCAGCAGAACAGCCGCGCTCGGATGCCCGGCCCCGGAGCCCGGCACCAGCGCACCCATCGCCGCCATGATCGCGTCGGCCTCGGCGGCCGCCCGCTCCGGCGAGACCGAGGGGTGCCCCGACCACCAGGCGTAGTGCTGGGCGGCGGTGTGCGCCTGCTCCGTCATGTCGTCGGCGAACCCGGCGGCCTCCAGCTGGACGGCCACCCCCGCCGCCAGCCGGAAACGCGCGCCCACCGGTGAGAGCAGGCCACAGCTCATGAGCTCGCCGAGCGCGGCGTCCGCGTGGGTGTCACCCACAAGGGCCGGCAGATGAGCCTGGTGCGGTACCTCTCCGCCGAGCGCGAGGGCGAAGCGCAGGGTGGCGCGGGCGGACTCGCTCAGCCGGGACGCGAGCAGCGCCACCGGCATGGCTCCCTCGGCCAGCGAGGGCAGGGGTACGTCGTGGCCGTCCTCCGCGTCGAAGGGCGCGTCGAACGGCTGCTCGTTGAAGTATCCGTACTCGTCGAAGGCGTTGGGATCGACGCGCAGCCGGTCGCGCTGCCGCAGCAGCGCACCCGCCTGTGTGAAGCGCAGCGGCAGCCCCTCGGACTCGAACCACAGGTCGCCCGCCCAGTTCGCCTCGTCCTCGGTGAGCGGCCGCTCCACGGCCCGCTCCAGGAGTTCCAGGCTGGCGCTGCGGCCGAGACCGCCGAGGAACACCTCCTCGACGTGCGACTCGGGTGACGGAGCCGCGACACCGGGCGTTGTGGCGAGCAGGAAGGCACACTCGGGCGTGGCCTCCAGCAGCTCGTCCAGCGCCGCCCCGCCGAACTCCAGGTCATCGAGGACGACGACGGCGCCGATCTCGTGGACCAGCCCGAGCAGCCCAGCCCGGTCGGGGCGGTGCAGGGGCGCGCTGTACACGGCAGCGAACAGGTCGTGGAGCAGCTCTTCGGGCGTGCGGTGGGCGCCGCAGAGCCGTACGACTCCGTCGGGTGCGAGATCCGCGCAGTCGGCGGCGACAGCGTCGAGCAGCGCCGTACGTCCGGATCCCGACGGCCCCGTCAGCCGCACGGAGCGGCCGCGCGCGAGCAGTCGTACGAGCCTCTCGCGCTCCTCCTGGCGCTCCAGGAGAGGCAGCTCGGGAACGACGGGGCCCGGCGGAACGGGCGGCCTCGCCGCGCGCAGCAGTTCGGCTCGGTCGTCGGCGCTGTGCCTGACCGGCCGCGAGGGCCGCTCGGCGGGCGGGCAGACTTCGATCTCGCTGCCGTCGACAGGGTTGACGGTGAGCAGGAAGTCGCCCGCGACGACCTGCACGGTACGGGCGGGTGCCGAGGAGGCCGACCCGCTCCCCTTGCTCTGAGCGCTCTGCGCAAGGGCCGGTGTCAGCGCGTCTCGTGGTGGTCGGCGCGATCCGTCACCGGTTTCGCTCTCGCCGAATCGGTCGTCGTCGTGGCCGTACTCTTCCGGTCCCCGGTTCATCGGGTCCATGGTCAAAGCCCCCCAGATGCGTTGCGTGCGGATGCCCCTCCCGGCCTTTCACACGCCCGCTGTCGCTTCTGGTCCGGTGCCCGCCGTACTCGGGTTCGTCAATCGGCAGGCGAGCCGAACCCTAGACCTTCGCACAGTATCGGGGAACCAGAGGGGTGCCACCCCGCCCGGGACGTCACAGTCTCGTGAGGATTGTGCGGCCGCCGTACGGATCGCGACGCTTCGCGCCGAACGCCGTGCCGCTCGCGCCCCAGCCGCCCCGGGCGGCCGCGAGAGTTCACACCGTGGGAGGCCCGGGCAGCGGCAGTCCCGGGCAGCGGCCGCTCAGACGCGCGGCAGCGACTCGGCGGCGATGCCGCCCTCGATGGCGAGAATGCGGTGCAGTCTGGTCGCCACCAGCAGGCGCTGCATCTGGGCCGGTACGCCGCGCAGCACGAGCCGGCGGCCCGCCCGCCCGGCCCGCCGGTGGGCACCCATGATCACGCCCAGCCCGGTGGCGTCCCAGGAATCCAGCTCGGTCAGGTCCAGCACGAGATCGCCGACACCGTCGTCGACGGCCGAGTGGAGGACCGTACGGGCGTCCGCCGCGCTGCGGACGTCGAGGCGGCCCCCGACGACCAGCTCGACGTGGTCGCCCCTGATGTGCATATGCGCTCCCCGAGAGTGCGTCAGTTCTCCGTGTCGTGTTTCATTCCCTGCACCCAACTGACTGCCTGACGGGCAAGGAAGTTGCCGTCCGTAAGCGAACCGATACCGAATTCACCCCTGGGAGTGACCCCAGGGGCTGACGCGGCATCAGTGCTTGTAGAAGCCCTGCCCGCTCTTGCGCCCGATGTCACCGGCATCAACCATCCGGCGCATCAGCTCCGGCGGCGCGAACTTCTCGTCCTGCGACTCCGTGTAGATGTTGCTCGTGGCGTGCAGCAGGATGTCGACGCCCGTCAGGTCCGCGGTGGCGAGCGGGCCCATGGCATGGCCGAAGCCCAGCTTGCAGGCGATGTCGATGTCCTCGGCCGAGGCGACGCCCGACTCGTACAGCTTCGCGGCCTCGACGACGAGCGCCGAGATGAGGCGGGTGGTGACGAAGCCGGCGACGTCGCGGTTGACGACGATGCAGGTCTTGCCGACCGACTCGGCGAACTCCCGCGTGGTGGCGAGGGTTTCGTCGCTGGTCTTGTACCCGCGCACGAGCTCGCAAAGCTGCATCATCGGTACGGGCGAGAAGAAGTGCGCGCCGACGACCCGCTCCGGACGCTCCGTCACTGCCGCGATCTTGGTGATCGGGATGGCGGAGGTGTTGGACGCGAGCACCGCGTCCTCCCGGACGATCTTGTCGAGCGCACGGAAGATCTCGTGCTTGACCTCGAGCTTCTCGAAGACGGCTTCGACGACGATGTCGGCGTCGGCGACCGCGTCGAGATCGGTGGTCGTCGTGATGCGGCCGAGCGCCGCCTCGGCGTCCGCGGCCTCCAGCTTCCCCTTGGAGACGAACTTGTCGTACGAGGCCTTGATGCCGTCACGGCCACGGGTCAGCGCGGCGTCGGTGACGTCGCGCAGGACGACGTCCCAGCCCGCCTGCGCCGAGACCTGCGCGATACCGGACCCCATGAGTCCGGCTCCGATGACGGCGAGCTTCCCAGCCACGACACACCCCTTGATTTCTTTGGCCTCGGCGCCTGTTCGGTTCAGGCTCTCCGGCGGAGATTAGCGTCCGTGAGGGGCCGTGTGGCGACGAAGAGATACGCGTCACGTCTCAAATGACGGACATCACACTGGTACGCCTCATTCGGCGCACCGCACCGCGTAGTTGAGCGCCTTCTCGCTCAGCAGCTCCTCCATCCCGTCGAGGAGCACAAGCGCCTCACGCGACACTTCGGCCGCTTTGCGCCCCTTGACCATCTCACCACCGATCCACCCCATCAGGGTGGACTGGAGCCAGGCGAGCTGGCCGGCCATCAGCGTGGGCAGCGGGTCGTCGTCCGCCGCGCCGGTGTCCTCCCGCAGGGCCTCCTCCAGCTTCCCGACGACCTCCTGCTGGATGGCCCAGAGGCGGGAGCGCAGGGTGTGCGCCTCCATGACGACGCGCATGAAGGCGGCGTAACCGTCGATCAGGCCGATGGACGGGGCGACCTCCTCGACCTCCCGCTGCAGTTCACGCAGGACGGCCGCGGCGGCGGACTCGCCCCGGCTGCGGCCCCGGACGTAACGGGGCAGCCGGTCGACGATGCCCGTACTGCGGTCGAAGAAGAGGTCCTCCTTCGCCGGGAAGTAGTTGTAGACGGTGTTGACGGAGACGTCGGCCGCCTGGGCGATCTCGGCGATCGTCACGGCGTCGAAGCCCCGCTCCAGGAAGAGTCCCGTGGCCACATCGGAGATGTGCTGCCTGGTCTGCCGCTTCTTGCGCTCTCTGAGTCCCTCGACCATGCCTGCATCGTAGCTTCGCCGAGTCACCTACATTTTTGGAGTCATTGCAAATTTTAAGTCACTCTGTTTTCCTGAGGGCATGGCAATCATCAGCACGGCCGGGCTCGCCCGGACCTTCACCACCAAAGCGGGCCCGGTCGAGGCCGTCCGGGGCATCGACCTCACCGTCGAGCGCGGCGAGATCCTCGGTTTCCTCGGCCCCAACGGCGCGGGCAAGACCACCACGCTGCGCATGCTCACCACGCTGCTGGCGCCCACGGGTGGCGCCGCGACCGTCGCCGGCTGCGATCTGACCGGCGATCCCCAGGGCGTACGGAGCAAGATCGGTTACGTCGCCCAGTCCGGCGGCCTCGACCCCAGCGTCTCCGTACGCGAGGAGCTCGTGACCCAGGGCCGCCTCTACCGGCTCTCCCGGACGGAGGCCGCCGCCCGCGCCGGTGAACTGGCCCGCGATCTGGACCTCACCGGCCTGATGGACCGCAAGTGCGCCGCCCTCTCCGGCGGGCAGCGGCGACGGCTCGACATCGCCATGGGCCTGGCCCACCGGCCCGACGTGCTGTTCCTGGACGAGCCCACGACCGGACTCGACCCCGGCAGCCGGGCCGACCTGTGGAACCTGGTGCGCCGACTGCGTGACGAGTACGGCACGACCGTCTTCCTCACCACGCACTACCTGGACGAGGCCGACGAGCTCTCCGACCGGCTCGTCGTCGTCGACCGGGGGGTCGTCGCCGCCGAGGGCACACCGAGCGCGCTCAAGCTCCGCTACGGCGGCTCGATCGACGCGCCCCTCCAGGACACCTTCCTCGCCATCACCGGGCGCAGCGCCGCGTCCGCCGACACCGTCCCCGTAGCCGTCTAGGAGCCGCTCCCATGTCCGTGTCCGCCTCGGAGTTCCTGTCCGACACCGCACTGCTCTACGGCCGGTACGCCCGCCAGTCGATGGCGTCGAGATTCCAGATGCTCTTCGGCGTCCTGATGCCCCTGCTGTACCTGCTCTTCTTCGGCCCGCTCCTCACCGGTCTGCCGCTCGGCTCCAAGGGCGACTCCTGGCAGGTGCTGGTCCCCGGCCTGTTGCTCCAACTGGGCCTGTTCGGCGCGCTGTTCGCCGGTTTCTCGATCATTATCGAGAAACAGTCCGGGGTGGTGGAGCGGATGCGCGTCACGCCGGTCAGCCGGCTCGCTCTGCTGATGGGCCGGGTGCTGCGCGACGCGACGCTCTTCGTCTTCCAGGCCGTACTGCTGGTGCTCGCCGCCCTGTTCATGGGCCTGCGGGCGCCGCTGGCCGGCGTCCTCATCGGCTTCGTGTTCGTCGGCGTACTGTCGATCGCGCTCGCCTCCCTCTCGTACGCCCTCGCCCTCAAGGTGTCCCGGCCGCACGAGTTCGGGCCCGTCATCAACGCCGTCTCCATGCCCTCGATGCTGCTGTCGGGCCTGATGCTGCCGATGGCGCTCGCTCCGGGCTGGCTGGACCTGCTGTCGCGCTTCGTCCCGTTCCGCTATCTGGTGGACGCGGTACGGGCGGCTTACGTGGGCGACTACGCGGGCACGGCCATGCTGTACGGCACCCTGATGGCGGCCGCGCTGGCACTGGTCTCCGTGACGGTGGGCACACGCGTCTTCCGGAGGGCCGGCGCGTAGCTACGCTCGACCCATGGTCAATCTGACGCGCATCTACACCCGTACCGGCGACAAGGGCACGACCGCCCTGGGCGACATGAGCCGCACCGCCAAGACCGATCTGCGGATCTCGGCGTACGCCGACGCCAATGAGGCCAATGCGGCCATCGGGACGGCGATCGCCCTCGGACAGCTCGACGAGGCTGTCGTGAAGGTCCTCGTCCGGGTCCAGAACGACCTCTTCGACGTGGGCGCGGATCTGTCGACTCCGGTGGTCGAGGACCCCAAGTACCCGCCGCTTCGCGTCGAGCAGTCGTACATCGACAAGCTCGAGTCGGACTGCGACCGCTTCCTGGAGGAGGTGGAGAAGCTGCGGAGCTTCATCCTGCCGGGGGGTACGCCGGGAGCGGCGCTGCTGCATCAGGCGTGCACGGTGGTGCGGCGGGCGGAGCGTTCGACGTGGGCGGCGTTCGAGGTCCACGGCGAGGTGATGAACCCGCTGACGGCGACGTACCTGAACCGCCTGTCCGACCTGCTGTTCATCCTGGCCAGGGTGGCCAACAAGGAGGTCGGGGACGTGCTGTGGGTGCCGGGCGGCGAGCGGTAGGGACTCGGTGCGGGTGGGGGGGGGAGCCGCGCGCAGCGCCCCGCACCCGCACTCCACCCGCAGCCCGCCTACCCCACCCGTTCCCGCTCCCCCGCCGGCTCCCGCTTCGGGAAGACCGTGTACATCGCCGCGATGACCGCGTTGATGCCGATCACGAAGAGCATCTTCTGCTGCCACATCCGCAGGGACCCGATGTCGCCGCCCCCGCCGACGTACCAGATCGCCGCCTGCAGCAGCCCGATCGCGATCCCCGCCGCCAGCATCCACTGCCCCGCCACCTTCCACTCGTGCACCGCGCGAGCCGTCCCGTACTTCGGCGGCCGCACCGGCGCCGGCCCGCCCGCGAAGCGGTGGGCGACCCGGACGTCGACCCACTTGATGGTGCGGTGGCCGAGCGCGACGGTGAAGCCGATGTAGACGGCGGCCAGGCCGTGCTTCCAGTCCGGCTCCGCGCCGTTCTTCAGGTCGACGGCCGTGACGACGAGCAGCACGACCTCCAGCATCGGCTCCATGAGCAGTACGGCCGCCCCGGCGCGCGGCATCTTCGCCAGGTAGCGCAGGGCCAGTCCCCCGGCCAGCAGGATCCAGAAGCCGACTTCGCAGATGATGACCAGCGTGACGATCACGGTTCACTCTCCTCCCGTTACGCTCCCACCCTCCCGTCCGCGAGGCCCCGAATCGTCGTCGCCAGTGACGAACCCGCACTGCATCCTTCGATGTAGCCCCGGGTCACCCCGCACGAGGACGACGAGCCGGTCCGCACCGTGTTGGATGGTGCCGTGACCCGCTTCCCCCGCCCGCACCGCGACGGCGTCCTCCTCGCGGTGATCGGCCTGCTCGGCGGAGTCCTGCTGTGGGGCCTCGGGCTGCACACCACCGCCGTCCGCGACCTCATGCCGTCCTGGGTGACCCTCGTGCCCCTCACGGTGATGGCCGGCCTGGAGCTGCTGCGCAGGTCGTGCCCGAGTACGGCCCTGCTCGTCGGTACGGCCGCCCTGGTCGCGGACCAGTTCACCCACGGCAACCTGGCGACCGTTCTCATGTACACGGACCTGATGTACGCCGCCGTGGTGTACGGCACCCCCGGAGCCGCCCGCCGTATCCCCGTCATCACCGGCCTGATCACCGTGACCATGACGATCGCCGCCCTCGCCTGGCTCCGCCGCCCGGAAGCCCTGCTCATCGGCGTCGTCACCGGCCTGGTCTCCTTCGGCCCCGCGCTCACCGGCGCCACGCTGCGCAACCACCGTCAGGCAGCGGTGGCGGCCAGACTGCGCGCCGAGCAGACAGCGCTGCTGGCCGAGATCGACCGCAGCCAGGCCGTCATGGCCGAGCGCTCGCGGATGGCGCGCGAGCTGCACGACATGGTCGCCAACCACCTCTCCGCCATCGCCATCCACTCCACGGCCGCCCTGTCCATCGACAAGCCCAGGGCGTCGGCCGACGCCCTGGCCGTCATCCGCGAGAACAGCGTCCAGGGCCTGTCCGAGATGCGCAGGCTCATCGGTCTGCTCCGGGACACCGGCGGCGACCAGGAGCCGCCCGTGGCCCCCGTACTCGACGGGCTCGACGCCCTCGTGGCCCAGGTCCGCAGGGTCGGCGCCGACAGCGGACTCGTCTTCGCCCTCGACGACGCCCGCGAACCGGGCGGCCGCCTTCCGGCGCCGGTCGAGATGGCCGCGTACCGGATCGTCCAGGAGTCCCTCACCAACGCGCTCAAGCACGCCTCCCCAGGCCCGGTCACCGTGTCGCTCGCGCACACCGACCACACACTGACGGTCGAGGTGACCAGCCCGTACGGCGAACGGCCCGGCCCCCGCGCGCCCGGCTCGGGTGCGGGCCTGGTGGGGATGCGGGAGCGGGTGACGCTGCTCGACGGGGCGCTGGAGGCGGGTCCCGTCACCGCGGCGGACGGCACGAAGATCTGGCAGGTACGGGCGCAGCTGCCCGCAGAGGACGATACGGAGCTGTCCGCATGACGATTCGCGTGCTGGTCGCGGAGGACCAGTCGGCCGTACGGGCGGGCCTGGTGCTCATCCTGAACAGCGCCCCGGACATCGAGGTGGCCGGGGAGGCCCCGGACGGCGAGGCGGCGGTCGCCATGGCGCGCGAGCTGCGACCCGATCTGGTGCTGATGGACGTACAGATGCCGCGCCTGGACGGGGTGTCGGCGACCCGGCAGGTGGTGGCGGAGCAGCTCGCCGACGTCCTGGTGCTGACGACGTTCGATCTCGACGAGTACGTCTTCGGGGCGCTGCGCGCGGGGGCGGCCGGCTTCCTGCTGAAGAACACCGACGCGAAGGACCTGATCGAGGCGGTACGGACCGTGGCGCGCGGCGAGGGCCTGATCGCGCCTGCCGTCACCCGCCGGCTGATCGCGGAGTTCGCCTCGCCCGCGCCCGTACGGTCCGTGAACGCGCCCGCTCCCGAGGCGCTGGATTCGCTGACCCGTCGCGAGCGCGAGGTGCTGTCGTGTCTCGGCGAGGGGCTGTCGAACGCGGAGATCGCCCGGCGTCTGACCATGGCCGAGGCCACGGTGAAGACCCATGTGAGCCGTCTGCTGGGGAAGCTGGAGCTGCGCAGCCGGGTGCAAGCCGCCGTGCTCGCCCAGGAGTTGGGGATCTGACCGCACGGGTCCATGGGGTGACCACCGACCACCCTCCGCTGGTCCAGACCTCTTGACGATTGGTCCAGACCTTCCTACGCTCACCGCACCGCAGTGGTGAGCGTGTCATGTCAAAAAGTGCTCGCCAGGCGGCGCAGGTCCCATCCCCGTTCACCGCCGGACCTCTCTCTTGGGAGCACCCTTGAGTACAACAAACCCCCTGCGCACCCGCTTCAGAACCAGAGCGGCAGCCGGTCTCACCGCGCTGATCGTCCCGCTCGCCGCCATGGTCGGCCTGGCCTCGCCCGCGCAGGCCGCCACCTCCGCGACCGCCTCCTACACGAAGGCCTCCGACTGGGGCACCGGCTTCGAGGGCAAGTGGACGGTGAAGAACACCGGCACCACCACCCTCAGCACCTGGACCGTGGAGTGGGACTTCCCGGCCGGTACGTCCGTCACGTCCGCCTGGGACGCCGACGTCACCAACTCGGGCAACCACTGGACCGCCAAGAACAAGTCCTGGGGCGGCAACCTGGCCCCCGGCGCCAGCGTCTCCTTCGGCTTCAACGGGACCGGCACCGGCTCCCCCAGCGGCTGCAAGCTCAACGGCGGTTCCTGCGACGGCGGTTCCGTGCCCGGCGACACCCCGCCCACCGCACCCGGCACCCCCTCCGCGGGCACCATCACCGACACGTCGGTGAAGCTCTCGTGGACCGCGGCCACCGACGACAAGGGCGTCAAGAACTACGACGTGCTGCGTGACGGCGCCAAGGTCGCGACGGTCACCACTGCGTCGTACACGGACACCGGACTCAGCGCGGGTACGGACTACTCGTACTCCGTCCAGGCCCGTGACACCGCCGACCAGACGGGTCCGGTCAGTGGCGCCCGCGCGGTCAAGACCACCGGCGGCGGCACCGACCCGGGTCCCGGCCCCGGCGACCAGGTCAAGCTGGGCTACTTCACCGAGTGGGGCATCTACGGACGCAACTACCACGTGAAGAACCTGGACACCTCGGGCTCCGCCGCCAAGATCACGCACATCAACTACTCGTTCGGCAACGTCCAGGGTGGCAAGTGCACCATGGGCGACAGCTTCGCGGCGATGGACAAGGCCTACACCGCCGACCAGAGCGTCGACGGCAAGGCCGACACCTGGGACCAGCCGCTGCGCGGCAACTTCAACCAGCTGCGCAAGCTCAAGGCGAAGTACCCGCACATCAAGGTGCTGTGGTCGTTCGGCGGCTGGACCTGGTCCGGCGGCTTCACCGAGGCCGTCAAGAACCCGGCCGCGTTCGCCGACTCCTGCTACAAGCTGGTGGAGGACCCGCGCTGGGCCGACGTCTTCGACGGCATCGACCTGGACTGGGAGTACCCGAACGCCTGCGGACTGTCCTGCGACACGAGCGGCCCGGCCGCGTTCAAGAACATGATGCAGGCCATGCGCGGCAAGTTCGGTACGAACAACCTGGTCACCGCCGCGATCACCGCCGATGCCTCGGCCGGCGGCAAGATCGACGCCACCGACTACGCCGGAGCCGCCGCGTACTCCGACTGGTACAACGTGATGACGTACGACTTCTTCGGCGCCTGGGCGGCCAAGGGCCCGACGGCCCCGCACTCCCCGCTGACCTCGTACGCCGGCATCCCGCAGGCCGGTTTCAACTCGGCCGAGGCCATCGCCAAGCTCAAGGCCCAGGGCGTCCCCGCGAAGAAGCTGCTGCTCGGCATCGGCTTCTACGGGCGCGGCTGGACCGGCGTGACGCAGAAGGAGCCGGGCGGCACCGCGACCGGCGCCGCGACCGGTACGTACGAGTCGGGCATCGAGGACTACAAGGTCCTCAAGACCAAGTGTCCGGCGAACGGCACGGTCGCCGGCACGGCTTACGCGCACTGCGGCACCGACTGGTGGAGCTACGACACCCCCACCACCATCGGCTCGAAGATGAGCTGGGCGAAGGGGCAAGGCCTGGGAGGCGCCTTCTTCTGGGAGTTCAGCGGTGACACCGCCAACGGCGAGCTGGTGACCGCTATCAACAACGGCCTGAAGTAATAAAGGCCTGAAGCAGTCGGGGGGACGGTCCTGGACCCGTCCCCCCGACTGCTTCTTACGTCTGTGCGGCTACGCCACGTTGACGCGCTGGCCAGGAGGCGCGG
This sequence comes from Streptomyces sp. NPDC055287, assembly GCF_053646035.1. Lineage (NCBI taxonomy): Bacteria > Bacillati > Actinomycetota > Actinomycetes > Kitasatosporales > Streptomycetaceae > Streptomyces > Streptomyces sp. NPDC055287. The sequence continues at coordinate 448,467 of NZ_JBSHNE010000002.1, read as the reverse complement.
CCTCCAGCCAGGCGAGGAAACCGGTGAGAGCGTCCTCGCTCATCGCCAGCTCCAGGCGCGTACCGCGGTGCGAGCAGCCGAGGATGCAGGCGTCGGACAGCAGCGCCAGCTCTTCCTCACCCTCGGGGACGCGGCGCGAGAGCACCTCGATCGCCGAGCGTTCGAGGACGCGGCGCGGACGGGGGGCGTACGAGAAGACGCGGAACCAGTCGATGCGGTCGCCGCTGTAGCGGGCGACGCCGTAGACCCATCCCTTGCCGGAGCGGTCGGGCTCCTCGGGGATGTTCCAGCGCAGACTGCAGTCGAAGGTGCCGCCGGAGCGCTGGATCAGCCGCCGGCGCAGTCCGAAGACGAACAGCCCCACCAGTACCAGCGCGACTACCGAGCCGCTCACGAGCAGAGCGAGGAACATCTCCACCGACCTCCTCGCATCATCCAGTGCCAGTACCAGTAAGAGAACAGAAGTTCCCGATGTATCGCTTCAGCCGCGACCCGCCCTGGAGAGTCCAGTACGGGCCGCGGCTGAGGTCAAAACTCGTTGTTGCGGAACTCAGTGTCCCGCAACCGCGCGCAGTCGGACGTCGGCGCGGCGCTCGGCGGCGGCATCCGCCTCCGACTTCGCCCGCTCCAGCGCCCGCTCGGCACGTGCGGCGTCGATCTCGTCAGCCAGCTCGGCGATCTCTGCGAGCAGAGACAGCTTGTTGTCGGCGAACGAGATGAACCCGCCGTGCACCGCGGCGACGACAGTGCCGCCGTCGCTCGTACGGATCGTCACCGGGCCCGACTCCAGCACACCCAGCAGCGGCTGGTGACCGGGCATGACGCCGATGTCGCCGGACGTGGTGCGCGCGACGACCAGGGTGGCCTCGCCGGACCAGACGTTACGGTCCGCCGCGACCAGCTCGACGTGCAGCTCAGCAGCCAAGGTGGCTCCTCGGGTCACCACCCGGCGGTTGTGCCGGGTGTTGGGTCAATTCTAGGGGGCGTACGGAGAGGGGCGGGACGTACCCGCCCCTCTCCCACGAGTCGCGTGAGTCACTTCGGCCCACACGGCTCACTGCGTTCAGGAGACGCCGAGCTCCTTGGCCTTGGCCTTGAGGTCGTCAATGCCACCGCACATGAAGAACGCCTGCTCGGGGAAGTGGTCGTAGTCACCGTCGCAGATCGCGTTGAACGCGGCGATCGACTCGTCGAGCGGAACGTCCGAACCGTCCAGGCCGGTGAACTGCTTGGCGGCGTGGGTGTTCTGCGACAGGAAGCGCTCGACGCGACGGGCACGGTGGACAACAAGCTTGTCCTCCTCGCCCAGCTCGTCGATACCGAGGATCGCGATGATGTCCTGGAGGTCCTTGTACTTCTGCAGGATTCCCTTGACGCGGCTGGCCGCGTCGTAGTGGTCCTGCGTGATGTAGCGCGGGTCCAGGATGCGGGACGTCGAGTCCAGCGGGTCGACCGCCGGGTAGATGCCCTTCTCCGAGATCGGACGCGACAGAACGGTCGTCGCGTCCAGGTGGGCGAAGGTGGTCGCCGGCGCCGGGTCGGTCAGGTCGTCCGCGGGGACGTAGATCGCCTGCATCGAGGTGATCGAGTGACCACGCGTCGAGGTGATGCGCTCCTGGAGCACACCCATCTCGTCAGCCAGGGTCGGCTGGTAACCCACTGCGGACGGCATGCGGCCGAGCAGCGTGGAGACCTCGGAACCGGCCTGGGTGAAGCGGAAGATGTTGTCGATGAAGAGCAGCACGTCCTGCTTCTGCACATCGCGGAAGTACTCCGCCATGGTCAGGGCGGACAGGGCGACGCGCAGACGCGTGCCCGGCGGCTCGTCCATCTGGCCGAAGACCAGCGCGGTCTTGTCCAGAACACCCGAGTCGGTCATCTCGTCGATGAGGTCGTTGCCCTCACGGGTGCGCTCACCGACACCGGCGAACACCGACACACCCTCGTGCAGCTTCGCCACACGCATGATCATTTCCTGGATGAGGACCGTCTTGCCGACGCCCGCACCACCGAACAGACCGATCTTTCCACCCTTGACGTACGGGGTGAGAAGGTCGACGACCTTCAGGCCGGTCTCGAACATCTCGGTCTTGGACTCGAGCTGGTCGAAGGCCGGAGCCTTGCGGTGGATCGGCCAGCGCTCAGTGATCTGAGCCTCGGCCTCCGGGTCGTTCAGGATCTGGCCAAGGGTGTTGAACACCTTGCCCTTGGTGATGTCACCGACGGGGACGGTAATGCCCGCACCCGTGTCGGTCACCGGGGCCTGGCGGACCAGACCGTCGGTGGGCTGCATCGAGATCGCGCGGACGACGCCCTCACCGAGGTGCTGGGCGACCTCGAGGGTCAGCAGCTTGCGCGCACCCTCCTCGGCCGGGTCGTCGACCTCGACGTGCAGTGCGTTGTAGATCTCCGGCATCGCGTCGACGGGGAACTCCACGTCGACGACCGGGCCGATGACCCGGGCGACGCGGCCCGTGGCGGCGGCCGTCTCAACAGTGGTCGTCATTACTTGTCACTCCCCGCGGTCGCGTCGGCCAGAGCGCTGGCGCCACCGACGATCTCGCTGATTTCCTGGGTGATTTCGGCCTGGCGGGCCGCGTTGGCAAGCCGGGAGAGGCTCTTGATGAGATCTCCGGCGTTGTCGGTCGCCGACTTCATCGCACGACGACGGGCGGCGTGCTCGGAAGCGGCGGCCTGCAGCAGTGCGTTGTAGATACGGCTCTCGACGTAGCGCGGCAGCAGGGCGTCGAGGACGTCCTCCGCCGACGGCTCGAAGTCGAACAGCGGAAGGATCTCGCCCTTCTTGCCGTCTTCTTCTGCAGCCTTGTCGAGCGAGAGCGGCAGCATCCGGTTCTCGACCGGGTTCTGCGTCATCATCGACACGAATTCCGTGAAGACGATGTGCAGCTCGTCCACACCGCCCTCGGCCGTCTCCGTCTGGATGGCCTCGATCAGCGGTGCGGCAACCTTCTTGGCGTCCGCGTACGTCGGGCTGTCGGTGAAGCCTGTCCACGCTTCCGCGACCTTGCGCTCGCGGAACCCGTAGTAGGCCACACCCTTGCGGCCGACGATGTACGTGTCGACCTCCTTGCCCTCACCGCTGAGCCGCTCACGGAGCCGCTCCGCCGCCTTGATGGCGTTGGAGGAGTAGCCGCCGGCCAGACCGCGGTCGCTCGTGATGAGCAGAACCGCGGCGCGGGTCGGCGCCTCGACCTCGGTGGTCAGGGGGTGCTTGGTGGTGGAGCCGGTCGCCACCGCGGTCACCGCACGGGTGAGCTCGGTCGCGTACGGCATCGATGCCGCCACCCTGCGCTGCGCCTTGACGATGCGCGAGGCGGCGATCATCTCCATCGCCTTGGTGATCTTCTTGGTCGCGGTGACGGCTTGGATGCGACGCTTGTAGACCCGGAGCTGCGCTCCCATGAGTCAGGTCCCTTCCGTCGTCACTTGGAGACGTTGACGGCCGGCGCGTCCTCGCCCAGGAGCTGGCCGTCCGAGGTCTCGAACTGCTGCTTGAAGGCCTTGATGGCGTCGGCGACGGACTGCAGCGTGTCGTCCGACATCTTGCCGCCCTCGCGGATCGAGGTGAGGAGGTCCTTGCGCTCGCGGCGCAGGTAGTCCAGCAGCTCGGCCTCGAAACGGCGGATGTCCTCGACCGGTACGTCGTCCATCTTGCCGGTGGTGCCGGCCCAGACGGAGACAACCTGCTCCTCGACCGGGAACGGCGCGTACTGCGGCTGCTTCAGCAGCTCGACCATGCGCTTACCGCGCTCCAGCGACGCCTTCGAGGCCGCGTCCAGGTCGGAACCGAAGGCGGCGAACGCCTCCAGCTCGCGGTACTGGGCGAGGTCCACGCGCAGTCGGCCGGAAACCTGCTTCATGGCCTTGTGCTGGGCGGAGCCACCGACACGGGAGACCGAGATACCGACGTTCAGCGCCGGGCGCTGGCCCGCGTTGAACAGGTCGGACTCCAGGAAGCACTGGCCGTCGGTGATGGAGATGACGTTGGTCGGGATGAACGCCGAGACGTCGTTCGCGCGGGTCTCGACGATCGGCAGACCGGTCATCGAACCGGCGCCCATGTCGTCCGAGAGCTTCGCGCAGCGCTCGAGCAGACGCGAGTGCAGGTAGAAGACGTCGCCCGGGTAGGCCTCACGGCCCGGCGGACGGCGCAGCAGCAGCGACACGGAGCGGTAGGCGTCGGCCTGCTTCGACAGGTCGTCGAAGATGATCAGGACGTGCTTGCCGGCGTACATCCAGTGCTGGCCGATGGCCGAACCGGTGTACGGGGCGAGGTACTTGAAGCCGGCCGGGTCGGAAGCCGGGGCGGCGACGATCGTCGTGTACTCGAGCGCGCCCGCCTCCTCCAGCGCACCGCGAACGGACGCGATGGTGGAGCCCTTCTGGCCGATGGCGACGTAGATGCAGCGCACCTGCTTGTTCACGTCGCCCGAGCGCCAGTTGTCGCGCTGGTTGATGATCGTGTCGACGGCCAGAGCGGTCTTGCCGGTCTGACGGTCACCAATGATCAGCTGACGCTGGCCACGGCCGATCGGCACCATCGCGTCGACGGCCTTGTAGCCGGTCTGCATCGGCTCGTGGACCGACTTGCGGACCATGACGCCGGGGGCCTGCAGCTCGAGGGCGCGACGGCTTTCGGTCGCGATCTCGCCGAGACCGTCGATCGGGTTGCCGAGCGGGTCGACGACGCGGCCGAGGTAGCCCTCGCCGACGCCGACGGAGAGCACCTCACCGGTGCGCTGCACCGGCTGGCCCTCCTCGATACCGCTGAACTCGCCGAGGACGATCGCACCGATCTCCCGCTCCTCAAGGTTGAGGGCGAGACCGAGGGTGCCGTCCTCGAACTTCAGCAGCTCGTTCGCCATGGCCGAGGGAAGACCCTCGACCTTCGCGATGCCGTCGCCGGCAACGCTTACCGTTCCGACCTCCTCGCGCGAGGCCGCGTCCGGCTGGTACGACTGGACAAAGTTCTCCAGCGCGTCCCGGATCTCCTCCGGCCGGATCGTGAGCTCCGCCATCTGGGTTCCCTGCTCTCCTTGTTGGGCCCGAAGTTCTTGGGGGTCTGGGGGCCGTCCCCCAGGAATCTTCTGCAATCTCTGCACGGCCCAACCGGGCCGCTAGCGATACGTGTTCAGTTGCTGGCTGGTCAGCCGGCCATGCGGCGGGTCGCCTCTTCGAGGCGGTCCGCGATGGTCCCGTTGATGACCTCGTCGCCGATCTGTACCTGAATCCCGCCGAGGACTTCGGGGTCCACTTCGAGGTTCAGGTGCATCTGGCGCCCGTACAGCTTCGCCAGTGCGGCGCCGAGGCGCTGCTTCTGCTGGTCGGACAACGGCACCGCCGTGGTGACGACGGCGACCATGCGGTCGCGGCGCGCCGCGGCGAGCTTGGACAGGGACTCGAGTCCCGCCTCCAGGCTACGTCCACGCGGCTGTGCCACGAGACGCACCACCAGACGCTCGGTGACCTGCTGGGCCTTGCCGCCGAGCAGGCTGCGCAGCAGCTCGGTCTTGGCGGCCACCGACGCCGACCTGTCGGTCAGCGCGGAGCGCAGCCCGGTGTCGGACGCGACGATCCGGCCGAACCGGAACACCTCGTCCTCCACGTCGTCCAGGACGCCGGCCTGCTGCGCCGCGGTGAGGTCGGCGGTGTCCGCCAGCTCCTCGATCGCGTCGACCAGGTCGCGCGACCGCGACCAGCGGCTGCGGACCATGCCGGAGACCAGGTCGGCGGCTTCGCCACCCACCTGACCGCTCAGCAGTCGCGCGGCCAGCAGGGCCTTCGCCTCGCCGGCCTGCGCCGGGTCGGTCAGGACCCGACGCAGCGACACCTCGCGGTCGAGCAGCGCGGTGACGGCGGCCAGCTCGCCCGCGAGCTTCGCCGCGTCGACCGACGAGTTGTCGGTCAGCGCGTCGAGACGCTCACGTGCGGCAGCCAGTGCCTCGCGGCTCGCTCCGTTCATCGGGCGGCCTCGGCCTTCTCCTCGAGCTCGCTGAGGAAACGGTCGATGGTGCGGCTCTGCCGGGCGTGGTCCTCGAGGGACTCGCCGACGAGCTTGCCGGCCAGGTCGGTGGCGAGCTTGCCGACGTCCTGGCGCAGCGACAGTGCGGCCTGCTTGCGGTCGGCCTCGATCTGGGCGTGGCCTGCGGCGATGATTTCCTCGCGCTGGCGCTGACCCTCTGCGCGAAGTTCTTCCTTCAGCACAGTGCCCTGTTCCAGCGCCTCCTGGCGCAGGCGGGCGGCCTCGTGGCGGGCCTCGGCGAGCTGAGCCTTGTACTGCTCAAGCACGCTCTGGGCCTCGGTCTGAGCTGCATCGGCCTTCTCGATACCGCCCTCGATCGCCTCACGGCGCTCATCCAGAACCTTGTTGATGTTCGGGAGAAGCTTCTTGGCAAGGAAACCGAAGACGATGAAGAAAGCGATCAGGCCGATGACGATCTCGGGGACCGCCGGGAGGAGGGGGTTCTGGGTCTCCCCCTCTTGCGCCAGCTCTAGCAGAGCGATCACTTCATTGCCTTTCGTCGAATCGGGCAGTTGGAATGCCGCGATTAGTCGACCGGGTAGACGAACGGCATGACGAGACCGATGAGGGCAAGCGCCTCACAGAGAACGAAGCCGAGGATCTGGTTCGCACGGATCAGACCGGCCGCCTCGGGCTGGCGGGCCAGCGCCTGGGTGCCGTTTCCGAAGATGATGCCGACGCCGACGCCGGGGCCGATGGCGGCGAGGCCGTAGCCGATCGCACCGAGGTTGCCCGTGATGTTGACGGCGGCGAGGGTCTGGAGAGCGGACATGCCGTTTCTTCCTTCTCTTTCAGAACCGGTGGGGGTTGGCCACCGGACGACTATCGGGGGTGGGGCCGGCTGGTCAGTGGTGCTCGGCGAGAGCGCCCTGGATGTAGTTGCAGGCCAGGAGGATGAAGACGTAGGCCTGCAGCGCCTGGATGAACAGCTCGAAGGCGGTCAGCAGGATGACCATCACGAAGGAGATACCGGCGTAGGCGATGCCGATGCCGTTGAGCAGGTACCAGCTCGCGATGGTGAAGATCAGCAGCAGTACGTGACCGGCGAACATGTTCGCGAACAGTCGCACCGCGTGCGTGAACGGCCGGATCAGCAGGTTCGAGAAGAGCTCGATCAGCATGACGACCGGCAGGACCGGGCCGAGCGACTTGTCGTAACCGGCGATGTTCTTCCAGCCGCCGACGAAGCCGTGACGCTTGAAGGTCACGCTGACCCAGAGGACGTACACGATCAGAGCCAGCGCCACCGGGAACCCGATGATCGACGGCACCGGGAACTGGGCCACCGGAACAATGGCCCAGATATTCATGATCCAGATGAAGAAGAACATCGCGACCATGAGCGGGACGTACTTTTCGCCCTCGCGCTTACCGAGGGTCTCGTAGACGACGCCGCGGCGGACGAAGTCATAACCCGCCTCGGCCACCATCTGGAGCTTTCCGGGAACCAGCTTCGGCTTGTTGAAGGCCGCCCAGAAGAAGCCGACGACGAGGATTGTGCTCAGCGCCGCCAGCAGCATCGGCTTGTTGAACTCGATGCCGCCGGCGGTGAAGATCGGCTCGAACAGAAAGGAGTGCAGGCCAGGAGCCGGGAAGCCGCACCCATCGAAGATGTGGCAATCGGTCTCGAAGGCGAGCACCGTCGTCGGGTCAGCACTCACCGCGGGCTCCTTCAGCGTGGCGCATAGGTACGGCAACCTCGTTGTGTCGGCGCGGCAAGCAGCCGCTGGTCGGCACTGGACTGGTGTTACGGATGTGGGGGCGGCTCAGGCACAGAGCCTCGCGATTGAGCAGGCGTCAGCTCGGATGCCCGCGCCCGCAGTGCCGCAGTTGGCACCGGACGATAGCAGGATCTCGAACGCGCGCTTATCCCGGCCCTACCCCTCACGTCGACGGCCCCGAGTTTCCGGGCTTCTTGCCCTTGGACGCGTCCGGATCGACGTACAGGATCTTGGCCTTCATGTGTGCACGGATCTGGGCCGCGACCCAAACAACAGTCGCGACGATCAGCGTGATGGCGAAGGCCCTCGGATTAAACAGTGTCGTGTTCTTGAACACGGCAACAAAGATGAAGAGCAGCAGCAACTGTGCCGTATAGAGCATCAGCCCCATGGCCTGGAACAGGTGCGGCAAAGATTTGGCAGTGCGTTCCAGGACGAGAAGTCCAATGCCCATGAAGAGGATTACGACCAGCGTTCCGACGACTGCCCCGACCGCTCCCTTGCCGCCCGCGACCACAGCGCTGACCGCGACGGCGACGGCGCCGGCGGCAGCGGTGGGCAGGGCGACAGGAAGAAGGGTCCGGGCGTCATTGGACGGCATGGCGGTAACTCCGCTTGCTGGTGGGGGCAGTAGGGGTCGTCATGGACGAGCGTATGTCGGGACCGAGGTGTCACCTCACGTCCAAAGGGCCGTCGCACTGCGGCCCTTCGGCTCTGTCGCCGGGTCTCGTGAACGGTATCACAAACTATTTGATGAGGTCTTTACCAAGAGGTGTGCCAACTGTCACACATGAGAGTGACGGCGCCCGTCTGTGCGCGACACGGCGACACTATGTCTGGTATTGGGATCTCGCGCGGCAAATCGTCAGCGCGGCGTTCCGGCCTTACGCCGCTCGGGGAACCGCGATCGGGGCCCGATGGCTGTCGCCCCGTTGACGCCCGCCGGCACGGGGGTGCGCTCCTGCGGCTCATCTGCCGCCCCGGCGGTCCCGGCCGTCTCACCGGCCTCGTCCGTCCCGCCGCCTTCGGAGAAGGCCCTGCTGCTCCGGCGGTAGCGCGGCGGGATGAAGGACTCGGCCCAGCGCGGAGCACGCGGCGTGAAGCGCGGCAGGAGCAGGAGCACCAGGCCCACCGCGCTGAGTACGACGATGCCGAGCACGATCCACATGCTCGCCGAGTGCACGGAGTACGCGACGGCGCCGAAGGCGATCAGGGCCGACCAGAAGTACATGATCAGCACGGCCCTGCTGTGCGAGTGGCCGATCTCCAGGAGCCGGTGGTGCAGGTGCCCGCGGTCCGCCGCGAACGGCGACTTGCCCTGCCAGGTACGCCGCACGATCGCCAGCAGCAGGTCCGCGACCGGGATCGCGATGATCGTCAGCGGCAGCAGCAGCGGGATGAAGACCGGCAGCATCGCGTGGGTGACCTCACGCGTGCTGCTGCCCGGGAAGAGCTTCATCGCGTCCGGGTCCACCTGACCGGTGACCGAGACGGCGCCCGCCGCCAGCACCAGGCCGATCAGCATGGAGCCGGAGTCGCCCATGAAGATTCTGGCCGGATGCATGTTGTGCGGCAGGAACCCCAGGCACATGCCCATCAGGATCGCGGCGAAGAGCGTGGCAGGTGCGGCCTCCTCGATGCCGTACCCGTACCAGATCCGGTAGGCGTACATGAAGAACGCCGCCGACGCGATGCAGACCATGCCCGCGGCCAGGCCGTCGAGGCCGTCGACGAAGTTCACCGCGTTGATGGTGATCACAACGAGCGCCACGGTCAGCAGGTTGCCCTGCCAGGCGGTCACGGAGACCTGCCCGACGCCGGGGACGGGGAGCCACAGGATCGTCAGACCCTGCATGACCATGACGCCGGCGGCGATGAACTGACCGCCCAGCTTGATCAGGGCGTCGATCTCGAACTTGTCGTCCAGCACGCCGATGAGCCAGATCACCGCGGCGCCCGACAGCAGCGCGCGCGGCTCGTTCGACAGCTCGAAGACGCTGTTGAGGTTCTGCAGGTGGTCCGCGACCAGCAGGCCGGCGCACAGACCACCGAACATCGCGATGCCACCGAGCCGCGGTGTCGGCTCCCGGTGCACGTCGCGGGCTCGGATTTCTGGCATCGCTCCGGTCGCGATGGCGAACTTCCGCACCGGTCCGGTCAGCAGATAAGTCACCGCCGCCGTGACGCAGAGCGTCAGCAGGTATTCACGCACGGGCTGCCCCACAGGTATCGCCGGCCATCTCAGCCCCACACCCTAGCTTTGCGACCACATGCTCCAGGACATTCGGGTACCGGTTGATGGTTGCACGACTCGCTGTCAGGCGGGATACGGCGGAAAACTGCCGGCCAGATCGTGTACTTCCGTTGCGGCTTTCCTGCCCTCCCCCCGCAGAGTCAGCGAGAAAAGTTCCGAAATGCGCGCCATCTCCGGCTCGCGCATGCCCTGGGTGGTCACGGCCGCGGTCCCCAGGCGGATGCCGCGCTCGTCACCGTACGGGAGGGCGCAGCAGTCGAGCACCAGGCCGGCCGCGGCGAGCAGCCCGCGGGCCGTGCGGCCCTCCACACCCAGCGGGGCGGGGTCCGCGGTGATCAGGTGGGTGTCGGTGCCGCCCGTCGTGACGGCGAAGCCCTCCGCCGCCAGTGTGTCGGCGAGTGCGCGCGCGTTGCTGACGACCTGGTGGGTGTACGTCGAGAAGGCGGGCGTCGCCGCCTCGCCGAAGGCGACCGCCTTGGCGGCCACCGAGTGCATCTGGGCGCCGCCCTGGGTGAAGGGGAAGACGGCCCGGTCGATGCGCTCGGCGAGCTCGGCGCCGCACAGCAGCATTCCGCCGCGCGGACCGCGCAGCACCTTGTGGGTGGTGGCGCAGACGACGTCGGCGTACGGGACGGGACTGGGAGCCGCTCCCCCGGCGACCAGGCCGATGGGGTGCGCGGCGTCCGCGATGAGGTAGGCGCCGGCCTCGTCGGCGATCTCGCGGAAGGCCGCGTAGTCCGGGTGCCTCGGGTAGGCGATGGAGCCGACGACGATGGCTCTGGGGCGGTGTGTACGGGCGAGGAGACGCACCTGGTCGTAGTCGATCAGACCGGACTCGTGGTCGACGCCGTAGCCGATGAAGTCGAACCAGCGGCCCGAGAAATTGGCCGGGGAGCCGTGGGTGAGATGTCCCCCGTACGGGAGTCCCATGGCCAGGACCTTGTCCCCGGGGCGCAGCAGCGCGGCGTACGCCGCCAGGACGGCGGCGGAGCCGGAGTGCGGCTGGACGTTGGCGTGCTCGGCGCCGAACAGGGCGGCGGCGCGGTCGATGGCGATGCGCTCGGCCACGTCGACGAGCTCGCAGCCGCCGTGGTGGCGGGCTCCGGGGTATCCCTCGGCGTACTTGTTGGCGAGCGGGGAGCCGAGGGCCGCGAGGACGGCGGGCGAGCAGAAGTTCTCGGCCGCGATCAGCTGGAGGCCGGCGGCCTCGCGGCCCATCTCGCCGAGGATGACGTCGGCGATCTCTGGATCCTGGCGGCTCAGTGCTGCGAAGCCCGCCCCGAGTACGGCGTGCTCCTGCTGAACGGGTGCGACGGTGACCGGCATGGCTGGCTCCGGGCCTGGCGAAGGGGTGCGGCCCCTCCAATGTAGGCCGCCCCCGGTCGCACTGCCCGCCGTACGACGCGCGTTCTTTCCGCGCCGGGCCGCCCGGGGGGACACAGAGCGGTCGCGTCGGGACGGTCCGGCCGGACCGTGGAGGAGGGAAAAGTCCCTCAGGTGCGGGCCGATGTCCCCGTGAGCGCCGTGACGACCGGGTCCAGCGCCGTGTTGATCTCGTCGCCGATCGAGCGGAAGAAGGTGATGGGCGCGCCGTACGGGTCGTACACCTCGTCGGCCTCGACGCTCGGGGCGAGCAGCCAGCCCCTGAGGGCCGCGGCGGCCCGTACAAGGGCGCGTGCGCGCTCCACGACGCCGTCCTGGAGGGGATCGGGCAGGGTGGCCGGGTCGATCGCCCGTACGAGCCGCGTGAACTCCTTCAGCGTGAAGGTGCGCAGGCCGGCCGAGTGCCCCATGGAGATGACCTGCGCGCGGTGGTCGCGCGTCGCGGTCAGCACGAGGTCCGCGCGGATGACGTGCTCGTCGAGCAGTTCGCGCCCGGTGAAGCCCGCCGCGTCCGCGCCGAAGTCGGCGAGCACGGCGGCGGCGTTGGCCTCCATGGGCGCGCCCTCGTGCCCCCAGGTGCCCGCGCTCTCCACGACGAGGCCCCGGGTGAGCGGGTCGCCCAGGCGGTCGCTGAGGGCATGGCGGGTCAGCCGCTCGGTGATCGGCGAGCGGCAGACGTTGCCGGTGCTGACGTGGAGGATTCGGAAGGTGTTCCCGGATATACCTTCGGCTGTGCCACGCCCGTCAAGGGCGGTCAACTGGCCACCTCGAGGTCGGGTACGACCTTGCGCAGCTCCTCGGCGTCGAGGGCGCCGGCCCGCAGCAGGACGGGGACCTTCCCGGTGACGTCGACGATCGACGACGGGACGATGCCGGGCGTCGGACCTCCGTCGAGGTACACGGAGACGGAGTCGCCGAGCATCTCCTGGGCGGCGTCGCAGTCCTCGGGCGCCGGGTGTCCCGTGAGGTTGGCGCTGGAGACGGCCATCGGGCCGAACTCGGTGAGCAGCTCGATCGCGACGGGGTGCAGCGGCATGCGGACGGCGACCGTGCCGCGCGTCTCGCCCAGGTCCCACTGGAGGGACGGCTGGTGGCGCGCGACGAGGGTCAGGGCGCCGGGCCAGAACGCGTCGACCAGCTCCCAGGCCTGCTCGGAAAAGTCGGTGACCAGGCCGTGCAGGGTGTTCGGGGAACCGATGAGGACGGGCGTGGGCATGTTGCGGCCCCGGCCCTTGGCCTCCAGGAGGTCGCCGACGGCCTCGGCGCTGAAGGCGTCGGCCCCGATGCCGTAGACGGTGTCGGTCGGCAGGACGACCAGCTCGCCACGACGGACGGCGGCCGCGGCTTCGCGAAGACCGGTCTTGCGGTCGGTCGCGTCGTTGCAGTCGTATCGCCGTGCCATTTAACGGGCCTCCTCGTGCGGGAACTGGTTTCTGCGGCCGGCGGTCACGGCATGGCCTTGCGGGCGGTCGCGAAGCGGGGCCGGTTGTTCAGGTCGGGGTGGTCGGCCGCGTCGGCCCAGCCCCGCTCCTCGGTGAAGATCCACGGCACCTGGCCGCCCTGGGTGTCGGCGTGCTCGATGACGACGACGCCGCCGGGACGCAGGAGCCGGTGGGCGGTGCGCTCGATGTGGCGGATCAGGTCGAGGCCGTCCTCGCCGGAGAAGAGGGCCATCTCCGGGTCGTGGTCGCGGGCCTCGGGGGCGACGTACTCCCACTCGGTGAGCGGGATGTACGGCGGGTTGGAGACGACCAGGTCGACCTGGCCGTCGAGCTCCGGGAGCGCGTCCCTGGCGTCGCCCTGGTGGATCGTGACGCGCGACCCCTCGGCGTTCTTACGGGTCCACCTGATGGCGTCGTCGGACAGCTCGACGCCGTGCACGCGCGAGCGCGGCACCTCCTGCGCCATGGCGAGCGCGATGGCGCCGGAGCCGGTGCACAGGTCGACGATGAGCGGCTCGACGACGTCCATGGCGCGTACGGCGTCTATCGCCCAGCCGACGACCGATTCGGTCTCGGGGCGCGGGACGAATACGCCGGGGCCCACCTGAAGCTCCAGGAAGCGGAAGAAAGCGCGTCCGGTGATGTGCTGCAGCGGTTCGCGCGCCTCGCGGCGCGCGATCGTCTCCCAGTAGCGGGCGTCGAAGTCGGCGTCCTTGACGTTGTGCAGCTCTCCCCGCTTGACGCCGTGCACGAACGCGGCGAGCTCCTCCGCGTCGAACCGCGGTGAGGGCACGCCGGCGTCGGCCAGCCGCTGGGTGGCCTGGGCCACCTCGGCGAGCAGCAGATTCATCCCGGTCCTCCGACTTGCAGGGGGCTTTGCTGGCTTTACTGGGCTGCCGCGAGCTTGGCGGCGGAGTCGGCGTCGACGCACGCCTGGATCACTGCGTCCAGGTCGCCGTCGAGTACCTGGTCCAAGTTGTACGCCTTGAAGCCCACGCGGTGGTCCGAGATCCGGTTTTCCGGGAAGTTGTACGTACGGATCTTCTCCGAGCGGTCAACCGTGCGGACCTGGCTGCGGCGTACGTCGGAGGCTTCCTGCTCGGCGGCCTCCTGGGCCGCGGCGAGCAGCCGCGAGCGCAGGATGCGCATGGCCTGCTCCTTGTTCTGGAGCTGGCTCTTCTCGTTCTGGCAGGAGGCGACGACGCCGGTCGGCAGGTGCGTGATGCGGACCGCGGAGTCGGTGGTGTTGACGGACTGGCCGCCGGGGCCCGACGAGCGGTAGACGTCGATGCGCAGGTCGTTCGCGTGGATCTCGACGTCGACCTCCTCGGCCTCGGGCGTGACGAGGACGCCGGCGGCGGAGGTGTGGATACGGCCCTGGGACTCGGTGGAGGGAACGCGCTGCACGCGGTGCACACCGCCCTCGTATTTCATCCGCGCCCAGACGCCCTGGCCGGGCTCGGTCGCGCCGTTGCCGCCCTTGGTCTTCACCGCGACCTGGACGTCCTTGTAGCCGCCCAGCTCGGACTCGGTGGCGTCGATGATCTCGGTCTTCCAGCCGACGCGCTCGGCGTACCGCAGGTACATGCGCAGCAGGTCGCCGGCGAACAGGGCCGACTCGTCGCCGCCCGCGCCCGCCTTGACCTCGAGGATGACGTCCTTGTCGTCGCTGGGGTCGCGCGGGACGAGGAGCAGCCGCAGCTTCTCGGTGAGCTCGGTCTGCTGCTTCTCCAGCAGCTTGAGCTCGGCGGCGAAGTCCGGGTCGTCGTGCGCGAATTCGCGCGCCGTCCCGATGTCCTCGTTGGTCTGCTTCCAGGCCTTGTACGTCCCGATGATCGGGGTCAGTTCGGCGTAGCGCTTGTTCAGCTTGCGCGCGTTCGCCTGGTCGGCGTGGACCGAGGGATCGGCCAGCTTCTTCTCGAGATCGGCATGCTCGCCGATCAGATCCTCGACCGCCTCGAACATCTTCGGGCTCCTGGGTAGCGAAAAACGAGTGGGAAGTGCGGACTGTGCGTCACGACAAAGCGCCGGTCCTCCCCACCCCTGTACGGAGCGGCCGAGGACCGGCGCAATGGCTCGCTACTTCGCGGCGGCAGCCTTGCCGAAGCGGGCCTCGAAGCGGGCCACGCGGCCACCGGTGTCGAGGATCTTCTGCTTGCCCGTGTAGAACGGGTGGCACTCGGAGCAGACCTCGGCGCGGACGGTGCCGCTGGAGATCGTGCTACGGGTGGTGAACGTCGCGCCACAGGTGCAGCTGACCTGGGTCTCGACGTACTCGGGGTGGATTTCGCGCTTCAAGGTGTCTCCTAGTTTCGGGAGGGCGCCGGGTCGCACGCGCGGATTGCGCATACGTGAACCGGGGCCGACGTACCAGTCTGCCAGCACTGGCCGCATCTCCCAAAACCGGGGACGGGCCGGAACTATTCCCCGGCCGCTACCGGCTCCGTACGACCTTGCCCGCGTCGCCCTGGTCGCCCGCCGAGCCCTTGGTCGCGGAGACCGGCACGGGCTTGTCCTGGCGCAGCGCGGCCCAGACCTGCCGGGACCGGCGCTGGAGCGGGAGGACGCGGTTGGGGTCGGCCGGGTCGTACCGCACGGGCAGGGTCACCATCTTCATGTCGCCCGGGCCGATGCCCTTGAGGCCGCCCGCGAAGCTCACCAGTTCGTTGACCGAGGCGAGGTCGGAGTCGGTGGTGACGGCCCTGGTGGCGCTGTCGGCCAGGCCGAACAGCTTCTTGGGGCTGGTGAACACGCCGACGTCCTTGACCTGGTTGATCAGTGCCTTCATGAAGGCCTGCTGGAGCTGGATGCGGCCGAGATCGCTGCCGTCGCCGACGCTCTTGCGGGTCCGTACGAGACCGAGCGACTTCTCGCCGTCGAGGGTGTGCGTGCCGGGCTTCAGGTGGAGGTGGCTCTTGCCGTCGTCGATGGCCTGTGTGGTGGTGATCTCCACCCCGCCCAGATCGTCGATGAGCTTCTTGAACCCGGTGAAGTCGACCTCGACGTAGTGGTCCATGCGGATGCCGGACATCTTCTCGACGGTCTTGACCGCGCAGGCCGGACCGCCCACCTCGTACGCCGTGTTGAACATCTGGTGCCCGGCGCCGGGGACGGTCCCGCCGCCGCTGTCCGAGGCGCACTTGGGGCGGTCGATCAGGGTGTCGCGCGGTATCGAGACAACGCTGGCCTTCTTGCGGCCCTCGTACACGTGCATGACCATCGCGGTGTCGGAGCGGGCGCCGCCCTCGTCCTCGCCGTACTTCGCGTTGTCGCCCGAGCGGGAGTCGGAGCCGAGCACGAGGATGTCCAGCGAGCCGTTGTCGACGTCGTCGGGGCGGTCGGTGCCCAGCTGGGTGTTGATGTCAACGCCCTTGAGATTGCCGTTGAGTTTGAAGTACACGTAACCGAGTCCGGTGCCGCCCAGCAGCACCACGCCCGCCGCGGCCCACGCGGTGACGGTCAGGGCCCTGGGGCGGCTGCTGGGCTCCGGTGCCTTCCGGCGTCTGCCGGTGCCCCGTATTCGGCTGCTCCTGCTCTGCTGCTCGGCCATGCTCTCCCCAGCGCTCGTTGGTTCCCGGTACCCCCTGCCGTGGTGATCAGGCACGGTATGTCGGCACTTACGACACTTGCGTCAGACGACGGATCACCGTGAAGGGTTGCACAACGCCCTGTGGCCCCTGCTGGGGGCAGGGACCACAGGGCGCGGGTGAACGATCCTGGAGAGAGGGACCAAAGTCCCTCCTCACGAGGGATTTCAGCCGAAGATGTTGTACTGCTGCCAGCCTGTGCCGATCTTGATGCGTGTGGCGAAGATCTCCGACGAGGCCTTGCCGGTGCCCGGGTAGAGGTACATCGTGCCGCCGGGCGTACGGGCCATGTAGTCGGCCTTGCCGTCACCGGTGACGTCACCGGCCGCGTCGAAGGCGTTGTAGCCGCTCCACGTACGGACCTTCAGCTTGGCGGCGAAGGCGCCGGTGCCGGCCTTGCCCGTCCCCTTGTAGAGGAACATCTCCGACGTGCTGCTCTTGCGGGCGATCAGGTCGGTCTTGCCGTCGCCGGTGAAGTCACCGTTGCCGCGCACCGAGTTGAACTGGGTCCAGCCGGTGCTGACCTTGACGCGGGGCGAGAAGGTGCCGTCGCCCTTGCCCGGGTAGATCCACAGGACGCCCGCGGAGTCGACGGACAGCAGGTCCGGCAGGGCGTCGCCGGTGACGTCACCGGGGACGACGATCTGCCTCCTGGAGCTCCAGCCGGACGAGATCTTCGTGTCGGCCCACTGCTGGGTGGACGGCACGTAGTGCGACCACCAGACGTCACCGGACGTGGTCCGGATGACGCGGTCCTCGAAGCCGTCCCGGTTGAGGTCGGTCTGGAGGACGACGTTGGTGCCGCTGTAGTCGCCCTGGTTGACGCGCTCGGCGAACGAGGTGCCCTTGGAGGCGTACGAGTACAGCGTGCCGCCGGAGCTGCGGCGGGCGAGGACGTCGGACCGGTGGTCACGGGTCAGGTTGCCGTCGTCGACGCGCGGGACGACGGATCCGGCGTACGAGCTGACCTTGGAGTAGACGCTGTACGCGCCCTTCTTCACGCAGTCCTCGATGCCCCACGAGACGACGCCGACGATCTTTCCGCCGACGACCAGGGGGCCGCCCGAGTCGCCGTTGCAGGCGGTCGCCGTGCCCCTGTCCTGGCCACTGGCGGGCTTGCCCGCGCAGACCATGTGGCCCTTGATGAACAGGTCGCCGAGCTCCCAGTCCGCGCACGTGGCGTCGGAGTTGAGGGGCAGGTCCGCCTTGCGCAGCGTCTGCGAGATCTCGTCGTTCGTGGACGTGGTGCGGCCCCAGCCGTAGACCGTGGCGACCGTGCCGGCCCGGTACGACGTGGTGTCGTCCGACTTCGTGATGTTGATCGGCTTGGCCTTGACCGGGGAGGTCAGGGTCAGGACCGCGATGTCGTTGTCGAGCGTGTAGTCGCTGTACTTCGGGTGGTTCCACTGGCGCGACACGGCCGACTTGGTGCCGCCGGACGCCAGCTTCTCGGTGCCGGTGACGACGACGCCCTTGCTCTTCCAGTCGACACCCTTGACGCAGTGCGCCGCGGTGAGGATCTTCGTCGGCGCGATGACGGCGCCGCCGCAGAAGAAGGAGTTGCTGCCGTCGTTGTAGAAGAGCTGGGCCACCCACGGGGCCGAGGTGATGGCCGTTTCCGTACCACCGATGACCATCGGTTCGATCGAGCCGCCCGAGGACAGCCTGTCCGCCTTGGGCGGCTGCTCGGCCTGCTTGACCGCGGCCGCGAGGCGCGCTTCCAGCTCCGCCTGGGAGGGCGAGGTGACGGCCGGCTTGCTCGTGGGCGTGGGAAGCGGCGACGCGGCGTTGGCCGGGGCCATCAGCATCACACCGGCGACCGCTGCCGCGATCGTGGCGGCTGCCGCCGGCACGGCTATGCGTATACGTCGACGGTGTTTGCCGCCCTGCTTGCCAGAGATCACTCGGGACTCCTGATTCAGATGTACATGAAGGCGCCCCAAATGGATCCCCCCACCTGCGGCCGAACGATCGTACGACCGACTCCCGTACATCCGCAGTCACTTGTGACCAACCAGTGAACACAACTTGGCAACACCTTTGCACTGACCGGGTTTAGAGCCACCGGACGCGACAAAACCGCCCCGCCACTTTCGTGACGGGGCGGCTCAGTCGGTGCTGTTGGTGCTATTTGGTGCTGCGGCGGTCAGTCGCTGCCGTTGCCCGAAGGAGTCGTCTTCGCGATCTGCATCAGGAACTCGGCGTTCGACTTCGTCTGCTTCATCTTGTCCAGCAGAAGCTCGATCGCCTGCTGCGAGTCGAGCGCGTGCAGCACCCGGCGCAGCTTCCAGACGATGGCGAGCTCTTCCGCGTTGAGGAGGATCTCCTCCTTGCGGGTGCCGGACGGGTCGACGTCGACAGCCGGGAAGATGCGCTTGTCGGCGAGCTTCCGGTCGAGCTTGAGCTCCATGTTGCCGGTGCCCTTGAACTCCTCGAAGATCACCTCGTCCATGCGCGAGCCGGTCTCGACCAGCGCGGTGGCCAGGATGGTCAGCGACCCGCCGTCCTCGATGTTGCGCGCCGCACCGAAGAAGCGCTTCGGCGGGTACAGCGCGGTCGAGTCGACACCACCGGACAGGATGCGTCCGGAGGCGGGGGCCGCGAGGTTGTACGCACGGCCCAGACGGGTGATCGAGTCCAGCAGGACGACCACGTCGTGACCCAGCTCGACGAGACGCTTGGCGCGCTCGATGGCCAGCTCGGCGACGGTGGTGTGGTCCTCGGCCGGGCGGTCGAAGGTCGAGGAGATGACCTCGCCCTTCACCGACCGCTGCATGTCGGTGACCTCTTCCGGACGCTCGTCGACCAGGACGACCATCAGGTGGCACTCGGGGTTGTTGACGGTGATCGCGTTCGCGATCGCCTGCATGATCATGGTCTTACCGGTCTTCGGCGGAGCCACGATCAGGCCGCGCTGGCCCTTGCCGATCGGCGCGACGAGGTCGATGATCCGGGTCGTCAGCACGCCCGGGTCGGTCTCGAGACGCAGTCGGTCCTGCGGGTACAGCGGCGTCAGCTTGTTGAACTCCGGGCGGCCACGGCCGGATTCGGCCGCCATGCCGTTCGCGGAGTCGAGGCGGACGAGCGCGTTGAACTTCTCGCGGCGCTCACCGTCCTTGGGCTGGCGGACGGCGCCGGTGACGTGGTCACCCTTGCGCAGGCCGTTCTTGCGGACCTGGGCCAGCGACACGTACACGTCGTTCGGGCCGGGCAGGTAGCCCGACGTACGAATGAACGCGTAGTTGTCGAGGATGTCCAGGATGCCCGCGACGGGGATCAGGACGTCGTCGTCGGAGACCGGCGGCGCGTCGCTGCCGAACTCTTCACGGCCACGGCGGCCACGGCGGTCGCGGTAGCGGCCGCGGCGGCCACGACGGCCACCCTCGAAGTCGTCGTCGTCCTGGGGGCCGGCGTTCTGGCCGCCCTGGCCCTGGCCCTGGCCACCCTGGCGCTGACGCTGGCCCTGGTCGTCGCCCTTGCCGCGGTCACGACGGTCACCGCGGTCCTGGCGGTCGCCACGCGCGCCGTCACCACGGTCGCCGCGGTCACCGCGCTCGCCGCGGTCACGCTGGCCGCGCTCGCGGCGGTCGCCGCGCTGACCGCGCTCCTGCCGGTCGCCCCGACGGCCCTCGGCGGTGTCGACGGCGGCCTCGGCCTTGGCCTCGGGCTGCGCCTCGGTCCGCGTCTCGGTCTTGGTGTCGGCCTTGGGCTCGGCCTTCACCTCGGTGGCGACAGCAGTGTCGGGGCTGCCCGCCTGGGCCGTGGCGCGGCGCCGGCGGCGCTCGCCGGCCGGCTGGTCGTCACTGGCCGGCTGGCCGGGAATCTCGATCTGCTGCTGGGCAACGGCCTTCTCCGCGGCGGGCGCGGCGGCCGGGGCCGCGGCGGTGTCGTCACCCGTACGGGCCTTGGAGGTGGCGCGGCGCTTCGGCTTGGTCTCGGCGGCGGTGCCGGCCGTGTCGGCGCTCTTCGCCGGGGCGGAGCCGCCGGCCTGCGCTTCCTTGATGACCTCGATCAGCTGGCTCTTGCGCATACGCGCGGTGCCCCTGATGCCGAGGCCGGACGCGACCTGCTGCAGCTCGGCCAGGACCATGCCGTCGAGGCCGGTGCCGGAGCGGCGGCGCCGTGCGGCACTACCAGTGGCAGCACCTGCGGCGGACGCGGTGTTGTCGACATTCTTGTCGGCAGTCACGCCCATCAGATCGGTGGTGTCGCTCACGAAGGGTCCTTCCCTGGAGCGGACGTCGGCCTGTCTGGCTCGGCGACCGGTTGTGCTGTCCGACTGCGGTCTTGGTAAACCGTGCCGGGGCGGTGGTCCGCCGGGATACGGCGGAAAGAAAATGTGCAACGTGCTGGGGGTCCGGCTCTTGCATGTGCCGGTTCCGGAGCGTGCTCGAAACTGCTCAGGCAGGCTGCTCAGGCAGTTGGGGAGGCTCCCGGAAGAATGGTGGTCCCGAACGGGGACACGATGCACCGCGCCACGAGGACGCCGGGTGCAGACTTGAGATTAACACTACCGGATCCAACAAATATTCCCCCTCTCGTTCACCGGCAATCGTGTGTCACTGCGCCCCGAGGGGCAGGACACTCGCTCCCGCGGCGTCGAGAGCCAGCCGGTTGGCCGCCCACCCCTCGCCCGCCAGCTGTGCGACCTTGTCGGCCGCACTGTCCTCGACCAGCGCGAGGACCGTGGGGCCCGCGCCGGAGATGACCGCGGGGACGCCGTCCGCGCGCAGTCGGTTGACCAGGGCCAGGCTCTCCGGCATCGCCGGGGCGCGGTAGTCCTGGTGGAGACGGTCCTCGGTCGCCGCGAGCAGCAGCTCGGGACGCCTGGTCAGCGCCTCCACGAGCAGGGCGGCGCGGCCCGCGTTGGCAGCGGCGTCCACATGGGGGACGGTGCGCGGCAGCAGTCCGCGGGCGGTCTCGGTGAGCACCGGCTTTCCGGGCACGAAGACCACCGGAACGATGGAATTCGCTGGATCCATCCTGATCGCCCTGGCCGCCCCCCCGTCGGTCCAGGCGAGTGTGAAGCCGCCGAGCAGGCAGGCGGCGACGTTGTCGGGGTGGCCCTCGATCTCGGTCGCCAGCTCGAGCAGCGCGGCCTCGTCGAGCCGGGCGTCGCCGCCTATGGTCACGGCGCGCGCGGCGACGATGCCGGCGCAGATGGCGGCGGAGGAGGAGCCGAGGCCGCGGCCGTGCGGGATGCGGTTGGCGCAGACGACCTCGAGGCCGCGCGGCTGTCCGCCGAGCAGGTCGAAGGCCGTGCGCAGCGACCGTACGAGCAGGTGACTCTCGTCGCGAGGCAGCGTCTCGGCGCCCTCACCTGCGATGTCGACATGCAGCCCGGAGTCGGCGACCCGGACGACGACGTCGTCGTACAGCCCCAGCGACAGGCCCAGGGCATCGAAGCCGGGACCAAGATTTGCGCTGGTGGCGGGGACGCGCACCCTTACGGCGGCGGCGCGGAACGCGGGACCGGCCATCGCTCGACGACTCTCCTTGTGGGACTGCGAAATTTGGGGACTGCGACATTTTGCAGGACGTACGAACACCCGAAGGCCATGACGGCAACAGCACCGCGGCATATGCGGCGGGGCGGGTTCAGTACAGCCTATCGAAGGAAGGTTCTGTGACGACATAGGGCGCACAGGAGGCGCACGATGCGTGTCGCGGGCCATCCTGTGCGCCTATGTCTGGTCTTACGGGGCCTTACGGGGCTTTACGCCGCCTGCCGGCCCCCGCCGGGCGCCCCTACGCGAGGCCGAGGCGCTCCGCGGCCGTGGCGGCGTCCACCGGCACCGTGACCGGCTGCGGCGCTCCGGCCACCGCCCAGTCCGGGTCCTTGAGGCCGTTTCCGGTCACCGTGCACACGATCTTCTGGCCCGGGTCGACCTTGCCCTCGTCGGCCGCCTTGAGCAGGCCGGCGACGCTGGCCGCCGACGCGGGCTCCACGAAGACGCCTTCCTGGGCCGCCAACAGGCGGTAGGCGGACAGAATTTGGCGGTCCGTCACCTCGTCGATGAAGCCGCCCGACTCGTCCCGCGCGGCCAGGGCGTACTGCCAGGAAGCAGGGTTGCCAATGCGAATCGCGGTGGCGACGGTGTGCGGGTCCTTGACGACCTCGCCGCGCACGATCGGCGCCGACCCGGAGGCCTGAAAGCCCCACATGCGGGGGGTGCGCGAGGAGATCTCGTCGGCCGCGTACTCGCGGTAGCCGCGCCAGTACGCCGTGATGTTGCCGGCGTTGCCCACGGGAAGCACGTGAATGTCCGGGGCATCACCGAGGCGGTCGACGATCTCGAACGCGGCGGTCTTCTGGCCCTCGATGCGGACCGGGTTGACCGAATTGACCAGCGCCACCGGGTAGTTGTCGGAGAGGCTGCGGGCGAGCGTCAGGCAGTCGTCGAAGTTTCCGTCGACCTGGAGGATCTTGGCGCCGTGCACGAGCGCCTGGCCCATCTTGCCGAGCGCGATCTTGCCCTGCGGCACGAGGACGGCGCAGACCATCCCGGCACGTACCGCGTAGGCGGCGGCCGAGGCCGACGTGTTGCCGGTGGAGGCGCAGATGACGGCCTTCGCGCCCTCCTCCTTGGCACGGGTGATCGCCATGGTCATGCCGCGGTCCTTGAAGGACCCGGTCGGGTTGGCGCCCTCGACCTTGAGGTACACCTCGCAGCCCGTGCGCTCGGAGAGGACCTGCGCCAGTACGAGCGGCGTGCCACCCTCGCCGAGCGTGACGACGGGCGTCGTCTGCGTCACCGGAAGACGGTCCCGGTACTCCTCGATGATGCCGCGCCACTGGTGGGTGCCGATGCTGGTCATTGGGTCCTTACTCCCCTTCAACACGCATGATGCTGGCGACACCGCGCACGGTGTCGAGCTTGCGCAGCGCCTCGACGGTCCCCGAAAGGGCGGCGTCGGGCGCGCGGTGGGTGACGACGACGAGGGATGCCTCGCCGACTCCGTCCTGCCGGCTCTGCTGGCGCACGGTGTCGATGGAGACTCCGTGCTCGGCGAAGACCGTCGCGACCTGGGCGAGAACACCCGGTTTGTCGGCCACATCGAGGCTGATGTGGTACCGCGTGACGACCTCCCCCATGGAGCTGACAGGAAGCTGGGTGTACGCGGACTCGCCGGGTCCGGTGGTCTCGGCGACCAGGTTCCGGCAGACGGCCACGAGGTCGCCGAGTACGGCGGAGGCGGTCGGAGCGCCGCCGGCGCCCGGACCGTAGAACATCAGCTGCCCGGCCGCCTCGGCCTCGATGAAGACCGCGTTGTACGCCTCGCGGACCGAGGCCAGCGGGTGGGTCAGCGGGATCATCGCCGGGTGCACGCGCGCGGTGACGGACTTGCCGTCGGCGGCGCGCTCGCAAATGGCGAGCAGCTTGACCGTGCAGCCCATGCGCTTGGCGGAGGCGATGTCCGCCGCGGTGACCTCGGTCAGACCCTCACGGTGTACGTCGCCGATCCGCACCCGGGTGTGGAAGGCGATCCCGGCCAGGATGGCGGCTTTCGCGGCGGCGTCGAAGCCCTCGACGTCGGCGGTGGGGTCGGCCTCGGCGTACCCGAGGGCGGTGGCCTCGTCGAGCGCCTCGGAGTAACCGGCTCCGCTCGTGTCCATCTTGTCGAGGATGAAGTTCGTCGTGCCGTTGACGATACCGAGCACCCGGTTGACCTTGTCCCCGGCGAGGGACTCGCGCAGCGGCCGTACCAGCGGAATCGCACCCGCCACAGCGGCCTCGTAGTACAGATCCCGCCCGTGCTCCTCGGCGGCGGCGTGCAGGGCGGCGCCGTCCTCGGCGAGGAGCGCCTTGTTCGCGGAGACGACGGAGGCGCCGTGCTCGAACGCCGTGGTGATCAGGGTGCGGGCCGGTTCGATGCCGCCGATGACCTCGATGACGACGTCGATGTCGCCCCGTTTGACCAGGGCGGTGGCGTCGGTCGTGACCAGAGCGGGGTCGATGCCCTCGCGGACCTTGGAGGGTCGCCGTACGGCGACCCCGGCCAGCTCGACCGGGGCCCCGATGCGGGCGGCGAGGTCGTCGGCGTGCGTCGTCATGATGCGCGCCACCTCTGAGCCGACCACACCACAGCCCAGCAGCGCCACCTTCAGCGGACGCGTACGCATCATCCGACCTCGTTTCTTTCTTGCTTGAGTGTGAACCAGTCTCACTCACCGGACGGGAGTTTCTGCCCCCGGTCCAGATTGCGAGACGTCTATTTCATCAGCCGACATCGAGACGCAGGAGATCTTCCTCCGTCTCCCGCCGGACAATCACGCGTGCCTCACCATCATTCACGGCCACGACGGGCGGGCGCAGCGAGTGGTTGTAGTTGCTGGCCATGGAGCGGCAGTAAGCGCCGGTCGCGGGCACGGCGATGAGGTCACCGGGCGCCAGGTCGGCGGGCAGGAAGGCGTCGCGCACCACGATGTCACCGCTCTCGCAGTGCTTGCCGACGACGCGGACGAGCATCGGCTCGGCGTCCGAGGTCCGCGACACGAGCGCCACGCTGTACTCGGCGTCGTACAGGGCGGTGCGGATGTTGTCCGACATGCCGCCGTCCACGCTCACGTACGTCCGCAGACCCTCCAGCGGCTTGATCGTGCCGACCTCGTAGAGCGTGAAGGCCGTGGGGCCGACGATGGCGCGTCCGGGCTCGACGGAGATACGGGGCGTGGTGAGCCCGGCGGACTCGCACTCGCGGGTGACGATCTCGGTGAGCGCCTTGGCGATCTCGTGTGGCTCGCTCGGGTCGTCCTCGGAGGTGTACGCGATGCCGAGGCCGCCGCCGAGGTCGATCTCGGGCAGCTCGACGCCGTGCTCGTCACGTACCTCGGCGAGCAGCTGCACCACGCGCCGCGCGGACACCTCGAAGCCGGCCATGTCGAAGATCTGCGAGCCGATGTGCGAGTGGATGCCGATGAGCTCGAGCCCGTCGAGCCGCAGGGCCCGTCGTACCGCTTCCGCGGCCTGTCCGTCCGCGAGCGCGATCCCGAACTTCTGGTCCTCGTGGGCGGTGGCGATGAACTCGTGCGTGTGGGCCTCTACCCCTACGGTCACGCGAATCTGAACGCGCTGCCGCTTGCCCATGCTCTGCGCGATGTGGGCGACGCGGACGATCTCCTGGAAGGAGTCGAGGACGATCCGCCCGACGCCGAGGCGTACGGCCCTTTCGATCTCCTCGACCGACTTGTTGTTGCCGTGGAAGGCGATGCGCTCGGCGGGCATGCCGGCGTCGAGCGCGGTGGTCAGCTCCCCACCGGAGCAGACGTCGAGGTTGAGCCCTTCCTCCCGCAGCCAGCGGACGACGGCCCGGGACAGGAACGCCTTGCCGGCGTAGAACACGTCGGCGTCCGGCCCGAACGCGTCGGCCCAGGCCCGGCAGCGGGCGCGGAAGTCGGTCTCGTCGAGGAAGTAGGCGGGGGTGCCGAACTCCTCTGCCAGGCGGCTCACTTCGATGCCGCCGACAGTGACGACACCGGCGTCGTCCCGCCGGACGGTCCGCGCCCAGACCTTCTCGTCGAGAAGGTTGAGGTCGGCGGCCGGAGCGGTGTAGTGGCCCTCGGGGTAGACATCGGCGTGACGGGGCCCGGCGGGGTGTGCGGAACGGCTCATGGTCCTTCTGTCTCTCTCACAGATGTTCGGGTGCGCTGATGCCGAGCAAGGACAGGCCGCCGGCGAGCACCGTTGCGGTGGCCTCGGCGAGGGCCAGCCGGGAACGGTGGGCGACCGAGGGTTTCTCGTCGCCGAGAGGCAGGACGGGGTGTGTGTCGTGGAAGCGGAAGAAGCCCTCCGCGACCATGTCCAGGTGCCGGGCGAGCCGGTCGGGCGCGCGATGGCGGGCGGCGGCTTCGAGCACGGCGGGGTAGTCGGCGAGGAGGCGCGGCAGGACGGCGTCATGCCGCTCGTGTCCCGCGGCACCGTCGTGTCCCTCGCGTCGCTGACGTCCCTCGCATCCCTCGCGTCGCTGGCGTCCCTCGCATCCCTGGCATCCCTCGCATCCCTGGCATCCCTCGCGTCGCTGACGTCCTTCGTCGCCCTTGTCTCCCTCGACCCACTCCGGCGCGAAGCCGAGCCGGGAGGCGTTGCGCACGAGGGCACGGGCGCGGGCGTGGGCGTACCGGACCCGGAAGAGGGGGTTGGCCTCGCGCTGCACGAGGAGGCCTTCGGGGGCGGGGGTGGCGGTGGGCCAGATCAGCCACCAGGTGGCGGCGTCGTGCCCGAGGCGGGCGACAAGGGGGGCATGGCGCGCGTCGTCGGCGTCGTCCGCGTCGTCCGCGTCGTCGCTCATGTCCGGCGCTTCCGCCATTCCGGCGGCTCCTGTCACAACCGTGACTCCGGCGACTCCCGTGACTCCCGTGACTCCCGTGACTCCCGCACGAACGACGCTCCCACCCATCGCGTGCGCCAGACGGGCGACGGCGTCGGCGAGGGGCCCGCGCCCGACCCGGACGAGGTCGCCCGTGAGCGCGTCTCCGTGCCCGTACCTGTGCCCCTGGGCGAGGACGGTTCGTACAACGGAGGCCTGCGCGTCCTGCGCCAGTGTGAAATTCAGGAATCCGGGCCCGGTGACCTCGACGTCGACGATCGCTCTCTCGTCGAGGAGCCGGGCGCGGAGGATCTCGGCGACCTCGCGGGCGGGGCGGCCGGCGGGGCCGGCGAGCTTGAGGGCGACGCTGGTGGCGTAGTCGCCACGGCCGCCGGGCCGCGGCCGCTCGACGACTGCGCGCTCCGGCACCGGCGCCCGCAGCACGTCCTCGTCCACGGCGCGACGCACGGCGCGCAGCACGGAACGGGAGAGCTCTGCGGGGGTCACGGGACAAGCGTATGGGAGGAGGGGGGTCGCAACGCGAACCGGTTTCGCTATGCGGGCACTACAGGCGGCACTGACTCACCTCGGCCACCGGAGGCAGGGCGCCGGGGCGGGGGGCCGGTGGCGGGCCTGGGGCATGGCCCGGGGCTCAGCCGACCGTACGCCCCGCCCGCCCGGCTTCATGTCTGCCGTCGGCGGACGGCGGGCCCTCCTGGTGCATCAACTGCCGTACGAGCTTGACCAGCTCGGTGGGCTCGAAGGGCTTGGAGAGGAAGGCGTCGACGCCTGCGGCGAGGCCGCTCTCCACCTCGTGCTGGGTGCAGGCACTGATGATCGCGAGGGGCAGATGACTGGTGCGGGGATCGTCCCGGAGGCGGGCGGCCGTAAGCAGCCCGTCGAGTCGCGGCATGACGACGTCCAGCGTCACGACATCGGGGCAGACCCGGTGAACGATGTCCAGTGCCTCGGCACCGTCGGCCGCGGTCACCACCTCGAAGCCCTCCAGCTCGAGGTTGACCCTGATCAGCTGCCGGATGACCTTGTTGTCGTCCACAACAAGCACGCGGCCGGACACGCCTGGCACAACTCGAGAGTAGGTCGCCCCCCACCACCGCGTCCGGCTTTTGCCGACTTCCACCCCGGGAGGGGGACGGCGACGACGACGGCCGCCACGTCTTACGTCCCGAGGGCGGCCAACCCGACTGAGCACGCGGCGCGCGAGGCACGGCCGCTCACCCGACGGACCTGGTGCGGCACCGCACCCGGGCTCACAAAACCTGTTCATGGACACCCGCCCGGAGCTGGTAGTGTTCAACCCGTCGCCGCTTAACCACGGCGGTACGCCCCCGTAGCTCAGGGGATAGAGCAACGGCCTCCGGAGCCGTGTGCGCAGGTTCGAATCCTGCCGGGGGCACTTCGCAGGAAGTGCCCAAAGACCCCGCCATCAGCACTTTCGCTGAGAACGGGGTCTTCGCGTATGCGCAGCCGTAAGCCACCCGAAGTAGCCGTTATGACGAGCCCTGTGGACTCTTCGTGGACGGGTTGAGGGGCGTCCTCAGCCAGTGGCCTTGGCGATGATGCGGTCCATCTCCTCCCGGCCGAAGGCCCGCAGGGTCGTGGTACGGACGTTGCCCAACCCGCCGACCTGCAGGAGTATCGCCGTGGCGGTCTCGTCGTCGGGCGCCTCCACGACGGCCACGAGGTCGTACGAACCGACGGTCCAGTAGATGTTCAGGAGCTTCGCCCCGAGCTTCTGTGCCGCTGCGGCGAAGGCCTCGGCACGCTGCGGGGTGTCCTTGTAGCCTCGGATCCCCTGATCGGTCCAGTTCAGCAACGTGACATACGTCGGCATGGCCTTTCACCCCTTATGGAAGAAGACGCAACACATCGTGGGTCGATTCTGGACATCGTCCGCGTAATGCGCACATGAAGCGCACCAGACGAGTGATGCCAGCGGCCAGCGACCGCACTCCCTCCAGCACGCGTTGTACGCGTGGCTGACGCGCAGGAGGTACGCCGAAGACCCCGCCCTCAGCGTTGTTTTGGTGAGGGCGGGGTCTTCGGGTGCCGTGGGGGTATGAGCCGGCCCCGGCCTGGCCTTGCGGGGGGTTGAAGGCCGGCCGGGGCCGGGTTCTGGGGGTCGCCCGGGGGAGGGGCGGCGCCCAGCTCGGGTGGGTGGGGCTCCCCGCAACCCCGTGGTGGGGAGGGATGCGAAGGGGTGTGCCACCCAGGTCTGGGGGGTCTGGTTCGCCTGGCCGTCTGTGGTCAGCGTGCCTGTCCGCCGGGGGTGTTGGGGTGGGCGGTTACCGGGTGCCCGTGCACTGCCAGTGGTCCGCCGCGTCTTCCGGCATGGACCAGAGCGCTGTCTCGCAGCCGCAGTAGCAGTGCGGTCCGGTGGTGGAGGGGCCCGTCTGCGAGGGCGTGGTGGTGGTCGTGGTCATGGCTTCGCCTTTCGGGTGGTGGGGACTGGGCTTCAGGCCGCGGCGTAGGGAGCGGCCGGCTGGGGGCCACTGCCTTCGCGCGCCGCGATCCACTTGTCGTGCAGCCACATCTGGGTGGCGCGCCGGTTCGCCGCCCCGTCCCACCGGATGTCCCGTTCGTACGTGACGATCTCGCCGTTCCCGTCGACGATCATCCAGGTGTACAGGCCGTTCTTGTGGTGGGTCTTCACCTTGGCGCCGGAGACCGTGTGTGCGGCGCCCGCCTTGTCGCGGATCTCTTCGTCGTGCTTGTCCACCCACTGGACCGACAGGCCGTCCGCGTGGTCCGGAGCGAAACCCTTCAGCCAGTTGAACGCCGTCTCCTGCGCCTTGTCCTCGGCGGGGACCGGCGTCCTGGCGCCGGCCACCGTCATCCGCGTGTAGCCGTACAGCGTGCCCTTCGCGTCGACGACGGTGGTGATGTGCTCGCCGCCGAGTTCGCGGGTGGTGTCCTGCTCGTAGCGGACCACGGTGACGGACCGGTCCTCGTGGTACTCGTCGCGGATCTGGGCCGGGTGCCAGCCCGCCGGGATCGAGAGGCCCGCCTGTTCCAGGGCCGCCTGCGACTGCTTCGTGGCGGCCTTGGCCTTGTCGCTGCCCTTGGCTACCGGCTTCACGTTCTTCTCCTTCGGGGCGGTCGAGTAGGTGGTGGTGGGAGTGGCGGCTGCCGGGCTCGGGTCGCTGTCGTCGGCCGTCACCAGCACCGCCGTGCCGAGTACGCAGGCTCCGCCGAGGGCCAGAGCCGCCGTGAGGATGCGGTATCGCATGGCTTGATCGCTCCTTCCGTGAAATGCGCCTGGTGGTGCGGATCAGGGGGTCAGCGGCGTACGCGGTGGCCCAGGGCGGCCAGCAGCGCGCCCGTGCCCAGCACCCCGGCGATCACCGTGAACACGGTCGAGTAGTCACCCGCGGCCGTCGCGAGCTGCGGTCCCACGCTGGCGCCGATGAACAGGGCGAAGGTGTAGAGGGCGACCGCCGCGCCCCGCGCCGGACCCGCCTGGGAGCCGATGGCCTCGACCAGCGCGGGCGCCGTCACCGAGATTCCGAAGACGAAGACGAACAGCAGCGCGGCCAGCAGTACGACGTTGATGTCGCCCCCGCTCGAGAGCAGCGCCGATCCCGCGCTCACCACGGCGGCGAGCAGCAGTGCGCCGACCACCCGGTTCACGGCCGGCAGCCGTACGAGGAACGGCGTGACCAGCGGCACGAGAACCATGGCGGGGAGCGAACTGGCGCGCAGCAGGAGCATCGTGTCCGGGTTGCCGGCGAGGCTGTCGGGGCCGGCCACCTGCAGGCCCGTGTACACCGCGACGAAGCCGCACAGCAGCGTGACCGTGGTCAGGAGGAGAAGGGCGAGGGACGGCTTGGTGAGGAGTCGCGCCATCGCCCGGTAGGCGTCGAGGGAGGAGCCGGTGGCCGAGATTCGGTCCTCGTCCAGCACGGCGCGCAGCAGCAGGGCGCCGCCGATCATGCCGAGCGCGCAGATGAGGAAGACCGTCCGCCAGCCGGCCGCGTCGGCGACCGACTGCGAGTACACCTGGCCGAGCACGCCCGCGGAGAGGAACGAGCTGGTCAGCCAGGTCATGGCGGCCACGCGTCGGCTCGGTTCGATGCGCTCGGCGATGTACGCGAAGGCGGGCGGCGCGAAGGTGGCCGCGCTCAGTCCCTGTACGACGCGGATGGTGCAGCCCACCGCCAGGTTCGGCGCGGCGGCGACGGCGGCCGTGGTGAGCGCGGTGAGGAACAGGCCGAGGACGATCAGCTTCCGGCGTCCGAAGCGGTCCGAGAGCGGGCCGGAGAAGAGGAATCCGGCGGCGTACCCGAAACCGAAGGCGGTCGTGGTCCAGCCCGCGGCGGCCGCGGTCGTGGACCACGAGTCGGCGAGCAGGCCGAGGACGGGCAGGACGGTGTAGAGCTGGCCGACGATCAGGACGCCCACCGCGCACAGGGCCGGCACGGTCCTCACGAAGGACGCGGGCTCGGGCGCTGCACCGGGTGCGGCACCGGATGCGGGCTCGGGTCGGGGCGAGGGCGTGGCCCTGGCCGGCTTGGTCTCGCGGAGCGGCTTCGCCGCAGGCGTGACGGTCGAGTCGGTGGTCATGGCGACATAAAACCAA
This sequence comes from Streptomyces sp. NPDC055287, assembly GCF_053646035.1. Taxonomy (NCBI): domain Bacteria; kingdom Bacillati; phylum Actinomycetota; class Actinomycetes; order Kitasatosporales; family Streptomycetaceae; genus Streptomyces; species Streptomyces sp. NPDC055287. The sequence goes on along the minus strand of NZ_JBSHNE010000002.1, from coordinate 417,129 downwards.
CCAACCAGTTGGATGTCAACGAGTCCCAACTACTTGGTTGGGTAATCTGGGCCCATGGCTAGAGACACAGCAGTGACGAAGCAGAAGCTTTTGGGGGCGGCTCGCCAGGAGTTCGCAGCCCTGGGCGTGGCGGGGGCCCGGGTCGACCGCATCGCCGAGCTCGCCGGGGTCAACAAGGAGCGGGTCTACGGCCACTTCGGCAGCAAGGAGGGCCTGTTCGCGGCCACGGTCGGCGCCGCCATGGACGAGCTCACCGAAGCCGTGGGCAAGCCCGGCGACGACGTCGCGCAGTGGGTGGGTTCGGTGTACGACTTCCACCGCGAGCGGCCGGAGCTGCTGCGGCTGCTCCTGTGGGAGGCCCTGCACCAGCGCGAGCCGGCGGTCTCCGGCGAGAAGGACCGCGCGGAGCGTTACGCGCTGAAGGTGGACGCGCTGGCCGACCGGCTGGGCATCGCGTCGGGACCGGAGGCCGCCGTGATGCTGCTGTCGCTGATCGGACTGGCCGCCTGGCCTAGCGCCGTACCCCAGCTGACGCGCCTCATCGTCGGATCGCGCGTCGAGGAAGGGGACTTGGGGTCGGTCGTCCGCGCGTGCGTGGTCGAGCTGGCCGGGCGGGTGGCGGTCAGCGGCGCGGGCCGCGAGCAGGCGCCGGGCGGAAGCAGAGCCGCCTCAGAATCGGTGAAGTAGCAACCAACTTACTAGCATTCGCAAAGCGTGTGGCGTGGGTCACCCTGAGGGAGGTTGTCAACCAACTAGATGTTTGGCAGTGTTCAACCTGTCGCGGGGCTGAAGGAAATGGCCTCGCGGCGGGGGAACGCGTAAGCATATCGCCGGGGGGAAATATGTATTTCTTGTGTACTGAGTGTTGCCGTCACCGACGTATTGGCGCGTTGATTCACCGCCCGCCCAGGTCATAGACCCTCGCTGTGGTCATAGACCGCCGGTGACCTCTCAAATCGTACACATCATCTCTCTCCGGCACGAACTCGCCGCGCAGTAATCGGAGTTGACCACTCCGTTTACTCGCGATTTCGGCGAGTCCGGAAAGACCGGCGAGTTCCCAGGCCGACGCACGTACGGGCCCATTGACGCGCCCACGATCTCGCGCGGCCAACTCCTCATCACCCTGATCACCTTCATCACCCTCTGCTCACCTTCGTGCGCCGGCCGTGCCGTGCCGCAACGCATCCGCACGGCCGGAATCACCCGAATCCTTCGGAGGACCCATGTCCGAGCACCTTCTGAAAAGCGTCTGCATCGTCGGGGACCGCTTCAGCTCCTTCGCCAAGCACGAGGCCGTACGCACCGTCAGCGGCTTCGTGTCCGCCGTGACCTCCGGCGTGTACGACGATCTCGCGACCCCGCTCCTGCTCTGGGAGGGGCAGGGCGTCGACGACTTCGACCGCGAGTACGTACGGACCGCGCTCGAGAGAGCCGGCCTGTCCCGCAAGATCCTCACCCAGCCCAACAGCCCCGTCGTAGTACCGCGGGCCGAAGCGCACAAGAACCGCGAGGTCAACGTCCTGCTCGCCGGTCTCCAGCAGCAGGGCGAGGACACCTACCGCGCCACGCTCCGGCTGCACTCCGACAACGAGCTGCTGCTCGACCACCAGACCGGTGAGCACGTCCAGGGCATGGTCGCCATCGAGGCGTTCCGCCAGATGTTCATCGCCTTCTGCGAGAAGTTCGTCGCCGCGCAGTGGCCGGAACTCCGCCACTACTACATCTGGCACGGCATGGACATCAGCTTCGACAGCTTCCTGTTCCCGCTCGACGCGGACATCACCTGCACGGTCGTCGAGTCCGAGACCAGCGACCCGGCGCGCCTGAAGTTCACCGTCGACCTGGAACTGCACCAGGCGGGCAGCCGCGCGGCGCACTCCCGCATCAAGTTCACCGCGTACGACGCCGACCGCCTCGGCCCCAAGGAACACCGCCTGGCCGCCACCGCGGTGGCGAACGTACTCAACGGCGCGGCGCCCGAGCCGGCCGCCGCCCGCACGGCCTGACAGGCACGGCCGGACCATCACGGCCCGACCCGCACGGCCTGCCCGCCCGACCCGCACGGCCCCGAAGAACGGAAGTCCACCATGAGTTCGACCACCCTCAGACGAAGCGAAGAGCAGAGCACCGCCCCGGCGCACAGCCGCAGCGGACTGCTCCTGCTCACCGTGGTGCTACTGGCCGGCGTCACCGCCTGGCTGACGCTCATCGCGATCAACAACATCACCGACTTCGGTACGAACAAGGCGCTGCTCCAGGCCACCATGAACATGAAGGCACTCGTCGACGACCCGGTCCGCGGCAACGGCCTTGAGGCGCGTGCGCTGCCCAACAGCCTCGCCGCCCCGGCGCTCATCGCCGTGATCGTCTACCAGCTCGGCACGGTCGCCATGATGTGGCGGGCGGTCGCCACCGGCATACGCGTGCTGCGCTCCCCCTCGCTCGGCCTCTTCGCGTACGTACGCCAGGTCAACCACTCCCTCGTGCCGTTCCTGCTGCTCTTCGCCGGCTTCCTCATCAGCGGGCTGTACTTCGGGTACTGGCTGCACCTCGGCCCTGTACAGCAGGTGCACTTCACCCTGCTGATGATCGGAACCCTGGTCGCGCTGCTCACCAATCTGATGCCCGTCGCCTCGCGCGCCCTGGAGCAGGAGCAGTCGCGATGACCGCACTGATCAGCACCGGGGCCTGGGTGCCCGAGCGGGTGGTGACCAACGCGGAGAGCGTCGCGCAGACGGGCGGTCCGAGCGAGTGGATCACCCGCAAGACGGGGGTCGTCGAGCGCCGCTGGGCCGACCCGGGCACGACCACCGCGGACGCCGCCGTCGCGGCCGGGCGTCAGGCCCTCGAGCGGGCCGGCATCGAGCCCGAGCAACTCGGCCTCATCGTGCTGGCCACCTCGACGCCCGACCGGCCGCAGCCGCCCACCGCGACCGCGGTGCAGGCAGCGCTCGGTGCGACCGGAGCGGCCGCGCTCGACGTCAACGGTGTGTGCACGGGCTTCCTGTTCGCGCTGGCCACCGCCCGCGGCATGCTCGCCACCGGTGACGCCGGCAGGTACGCCCTGGTCATCGGGGCCGACATCTACTCGCGCATCCTGGACCGGACCGACCACCGCACGGTGGTCCTGTTCGGCGACGGCGCCGGCGCGGCCGTCATCGGCCCGGACCCGGACAGCGGGCGCGGGGCGGTCCTCGCGACCCAGCTGCGCAGCCACGGTCAGCTGGGGCACCTGATCCACATGGAGCCCGGCGACGCCTTCCGCATGGACGGCGGCGGAGTGCGCGACTTCGTGATGTCCGAAGTCCCCCTCGCGGTCAAGGGCTTCCTCGCCGACCACGATGTGGACGGTCGGCAGGTACGCCATCTTGTCGCGCACCAGGCGAACGGCGTGATGCTCGACGCGCTCGTGCCGTCGCTGGGGCTCGCCGAGGACGTCACGGTCCATCGCACCATCGACCGCTACGGAAACACGGCGTCGGCCTCGGTGCCGATCACCCTGGACCACGCATTGCGCCAGGACGCCATCCCCGAGGGCGAGTTGGTCCTGCTGCTCGCCTTCGGCGGGGGCATGGCCACCGGCGCGGCGCTCATGCGGCGCTGATCGAGCGAAAGTAGCGAAAGAATGAATGCTTACCGCCTTTTCGAAGACAGGTCGACAAACCTTTTCTTCGAGCGCGGCTACGGTGCGCGGACAAGCATTGAACGCTTTCTCGAAACCTTCGGCGACACCGCTTTACGCCCGGGTCCCGGATCGCGGACACGCCTTCGCGTCGTGCCGCGGCCCGGGCCCCAGCTCGGACCACAGCAAACGGACCACAGCAAACGTTGCAACAGTAAATTTATTCCATGTGAAAGGAGAGTGCGGCGATGCCCACTCCCCCGTACCTGGTCTTCGCCGACGTGGACGAGACCCTCATCAACTGCAAGAGCATGTTCGAGTTCCTGAGGTTCCAGCTGGTGGCCGAGCACGGCCCGTACGGCGCCACCGAGTACGCCCGCATCCGGGCCGAGCTCCAGCAGAAGGCGGACGAGGGCGTCCCGCGCGAGGAGATCAACCGGCAGTACTACTCCCTGTTCGCCGGCGATTCCGTCGCGGAGACCCACGATCTCGGGGCCCGCTGGTACGCCGAACGGAACGCGGCCGGACTCTTCATCGAGAGCACGCGTGAAGCCCTGCGCGCGCACCGGGCCGCGGGGGCGGAGATCGTCCTGGTCTCCGGGTCGTTCGCGGCCGTACTCACTCCCGTGACGGAGGAGGTCGGGGCCCATCACCTGCTGTGCACCCGTCCCCTGGTCAGCGGCGGCCGCTACACGGGCGAGGTCGAGAAGCCGATGATCGGAGCCGCGAAGGCGGACGCCGTGCGCGAGCTGCTGGAGGCGCGCCCGTGGATCGATCCGGCGGACTGCTACGGGTACGGCGACCACGCGTCCGACCTGCCGATGCTCGACTGCGTGGGCCACCCTGTGGCCGTGGGCAACGATCCCGCGATGATTGCGTACATCGCCGAGCGCCGTACGGCCGCTCTCCGACCGGTATAGCCGCTACAGCCGCTCGTCGGTCAGACGGTGCAGCAGATACAGCAGGCGCGGCCGGCACGGCCCGCGGTGAAGGCCCTGCCGGCGATCAGGAGCGCAGGAACGTGAGCACCGCCAGCACCCGGCGGTGCGTTTCGTCGGCCGGCGGCAGGTCCAGTTTGGCGAGGATGCTGCCGATGCGCTTGCCCACCGCCGCCTCGGACACCACCAGTTGACGGGCGACCGCCGCGTTGGACCTGCCCTCCGCCACCAGCGCCGGCACCTCGCGTTCGCGGGGTGTCAGGCGCTCCAGGGGGTCGCGGCGGCGGCGCAGGAGCTGGCGCACCACCTCCGGGTCGACGACCGTGCCGCCGACGGCGACCTCCTGAAGGGCCGTCGCGAACTCCTCGACCTGGCCGACCCGGTCCTTGAGCAAGTAGCCGATGCCGGTGCCGTCGCCGGAGTCGAGCAGCTCGGAGGCGTACGTGCGCTGGACGTACTGACTGAGCACCAGGACCGGCGGCGACGGCTGCGCCTCGCGGAGCTTCACGGCCGCGTGCAGGCCCTCGTCCTGGAAGCCCGGCGGCATCCGTACGTCGGTGACCACGATGTCCGGGGTGTGGTCGGCGACCGCCGCCAGCAGCGCGTCCGCAGGTAGCCGGGCCGGGCGAGGGCCTGCCACGCGTTGATCGGTCGCATGGCCCCCACCGTAGAAGCCGGGGCGGGCCGTACCCAGCCCACCAGACGGAGGGCTGGGGTATGGCCGGCCCTACCCTCGGTCTCCGTCAGGCGGTGCGGGTGGCCGGGTCGCTCACGCCGGACGCGCCGGTTTCCACATGGCCCGCGAAACGGCGCAGGAAGGTGGTGTTCGTGTCGGAGACGACGGACACGTCGTACCAGCGCTTGGTGGCGCGCAGGTCCACCGTGTGCGTCACCGTGGCGCCCGCGCGCACCGTGAACGTCTGCGGCCGGCCGCCGTAGGCGTTGGCGACGGTGAGGTGAGCGTCCTTGCCTGTGGGGTTGGTCAGCGTCAGGTCGAGGTTTCCGGTGGTCGCGTTGTGGCGGGCCGTCGCCTCGGGGCACGCGGTCCTGTCGGGGCTCTTGAAGGCGCGCAGGAAGCCGTTCGGGCCGTGGACCGTGAGGTGGTGGGTGCCCTTGGAGTACGCCGAGTTCCAGGTGTCGGAGATCTTCTTGCCGGCCTCGGCGGTGTACGTCCACGGGGCGTCGGTGCGGTTGGCCGACGTGACGTAGAACTGCGCCCCGGCCGCCGCGCCCGGGCTGAAGGTCAGGGCGATCCGGCCGTCGCCGGTATTGACTGCGCCGTCCACGTACGGGGCGTACGGCAGCGCACGGGCCGGGCGCGCGCCCGGCTCCTGCTTGGGCAGGCTGCCGACGGCGGGCGGGGTGGGCCGGTAGTCGGGGTGGCGCTCGTGGTCCGGCGGCTCGTACGCGGCGGTGTCGGGCAGCTCGGCGGGCTGCGCGTCGGGAGCGGCGAAGTCGAAGGCCGAGGTGAGGTCGCCGCAGATGGCGCGCCGCCACGGGGAGATGTTGGGCTCGTTCACACCGAAGCGGCGTTCCATGAACCGGATGATCGAGGTGTGGTCGAAGACCTCGGAGCAGACGTAACCGCCGGTGCTCCAGGGGGAGACGACGAGCATCGGGACGCGCGGGCCGAGGCCGTAGTTGCCCGCCGCGTACGACGTGCCGCCCGCGTAGAGCTCGGTGGCGGTGTCGACGGTGGACTTGCCCTGCGCGGCGGAGGCCGGCGGGTACGGCGGCACGACGTGGTCGAAGAAGCCGTCGTTCTCGTCGTACGTGATGAACAGGGCCGTCCTGCTCCACACCTCGGGGTTGGACGTCAGCGCGTCCAGCACCTGGGCGATGTACCAGGCGCCGTAGTTCGAGGGGAAGTTGGAGTGCTCGGTGAAGGCTTCCGGAGCCGCGATCCAGGAGATCTGCGGGAGGTTGCCGGCCTGCACGTCGGCCTTGAGGTCGTCGAAGTAGCCGTCCCCGTTCTTGACGCTGGTTCCGGTGCGGGCCTTGTCGTACAGCGGGTCGCCGGGCTTGGCGTTGCGGTACTGGTTGAAGTAGAGGAGCGAGTTGTCGCCGTAGTTGCCCCGGTAGGCGTCGCTTATCCAGCCCCAGTGACCGGCGGCGTCCAGGCCGTCCCCGGTGTCCTGGTAGATCTTCCAGGACACCCCGGCCTTCTCCAGCCGCTCCGGGTACGTCGTCCAGCCGTACCCCGACTCCTCGTTGCCGAGGACGGGGCCGCCGCCTGCGCCGTCGTTGCCGGTGTGACCCGTCCACATGTAGTAGCGGTTCGGGTCGGTGGCTCCGATGAACGAGCAGTGGTACGCGTCGCAGACGGTGAACCTGTCGGCGAGGGCGTAGTGGAAGGGGATGTCCTCACGCGTCAGGTACGCCATCGTCGTCGGCGTCTTCGCGGGCACCCACTGGTCGTACTTGCCCTTGTTGATCGCCTTGTGGCCGCCCGCCCAGTCGTGGTTCAGGCCCTGGAGGAACTGCATGCCCAGGTCGTCGGCCGTCGGGTGGAACGGCAGTGTCTCCTTCTTGTTGGCGTCCGCCTGGTGCCAGACCGGCTTCCCGCTGGGCAGCGTCACCGGGCGCGGGTCTCCGAAGCCCCGTACGCCCTTCATCGCGCCGAAGTAGTGGTCGAAGGAGCGATTCTCCTGCATCAGGACGACGATGTGGTCGACGTCCTGGATCGTTCCGGAGACGCGGTTGGCGGGGATGGCGGCCGCTCGGTCGATGCTGCTCGACAGGGCTGCGAAGCCCGCGGTCGCTCCGGCGATCTGGAGGAAGCGGCGCCTATTGAGTTCTGGCATGAGTGTGGGGCCTCTTGGGGTGTGAGGAGTCAGAAGCGATCAGAATGTTCCAAGAGGACCCGCTGGAAAGGAAGAGGTGGTGACGGCACTGTGAAAAGTCGCGGTATACGTCGCCAACGCGGGTGCGGGGGGCGGAGGAACGCTGACGGCGGTCCGCTGTCAGGCTGACGTGCGCTTCCTCTGAGCCGCCTTCTTGGCGGTGGCCTTCTTCGCCGTGGACGCCCGCGCCTGCTTCTCCCCGGCGGACTGCTTCCGCGCCGAGGTGGTCTTCTTGGTCTCCGCGCCCTTCTTCGGCGACGCCGTCTTCCTCGCCGCAGCCGCCTTCTTCGCCGCAGTCGCCTTCTTCGCGGCCGGCCTCTTCTTCGCATCCGCGGCGGACGCCGCCGCCTTGCCCCTGTCCTTGCCCCTCGCCATCTGCGTGACCTCGGCGACCGCTTCGCCCCCGCCCTCACTCTCGCCCTCGCCGCGCGACTCCTTCGCCGCCCGCACGCTCTTCTCCAGCGCCGCCATCAGGTCGATCACCCGGCCGCCACCCGCCGTCGGCGCCGACTCCACCGGGAGCTCGCCACCGGAGGCCTTGGCGGCGATCATCTCCTCGACCGCCTCGCGGTAGTCGTCGTGGAGCGATTCGAGATCCACGTCCCCCAGGGTGTTCATCAGGGCGTCGGCCAGGTCGAGTTCGGCGTCGCGGACCGTCACGTTCGTCTCCGGTGCGACGCCCTCGGGTTCGCGTACCTCGTCGGGCCAGAGCAGACCGTGCATCACGATGGCGTCGTCCACGACGCGCAACATGCCGAGCCGCTCACGGCCGCGCAGCGCGAACTTGGCGACGGCCACCTTGTCGCTGCGCTTGAGTGCCTCGCGCAGCAGGACGTACGGCTTTGCGGCGGGCACACCGCTCGCGGACAGGTAGTACGCCGCGTCCATCTGGAGGGGGTCGATCCGGTCCGCCGGCACGAAGGCGACGATCTCGATCGTCTTGGCCGTGGGCAGCGGGAGCGCGGCCAGGTCGTCGTCCGTGATCGGCATGATCCCGCCGCCCGGTTCCTCGTACCCCTTGCCGATCTCGGACGCCGGGATCTCCTCGCCGTCGAGCTCGCAGACCTTCCGGTAGCGGATCCGGCCGCCGTCGGCGGTGTGGATCTGGCGGAACGAGATCGAGTGGTGCTCGGTGGCGTTCACCAGCTTGATCGGGATGCTGACCAGGCCGAAGGAGATGGCGCCGTTCCAGATGGATCGCACGTTTCGCCCCCTTGAGAAGCACTTATTGATGAATACGTGGGATTCTCATCGTATGTCGCCTATCACAGAGGTGGAGGGGCGGCGCCTGGCGCTCAGCAATCTGGACAAGGTCCTCTATCCCGCCACCGGGACCACCAAGGGCGAGGTGCTGCACTACTACGCCACGATCGCGGAGGCGTTCCTCCCCCATCTGCGCGACCGGCCCATCTCGTTCCTGCGGTATCCGGACGGTCCCGACGGGCAGCTGTTCTTCACCAAGAATCCGCCGCAGGGTACGCCCGACTGGGTGCGGACGGTGGAGGTGTCGCGCACCGAGGGCCAGCTGGCGCGGCAGGTCGTCATCCAGGACCTGCCGACGCTGATGTGGGCGGCGAACCTGGTGGTGGAGTTCCATACGCCGCAATGGCTCGACCCCGAGCCCGGCATCGCCGACCGGCTGGTCCTCGACCTAGACCCCGGCGCGCCGGCGAGCGTCGCCGAGTGCTGCGAGGTCGCGCTGTGGCTGCGGGAGCGGCTGGCGGCGGACGGCATCGAGTCGTACGCGAAGACCTCCGGCTCCAAGGGGCTGCATCTGCTGGCGGCGCTGGAGCCGACCCCTTCCGCGGAGGTGTCGGCGTACGCGAAGGGGCTCGCGCTGGAGGCGCAGGAGGCCCTCGGGGAGCTGGTCGTGCACCGGATGACGCGTGCGCTGCGCCCCGGGAAGGTCTTCGTCGACTTCAGCCAGAACGCCGCCGCGAAGACGACCGCGGCGCCGTACACCCTCCGGGCGAGGACGGAGCCGACCGTGTCGGCGCCCGTGACCTGGGACGAGGTGGAGAAGGGGCGGTCGGGGCCCGCGCGGCTCGTCTTCCGGGCGGCGGACATCGGCGTACGGCTGGAGCGGCACGGCGACCTGCTCGGCCCGCTGGTCGATCCGGACCACGCCCATCCGCTGCCGGCGGGGTGAACGCCGTGGTCTCGGTCGTACCGCCCGTCGACGTCATGCGGCCCCGGGCGGCCGCGGAGATCCCGGCGGCAGACGGGATGGCGGGCGGGGTGCAGTACAGCATCAAGCTGGACGGGTTCCGGTGCGTGGCGTTCGCGCGCGGCGGCCGGGGCGCGGCCGCGCCCGTCCTCCAGTCCCGCTCCGGGCGGAACATGGCGCTCGACTTCCCGGACATCGCGGCCGCGATCGGCGCGCTGCCCGCGGGGCTCGTGCTCGACGGGGAGGTGTGCGCGTGGGCGGGCGGGGCGTTCGACTTCGTGCAGCTGATGCGGCCGCACGCCGCACGGGTGGCGGACGGGGTCGTGGTGGCGTACGTCGCCTTCGACGTCCTGGCCGTGCCGGGCCGCGACGTACGCGAACTGCCGCTGGAGCAGCGGTGGGAGCTGCTCACCGCCGCGCTGGAGGAGGCGGGTCCGCAGGTGCAGCGGGTACTGGCGACGACCGACCGCGAGCAGGCGCTGGTCTGGTACGAGGCGCTGGTGGACCAGGGGGTGGAGGGGCTGGTGTGCAAGGGCCTGGCGTCGCGCTACCGGCCCCGGGACGCCAAGTACTGGGTGAAGGTGCGACATTCGGACACGCGTGACGCGGCTGTCGTCGGCTACACGGGCCCGGCGCGGAACCCCCGGGCGCTGGTGCTGGTGCTCCCGGGCGACGCGGACCCGCTGCTGTCGAGCCCGCTGGGGCCGGCGGTGCGGGCGCAGGCGGCGGAGGCCCTGGTCGGGGTGGCGGACGAGGGCGAGGAGCGGATCGTCGCGATCGGGCTCGGCGACGTGCCGTACCGGCGGGTGGGCGCGGGCCTGCTGGCCGAGGTACGCCAGAATGTCGGCCGTCACGCGACCTCCACGGTCCAGCGCCTGCGCTACGGCGACCGCTGAGCGGGACCCGGCCCCGGGCGGCGGGGGCGGTGCTCCTTCCCGGCCCGCTTGGTGCAGACTCGACAACAGGGCACGCGCTGATCACGGCACGGCACGGCATGGAGGGGACCATCCCATGATCATCTTTGGCAGCAAGAGCTACCTCTACCAACTGGCCATACTCACCCTGGTGTGCGGGCACTGCGGCAATCCCGCCGCACACACGCTCAAGAAGCGCGTCAGCAAGTTCACGCTGTTCTTCGTCCCGCTGTTCCCGTTCTCCACGAAGTACACGACCCAGTGCACCTTCTGCGGCGCCGAGCAGCAGGTGGGCAGGGAGCAGGCGGAGCAGCTGGAGGCCGCGCAGGCGCAGGGCGGCGGCCAGACGCACCTGCAGGCGCCCCAGCACGGACAGAATCCGTATCAGCGCTGAGCCGCCCCTGCCGCACAGCGCTAGAAATGCCACTTTCCTGCACATAAGGTCTACGGGACGACCGCACGACCTCGGCCCCGCTGAGAGGGGAGCCTTGAGCGCGCACCGCCCCGCCCGCGCGGCACTGCTGCTCCTGACCGCCGCCGCGCTGTCGGCACTGCCGGCACTGTCCGGCTGCGCCGACGCGGGCGAACTCGAGAGCGCCGGGCCCACGCCCACGGCCATCGGCCCCACCCGCCTGTGGCCCGACCGGCCGCCCGCCACGGTCCCTCCGGTGGACTACGGCGAGGGCGAGACGGAGACGGTCCGCGGGATCAAGGTGCCGGGCGACAACGTGCGGGAGGTGCAGCCGGTGGCGGTCGCACAGGCCGAGCAGGCCGCGCATCCCGACGCCCTCAGCGGGCCCGACGGCATGTACGAGGAGACGGCCCGCCGGCTCCGGGAGTGCGACACGCGACCGAAGTCGTGCCCCGTGCTCAAGGCGTACTACCGGGACCTCACCGGCGACGACAAGGATGAACTGATCATCGGCGTCTCCATGCCGAAGGGGCAGCTCGCGGTGCGCTGCTACCTGGCCGAGAAGGGCCGGCTGACCCGCGTCATGGGCACCAGCGACGCCGTGATCGGCGTCGCACTGGCGGGCCGCGACCTGATCATCCGGGCGCCGTCGAACCTGCCGGGATACGAGTTCAGGACAGCCTGGTCCTGGGACGACCACCAGCACGCCATGCTCCCCACCCGCGACGAGATCCTGCGGGTGGACAAGGAGAGCGGCGAGACACTGCCGTCCCACTCGCACACGACCGTCCCCACCCCCACAGCGGCGGCCACCGCACCCGGCGGCCGCCCATGAGGCCCAAGCTGCCCGCCTGGACCGCGCGCCTCACCTGGAAGGCCGCGGCCTTCATCACCGTGATGTGCTGCGCGCTCGCGGCGCTCCTCGGCGCGCTCGTGCACGTCTCCGTGACGCACCAGACGCTCAACCAGGCCCGCGAGAAGGCGCTCACCCGACTGGAGGAGGCCACGCGGGCGTACGAGGCCGGCGATCCGCTGCCACCGGACACCGGCGTCGACCCGGAGGGACTGCCCGCCTCACTGCGCGACCTCGCCCTGTCCGGCCGGCACGGCACGCTCGTCAGCGAGCACGACGGCCACCCCACCATGTGGGCGGCGGCGCCGGCCGACCGGCGCGCCATGGCCGCCGAGATCGACTACAGCCAGGGCGCCGGTACGATCATGGGCCTGGACCGGGCCATCGTAGGTTCGTCCCTGCTCGCCATCTCCGCGACGCTGGTCGTCGGCGTCTTCGCCGTCACCCGCGTGACGCGCCGCCTGCACCAGACCGCCGGTGTGGCGCGCCGGATCAGCGCGGGCGACCTCGACGCCCGCGTCAACGACCCGCGTACCAGATCTCGTTCGCGACCCCAGGACGAAGTGGCCACCGTCGCGGGCGCCCTGGACGCGATGGCCTCCACCCTGCAGAAGAAGCTGCAGAGCGAGCAGCGTTTCACCGCCGATGTGGCCCACGAACTGCGTACCCCGCTGACCGGCCTGCACGCGGCCGCGGAACTGCTGCCGCCCGGCCGGCCGACGCAGCTCGTCCAGGACCGGGTACGGGCGATGCGGCTGCTGACCGAGGATCTGCTGGAGATCTCCCGGCTCGACGCGGGCAGTGAGCAGATCAGCCCGGACGTGCACCGCGTCGGCCCGCTCGCCGAGCGCGTGGCGCGCGGTCCGGTGCGCGGGCCCGGGACGCCGACGGAGGTGCGGATCGTACGGGACGCCTTCGTGGAGACCGACCGGCGGCGGCTGGAGCGGGTGCTGGGCAACCTGATCGGCAACGCCCACCAGCACGGCCTCGAACCGGTCGTACTGACCGTGGACGGGCCCGTGGTGACGGTGCGCGATCACGGCGAGGGCTTTCCCGAGTACCTCGTCGAGCACGGCCCGCAGCGCTTCAGGACCGAGCCGCGCACCGGAGCCAAGGGGCACGGTCTGGGCCTGACGATCGCCGTGGGCCAGGCGGCGGCCATCGGCGCGGAACTCACGTTCACGAACGCGGCGGACGGCGGGGCGCTCGCGACGCTGAGGCTGCCCGAAATCGCCGAAGACCCGGCGGATCCGACCGCCCCGGCGGACTCGGCGGCCCCCGACAGGCAGAACCGGCCCGGCCCCCTGCACACAGAGTGACGGATTGCGATCAGCGAGTGTCGAAATTAGTGTGAATCGGGCGAGTCGAGGGCCGGTTCGTTACTGACCGGAATCCCTCGCCGCCCTTCGCCGCGCGGCGAAGGCCTCTCACCCTGTCAGGAGCCAACATGCCCCTGCTCTCCCGGTCTCCGCTCTCCAGGCTCGGCCTGTCCGTCGCCGCAGGCGCCGTCGCCGCCCTGACCGCCGCGGGCCCCGCGCTCGCCGCAGCGGACCCCGCGAAGCCCAGCGCCGAGCGTTCCCACTCGTACAAGGGGCGCGTCATAGCCAAGTCGGGCCTGCTGCTGCGCGACAAGCCCACCCGCAGCAGCCGGGTCATCGGCAGCAAGCCGTACGGCGCGATCGTCCACATCTTCTGCAAGACCCGCGGCGGCAACGTGCTGGGCAACGACCGCTGGTACCTGCTGACCAACGGCACCTGGGCCTGGGGCTCGGCGCACTACATCTCGAACATCGGCGCCGCCCCGCGCTGGTGCTGACGCACCCGTAGCGCCGGCTGTCGGTGCGGCCCATCCACGGCCCGCTCACGGCCCGCTCGCGCCCGGAGAGTTCGGCCCCACGCCGCTCGAACTCCTCGGGCGTGAGCAGACATATACGGAGATACAGCCCGCTCGCTTGCTACGTTGCCTGACATGACCGCAACGACGGTGGACGCTCCCCCGCCCGACGTACGCCTCCCCCGGCGGCGCGGCGTCGAACTCTCGCTCCTCGTCGGCGCCGTCCTCATCGCCGTGTACGGCTACATCGACGTGGGCCTCACCAAGAACGACGCCGTACCCCCCGACGCCGCCGGCTACGGCGCCGGCCTCGGCGTGCTCGCGCTCCTCGCCCACCTCGCCGTCCGCTTCCGCGCCCCGTACGCCGACCCGCTGCTCCTGCCCATCGCGGTCCTCCTCAACGGCCTCGGCCTGGTGCTCATCTTCCGCCTCGACCTGGAGACGCCGAGAGACCAGGCCGCGCCCACCCAGCTCGTCTGGTCCACCCTCGGTGTCGCGCTCTTCATCGGCGTCGTGATCCTCCTCCGTGACCACCGCCTGCTCCAGCGGTACGCCTACATCTCGGTCGCCGTCGCCCTCGCCCTGATGACCGTGCCGATCTTCTTCCCCGCCGTGAACGGCGCGAAGATCTGGATCCGCGTCGGCGGCTTCTCCTTCCAGCCGGGCGAGTTCGCGAAGATCCTGCTCGCCGTCTTCTTCGCCGCCTACCTCGCGGCGAACCGCAACGCCCTCGCGTACACCGGCCGCAAGATCTGGAAGCTCCAGCTCCCCACCGGCCGCGTGCTCGGCCCGATCGTGGCGATCTGGCTGCTCAGTGTCGGCGTACTCGTCCTGGAGCGCGACCTCGGCACCTCGCTGCTCTTCTTCGGACTCTTCGTCATCCTGCTGTACGTCGCGACGGGCCGCACCGGCTGGATCGCCGTCGGCCTGCTCCTCGCGGCGGTCGGCGCCTTCGTCGTCGGCTCGCTCGAACCGCACGTCCACAGCCGCGTCCAGGACTGGCTGCACCCCTTCGCCTCCATCGACGCCGGCCGGGGCCCCGGCCAGCTCGCCCAGTCGCTCTTCGCCTTCGCCGCCGGCGGCATGCTCGGCGCCGGGCTCGGGGCCGGCGAGTCCATCCTGATCGGCTTCGCCGCCAAGTCGGACTTCATCCTGGCGACGGCGGGCGAGGAGCTGGGCCTGTCCGGACTCACGGCGATCTTCCTGCTGTACGCCCTGCTCGTCGCCCGCGGCTACCGGGCGGGCCTCGCGCTGCGCGACCCCTTCGGGCGGCTGCTCGCCATCGGCCTCGCCTCGATCCTCGCCCTCCAGGTGTTCGTCATCGCGGGCGGCGTGATGGGTCTGATCCCGCTGACCGGCATGGCGATGCCCTTCCTCGCGCAGGGCGGCTCGTCCGTCGTCACCAACTGGATCATCGTGGCGCTGCTGATCCGGGTCAGCGACTCGGCCCGCCGGCCCCAGCCCGAGCACGTCGAGACCGGCATCATCGCCCCCGTCGTGGAGGACGACCAGTGATCCGCTACATCCGCCGCGCGGCCGGATTCTGCCTGCTGCTGCTCGTCGCGCTGCTGCTGAACACCGCCCGCATCCAGATCTTCCAGGCAGAGGCGCTGGACGACAACCCCGCCAACCGCCGTCAGACCATCGCCCGTTACGCACAGAAGCGGGGCAACATCGTCGTCGACGGGAAGCCGGTCACCGGGTCCCGGGACAGCGGTGAGCAGTTGCGGTATGAAAGAACGTATCCGCACGGGCCGTTGTACGCGCCCGTCACCGGCTACGCCTCCCAGACGTACGGCACGACCCTCCTCGAGAACGCCGAGGACGACATCCTCTCCGGCACCGACTCGATGCTCGCCCCGCTCCCCCTGTGGAACGAGGTCACCCGCTCACGGCAGCCCGGCGGCAACGTCGTCACCACCATCGAGGGCGCGGTCCAGCGGGCGGCGTACAACGGGCTCGACGGCAGGAAGGGCGCCGTCGCGGCGGTCCAGCCGACGTCGGGGAAGATCCTGGCGCTGGTCAGCAGCCCGTCGTACGACCCGGAGGAGCTGTCGGGCACCGGGAAGCGGGTCACGGACGCGTGGGCGCGGCTGAACGGCTCACCGAGCCGGCCGATGCTCAACCGGGCCATCCGGCAGACGTACCCGCCGGGGTCCACCTTCAAGATCGTGACGGCGGCCGCGGCGCTCGACACCGAGGTGGTGACGGACATCGGCGCGCCGACGAAGACGCCCGACCCGTACGTCCTGCCCGGCACCAGCACCACACTTCCCAACGAGGCGAGCGGCTGCCGCAACGCGTCGCTGGAGTACGCGATCCGGGTCTCGTGCAACACGGTGATGGCGAACCTGGGCGTCCGGGTGGGACTGGCCGGAATGCTCGACACGGTGCAGAAGTTCGGGTTCAACGACGACGGGCTGAAGATCCCGCCCGGTGTCTCCAGGAGCAACTTCGACACCACCATGACCGCCGACCAGCTGGCGCTCTCCTCCATCGGCCAGTACGACACCCGGGCGACGCCGCTCCAGATGGCGATGGTCGCCGCGGCGGTCGCCAACGGCGGCGAGCTCAAGTCCCCGTACCTGGTGGACCGGACGACCCGGTCGGACGGTGATGTCGTGGCGCAGAACAGCCAGAAGTCCCTGCACCAGGCGATGAATCCGGCCACCGCCACCCAGCTCCAGCAGATGATGGTCGACGTCGTGCGGAACGGGACCGGCACGAACGCCGCGATTCCCGGCGTCAGGGTCGGCGGCAAGACGGGCACGGCGCAGCACGGCGTCGACAACACGGGGACGCCGTACGCCTGGTTCATCTCCTGGGCGCACGAGGACGGCGACGGCCAGCCGGCGGTCGCGGTGGCGGTAGTCGTGGAGGACGCGTCGGCGGACCGCGCCGACATCAGCGGCGGCGGCAGCGCAGCGCCGATCGCGCGGGCGGTGATGCGTGCGGCGCTGGACGACTCAGCGCGTGGGCGTCTCGGTCCGCGAAACGGCCCGGGGGCGCCGACCGTACGCGTCTATCGCGCGGCCCATGCCTACTGACTCGGCAGCCGCTCCCGCGTACGAACTCGCCCAAGTGAACATCTCCCGCCTGAAGTTCCCGCTGGACTCGCCGGAGCTCAAGGACTTCGTGGACGCGCTGGACCCGGTGAACGCGGTGGCCGACAGCGCGGACGGGTTCATATGGCGGCTGCAGAGCGACGCGGGCAACGCGACGGACGTGCAGATCTTCGGGGACGAGTGGCTGATCGTGAACATGACGGTGTGGCGCGACACCGACGCGCTGACCGCGTTCATGTACCAGGGACAGCACCGGGAGCTGCTCACCAGGCGCCACGAGTGGTTCGAGCGCGTCACGGAAATGAAGACGGCGCTGTGGTGGGTGGAGGCGGGCTGCCGCCCGGCGGTGGCCGACGCCGAGAAGGCGCTCCTGCGCCTGCGCGAGCACGGCCGACGCCGGAGGCCTTCACGTTGCGTACGACGTTCCCGGCCCCCGGCGGCGCCGCGTGATCAGCCGATCGGCTGCCGGGCCTCTTCGCGCACCTTGAGGGTGGTCTCGGCCACCTTGCCGAGGTCGACGGACTCGGGGTCCTGCTTCGAGGTCTCGGGGGTGACGACGGCGACCGAGGCGCCCGTGTTCTCGTCCGCCCAGGCGCACATCGGCATGGTGACCGTGCTGCCGTTCTGCGTCGAGGTCAGCACCTGGCAGGTCACCGTGATGCCGGAGCCGGCCGGAGTGATGTCCTTGGCGGGGACGGCCAGGCTCGCGCCCTGTCCGTCCTCGGCGCCAGCCATCATCTTCTCGCGGGCGCTCTCCGGGTCCTTGAACTGGCCGTACATGCCCGAGATGACCAGGACGCTGAGCTCGGTCGGCGAGCCGGACGTGTACTGGCCGACGGCCGGCCGGGGGTTACGGACCTTCGAGTCGTACGTCCCGGCCAGGGCCTCCTTGCCCTTGGTCTGCGACAGGTCCTGGGCCAGCTTGAAGTCGCCGTCCAGCATGGTCTGCGGAACCGTCAGCTTGTACTCGGCCTTGGGGAAGCCGGCTCCACTGGCCACGGATCCGGCCTCGGAGACCAGGCTCACCGCGAACCCGACGGCGGCCAGGCCCACCACGGACGCGGCGACGATCCCGATCACCATGCCGGTCCGCTTCTTGGGCGGCGGCGGTCCCATGGGCGGCTGCCCCCAGGCGCCCTGGCCGGGGTGCTGCTGCGGCGGGTAGGGCTGGCCCGGGTACGGCTGCTGCTGCGGGAACTGCTGCGACTGCGGGGCCTGCTGGGGGTACTGCTGGCCGTACGGATTCGGCGGCTGCGGGGGCCCGTACGGGCCGGGGGGCTGCTGGGGCGGCGGCATGGTCATGCCCGGAACGCTACTTCACGCACCCGGCCGGAAACCGCCCAGGCCCCCCGAGGTCCCCGGCGCCTCCGCCCGCCCGGTCCTCGCGAAGGCCGCTGCTGGCACGCGCAGTTGCGTGCCCCATGCAGGCGGATGTCAGGCCGCGCCCTCCGCGATCGCCCTCTCGATCTCCGCCACCCGCTCCGCGTCCTCCGCCTCGAAGCGCTGCCTGTCGAGGGCCTCCGCGATCTCCTCGTCCTCGGTCATGAGGAGGTCCAGGTTGGAGTCGCCCATCTCGAAGACGCCCATGTCGAGGTACGCCTTCTGCAGCCGCTCGCCCCACAGACCGATGTCCTTGACGCACGGGACGATGCGGCTGAAGAGGAGCTTGCGGAAGAGGTGCAGGAACTCGGACTGCTCCGTGTACTCCTCGGCCTCCTTCTTCGACACACCGAAGTTCTCCAGCACCTCGACGCCGCGCAGCCGGTCGCGCATCAGGTAGCAGCCCTCGATGACGAACTCCTCACGCTCCCGGAGTTCCGCGTCGGACAGCTGCTTGTAGTAGTCGCGCAGAGCCATCCTGCCGAAGGCGACGTGCCTGGCCTCGTCCTGCATGACGTACGCGAGGATCTGCTTGGGCAGCGGCTTGTCCGTGGTGTCGCGGATCATGCCGAAGGCGGCGAGCGCCAGGCCCTCGATGAGCACCTGCATGCCCAGGTACGGCATGTCCCAGCGGGAATCGCGCAGGGTGTCGCCCAGCAGCCCCTGGAGGCTGTCGTTGACCGGGTAGAGCATCCCGACCTTCTCGTGCAGGAAACGGCTGTAGATCTCCGCGTGCCTGGCCTCGTCCATGGTCTGGGTGGCGGAGTACAGCTTCGCGTCGAGGTCGGGGACGGACTCGACGATCCGCGCCGCGCACACCATCGCGCCCTGCTCGCCGTGCAGGAACTGGCTGAACTGCCAGGAGGAGTAGTGCCGGCGCAGATCGCCCTTGTCCCTGTCGGTCATCTTCGCCCAGTGGCGGGTGCCATAGAGGTTGAGCGCCTCGTCGGGGGTGCCGAGCGGGTCGTACGGGTCGACCTCGATGCCCCAGTCGATGCGGGTCGCGCCGTCCCACTGCTTGTCCTTGCCCTTCTGGTAGAGCGCGAGGAGACGTGCGCGCCCTTCGTCGTACTCCCAGCTGAAGCGCGCCGCACCGGAAGCCGGCACCTGCCACAGCGGGTCCGACGGGGCCTTGGTGTAGAGCTCGTGCGTCGACACTGACGCCTCCTTGCCTCATATCCCGTGACACACCGGACAGTTGGCAGACTCACACGTTGATAGACGGCGGGTCAACAAGCGCGTCAACAAGTCGTGCGCGAGGGGTTGACCGCCTTGCTGACAAGCAGTCTCATAAGACCTGAACGCAGCCGTGACCCCCGGTAACCCAGCCCGTGAGGTGCCCCCCGCCATGACGACAGTGACCGAACGCGACGTACTCAGGGACGCACTCGGCCTCCTCAAGGACCGTGAGCAGGTCGCCGAGCGCCTGCTGGAGTCGTCCGCCAAGCACTCCTTCGACCCTGAGACGGAACTCGACTGGGCCGCACCGGTCGAGGAAGGCAAGTGGTTCTGGCCGCCCGAGCTCGTATCGCTCTACGACACTCCCCTGTGGCGGAGGATGTCCGAGGAGCAGCGCATGGACCTGGCCAGGCACGAGGCCGCGTCGCTCGCCTCCCTCGGCATCTGGTTCGAGATCATCCTGATGCAGCTGCTGGTCCGGCACATCTACGACAAGTCCGTGACCAGCAATCACGTGCGTTACGCGCTCACCGAGATCGCCGACGAGTGCCGCCACTCGATGATGTTCGCCAAGATGATCCAGAAGGGCGGCGCCCCCTCGTACCCGGTGCCGCGGCTCTACCACAACCTCGCGCGCGTCCTGAAGACCGTCTCGACGACGCCGGGGTCCTTCGCGGCCACCCTGCTCGGCGAGGAGATCCTCGACTGGATGCAGCGGCTGACGTTCCCGGACGAGCGCGTCCAGACCCTCGTGCGCGGCGTGACCCGCATCCACGTCGTCGAGGAGGCCCGCCATGTCCGGTACGCCCGTGAGGAGCTGCGCCGCCAGATGGTGACGGCGCCGGCCTGGGAGCGCGAACTGACCCGGGTGAGCTGCGGCGAGGCCGCGCGCGTCTTCTCGACGTGCTTCGTCAACCCGAAGGTGTACGAGAACGTCGGCCTCGACCGGCGCGAGGCCGTCGCCCAGGTGAAGGCGAGCGGCCACCGCACGGAGGTCATGCAGAACGGCGCGAAGCGGCTCACCGACTTCCTGGACGACATCGGCGTGCTCCAGGGCGTCGGCCGCAGGCTCTGGAAGAGCTCGGGACTCCTCGCGTAAACGGTCAAATGTGGGGCTACGCTGCCGACATGACCCCGGCAGCGACCACACCCGCGTACCGCAGGCTCAGCGTCGAGGAGCGTCGCAGTCAGCTCCTCGACGCCGCCCTGTCGCTCTTCGCTCACCGGGCCCCCGAGGACGTCTCGCTGGACGACGTGGCGGAGGCGGCCGGGGTGTCGCGACCGCTCGTGTACCGCTATTTCCCCGGCGGCAAGCAGCAGTTGTACGAGGCCGCGCTCGGCTCCGCCGCCGACGAGCTCAAGCTGTGCTTCGCCGAGCCGCAGACCGGACCCCTCACCCGGCGCCTCACCCGCGCCCTCGACCGCTACCTGGCGTTCGTCGACGAGCACGACGCCGGATTCAGCGCGCTGCTCCAGGGCGGCAGCGTCGCCGAGACCTCGCGTACGACCGCTACCGTCGACGGGGTGCGGCGGGCCGCGGCCGAGCAGATCCTGACGCATCTCGGAGTCGCGGGGACGGCCGGGCCCCGGCTGCGGATGATGGTGCGCACCTGGATCACGGCCGTCGAAGCGGCCTCCCTCATCTGGCTGGACGAGGACAAGCAGCCGCCGGCCGGCGAGCTGCGGGACTGGCTCGTCGACCACTTCATCGCGCTGCTGACCGTGACGGCGGCGACGGACGCGCAGACGGCGGACGTCACGCGGGCGGCGCTGACGACCGAGACGGCGGACGGCCCGGCGGGGGTACTGGCGCGGCGGGTGATCCCGGTGATCGCCGAGGCGGCGCACCTCCTGTGACCTCCGGCCCTGCGAGACTGGCCGGGTGAGAAGCGAGAACACGCCCTTCGAGGGCGGCCCCCTGGACGGGCGGGTGCTGCCGGTCCTCGTCGGGCCGACCGGACACCCGCCGAAGTGGTACGAGGTGCCCGTGCCGGACGACGACGGCGGGCCGCCGACCGTGCACGCCTACCTGCGCGTTCCCGCCGGGTACAGCAAGCGCCTCGGACTCCAGCGGGGCTGGAAGTACGCGTACGCGCCGGACGGGCGTGAGCGCCACCGGCTCCGGTGGCCCTGGTCGAAACCGGACAGCACCCCATAAGATCGGCGGTTGTGCCGGACGTGGCCGCTGTGACCGGAGGAGCGGCCACGGCACGGTGACCACGGTTACCACAGGGGGTGCGCCTTGGAGGCGCTGCGTCAGGACGATCCACGCCGAATCGGGCCGTACGCCCTGCTGTTGCGCCTGCGCGAGACCGCGAGCGCCGTGCAGTACGTGGCGCACGCTCCCGACGGTGCGACGGCCGTGGTCGCGGTGGCCCGGCCGGAGCTGGCCGGCCTGCCGGCGTTCCGCCGCCGGTTCCAGGCGGAGGCACAGACTGCCGAACGGCTGGCCGGTGGCTGGGTGCAGGCACCGCTCGACTCCCGCGCCGACGCCGCCGAACCGTGGACGGCGACCGCGTACGTCCCCGCGCTCACCCTGGCCGAGGCGGTCGCGCTGGCCGGGCCGTTGCCGGAGCGGGCCGTACGCGTCCTGGGCGCCGCGCTCGCCGAGACCCTGTCCCGGGTGCACGCCACCGGCGCCGTGCTCCACGGCCTCGCCGCCGAGACCGTGCTGCTGGCCTCCGACGGGCCGCGCCTGACGGCGTTCGGCGCGCTGGGCGCTGCTGCGGCGGCCGAAGCGGGCCCCGGCGGCCAGTTGTCCGTACGCCTCGGATACCTCACCCCGGAGCAGCTGGCGGGCCAGGAGCCCGGCCCCGCGTCCGACATCTTCGTCCTCGGCCTGCTCCTGGCGTACGCGGCGACCGGGGCGACCCCGTGGGCGGCGGGCCCGCAGGACGGCGCCGCCGACCGCATCGCGCACGCGGAGCCGGAACTCGCGGCCGTGCCCGGTGAGTTGCGTACGCTGATCGCCCGCTGCCTGGCCAAGTCCCCGGCGGACCGCCCGGCCCCGGGCGCCCTGGCGGCGGAACTGGCCCTGGAGGGCGCTGCGGCCCTGGCGCGCCCCGGCTGGCTCCCGCACCCCGTGACCACCGCCCTCGCCACCCAGGCGTCCCAGGCGTCCTGGGCCCGGGCGGAGCAGCCCGCGGAACCACTCCTGCCACCGAACCCGGCGCCGACGCCGGGCCCGCCCGGCCCGGCGGCCGGCATCGGTGCGGGGGCGGGCGCCCCCGCGGAAGCCGGCCGGGTAGCCGGTGGTGCGCGGAATGGGCGGGCACTGGAGCCGACGGGGCTTCAGGACAGTGCGATGCCCGGCAGCGGTCGCGACGCCGGGGCGGACGTTTCCGGTGGGCTGACCAGGCGCCTCGTGGCGCGACGCGGGGCGGACGCCCCCACAGAGGACCTCAGCGGCGTGACCCGGCGCCTGGTGGCGCGACGCGACGCGGGCACGCTCCCCGGAGCCCCCGACGCCGGGCAGCCCGCCGGAGCGGCGCGAAGCACCGGAGGCGTAGGCGGAGGCGTACTCGTCCCCGCTCCGCCCCTGTCGCACCCCGTCGGCGCGCTCACCCTGCCGCCGGCCACCGTGGGCCCCCACGCCCCCGGCTCCGCCCCAGCGCAGCTCCCCGGGCCCGCGCCGATGCCATCCACCGCGCCCGCACCCGCCGCCCGCACCCGCACCCCCGGCGGCCTCGCCGACCGGATCGGCGGGATCAGCAGGCGCGGCCTGTTGGCCGGGATCGCGGCGGGCGCCGCCGGTCTTGTGGTGGGCGGGGGCGGAGTGCTGGCCCTCTCCGACGGCGAGGACGACGCGCCCCCGCCCCGGGCCGACGACCCCAAGCCCGCCGCCCGCCGCAAGCCGCTGCCCGGCGTCGCCCCCGATCCGCTCTGGCACTACCAGCACCCCGTCGCGCTCGCGGCCGGCGGGCCGCCCGCCCGCCTCTGGCGCGAACAGGTGCTCCTGGTTCCCGGCGAGGAACTGACGACCGGGCTGGACCTGCGTACCGGCCGCCCGCTCTGGGAGCAGAAGGCCGCCGGTACGAAGTACGGCCCGGAGGCGGCCGACGGAACGCACTGCTTCGTCGTCACCGCCACCGACTTCGTCTGGCTGGCGGCGAAGGACGGGCAGGTCGAGCACCGTACGCCGTACACCCCCATCCTGACGAGGGGCCAGAACAACACCCGGGCCACCCTGGGCGGGAGGGTGACCGCGGACGGTCCCGTCGTCTGGTTCTCCGGAAGGGTCGAGACCCTCGGCGGGAAGAAGAACAAGGTGACGCGTACGCGTACCTACCTCCTCGCGTACGACATGGCCGCGCGCAAGGAACTGTGGCGCACGGAGATGCCGAACGGCCGCCCCGGCCCCGTTCCCCGCTACGAGGCCGTCGGCCTCCGCCCCGGCAGCCTGCTCGTCCGCCAGGACACCGACTCCCTCACCGCGGACCAGAAGAAGAAGGCGAAGGGCAAGTCGGCCTTCATCCTCGTCGACCGCAGGACCGGCAAGACTCTGTGGCGCAAGTTCTTCCCCGGCGTCCGCCCCGACGCGGGCACCACCGACGACCCCGCAGGCCGGCTCTACGCGGCGGTGGACGGCGGCCTGCAGGCGTACGACACCCGCAACGGCAAGAGGCTCTGGCGGGCCAAGGACACGTCGGGCCCCGCCGACGACGCCCCCTTCGGCTTCGGCCGCGGCGTCCTGGGCGGCAGGACGCTGTACGTCCCGAGCGGCGACAACGACGTGTACGCCGTCGACACGGCATCCGGCGCCCGGCAGTGGAAACGCGCCACGGAGTACCCGGGCCGGGCCACCCCCCGGATCTCGCTCAGCGGCAGCGGCCGCACCGTCCTGGCGCTCAACGACACGCAGGCCACCGCGATCGACGCACGCGACGGCCGACGGCTGTGGAAGTTCCAGGACTCCGGCGTCACGGCCCCGGGCGCGGAGGACGCCTGGGCCTCGTACCGGGCGCAGACCCTCGCCGGCAAGGCGGTGCTGTGGCGCGGCCGCAACTTCTACGGGCTGCCCCTCGCCTGAGGCCGGATCCGGCGGGCCGGGCGGAGCGAGCGGTGCGGGGAGCCACGCCGGGCGCTCCGCTCATTACCCCTGGGCGGGTGACGGTGTTCGCCCATCCCGCCCAGTCACCCGCTCGTGGCCTCGACGCCGCCGCGCATCATCACCTAGGGGCCGGACCGCCCGGCCGCGAACCGGAGGTGATGACGTGTCAGGCAGACTTTCCCAGTCCGTCTGTACGGTGGCACTGGCCGCCGCCACAGTGCTCACTGCACTGCCGGCCCCAGCGAGCGCGGCGGTACCGGGCGCTCCCATCCCGCGGCCTCCCTCCCCAGCGTCTCCCGCGCCCGCGCCGCCCGCGCGAGGCGAGGCGACCGTCGCGGAGCTGCTGACGGAGCTCCAGAAGCTGTACCAGCGGGCCGAAGAGGCCAGCGAGACGTACAAGGCGACCGAGGAGTCCGTCAAGGAGCAGCTGGGCGAGGTCAAGAAGGTGACCTCCAGTCTCTCCAGGGCCCGGATCGCGCTGGCCGAGAGCCGGGGCGCGGCAGGCCGGCTGGCGCGCGAGCAGTACCAGGGGCGGACCGGTCTCTCCCCCTACCTGCGGCTGCTGCTGGCGCGGGACCCGCAGCACGCGCTGACGCAGGGCCACGTACTCCAGCGGGCGTCAGAGGACCGGGCGGCGACGATCGCGCGGCTGGAGAGCGGGGAGCGGCGGGCGGACGAGCTCGCGACCCGGGAGCGGTCGGCGCTCGACAAGCGGCAGACGCTCGCCAGGAAGCAGAAGAAGCAGCGCGACGCGGTACGGACGCGGCTCGGCGAGGTCGAGACGCTGCTGGCGTCGCTGACCGAGGAGCAGCTCGCCGATCTGGCCCGGCTGGAGGAGCGCAGGACCGGCGCGGCGCAGCGCGACCTGCTCGCCTCGGGGGCGCTCGGCAGCCCCGGGTCGGCCGCGACGCGCGCGCCTTCACGGCTGGGCGGGCGGGCGCTGGCATACGCCGTGCGGCAGATCGGGAAGCCGTACGTGTGGGGCGCGGAGGGGCCGGGGTCCTTCGACTGCTCGGGGCTCACGTCGCAGGCATGGGCGCACGCGGGGCGGGAGATCCCGCGCACGAGCCAGGAACAGTGGCGGCAGTTGCCGAAGGTGGCGTTGCCGGATCTGCGCCCCGGTGACCTGGTGATCTACTTCCCCAAGGCGACGCACGTGGCGATCTACCTGGGCAAGGGGCAGGTCGTGCAGGCGCCGCGCCCCGGGGCCCGGGTGAAGGTCTCCCCGATCGCGGCGAACCCCGTTCTGGGCGCGGTCCGCCCGGACCCGCAACTGAAGCCGCTGGCGTCGTACACCCCACCGAAGCTTCCGCGCGGCGCGGCGGCGGGGGAGGACAGGGGGTACGGGGAGGAGTCGGCGCCGGGGACCCGACCCTGACGAGCGCGTCCTCCCCCACCGGCCGGGCACGTGTGGAGCCCGGTCGGCGAGGGCGTCGGGGTTCGGGGGAACAGCGTCGCAGGCACCGCACACCGCACCCGCAGAGCTACGCTCCGGCGACCGAGGACACGCAGGCGTTCGTCTTCTCCGGGTCGGAGCAGTAGGCCCGCAAGTCAACGAACTCTCTACCTGCAACTCTCCTCAACGGGCGTGCTCTGGCGAAGCCTTGGGCCGTCTGTGGGCCGTCGATACGGCCAGTTCAGTACCCGTAGCTCAGGAGCAGTCCGAGCAACAGGGCGCGCGGACCGGGTCGATACGGCAGCGAGGGAGCTGCCAGCTGAACGCACTCCCCCATGGTGCGTCGAGCGCCACCAAGCCAGTCATGGACCCCGGCAAGCGGTCGCAGGGAAGCTGGAGAACTCCAAACCGAAAGGCTGACTATGCGACGAAAGCTGGCGAATTCACTGGCCTTATTGGCCACCGCGACCGCACTGGTGACGACTCTTTCGACGCCCACTCAAGCGTCGCCCTACCGCGACTGCCGGTACCCGTACGTGTGCCTGTACAACGGCGCCTACTACAACGGCAGCAAGCTCGTGCAGTACAGGGACGCCTACTACCAAACCCTTCCAAATAATCGGAAGGACAAAGCAGACTCCGCCGTCAATACGCGCAACGACGACTCGGTTTGGCTGATCGACACCCGCAGCCGCAACAGTCGCTATCTCTGCATCCCGGCAAATACGCAGGTCAACCTTGGAGACTACGCCCTCAATGGAAAGGGTACTTGGGCCAATGACGTCGACGCCATCCGCATCTGGAACGACAACGGCTTGTGTAGCGGAACGCGACACGTCACCCAGGGGATCATCCGTTGAGGCCAAGCAGCTCCCGAGCCGTCCTGCGAGCCGAACACTTGTAAGGGCGTGACGCCAGTCGGCAGTCTCGTGGTGGGGGCTCGCTCAGCGCGCACCCACCAATGACCCTCTGGCACCCGAACCGTCAAGCCGTCTTTTGACCCCTGTCGTGAACGGTCGCGATCGCCGTGCGCGTCCGCTCCTGGCTGCCTGGCATGAGGTGAGCGTAGATCCGTAGCGTCAAGGCCGCGTTGCTCGGCGCGGGGCGTGCTCGGGGGTGGGTAGAAAGACCGTCGTGGCTGGGGCGGTCCGCTCCACGGCTTTAGGCAGCCACGCTGGGGCGAGCCTCTGAGATCATGGCCCCGATTCGGGCTATTGCGGGCAGGCTGGGTGCTACCCGAATCGCGGCCAGCGTAAGGGGCCAAGCTAGAGCCTTCGATGTCATGGAGGCCACGAACCAGCGGCGGGAGTTTGCAACGTTCCCGCCGGGCCTACACCCGTAGTCCGAGCGCTCCGATAGCGGTCACCACACCCATGCCGCCACGGATCCTGCTTGCACAACAGCGGCATACTGCAACCACGGCAACCACCACCGCCCAGTAGCGTCCCTCCGGCGCCTCCTAGCGACCCGTATGGCCGTCGCTGACCGATCCGGCTAGGGCCTGTCGTCCGGATGAGCCCGGCAAGATCCGGACGACAGGCCCCCAGGTCCCTCAGACGCGGTCCTGGAAGACGGTGTACCAGGGGTACGTCCCCACCACGGCGCCGTCGGCCGTCACGGCCTCCAGGGTGTAGAAGTACGTATTCCCCTTCGTCGCCGTGGCGTCCTCCCACGTCCGGGCGTCCGCCGGGAGCAGTCCGTCGTGCTGGGGCTCGTACGCCTTGGTCGTCGGGTTCCACCGGCTCACGCGGTAGCCGGTGACCGTGGCGCAGCGGGCCGTGTCGGTGCACTGCCAGTCGACGGACGGACGAGTGGCCGTCCGGTTGTGGCCCAGACTGCCGAGGCTCCAGTCCCGGGTGACGGTCACGGACGGCCGGACGTCGAGCTCGGTGGCCTCGACCACGGTGACCTTCGGGTCGCTCGGGTGCAGCGTGTTGCCCCAGTGGTCCTTGGCCATCACCGCGTACACGTGCGTCTCGCCGTCCGGCAGGTTGCCGCAGAGGATCGCGAGCCAGTTGCTCGTGCCCTCCGAGCAGGTGTCGGGGCCGAGCCACTTGACCGTGCCATCGGCCTGCCGGACGCCCTTCCACACCACGTACTCGTCGATGTCGTCCTCGGGCGAGGCGGCCCAGCTCACCAGCATGCCGTCGTTGCGCGGGGTGACCTTCACGCCGGTGACCGGGCCGGGCGCCACGGTGTCGCCGGTGCGGACGACGACCGGCGCGGAGTACGCCGACTCGTTGCCGTACGGGTCCACCGCCGTGACGGCGTACGTCACGTACGTGTTCGCGGGCATGTCCACGTCGTAGCACTTGCCGCCGTTGCTCGCCTCGTCGCTCTCCTCCGCGACGCAGGTCACCTGGGTGCGCGCGGTCGGGTCGAACGTCTTGCCGGGCGAGCGGTACACGCGGTAGTGCCCGCCGTTGTCCCAGTCCTCGGAGAAACCGTCGGGCTGGCTCCAGTGCACGTTGGTGTAGCCGGGACGGGCGCCGGCCGTGACGCCGGTCGGAGACTTCGGTGGCATCCGGTCGACGCCGTCGCTGGTGACCGTCGCGTACGCCCCCGGGTTGCCGGCTGCGTCGAGGGCCCGGACCCGGTAGTACGTGTTCGTGTTCACGGCGCCGCTGGTCCGGTACGACGTCGTGGTCGTCGTGCCGCGCAGCTCGAACGGTCCGGCAGCCGCGGACGAGGCGTACACCTCGTACTTCGCCGTGTCGGCGACTCCCTGCCAGGTCAGGGTGTCCCACCACCCGTCGCCGGTGGCGACCGTGAGTCCGGTGGGGGCGGCCGGCCCGGTGCGGTCGACGGTCGTCGCCGTCACGTCCGGGCTGCCGGTGGACTCGCGGCCGACCTTGTCGACGGCACGGACCTCGTACAGGAAGGTCTGGCCCGTGGCGGGCGTCGCGTCCACGAAGGACGGGGAGGTGAGCGGCGACGCGCCGCTGACCTTCGCCCACGAGGTGGTGCTCAGCCGGCGGTACACGCGGTAACCGGCGAGGTCCATCTCCTTGTTCGCGGCCCAGCGCAAGGTGGTCTTCGAGGTGTCTCGGCTGTACGCGGCGGTGAGGCCGGCCGGGGCGAGCGGCTTGACCGTGTCGACGGCGGCCTCGGTGCGCGGGGTGTACGTGAAGGCGGCGTTGGCGACGCCGGTCCAGGCGACGTAGTCCACGCGGATCGTGTGCTTACCGGCCGACAGGCTCAGGTCGACGGTCTTGCGGGCGGTGGTGGAGACGTTCTTCCACAGGTCGACCGTCCGCTCTCCGTCGACGTAGACGCGCATGCCGTCCTGCGTGGCGGCGGAGAGCCGGAACGGGCCGCCGGAGCCGAAGTCCCGGGTGAGGGACCAGCGAACGGAGAAGTTGTCCTTGGGCAGCGTGACACCGGCCGGGTCGCCGGACCCGTAGTTCTCGCTGATGGCGGTGTCGCAGGCGGTGAGCTTCGGCGTGCCGCTGAAGGTGGAGTTGCCGAAGTACTGCGCCTTCCAGACGGGAGAGGTGCAGGTGACCGCCGCGGAGGCGGGGGCGGCGGTGATCAGGCCGCCGGTGGTGGCGAGCACGGCCGTCGCGGCCAGCGCGGACAGCCGGGTACGAGTCATCACAGAGAAAAGGGCCCCTTTCGGACCAAGGCGGATCACGTGAAAAGTCAGACGCCTGTGTGACTCGTGAGTCGGGGGCAGGGTTGTCCCCGACTCCCGCACGTTTTTTCGGGCAACGTCCCGACCGCTCACCCGTAGCGGCGCGGCGTCCAGGCGACACGCCTAGAGCTACGGATCGAAAGGCTGGCAGGCGGGGGTTCCCCCCAGCGGCCCGTCCGACGGTGTTTAGGGGTGACATGGCCCGATCCTGCCCCCGAGTGGGCAGCGTCGTCGTGTTTCGGCCGTGCACTGCCCGTCGTTGGTTGCTGGTTTCACCTGCCGTGCTGTCTCCGGTCTCGTCTGACGCCAGCACCCCCTTTCGTCCCGACTGGTTCGCGCTCTACGCATGTGCCGTCACACCGCCGACCCTCACGGTATGGGGGCTTTCAACGAGGGACCGCGGCGATTAGGGGGCGGCCAGACGCGTTGCCCGTTCTGCGGGATGCTGGCGGATCGGATGGCGACACTGGAGCAGGATTGGGTGTTATTGGAGCCGGACATGATGCCGCTGGCACACACGGTGCCAGCAGAGCACCGGTGGATCGTCCTGGCAGATGGCCGAGTGACGGTGTACGGGGTTTGTCCGCCGGATCCGTCGCAGCGGTGTCGGATCGAGCATCGCTTGGCGTGCCCGGCTCGGTCGCTGCCGGATCTGTGGCCGTGGTTGACGACGCTGCGGGAGGAGAATGCGCGGCGGGCGGCCCGGCAGACAGGTCCAGAGCCGCCAAAACCGCCGGAGGAGTGGCCGGACGCCGGGTAGGTCGACGCTTAGCCGAGGCAGCCGCGCTGGTGGCGTCAGCAACATGGACGCATGTGTGCGGTCAAAAGCAGGCTGCTGCGCTGCGGATGGTTCCGACCCCTGGCTTGGGCCGCAGATTGCTGGGGCAGTCGGTTGAACCTACAAGGCGGATGTCGACGGTCCGGAACCAACCGCGCCCCACCAGCGCAAAGACCCCCAGCCGATCAAGGCTGGGGGT
The DNA here is from genome assembly GCF_053646035.1 of Streptomyces sp. NPDC055287. Lineage (NCBI taxonomy): Bacteria > Bacillati > Actinomycetota > Actinomycetes > Kitasatosporales > Streptomycetaceae > Streptomyces > Streptomyces sp. NPDC055287. The sequence continues at coordinate 386,862 of NZ_JBSHNE010000002.1, read as the reverse complement.
CTTTGTCATCAGGCCTGACATCAACAGCGGCAGTCACTCACGGCCGGGCCTTCTGTGGGCCGTCCGAGGCCGGCCGACAACAGCCAACAACGACCAATGACGACTACCCCGCCGCTGGTCAGCGGCCGTCAGGCGCCGGCCACCGACGCCAGGTAAGCGTTCGTCTTCTCCGGGTCGTAGAAGAAGTTCTCGAAGTCCGCCGGGTCGTTGAAGCCGTTCGCGAAGCGGTCGGCCACCGGCTGGAGGCCGCCCGCCGCGCCGATCAGGTTCAGGACGTGCTCCGGTGGAACGCCCAGCATCGCGTTCGTCCACTTGGTGACGTGCTGCGCGGTGTCCCAGTACTGGTCGAACGCCGACTGCATCCAGGCCTCGTCGAACGGCTGGTCACCACGCGCCGTGATCGACGAGAGGTACGACGCGGCGCACTTCGACGCGGAGTTGGAGCCCTGCCCCGTGATCGGGTCGTTCGCGACGACCACGTCGGCGACACCCAGGACGAGTCCGCCGGACGGCAGCCGGCCGATCGGGTTGCGGACCGTCGGGGCGTACCGGCCCGCGAGCGTCGCGTTGGCGTCGGTCAGTTCGACCTTCGTCGCGCGCGCGTACTCCCACGGCAGGAACTTCTCCATCAGCTCCAGCGTGAGGGACAGGTGCTCGGAGGGGTCCTTCACCCCCTTGAACGCGTCCACGGGACCGCCGGGGACGCCCTCCCAGAAGAGGATGTCCGCGCGACCCGAGGTGGTGAGGGTCGGCATGACGAACAGCTCGCCGACACCCGGCACCAGGTTGCAGCGGACCGCGTCGAACTCCGGGTGCTCGGGGCGCGGGCCGAGCCCGTGGACGTACGCCACGGCGAGTGCGCGCTGCGGCGCGTCGTACGGGGAACGGGACGCGTCGCGGCCGAACATCGAGACCAGCTCGCCCTTGCCCGCCGACACCATGACGAGGTCGTACGTACGGGAGAAGTAGTCGAGGTCGGAAACGGCCGCCCCGTGGATGACGAGCTGCCCGCCGCGCTGCGCGAACGTCTCCATCCAGCCGGCCATCTTCACGCGCTGGTCGACGGACTGGGCGTAACCGTCCAGCTTTCCGACCCAGTCGACGGCCCGGGAGGAGTCCGGCGCGGCGACGGAGACGCCGAGGCCCTCGATCTTCGGAGCCTGCGACTCCCAGAAGTTGATCTGGAGGTCGCGCTCGTGCTGGAGGGCGGTGTGGAACATGCACTGCGTCGACATGACCCGGCCCGACCGGATCTCGTCCGCCGTGCGGTTGGACATCAGGGTGACCTCGTACCCGCGGGTCTGGAGTCCGAGGGCGAGCTGGAGACCGGACTGACCGGCTCCGACTATGAGTATCTTCCGCATGGCGGGGTTCTCCGTTGAGTAGCTGTTCGGGGGTACGGCGCTTCGGCGCTATTCGGGCGTGACGGCGAGCGCGTGGCCGACGAGGGCGAGCAGCGAGTCGACCACCGTGATCCGCTTGCGCGCGTCCATGATCACAACCGGTACGTGCGGCGGCACGGTCAGGGCTTCCCTGACATCCTCGGCCTCGTACGACGCCGTTCCCTCGAAGTGGTTGACGGCGACGATGTACGGCAGCCCGCAGCTCTCGAAGTAGTCGAGCGCGGGGAAGCAGTCGGACAGGCGGCGCGTGTCGGCCATGACGACCGCGCCGATCGCGCCGCGCACCAGGTCGTCCCACATGAACCAGAACCGCTGCTGACCGGGCGTTCCGAAGACGTACAGCACCAGGTCGTCGTCGAGGGTGACGCGGCCGAAGTCCATCGCGACCGTCGTGGTCGTCTTGTCCGGCGTCGCGGAGAGATCGTCGGTGTCCTCACTCGCGGCGGTCATCACCGCCTCGGTCTTGAGCGGGGTGATCTCGGAGACCGATCCGACGAACGTGGTCTTGCCGACACCGAAGCCGCCCGCGACCACGATCTTGGTGGCTATCGGGGCCCGGGTCCGGTCGGTCTGCCAGTCCCGTGCGCCCTCGTCCGCCTGCGGCGGCAGAGCCGTCGGGGGAGCCTGGGGCTGGGCCGGGACCGACAGCGTGTGGCTGGTGGCGCGGGCATGGAAGGTCTCGGTCTCAGAGACGACGGAGTCCACTCAGCACCCTTTCGAGCAGCGCGCGGTTCGGCTGGCCGGGCGCGTGCCCGGTCCCGTACACACGGATCTTTCCCTGGTCGGCCAAGTCGCTGAGCAGCACGCGGACCACGCCCAGCGGCATCTTCAGCAGTGCGGAGATCTCCGCGACCGTACGCATCCGGCGGCACAGCTCGACGATCGCCCGCATCTCCGGCATGACGCGCGTCTGGAGGCCGCCGTTGGTCAGCTCGCGCCGTTCCTCGGACGCTTCGATCGCCGCCACGAAGGTCTCGACGAGCAGGACGTGCGTGAAGCGGGTGCGACCGCCGGTGAGCGAGTACGGGCGTACGCGGGCGGGCCTGCGGCCGTCGCCCCGTACCGGAAGTTTGGCGGTGGTGGACGGCGTCACAGGGCGCTCTCCAACGATTTGCGCAGCTCACTGCGGAGTTCGGGGGTGAGGACGTGGCCGGCGCGGCCGACGAAGAGCGCCATGTGGTACGCCACGACGCTCATGTCGCAGTCCGGCGAGCCGTGCACGCCGAGCAGCGAGCCGTCGCTGATCGCCATGACGAAGACGCTGCCCGACTCCATCGCGATCATCGTCTGCTTGACGCCGCCGCCGTCCATCAGTTTCGCCGCGCCCTGGGTGAGGCTGGCGAGTCCCGAGACGATGGTCGCCAGGTCGGCGCTCGAACCTTTCGGACCGTCCTGGCGGACGGCGGGGGCGGCCGGTCCGACGTTCTGTTCCGGGTCGGAGGACAGGAGGAGTAGCCCGTCGGACGACACGACGGCCACCGAGAGGAGTCCCGGCACCTCGTCGACCAGATTGCTCAACAGCCAATGGAGATTACGGGCTTCGCTACTCAGCCCGAACGTGCTGGACGCAGTCAACTGCGTGCCTCCTCAACTGTGTCCCCCTTGGTTTCTGTCTCTTTGTCGCTGGCTTCGTTCGTACGGTCTCCGTGTCCTGAGATCTCTGCCTCGACATCGCGACGGCCCTTGATCGCGCCCTGGTGGAAGCCGCCGAGCCGACGCCGCAGGGCGTCCGCGTCGACGCTGCCGGAGCGCTCCTTGGGCTCGGCCGGGCCGGACTTGACGACCTTGGGGGTGCGCTTGGGCAGCCCCTTGTCGGTGACCGGCTCGACCTTTGTCCTGGCCGGGGCGGGTGCGGGGGCCGGGACGGGAGCGGTCGCCGCGGTGGCGTCGCCGGTGCCGGCGTCCACCTCCAAGTCCACCTCCGTGTCGGCGTCCATCTCGCCCTCGGGCGCGGCGGACTGCTTGGGCAGCCGCATCGTCCAGGTCGGTTCGTCGACCGGACCGTCGACCGGACCGTCGATCGGGGCCACGGTGTCCGCGTTCCCGTCGGCGGCGCGTTCATGTGTGTCGGGGCCGATGGCGTACGGGCCGGGAGCGGACGCGGCGTTGGCGGGCAGCTCGGTGCCGCCGTCGGCCGACTGTGTGATTTCGGACGATTCGGCGCCGCCGGCCGGCTCGGTCACGTCGGCAGTCGGCTCGGCATCTTCCGCCGGCTCGGCCTCGTCAGCCGGTGCCGCGTCCGCCACCGACTCGGTCGCGTCCTCCGTCGGCGCGGTGGCGGCCGGTGCCTCGGTGGCGGCCGGTGCCTCGGCGACCGTCTCCGCTTCCGACTGCTCCGCGTCCTCCAGGATCGTCCGCTCGGCCGCCTCCACCAGCGGGTCCTTCAGCCCCTCCCGCAGCGGGTCGCCGAGTACCGCACGCCCCTGCAGTGTGTTGGAGTTGGCCTCCGCGACCGATCCGGGCAGGTTCAGCGTGGGCGCGTCGCCGGCCACCGGCACAGCGGGCGGCGCCGCCATCGGCGGTGCGTCGGGCAGTAGGGCGTCGGGCAGTACGACGACCGCGGCCACGCCGCCCTGCTTCTGCTCGCGCAGCGTGACGCGGACGCCGTGGCGGGCCGCCAGCAGCGCCGCCACGTGCAGGCCGATGCCGCCGTCGGCGCCGTCTCCCGGCTCGTACGAACCGGGGTCGGCGAGGCGCTCGTTCAGGTCGGTGAGCCGGTCCGGCGCCACGCCGATGCCCGCGTCCTGGACGGAGAGCATGACCTCGCCGCTTTCCAGGAGCCATCCGGAGAGCTCGACCTTGGCGTCGGGCGGGGAGAACGAGGTGGCGTTCTCCAGGAGTTCCGCGAGCAGGTGGCTGAGGTCGTTGGCGGCGAAGCCCGCGATCTGGGCGTGCGGCGGGATCGACTGGATGGCCACCCGCTCGTACCGCTCGATCTCACTCACGGCGGCGCGCAGTACGTCGACGAGCGGCACCGGGCCCTGCTGCCCCTGCCCGTGCTCCGTACCGGCCAGGACGAGCAGGTTCTCGCCGTGGCGGCGCATCACGGTCGCCATGTGGTCGAGCTTGAAGAGCGTCGCCAGGCGCTCCGGGTCCTGCTCGCGCTCCTCCAGGCTCTCGATGACGCCGAGCTGGCGCTCGACGACGCCCAGGGTGCGCAGCGAGAGGTTGACGAAGGTGGAGTGGACGGTGTGACGCATCCGCTCCAACTGCGCCGCGGCCTCGGCGACCTGCTCCTGGAGTTCGGCGCGCTGGGTGGCGAGGGTCTCGCGCTGGCCGATCAGGTGCGTACGGTCACCGGCGAGCTTCTCCGCGCGGGCGCCAACCTCGCCGAGCCTGGCGTGCAGCGTGTTGAGGGAGCGTACGACCTGGGCGAACTCGTCGTTGCGGCCGTTGAAGCGGACCGGCTCGACCGCCTCGCCCCCGGGCTCCGGTTCGGCGGCCAGCCGCGCGGCGCCGAGGCGCAGCACGGCGAGCGGGCGGGTGAGCGTACGGGCGACGGCTGTGCTGACGCCGACGGCGACGAGCAGGCAGACACCGGCCAGGGCGATCCGGATCTCCAGCGCGGTGACGTCGTCGTCGCGCAGCTGGGAGAGCCGGTTGACCTGCGCCGAACCGAGGGAGGACTCGACGCCGCGCATGAGGTCGATACGGGCCGACAGGGCGGCCTCGGCCTTCGCGCGGTCGGTGGCGAGCTCGCCGTCGGAGAGCTGGGGCTGGTCGGTGAGGCGCGCGAGGAACTGCTCGGCGGTCTTGACCTCGGGGCCGGTGACGGTGGTCTTGAGGGACTCGCGGGCGGCGTGGCCGGCGGCCTGGTCGAAGTCGCCGAGGGCGGCGAGCTCGCGTACGCGCGACTGCTGGGCGGCGGCGCTGAGCGCGTTGCGGGTGCGCACGCTCTCGGAGTCCGGGTCCTCCTCGACGGGAACCAGGAGTCCGGTGACGGGGTCGACGCGGCTGCCGGTGTTCTCGCGCGGCACGGAGAGCGCGGCGAGCAGCAGCCCGCGGGTGGCGGCGGCCTGCTCGACGGCCTGCCCGAGCGAGGCGGGCGCGCGGGTGGCCTCGGCGGCTCGCGGGGGCGTCTTGTCGGCGAGCTCGTCGGCGAGGTCCTGGAGCTTCTCGATCGCGCCGGTGTACGCCTTGTGGGCCTCCAGCGCGGTGCCTTCGCCGGTGAGGGCGTCGCGGCGGATTCCGGGGATCCTGGCCAGGTCGCGGCGCAGGCCGGCCGGGGCCGCGAGCTCGATCTCGTCCATCTGCCGGTCGACGCGGGCGCTGCGGCTCTCGGAGAGGCCTTGGCTCTTGCCCTTACCACCGTCTCCGCTGCCTCCCGCGTTCCCGCCACCGCGTCCGGCCGCGATGAACGCGGTGACGTCGTCGCGTTCGTCGGCGAGGGAGTGGGCGAGCGTGACGGCCTGCCGGTTCAGTTCGGCGAGGGTTACCAGGCGCTGGGACTCGGAGAGTTCGGAAGAGGCGCTGAGGATGGCGGGCGTACCGGCGGCGAGGACGGTGACGCCGACGAGGGCCACGCCGGCGACCAGCCGACTGCGTACCCGTACGGTGCGTTCGGTCCGCTCGCCAATACCGCTGTCGCCACGAGGCCGCTTTTTCTGCACCGGTGCTCGCATTCTTGCTTGACTCGTCTGCTCACGTGGCCGAGGTGACGACTGTTCACACAAGAGCGCCCCCACCCCAGGAATGGCTTCGAACCATTCCAGTGCTTTTGGGAAGAAGGCTCGCATCACCGCGCTCCGCCACCTGAACGAGTGAACATCAATCGGGAGTTGGCGAACAACTCCCGAGGCGCTTCGCCTCACGAACGCACGGAGTGCCGGTTGGAACTTCAGCCCGGCCTTTGGCAGTATGCGCCCCCGCAGTTTCGCGGAGTGCCCCATTCCGCCCATAAACCCGCACCTCATCTGCTGGTACGGGCCAATTGGGCGCCACGGCAAAGCCGCCGGGCGGCACCGCGGCACCTCATGCAGACTTGGCCGCATGCGCTTCGAACTGGCCACGGCCCCCGGCGACCCCGAACGCCCCAACGAGGACTGGGCGTCCGTCGCCCTGCCTGCCGCCGGGCAGGGCGGGGCGCTGGTCCTGCTGGACGGCGTGACCCCTCCGGCGAGCGACTACGGGTGCGTTCACCCGGTCCCCTGGTTCACCGCGCGGCTCGGCGGCGCGCTGCTCGAATTGTCCGCTTCGCGGGGCGATTTGTCGCTCACCGAGATCCTCGCGGAGGCAATTCGCCGCACCGCCGACGCCCACCGCGACAGCTGTGACCTTTCTCACGTGCGCACGCCTCAGGCGACGGTGATCCTGGCGCGCTGGGGGGCGGAAGAGATCGAACACCTGGTGCTGTCGGACTCGGCGCTGCTGCTGGAGTGCCCGGACGGCACGGTGCGCCCCGTGCTCGACGACCGCCTCGACCGCGTCCCCCCGGAGATCCTGGCGTCGCTCACCGCGACCGATGCCCTGCGGAACACGGAGGGCGGCTTCTTCACGGCGGCCGCCGATCCGGCGGTGGCGGAGCGGGCGGTGACGGGGGTGACGGCCCGGGCGGAGGTACGGGCGCTTGCGGCGCTCAGCGACGGGGCGTCGCGGTGGGTGGACATGTTCGGGGAGGGGAACTGGGCGGAGTGCGTGGGCGTACTGCGCAAGGAAGGCGCGCAGGCCTTGATCGACCGCGTGCGGGCGCTGGAGGAGGGCGACACGGCGGCCTCGCCGCTGGTACGGCGGTGGAAGCGGCACGACGATGCGGCGGTGGTGTACGCGGAGCTGTGAGCGGTGCGGGATGGAGCCGTGAGTCCGTGGGCGGAGCCGTGAGTGGAATGGGGCTTCGCCCCGGGTCCCGCTCCCTCACGGGACGCACGCCCGAAGGCGGCCCGGGAAGCCCCGGGGCCGTGGACCTCCCCCTTCACCCACGCCCCCTCACCCCTCCGCCCGCGCATTCAACTGGTGCAGCAGCCGCGCCAGTTCCGCCACCTCCGCCCGGTCCCATCCCGCCAGCTTGCGTACGTACCGGGCTCGCCGCGCATCCCGTACCCGCCGGAAGCGGGCCCGCCCCTCCTCGGTGAGCGCGACCAGCGAGGCCCGGCCGTCGGCCGGGTCCGGCTCGCGGGTGACCAGGCCGAGGTCCTCGAGGGCCCGCAACTGCCGGCTCATCGTCGCCTTGCCCACGCCGAACCACGCGGCCAGGTCCGTGGCCCGCTGCCGGTCCGCCTCGTCGAGCCGTACGAGCAGCCCGTACGCCGCCGGCTCCAGCTCGGGGTGGACTTCGCGGGCCATGTCGCCGGAGGAAGCACGGGCCCGGCGCAGAAAGACGGCCAATTCGCGTTCCAGCGCGAGGAATTCGTGGTCCACACCACTCGCCTCCGACACGCGCCCCTCATCCGCTCTTCCGCTTCCGTGCACGTCAGAACTCATTTGCGCGCTTTCCTCACCCTGAAGTTTTCTTTCACCAGTGGCCATTGCCGCAGCTCTGTCAGTATTTCGCAGGAGTAGACCAACGGCGGTACCCAGCCCCCCTTCCTCAGCCCCGGTCTACGTGCGTAGCTTCCTTGATGACATGCCCACGCCAGTGGCCTTGTCGACAGGTCTCACCCGGGCCTGTTTCCGCATCCCCCACCGATGCCTTTCGGAGGCACGCAATGTCCGTGCACAGATCCGGAACGGCCCGCCGCCCGCACACCGCGGCGGCCGGGATTCTCTTCTCCGTCCTCTCCGCTCTCGCCCTCCTCCTCACCCTCCCCGGCGCGGCCACCGCCACCGACGCCCCAGCCACTACCGCCGCCGCCGAGAAGCCCGAGCGCGGTTCTGCCCACATGGGCATCGGGGTCGTCAAGCACGACGGCCAGGGCGGCCTGCCGCGCGACACCCGCGTCACGCAGACCGAAGGCGTGGACGTCAGCAGTCACCAGGGCAACGTCAATTGGTCCTCCCTGTGGACCAGCGGCGTCAAGTGGGCCTACGTGAAGGCCACCGAGGGGAACTACTACAAAAACCCGTACTTCGGGCAGCAGTACACCGGCTCGTACAACGTCGGCATGATCCGCGGCGCCTACCACTTCGCGACGCCCAACGACTCCAGCGGCGCCAACCAGGCCAACTACTTCGTCGACAACGGCGGCGGCTGGTCGCGCGACGGCAGGACGCTGCCGGGCGCGCTCGACATCGAGTGGAACCCGTACGGCGCGCAGTGCTACGGCAAGACGCAGAGCGGGATGGTCGCCTGGATCCGCGACTTCCTCACCACGTACAAGGCCCGCACCGGCCGCGACGCCGTCATCTACACGGCGACCAGCTGGTGGAAGGACTGCACCGGCAACTACGGCGGCTTCGGCTCCGTCAACCCGCTGTGGATCGCCCGCTACAACACGACCGTGGGCGAGCTTCCGGCCGGCTGGGGGGTACAGACCATGTGGCAGTACACCTCCACCGGACCCATCGTCGGCGACCACAACAAGTTCAACGGCGCCCTGGACCGCGTACAGGCCCTGGCCTACGGCTGACCGGCAGGCCGCTCCCGCGCCCGGTTCCCCGGTGAGCCCGGTCCCGCGTCCACCGGGGAACCTGGCGCGGTGGCGGAGCGCGTGCACCAGTGCCCTGGGGCCCCGGTGCCGCGAGTGCACCCGTGCCCTGAGTGAGTGCCCTGGGGCCCCGAGGCCCTGAGTGAGTAGTGCCCTGGTGCCGCGAGTGCGATTGCCCTCAGGCCCCGTCCCCCGGCAACCGGGCGACCGCCCCGACGACGCCCAGCAGGGACGAGCCGTCCGCCAGCGGATGCGTCGTCGCGGTGGCGATGAACCCCGCGTCGCTGAGGTGCGTGAGCAGCAGGCCCTTCACCTTGGCGACCTGCGCCGCGTCCGGGGGGTCGTAACAGAGCACCAGACTGCCCGTCGGCCGGAGCAGCCGGGCGACGGCCTCCAGCTCGCTGGTGGCCGGTCCGGTCCAGAAGACGTTGACGTCGACCGCGAGGATCTTGTCGAAGTGGCCGAGCGCGACGGGATCGGCGTCGGCCAGAGCCATGTGGATGAACCGGGCCCGGCCCGCGGCCACGGCCTCCGCGTTGCGCTCGCCGGCGGCCGCCACGGCCACGTCGGAGCGGTCCAGTGCCACGAGCTCGCCGCGCGGCAGGCTCTCCAGGATCAGCCCGGCGGCGGCACCGCGCCCGCAGCCGATCTCCAGTACGCGGTCGTCGGGGCGTATGTCGAGAAGACCGACGGCCACCGTGAGCCGCTCCGGTACGCCCATGCCGCCACCTCGCCCTCGCTGTAGCTCTCCCCCGCCGTTCCCGCCCTACCTCCGTTGTATCCGATTACCTGCCCTTTCGCGCGGAAGCCCCGCGCCGCGCCGGGCAGGCGGAGGCCCCCGCCCCCCTCGGACGAGAGGAACAGGGGGCCTGCCACGGCCGGGCCACCGGCGGCGTCCGTCACGCCGCCGCCGGCACCCGTACCTCTGCGCGAGCCAGCGCGATCTCCAGGACCTGACGGACGTCCGTGACCGGGTGGATCTCCAGCTTGTCGAGGATCTCCGCCGGTACGTCGTCCAGGTCGGCCTCGTTCCGCTTCGGGATCACGACCGTCGTCGTACCCGCCCGGTGCGCGGCAAGCAGCTTCTGCTTCAGACCGCCGATCGGCAGGACGCGCCCGGTCAGGGACACCTCGCCCGTCATGGCCACGTCCGTACGGACCAGCCGCCCGGACAGCAGCGACGCCAGGGCCGTCGTCATCGTGATGCCCGCACTCGGACCGTCCTTGGGCACCGCGCCCGCCGGGAAGTGGATGTGTACGCCCCGGTCCTTCAGGTCGGCGACCGGCAGCTCCAGTTCCGCGCCGTGCGAGCGGAGGAAGGAGAGCGCGATCTGGGCGGACTCCTTCATGACGTCACCGAGCTGGCCCGTGAGCGTCAGCCCCGCACCGCCCGTCTCCTCGTCCGCGAGCGACGCCTCGACGAAGAGCACGTCACCGCCCGCACCCGTGACCGCGAGCCCCGTGGCCACGCCCGGCACCGCCGTACGGCGCTCCGAGGGGTCCTGGGCCGACTCGGGCACGTGGTGTGGCCGGCCGATCAGGGTGCGGAGGTCACCGTCCGTGATCGTGAGCGGGAGCTTCTGCTCGCCGAGCTCGTGCCGGGCCGCCACCTTGCGCAGGAGGCGGGCCACCGAGCGCTCCAGGTTCCGTACGCCCGCCTCTCGGGTGTACTCGCCCGCCAGCTTGCGCAGCGCGGACTCGTCGAGGGTGACCTCGCCCGGCTCCAGGCCGGCCCGCTCCAGCTGGCGCGGCAGCAGGTGGTCACGGGCGATGACGACCTTCTCGTCCTCCGTGTAGCCGTCGAGCCTGACCAGCTCCATACGGTCGAGCAGCGCCTCCGGGATGGCTTCAAGGACGTTGGCGGTGGCGAGGAAGACCACGTCGGAGAGGTCGAGCTCGACCTCCAGGTAGTGGTCCCGGAACGTGTGGTTCTGCGCGGGGTCGAGCACTTCGAGCAGCGCCGCGGCCGGATCGCCTCGGAAGTCGGACCCCACCTTCTCGATCTCGTCGAGAAGGACGACGGGGTTCATCGACCCGGCTTCCTTGATGGCGCGCACGATCCGCCCCGGAAGAGCCCCGACGTACGTACGGCGGTGTCCGCGGATCTCCGCCTCGTCGCGTACGCCGCCGAGCGCGACCCGTACGAACTTGCGGCCCATCGCGTGCGCGACGGACTCGCCGAGCGACGTCTTACCGACGCCGGGCGGGCCGACGAGGGCCAGCACCGCGCCCCCGCGACGGCCGCCGACGACACCGAGACCGCGGTCGGCCCGGCGCTTGCGCACCGCGAGGTACTCGGTGATGCGCTCCTTCACGTCCTCCAGACCGGCGTGCTCGGCGTCCAGGACAGCCTTGGCGCCACGGATGTCGTACTGGTCCTCGGTCCGCTCGGACCACGGCAGCTCGAGGACGGTGTCCAGCCACGTCCGGATCCAGGACCCCTCGGGGGACTGGTCGGAGGACCGCTCCAGCTTGTCGACCTCCTTGAGGGCGGCCTCGCGCACCTTCTCGGGGAGGTCGGCGGCCTCGACGCGGGTGCGGTAGTCGTCGGACTCGTCCTCGCCGTCCTGGCCGTTGATCTCACGCAGTTCCTTGCGCACGGCGTCGAGCTGGCGGCGCAGCAGGAACTCACGCTGCTGCTTGTCGACACCTTCCTGCACGTCCTTGGCGATGGACTCGGCGACGTCCTGCTCGGCCAGGTGCTCGCTCAGCCACTTCACGGCGAGCTTGAGGCGGACCACCGGGTCGGCGGTCTCGAGCAGCTCGACCTTCTGGGTGGTGGTGAGGAACGGCGAGTAGCCGGAGTTGTCGGCGAGGGCGGAGACGCCGTCGATCTGCTGGACGCGGTCGACGACCTGCCAGGCGCCGCGCTTCTTCAGCCAGCTGGTGGCGAGTGCCTTGTACTCCTTGACCAGCTCGGTGACCGCCCCGGGAAGGGGGTCGGGCAGCGTCTCGTCGACACCGGCGCCCTCGACCCACAGCGCGGCACCGGGCCCGGTCGTCCCGGCACCGATCTGGACGCGGCTGCGGCCGCGGATCAGGGCGCCGGGGTCGCCGTCGGAGAGCCGCCCGACCTGCTCGACGGTGCCCAGCACGCCAGTCGCGGCGTACGTGCCGTCGATACGCGGAACGAGAAGCACCTGTGGCTTGTTGCCACTGGAACGGGCGGCGGCCTGCGCGGCCTCCACCGCGGCGCGTACGTCGGTATCGGAAAGGTCCAGGGGCACCACCATTCCCGGCAGCACGACCTCGTCGTCGAGCGGCAACACGGGCAGGGTGAGCGGGTTGGACGTCGATGCCATGATCTCCCCTTCGGCAGTGAACTTGAGCTATGCCGACTCAATGCTTGGGGCCTCCTGGATGTTCCCGGCCGGGTTCACGTTCGCTGTGAGCGATCAACGATCGCCGCGAACCGGGATGAGGTAATAACCTCTGGCGCAAGTCATCTATTACCTGGGGGCAGGATGCCGAACGACACGTCGTCCATGCGCAGCGCGTCAGTGAGCAGCACGTCGACGTGCAGCGGATCCTTCGATTCCACCGCCGACGCGATCCGCGCGTGGGTCGAGGGATGGGTCGTGTCGCGCGGTGCGGCGGACCCCGTGCAGCAGCCCTGGGGCCTCACGGTCGACGTGGGGCTCCCCCACCACGCCACCCGGCACGTGATGACCGACGCCGACGAGGAGACGGTCCGCAAGCTGGCCGAGGTGTACGCCGCGCCGGCCGTCTCGCTCAAGGTGTTCCTGGAGCCGGAGACCGTGGCGCCGTGGCTCGGCCCGGAATGGAAGTCCGACGGCCCGGGCTGGCTCATGACGACACGGCTGGGGCGCCGGTCTGGGCGGGGGTCGGAGTGGCCGCCGGACTGCGGGTCGGGGTGGGGGTCGGGACGGGTGTCGGGACGGGTGTCGGACTGGGTAGCCCCCGGAGCCCCCGAGGGCTACTCGCTCAAGTCCTGGCGGAGGGGCGGCGTGACCCGCCTCCTCGTCCTCGCCCCCGACGGCGGATTCGCGGCGCGCGGCCAGGTCTCCCCGACCGGCAGGACCGCAGTGGTGGACCAGGTGGAGACGGCCCCGGCGCACCGGCGCAGGGGCTTGGGGGCTCTGGTGATGCGCACGCTCCAGGAGGCGGCGTACGAACAGGGCGCCTCGGTGGGGGTGCTGGGCGCGACGACGGAGGGACGGGGGCTGTACGAGTCGCTGGGGTGGCAGGTGTACGCCCCGTTGGTCGGCGTAACGTACGCGGCCCACGCGCGTCAGGGGTGAGCCAGAGGGAGGTCGCGAGCCAGTACGCAACCGGCCTGTCCGGCGGCAGCCGCGCCGCTCACCCCGGCGGACTCAGGAACGAGTGGGAGCTGAGCCTCTCCGGTGGGGCGTAGCGCACGGCCGCGGCGGCCGAGCAGTACGCGTACAGCGCGCGCAACGTGGCTCGGCCACCCCGACGGGGGAGCCCCGCGTTCCGGTTCCTGCACGTGCGCTTGCGGGCGGAGGTGCACGCCCGGGCGACATAGCGCCACCCGGACAGTCACTTCGGGCCGGAGGGCGTGGGCGCTTCGGGCCGGAGGGCGTGGGCGCGATCGACGCGTTCGGGCCCGTACCCACGGCTTGGCCGACGACCGGCGCAACGATTCTCCCGATCGTTGATTCCCTGCCTGGCGCGCCCGTTCAGGGCCGCGCGCTCGCGGCACGTACATCGAGGCGCAGGTGCACGGCGACAGGCGACATCGAATCGGCGCGCGACGCGGCCGTTGGCGGCAAGGGTCTGCCGTTCGTACGCCCGAGAGGGCATGCTCAATGCCGAGGTACTCGGCCACGCGGCGGCTTCCGTCGTACGGGAGCCGGAGGGCCTGGACGGAGTGGGGTACGCAAGAGGAGGTGCTCCAGTACGTCAAGCAGCTGTGGCAGGTACTGGTGCGGTACGGAGGGGAGCTGGGCGACGCATGAGACGCGGCGGAATCGCCGGGGCGGTGGCCGGCGGGGCACTGGTGGCGGGGCTGCTGGTGACGGGATGCGGGGGCGGAGGGGCTACGCCGACGCCGGAGGACACGAGGCGGGCCGACTCGGCGCTGTCGAAGTCGCCGACTGGGGCAACGGGCACGAAGGAACCAGGGCTGCCGACGGGTTCGAAGGAGTCGAAGGGGTCGAAGGGGTCGAGGAAGCCGACGGACCTGGCGGACCCGACGAACCGAGTGGACCCGACGAACCCCCCGACGAAACCGGCGGACCCGACGAACCCGACGAACCCGGCCGACCAGCGGCTCGTGACGGCCACCGTGAGCGGGGGAATCGACGGCCGGCACGAGAGCGTGCTGGTCAGCGCGGACGGTTCGTACACGACGATGTCGGGCGCCAAGCAGGTGGCCGAGGGCAAAATGAAGCCCGCCGAACTCACCCGACTCCGCAAGGCCCTGGCCGAGTCCGACTTCCCGAACCTGCCCCGCCTCAACATGAGCAGCCAGCCGATACCGGACGGCCTCACCACCGCTGTCGTCCACCAGGGCCACGAGGTGGTGACGGACGGTTCAAGACCGGTGCCCGCCCTGGACAGAATCATCGCCGCCCTACCCCTGCCGTAGGGCCTCCTGCGATCGACAGGGGCCAGCGACTGCGACCGGCACTGACGCCTGTGAACCACGCGTTGCTGCTGGGGGTTTCGGGTCGTCCCTGGGCGCTCGAGTGTCGGTGGGCCGGGGTGGCGCGTCAAGGGCGCTCCTGCGTCGCGTCGCTGCGCGATGGGCCTGCGGCCCACCCTTGACCCACCACCCCGGCCCACCGCTAACGCTTATACGGGGACGGCCCAAAGAAAAACGCCCTGCACGGCAGGTGGGGGAGCGGCTCGGGTGGGATTGGTGACTGTCGGGTGTGTGGGTGGGGCGCACTCTCCTTCGGGAGCGGCTCGGCCCCTGGCTCGGCGGGTGCGGCGACGGTTGTTGGTGCGGCATCGGCATTCCTCCGCACACGCGCACCCTGGCCGGTGGGCGGCTGACTGGGCAGGCTGACCTGCGGACTCATGGCGATGCGGGTGGTGCGCGGCAGTTGAATGGGGGGACTCGTGCCGGTTCGGCGTCCGCCCCCGCCGGTGGCCGGTCGGGCCACAAGCACGTGGCCGGGCTTGGTGGGTGGAAGGGAGCCCGGGGGCTTTGTGGTCCTGCCGACGGCTCGGACCGATGTGATCCGACCGGACGGCTTCCGGATGGTGGGGCTTTCGGCGGCCTCGGTGGGCCCGGTGGGGCCGGTGGGGTGGTTGGAGGTGCCCGTCCCCGGCGGATGCGACGAACCCGGCAGAAGACGAACAAGCACGCCCACTTTGCCCCTTTTTCGGCGCATCGGAAGGCTGCGAGGGCGCGTCACGTGCCGGGTTAGTCGCATAGCAACCACTCGGCGTGGGCTTGGCGTGAACCGGACCCGACATGTGATGCCTGCCGACACCACACCAGCCCCACCGGCCCCTCCGCGCTCGACAAGCTGGCGGGAAGGGTGAGTTGGCGTGGCCTGGCAGGGCCCACTGTCGCCGTTGGTGCGCCTCGGTCGCTCCCGCACCCGGGTCCGGGACGTCGGAATGCGACTAACCCGGCACTCGGTGATCCGTAACGGCCCTCCAGCCCCACCAACCACAGCCGTATCGATTCCTGCCACCGCGGGAGTGTTTCCACCCACGGCAGCCGCAAGAGACCCGTGCGGACAACCAAGTGGCGTGACTGGTGTGAGTCGTGTGGCCTACGAGACGACGGCGCTGCGCCCTGCAGCCGACCGCGCATCCGTACGGTGATCCCCGCCGTGCGGAATCGGTGCCTCACCCCCCACCCACACCAGCAACCAGCTTGCAGCCCAACCGACCACCCGTCGGGGTGGACGCTGTGCCCACCCGAGTCGCCCCATTCAACTCTCGCGCTCTACCCGCACACCGGCCGCTCGCAGGTCGGCCCACCCACCCAGGCCGTCCACCGGCCCGGGTGCGCGTGTGCGGAGGAATGGGGGTCTCGCACCAACGACCGTTCCCGCACCCGCTGAGCCAGGGGCCGAGCCGCCCCCGAAACAGAGCGCGCCCCACTCACCGAGCCCGCCACCCGGCAACGCACCAGCAACCACTCCCCGAGCCTGACCCGTGGGCTCCCCCCGGGGCCGCCCCCCTCAAGCATTGCGGCGGAGGTTCGGCGGTCAAGGGTGGAGCGAAGCGCAATCGCCGCAGGCGACGCGACGTAGGAGCGCCCTTGAGGGCCGGGCCTCCGACGCCACCCTTAGCCAAGGCGGCCCCCACCCCAGAAGCAACCGCAGCCCCAGGACCATCGAAGCCCCCCATACATCCCCGGCCTGTCAGCCCGACCTCCCCTCACCCACATTCCGCATCATTCGGCGCAGCACCCTTACCGTCGTGGCGTAGTCCGCATCGTCGATGCCTGTATGGATTCTGGCGCGCAAGGCCGGTACGTGCTCCTTGACCCGGGCGTGGGCCACCTCGCCCGCCTCGGTGATCGTCAGGCGGCTGGTCGCGTCCCGGGTGAGCAGGCCGCGTACGACCATGTCCTCGGTATCCGTTGCGAGGTCGTCCTGTGGCGCGAGGTACTCCCGCATCGATTCGTTCAGTTCCTCAACCGTCCGGCCCGTACCGTCCTCGGACAGGTCATTGACCGAAAGGTGGCGCAGCGTCCAGTACTGGGGCTGAGATAGGCCCAGCTCCGCCAGCTCACCTCGTATGAAAGCCAGCACCTCCTCGTGCGCCACATGTGTCCAGTAGGCGATCGGCTGCTGAGCCAGTTCGGCCTCGGAAAGCGTCTCCGAAAGCCCCTCGGAAGGTGCCCTTACTGGTGCCTTGGAAGTCATAGCCGCATCCTCAGGTCGATGTGGTGTCGGTGTCGGTGTGGTGTCGGAACGGACAGGGCCGAAGCCGAAGCCGAAGCCGAAGCCGAAGCCGAAGCTACGACCTCAACTCCGCTTGAGGTCAATGACCGTCACCGCCCCACCCCCACCTCGCACGCCCCACCCCCACCTCGCACCCCCACCGCAACGCCTCCCCACCCGTGAACCATTCGCGCCACCCCCAGCGATAAAGAGAACGTGAGACTGATGCGCCCTTCGGGGGGAGACCGGAACGACGGCGACGACGCAGCCCTCCTGTGTGCCGTGGCCCAGGGTGACTCGCACGCGCTGGCCACGCTCTACGACCGGCACGCGGGGTGGCTCCACGCCCGGCTGACCCGACGCTGTTCGGACCCCGAGACCGTACGAGAAGTCCTCCAGGACACCTTCGTCACGGCCTGGCGGTCCGCCGGATCGCACCGGGGCCGGGAAGCCGGCGGGTGGCTGTGGGTGATCGCCGCGCGTCGTCTGGTCGATGCCCGGCGGGCTCAGGTGCGCGCGGAACGGGCCGACCGCGCCGAGTTCCCGCCTGCCGTGGCCGCACCTTCGGCCGAGGAACGGGTCCTGGCCGGACTGGAGTACGGGGACGTCGGCACCGCACTCGGCCGGATCTCCCCCGAACTGCGCGACGTCCTGCGCGCAACGGTCGTCGACGGGCTGACCACCCGCGAGACCGCCCGCCTCCTCAACCTGCCGGAGGGGACGGTGAAGACCCGGGCGATGCGCGCCCGGCGCGAGCTGCGCGAGGCGTTGGCGGACCTGGCCGCCGTCGCGGCGAGGGCAGCAAAGGTCGATGTGACCGAAGTGGTCTGCGGTGAAGAGCCGTTGGGAGGCACAGCATGACGGCACAACGGCGGACGCCGAAGCGCGACGCACGAAGGGCGGCAGGGAATCCTGTGCGGCACTCGGCGTGGCAGGCGGCTTGGCACGTGGACGACGCCCTCGCCGAGCGGTACGCCGATGGAATCGTCGCCGAGACCGACGCGTGGTCCCTCGAAAAGCACGTCGAGACCTGCGGGCAGTGCGCCCGCCGGGTGTCCGCAGCGGTACGGGCAAGCTCGGCCGGCCCCTCGCTGGCGTCCGTCCGGGAGGCAGTACTCGCCGCTGCCACGCCGATGGCGCAGAGGGGTGAGTCTGCCCAGAGGGCAGAGATTACCCAGCGGCCGGATGCGGCCCAGAGGGCAGAGATTACCCACCGGGAGGACACTGCCCACCAGGCGGATACGGCCCAGCAGGCGCAGAAGGTGCCGACAGCACCCGCCAGGCCCGCGCGAAGCGTCGGGGGGCGCTTCGCGCCGGGCGTGTGGGGGGCCGGGCCCGCCTTGCGGGGGGCCTGGGTGGTGGCCGTCGTCCTCGTCGCGGCCGGGGCTGTCGGGCTGGCGTACGGCGCCGGGTTCGGCGGGGCCCGACCGCTGCTCCTCGCGCTGGCGCCGCTGCTGCCGCTGGCCGGGGTCGCCGTCTCGTACGGCAGGCATGCCGATCCGATGTACGAGATCAGCGCCTCCACTCCGTCCGGCGGCCTGCGGCTCCTCCTGATCCGGACAGCCGCCGTGCTCGGCGTCAGCCTCCCGGTGCTGACCGCGGCCGGGGCCGTCCTGCCCACCGACCACGGCGTTCCCGGGGCGGCCGCCTGGCTCCTTCCTGGGCTCGCACTGACCCTCGGCGCACTGGTGCTCGGGTCGTACGTCGGGTGCCGGGCCGCCACCGGAGTCGTCAGCGGCGCGTGGATGCTGGCCGTCGCGCTGCCCGTGGTGACCGCGCCGGGGGGCAGCGGCTTCTGGCTGCCGGGCGACCTGGGGGCCCTTCCCCTCGCGCCCTACTTCGACGGGCCTCTGGCCCAGGGCTGCTGGGCCGCCGCCGCCGCTCTCTGCGCGGGGCTGCTCGCCCTGCGCCGTACCGCCTTCGACCGACTGGAGTTCTCTTGAGCGCCACCGCCTCGCCCAGCACCGTCCCGACCGACCCCCCTCCCGCCCCCTCCGTCTCCATAACCCGGCTGACCGTCCGGCACCGCAGGACCACCGCACTCGACGCCGTCGACCTGGACTTCGGTACCGGAGTGCACGGGTTGCTCGGGCCGAACGGTGCGGGCAAGACCTCGCTCATCCGGGTACTGGCCACGGTCGCCGCCCCGACCAAGGGCAAGGTCGAACTGCTGGGCAACGACATGTCGGGGCACCGTGAGCGCTCCGCCGTGCGGCGGCGGCTCGGGTATCTCCCGCAGGAGTTCGGCTACTACCCCGGCTTCACCGTGCGTGAGTTCGTCGCGTACGTGGCGTGGCTGAAGGACATGCCTGCCTCCGCCACCCCCGGGGCGGTGGAGCGGGCCGTCGAACGGGTCGGACTGTCGGACCGTATCGACGCGAAAGTGAAGTCGCTGTCGGGCGGCATGGTACGGCGGGTCGGTATCGCGCAGGCCATCGTCAACGAGCCGGACATCCTGCTGCTCGACGAGCCGACCGCCGGTCTCGATCCGGAGCAGCGTGTCGAATTCAGAGCACTGCTCCGGGAATTGGGCACCGCTTCCACCGTGATCGTCTCCACCCACCTGGTGGAGGACGTGACGGCGGCCTGCACCGCCGTCACGCTCATCGAAAGAGGCCAGATCGCCTACCGGGGCGCACCGGAACAACTGGCGGGGCTGGCGACCGGCGACGACGATCCCGCCCTGGGCGACAACCCGATCGAACGGGGCTACACCGCCGCCCTGCGCACCCACCGCGCGGCGCACCCGGCGACGACGGCCGAGGCGGGAGCGACCCGATGACCAGCAAGACCCACACCGAGACCCACACCGACACCGGCACCAACATTGAGGCCGCCACCACTCCCACCCCCAGCACCACTTCCCACCGCCCCGTCCAGCCCGCCCGTCGACCCGCACGTCTGCCCATCCCCCTGCGTGCCGAGCTGCGGCGCGGTATGGCGCCGTGGCTGGGAGTCGCCGTCGCGGTGACCCTGGTCGTTCCCATGCTCTCCAAGGCAGCCCAGTGGCAAGGCAGCTGGGGCGAGACACAGGGCCAGCTGCACTCCGCTTCCGCTCTGCTCGCCGGCCCGCTCGCCGCCGCCGCCGGCTGCTGGCAGGGCGGCCGCGAGCGCCGGCGGGGAACCATCGAGCTGCGCGGCACCACCGTCCGTACGCCGCTCGCCCAGTCCCTGCTCTGCCTCGCGCCCCTCGTGCTGTGGATCCTGGCCGGATACGTCGCCGCCGCGGCCGCCGTCTTCCTCGCCACCTGGCCGTACTCCCCTGTCGGCAGCCCGCTCGTGTCGTTCGCGGCGACCGATGCCACGTGGATCGGGACGGCCGCCACCCTGGGATTCGTCGCCGGACGGCTGATCCCCTGGCGGCTGGCAGCGCCTGTCGTCGCGGCGTTCATGTACGTCACTGTCGGGTTCCCCTCGTACGTCGACTCCAACATCCAGTACCTCAGCCCGGCCTCGTCGACGGACGCCGACACGTACCTCCCCGTCTGGTGGCACGGCCCGGTCATGATCGTGTGGCTGGGCGGTCCGGGTTTCGCCGCGCTGCTCGCGTACGCCGCACGCCGCCGCTCCACGGCGCTGCTGCCACTGGCCGGTGCGCTCGCCGCCGCCGGCCTCATCACGCACACGGGCTCCGGCATTTGGCAGAAGGCCCCGGCCGTGACCCGCGCGATGTGCAGCACCACGGTTCCAAGAATCTGCGTGAGCGGCCTCGACGGCGTACGGCTTCCCGACGTCAGCCGAGCCCTGGCCGGAGTCGTCTCCCGGTTGGAGGGCGTCGACGGGGCGCCGGTCGCCTACCTGGACCAGCACCAGAATCCGAAGGCGGCGGAGGGCGAGGCCACGCTGCCGTACGTGACGCGGGGGTGGGGCGTGGTGCGCAACCGTCTGACCGATCCCGACGACTACGCCCACCAGACCGTCATGTCGATGCTGTGGCGGACCTGCGACGGCAAGGCGTACGCGAAGGACAAGGCCGGCGCCGAACGCGTGGACCTGACCGACGAAGCCGTCCGGAACTGGCTGGCGCCTCTCGGCCACTCCCCCGACCGCCCCGCCGCCAACTTCGGCCCCAACAGCGCGCCCGACGCCACCGCCCGACTCGCCGCGATGGGCGAGGAACAGCGCAGGCAGTGGCTCGGCCGCTACCTGGCGACCCACAAGAGCTGCACGCCGAGCGAGGTGCCCGTCCTGTGAGCACCACCAAGCCGACGACCGCCACCGCACAACCCGCGACCACGACCACCACCGAGCCCACAACCACCGCCGCACAACCCGCGACCGCCGCCACGCGCGTCCTGTCCGCCGCGTACCACCGCCTCCCCTACGCCCGTTCCCGCGTCGTCCCCCTCACCCTCGCCTCGGTCGTGGGCATCGCGGCGGTGGCCGCCTGGGCCGCCGACTGGCTGGAGGACCGGCCGTACTTCGACCACACCGCCCGCGTCCCGGTCCTGGCACTCGCGCCGCTGCTGGTGACCGCAGCGGTCGGCGCCGGCCTGCACTCGCACTCCGAGGAGCTGGACCGCACCGCCGTACGTCCCTGGTGGCCGCGCCGCCTCGTGCATCTGCTCGCGCTCACAGCACTCGCCACCGTGCTGCTCGCCCTCGCCGTGCCCGGCCACCCGGAGGAGTTCGGCGCGCCCGCAATGGTGCGCAACGCACTGGGCGCGACCGGGGTGACCGCCGCCGGTGCCGCGCTGCTCGGGGCGCGGCTGAGCTGGCTGCCGATGACGGTGTACGGCGGCGCGGTGTACCTGGCGGCGCCGCGCACGCCCGGCGGCGCGGCCGCCGTATGGGCGTGGTCGATGCAGCCGGGGCCGCAAGGGGCCGCCTGGGTGGTGGCGAGTGCGGCGTTCGTGGCGGGAGTGGCGCTCTATGTGCGCCGAGGGGCGCGCCCCGAGGGCCGGCGCGGCTGACCGGCGCGGCGGACCTGGACGGTACGCCGAAACCTCACCGGAAGGTTTGTTCACGGCCTGCCACGACGCCAGGATGGCCTCCGAAGACAGAAGGAAGCAGCACCGAACCGTCACCCGGAGGTTCCCATGGCCATCCAGGCTCCGTACGCCATCACTGTCGACCGGCGCGAGGGCCCGTACGGCGAAGTCGTTCTGCGGGAGCGCGGGGCGCACTTCGAGATCATCGCCAACGGCTGCTTCCTGATGGACACGTCCGACGGCCGCTCCGAGCGCCTCCTCGTCGACGCTGCCCTCGACGCGCTACCGGCCACCTACGGGACCGACGGGCCCGCCCACCCCGCCCCCTCCCTCCTCATCGGCGGCCTCGGCGTCGGCTTCTCGCTCGCCCGCGCCGCCGCGCAGTCACGCTGGGGGCGGATCGTCGTCATCGAGCGTGAGCAGGCGATCATCGACTGGCACCGTGAGGGACCCCTGTCGCTTATCTCGGGCGACTCGCTCGCCGATCCGCGATGCGAGATCATTCACACCGACCTGGTGGATTACGTCCGGGAAAACCGGATCGGGAGCGTTGGTACGCACCAGGACACGTACGACGCGCTCTGCCTCGACATCGACAACGGACCCGACTGGACCGTCACCGACGACAACGCCAATCTCTACTCTCCGCAGGGACTTGCGGGGTGCATGAGACGGCTGAGACCAGGGGGAATCCTCGCCGTCTGGTCGGCCAAGCCGTCCCCGGCGTTCGAGGACGCGTTGCGGAATGCCGGATTCAACTTGGTTCGGACGGAAGAGATCCAAGTTGCCCGGGGCGTTCCTGACGTGGTCCATCTCGCAGTTCGCCCTGCGTAGCCGGGACGCTGTCAGTGCATCTACGCTGCTGCCCTACACGTGGGAACTAGCAGAGAACTCCCAGGGGCGGGGCAATGGAGCAGACACACACCAGCCACAACGGCCTCGCGGCCACTCCGGGCGCTCAGCGCCGGGTGCTGGTCGTCGAGGACGACGCGACCATCGTCGACGCCATTGCTGCGCGACTTCGCGCCGAGGGCTTCCAGGTGCAGACGGCGGTCGACGGTCCGGCGGCGGTGGACGCCGCCGAGGCGTGGCAACCCGACCTGATGGTTCTGGACATCATGCTGCCGGGCTTCGACGGGCTCGAGGTCTGCCGCCGCGTGCAGGCCCAGCGGCCCGTGCCGGTCCTGATGCTGACGGCACGCGACGACGAGACCGACATGCTGGTCGGGCTCGGCGTCGGCGCCGACGACTACATGACCAAGCCGTTCTCCATGCGCGAGCTCGCGGCCCGGGTGCACGTCCTGCTGCGCCGCGTCGAGCGGGCGACGCTCGCCGCCTCGACGCCGCGCAGCGGCATCCTGCGCCTGGGCGAACTGGAGATCGACCACGCACAGCGCCGCGTGCGGGTGCGGGGCGACGACGTGCACCTGACGCCGACCGAGTTCGACCTGCTGGTGTGCCTGGCGAACACACCGCGCGCCGTGCTCTCGCGCGAGCAGCTGCTCGCCGAGGTGTGGGACTGGGCGGACGCGTCGGGCACCAGGACCGTCGACAGCCACATCAAGGCGCTGCGCCGCAAGATCGGCGCGGAGCGGATCCGTACGGTGCACGGCGTGGGCTACGCGCTGGAGACCCCACCCGCATGACCGGGCCGGCGAGCCGCCCGGGAAGCAGGCCGGGGAACAGACCAGGGAACAGGCTGTGGGACAGGCTGTGGAGCAGGCCGGAGAACCGGCCCGGAACCAGGCTGCGGCCGTTCTCGATCAAGACCAAGCTCGGCACGCTCGTCGTCGTCTCGGTCTTCATCACCACCGGTCTGATCCTGGTGGCGCTCCGCACCAAGACGGAGCTGCGCTTCATCACGGTCTTCTCGGTCATCGCCTCGATGCTGATCACCCAGTTCGTGGCGCACGGCCTGACCTCCCCGCTCGACGAGATGACCACGGTGGCGAAGTCCATCGCGCACGGCGACTACACCCGGCGGGTGCGCGGCGCGGGCCGCCGCGACGAGCTGGGTGAGCTGGCCGCCACGATCAACCGCATGGCGGACGATCTCGAGGCCGTGGACCGGCACCGCAAGGAATTGGTCGCCAATGTCTCCCATGAGCTGAGAACCCCCATCGCGGGCCTCAGAGCGGTACTGGAGAACGTCGTGGACGGTGTGTCCGCCGCGGACCCCGAGACGATGCGCACGGCGCTCAAACAGACCGAGCGCCTCGGCCGGCTGGTCGAGACGCTGCTGGACCTCTCCCGCCTCGACAACGGCGTCGTACCGCTGAAGGCCCATCGCTTCGAGGTCTGGCCGTACCTCTCCGGCGTGCTGAAGGAGGTCAATGTGATCGCCTCGCAGCGCGGTCTTGCCTCCGGGTCCGGCAGTCACACGCGGACGGACGTACACCTGCACCTGGATGTCTCGCCGCCCGAGCTGACCGCGCACGCGGACATCGAGCGGCTGCACCAGGTCGTCGCCAATCTCCTCGACAACGCGGTCAAGCACAGCCCGCCGCACGGCCGCGTCACCGTGCGTGCCCGGCGCGGGCCGCAGCCGGAGAGCCTGGACCTGGAGGTGCTGGACGAAGGGCCCGGCATACCGGAGTCCGAGTGGCACCGCGTCTTCGAGCGTTTCAACCGCGGCAGCCTGCCGGCCCCGCACGGTCCAGGCAGTGACGGCGGTACGGGCCTGGGCCTCGCGATCGCGCGCTGGGCGGTGGATCTGCACGGCGGGAGGATCGGTGTGGCCGAATCCGCGCGCGGATGCCGGATACAGGTCACTCTTCCGGGAAGCCCGCGGCCCGTCGGTTGACGTAGGGTCGAACCGGAAGGGCACGTTCTGCGTGTCTGTCCATGGGGGTGCGGTCCAAAGTGGGCCGTAACCACGGTCCGTCCTACCCGGACCACAGCGGATTACACCGGAACCACGCTTGTTTCCCGCCATTCCGTGCGACGAAACCAGCTCTCCGATGTGACTTACGCGACGGAAGGCCCGCCCGGCCTGCACCTCTCGGCCGGGGAGGCGTAGCCTTTATTTCCGCTGTCCATCACCTTGCGAAGCGGAAGAGGGCGGTTAACGCCGTGTCGTCTCAGTCCCCCAGTAGCCCGAGCGTCTCGACCGACCAAGACGGGCAAGGGAAGAACCCTGCCGCTGCCTTCGGTCCCAATGAGTGGCTCGTCGACGAGATCTACCAGCAGTACCTCCAGGACCCGAATTCGGTCGACCGCGCCTGGTGGGACTTCTTCGCCGACTACAAGCCCGGATCCACCCCGGCGGCGGAGAAGTCCGCCACCCCCGAAGCCGAAGACGTGACCGGGGCCGCCGCACAGCCGGCCCAGGCCACCCCGGCACCCGCCGCGCCCGCCGCACCGGCGACGCCCGCGGCCACCCAGCCGGCCCCCGCCGCGGCGAAGCCCGCGGCGCAGGCCCCCGCCAAGGCCGCACCGGCCGCGGCACCCGCCGCCAAGCCCGCCTCCACCCCCGCACCGGCCGCCGCACAGCAGGCCGGCGCGAAGGCGAAGGCCGAGCCCAAGGCGGAGCCCGCCAAGGAGGCCCCGGCGGGCCCCGAGTACGTGACGCTGCGCGGCCCGTCCGCGGCCGTCGCCAAGAACATGAACGCCTCGCTGGAGCTGCCCACGGCCACGTCCGTGCGCGCCGTCCCGGTGAAGCTGCTGTTCGACAACCGCATCGTCATCAACAACCACCTCAAGCGCGCCCGGGGCGGGAAGGTCTCCTTCACGCACCTCATCGGGTTCGCGATGGTGCAGGCTCTCAAGGCCATGCCGTCGATGAACTACTCCTTCGCGGAGAAGGACGGCAAGCCGACCCTGGTCAAGCCCCCGCACGTCAACCTGGGCCTGGCCATCGACCTGGTCAAGCCCAACGGTGACCGCCAGCTCGTCGTCGCGGCCATCAAGAAGGCCGAGACGCTCAACTTCTTCGAGTTCTGGCAGGCGTACGAGGACATCGTCCGCCGCGCCCGCGCGAACAAGCTGACGATGGACGACTTCACCGGCGTCACCGCGTCGCTGACGAACCCCGGCGGCATCGGCACCGTCCACTCCGTGCCCCGCCTGATGCCCGGACAGGGCCTCATCATGGGCGTCGGCGCGATGGACTACCCGGCCGAGTTCCAGGGCACCTCGCAGGACACCCTGAACAAGCTGGGCATCTCCAAGGTCATGACCCTGACCTCGACGTACGACCACCGGGTCATCCAGGGCGCCGCCTCCGGCGAGTTCCTGCGGATCCTCGCCAACATGCTCCTCGGCGAGAACGGCTTCTACGACGACATCTTCGAGGCGCTGCGGATCCCGTACGAGCCGGTCCGCTGGCTCCGGGACATCGACGTCTCCCACGACGACGACGTCACCAAGGCCGCCCGTGTCTTCGAGCTGATCCACTCCTACCGGGTCCGCGGCCACGTCATGGCCGACACCGACCCACTGGAGTACAAGCAGCGCAAGCACCCCGACCTGGACATCAACGAGCACGGCCTCACGCTCTGGGACCTGGAGCGCGAGTTCGCCGTCGGCGGTTTCGCCGGCAAGTCGATGATGAAGCTGCGCGACATCCTCGGTGTGCTCCGCGACTCGTACGTCCGGACCGTCGGCGTCGAGTTCATGCACATCCAGGACCCGAAGCAGCGCAAGTGGATCCAGGACCGTGTGGAGCGTCCGCACGCGAAGCCGGAGCGCGAGGAGCAGCTGCGCATCCTGCGCCGCCTGAACGCCGCCGAGGCCTTCGAGACGTTCCTCCAGACGAAGTACGTCGGCCAGAAGCGCTTCTCCCTGGAGGGCGGCGAGTCCGTCATCCCGCTGCTCGACGCGGTCATCGACTCCGCCGCCGAGTCGCGCCTGGACGAGGTCGTCATCGGCATGGCCCACCGCGGCCGCCTGAACGTGCTCGCGAACATCGTGGGCAAGTCGTACGCCCAGATCTTCCGGGAGTTCGAGGGCAACCTCGACCCGAAGTCGATGCACGGCTCCGGCGACGTCAAGTACCACCTGGGCGCCGAGGGCACCTTCACCGGCCTGGACGGCGAGCAGATCAAGGTCTCGCTCGTCGCGAACCCCTCGCACCTGGAGGCGGTCGACCCGGTCCTGGAGGGTGTCGCCCGCGCCAAGCAGGACGTCATCAACAAGGGCGGTACGGACTTCACGGTCCTGCCCGTCGCGCTCCACGGTGACGCGGCCTTCGCCGGCCAGGGTGTCGTCGCCGAGACGCTGAACATGTCGCAGCTGCGGGGCTACCGCACCGGCGGCACGGTCCACATCGTCATCAACAACCAGGTCGGCTTCACCGCCGCCCCGGAGTCGTCGCGTTCCTCGATGTACGCGACCGACGTGGCCCGCATGATCGAGGCGCCGATCTTCCACGTGAACGGCGACGACCCGGAGGCCGTGGTCCGCGTCGCGCGGCTCGCCTTCGAGTTCCGCCAGGCGTTCAACAAGGACGTCGTGATCGACCTCATCTGCTACCGCCGCCGCGGTCACAACGAGGGCGACAACCCGCAGTTCACCAACCCGCAGATGTACACGCTGATCGACGTGAAGCGCTCGGTGCGCAAGCTCTACACCGAGTCGCTCATCGGTCGCGGCGACATCACGCTGGAAGAGGCGGAACAGGCGCTCCAGGACTTCCAGGGCCAGCTGGAGAAGGTCTTCGCGGAGGTCCGCGAGGCCACTTCGCACCCGGCTCCGGCCCACACCCCGGAGGTCCAGGCCGAGTTCCCGGTGGCCCTCGCCACGGCGGTCTCCCAGGAGGTCGTCAAGCGGATCGCCGAGTCCCAGGTCAACATCCCCGACCGGATCACCGTCCACCCCCGCCTGATGCCGCAGATGCAGCGCCGCGCGGCCTCGGTGGAGGACGGGACGATCGACTGGGGCATGGGCGAGACCCTCGCCATCGGCTCGCTGCTGATGGAGGGCGTCCCGGTCCGGCTGTCCGGTCAGGACACCCGCCGCGGTACGTTCGGCCAGCGCCACGCGGTGCTCGTCGACCAGAACACCGGCGAGGACTACACCCCGCTCCAGTACCTCTCCGAGGAGCAGGCGCGCTACAACGTCTACGACTCGCTGCTCTCCGAGTACGCGTGCATGGGCTTCGAGTACGGCTACTCGCTCGCCCGGCCCGAGTCGCTGGTCATGTGGGAGGCCCAGTTCGGTGACTTCGTCAACGGCGCGCAGACCGTCGTCGACGAGTTCATCTCCTCCGCCGAGCAGAAGTGGGGCCAGACGTCCGGCGTCACGCTCCTGCTTCCGCACGGTTACGAGGGCCAGGGCCCGGACCACTCGTCGGCCCGTCCCGAGCGCTTCCTCCAGATGTGCGCCCAGGACAACATGACGGTCGCCATGCCGACCCTGCCGTCGAACTACTTCCACCTGCTGCGCTGGCAGGTCCACAACCCGCACCACAAGCCGCTCATCGTCTTCACCCCGAAGTCGATGCTGCGTCTGAAGGCTGCGTCGTCGAAGGCGGAGGAGTTCACCAACGGCGGCTTCCGCCCGGTGATCGGCGACTCGACCGTGGACGCGGCGGCCGTCCGCAAGGTCGTCTTCTGCGCTGGCAAGGTCTACTACGACCTGGAGGCCGAGCGTCAGAAGCGCGGCACGACGGACACCGCGATCATCCGCCTCGAGCGCCTGTACCCGCTGCCGGGCAAGGAGCTCCAGGAGGAGATCGCGAAGTACCCGAACGCCGAGAAGTACCTGTGGACGCAGGAGGAGCCGGCGAACCAGGGTGCGTGGCCGTTCATCGCGCTCAACCTGATCGACCACCTCGACCTGGCGGTCGGCGCCGACATCCCGCACGGCGAGCGGCTGCGGCGCATCTCGCGCCCGCACGGCTCGTCGCCGGCGGTCGGCTCGGCCAAGCGCCACCAGGCGGAGCAGCAGCAGCTGCTGAACGAGGTCTTCGAGGCCTGATCAGCGCCTGTACGCCCCGGAGGGCCCGGCACCGCAGCGATGCGGTGCCGGGCCCTCCGGCGTACGACGGAAGCGGACGGGGACAGTGCCGGCTCAGCCGAGGTACGCCTCGAAGTCCCAGTACGGGCGGGTCCGCTGGCGTGCGGAGAGCGTGTGCGGGTGCTGGGCGCCGAGGGTGCGGGTGAGGGTCAGCAGGGCGTCCGCCTCGACCTTGTCCGCCTCCTCGTGCTCGCGCAGGGCCCGCAGATCGGCGGCGAGCGCGGTCTGGCAGGACAGGGTGAGCGGGTGTTCGTCGCCGAGTACCTGCCGGGACCTGCGCAGGGTGTCCCGGCTGAGGTCGGCGGCGTCCGAGACCCTGCCGTTGAAGTTGCGGCCGCCGGAGGCGTTGAGGGCGCAGCCCAGTACCCAGGGGTGGTCGCCCCCGAGGGTCGCGGTCAGGCCCGCGAGCGCGGACTCGAACATGGACATGGCCTCGCTCCGGTCACCGGCCGCCTGCATCACCAGGCCGGTGTTGGCGAGCATGCCGGTGGCGACGGGGTGGGCGGGGCCGAGGAGCGCCCGGTAGCCCGCTTCCGCCTCGGCGATCAGGTCCTTGGCCTTGGCCAGGTCGCCGTGTTCGCGCTGGAAGTTTCCGTAGTCGTTGATGAACGACAGCGTGTTGTGGTGGGTCCGGCTGTGCACCTGCTCCAGCTGTTCCATCAGGCTGTCCATCAGCGGACCGATGTCCTGCTGGAAGCCGCCCTCGCGGCGCCGGGCAAGCGCCAGGTGCACGCGGGCGGCGAGGGTCTGCGGGTGCAGCGGGCCGAGAACCTGCACATGGAGCCGCACGACGGGCTCCTGCCGGGCCACCGAATCGCGGTACTGGCCCAGCAGCCGCAGTCCGTGGGCGACCGCGTTCCCCGAGTTGAGCGTGGTGATGTGACGGGCGCGCAGAACGGTCTCGCGCCGGCTGAGGGTCTCCAGGTCGAGTTCGTACGCTTCCCGGTAGCGGCCCAGCAGGCGCAGGCCGACGCTGAGGTTGTGCCGGGCGTTGATGGAGGTCAGCTCGTTCTCGCCGAGCAGTCTTTCCGCGTCCTCCAGCACCCGCCACTGCAGTTCCAGGGCTTCGCTGTACCGGCCGAGCCGCCGCAGGCTGCTGGCGAGGGCGCCGTTGACACTGAGTTCGCCGAGTTCGTTCGGGGGCTCCGCCGTCCGCAGCCGCTCCCGCAGCGCGCGTTCGAGTTCGTACGCCTCCCGGAACCGGCCGGAGGAACGCAGCAGGTTGCCCTGCTGGATGGTCAGGTCCAGCATGTGCTGGGCCAGCGGGTCCATGAAGGCGGTCCAGTGCGTCCGGATCTTCTCGGCGAGCCGGTTGCCGGCCGTGGACTCGCCACTGCGGACGCAGTAGCGGAGGCAGTTCAGTACGGCGGCCTGGACCCTGCTGTTGGAGCTGCTGAGCGCCCCCGACGGTTCCAGGTGGGGCAGCAGCTCGGCGTACCGGGGCCACTGCCGGCTGTCGAGCGGGTTGCCGGGGTCCGCCTCGGCCAGCAGCGTACGGACGGCTTTGCGGTGGGTGTCACGGCGCTCGTCGCCGGTGAGCCGGGACACGATGTCGTGGACGAGCCGGTGCATGTGCACGGACTCCTGGTGCGGGCCCATTTCGGCGTTGACGGGACCGCGGCTCTCGCGGGTGAGCACCGAGTAGTTGACCAGGGTGTCGAGGGCCCGGGTCCAGGCGGGCAGGTCGGTGCTCATCCACCGCAGGTCCTCGGGCAGGTCGGCCTGCGGGTAGGCGCGCGCCAGACCGAGGGGGATGCGGCCGGGGGCGAAGGAGGCGCACAGGCTGAGCACCTCGACGGCCTGCGGCTGGGTGCGCCTGAGCCGGTTGATGAGGATCGACCAGGAGGTGAGCGAGGAGTGCGGGAAGCCGTCGCCCGCGGGCTCCTCGACGGTGGACAGCTTGCCCTCCCGGACCATGCGCAGGTACTCGGGAACTTCCATCCGGGACTCGCCCAGCCAGGAGGCGGCCTGCACGAGCGGCAGGGGGACGTCGCCGAATTCGGCGGCGACTTCGTCGGCCTGCACCGACGTCACGTGCGGGGCGCGGCGCATCAGATACCCGGTGGACTCGGCCCGGTCGAAACTGGGGACTTCCAGTACGTCGGTGTAGTCGCTCCAGCCCCTGTTCCGAGAGGTCACGATGACGTGTCCGGGGCCGTGCGGCAGCAGGACGTTCGCCCCCTCCGTGTCGTCCCAGCCGTCGAAGATGACGAGCCACCGGCCGTACGGTTCACCGCGCCGCAGCGATTCGCGCACGGCGCGGATGCGCTCACCCGGTTCGCTGCCGCTGTGCAGGCCCAGCTCGACGGCGAGCTCTCCGAAACGGTCGCGCTGGATGTTGCGGTCGTCGGAGTTGACCCACCAGATGACGTCGTAGTCGGTACTGAATCGGTGGGCGTACTCGGCGGCGAGCTGCGTCTTGCCGATGCCGGACATCCCGAGGAGCGTGCAGGCGGAGTTGCCGCGTTCGGCCTCGGTCAGGCGTTCCTGGAGTTCGGTGAGCAGGTCGTCGCGTCCGGTGAAACGGCCGTTGCGGCGCGGCACTTCGCCCCAGATCTCGGGGGGTGTGTTCGGGAAGCGTGAGCCGGTGACCGGGGGGCGGCGGCCGGAGGTGCGCCGGAAGTCGATGCCGAGCCTGCCGAGCAGGCGTTCCTCGGCTTCCTGCTCGCCCGCGCTCCACAGGCTGACCGGTTCGAGTACGGCGGTGGCGGGCGGCAACTGGCGGTTGGTGAGGTTGACGGCCGCGAAGCGTTCGGCGTTCGCGGCGACGTAACCCCTCAGGACGTCGTTCCACTCGCCGGGGGCTCGGGGGCCCAGCTCGAAGAACCAGTCGTTGAGGACGAGCAGGACGCGCCCGGTGGACAGCAGCAGGTCGCCCAGCGACTCCTCCAGCGGTACCTCGCGGGGCGGGTCCCAGCGCTGGAGAGTGACCCGCTGGCCGTGGGCTTCCAGGCGCTGCCCGATCCAGTTCGCCCAGGGCCGGTGGTAGCCGGGAAAGACCACGAGGAAGTGTTCCGGCCCGTCCTGGCCACCACGGTCCGCCGCACCGGCCCCGCCCGAGCGCCGCTGATCCACCATCTGTACGTCTCCCTGTCTTACGCTGCCAGTTCCCGCCGACCGACTGTTACGACCCATCGGCACAGTGTCACCCGAAGGCCTGTCGAGCCGCATCCAGGCTCGCGTGATGGTCTTGCATCTCCTGCGCGAACTGCCTGCCGGCAATGGTCAGTTCATCGGATTCGAGCAGGAGCAACAACGCTTGTGCCACTTGTCCGCGATGCTGCCCGAACTGTTCGGCGGCCCGGCGCCGCCACGCCGCCGGAGCATCGGGGCCGGTGGCCGCGCGCCGCCACAGATCGGTGAGCGCCAGATGGGCGTACGCGCCCTGGAACACGCTCGGCAGCGGTCGGGGATCAGGGCGCCAGCCGACCCGGTGCAGTCCCCCGCCGCCCGGCCGGTACAGCGGTACTCGTTCGTGGAGCGCCGCCAGCTTGGTGTGGTGTGTCTCGTGGACCAGTACCTCGGCCAGCTCCTGGGGTCCGGCCGGCAGAGACGTCAGCACGCTGCCGGGTGCGGCGCGCAGCGTGGCACTCATCGGGCGGTGCCCGTCGTACGCGCCCCGTCCTGGGGAGAGGGGCACCACGACACGCTGTACGCCGAGTATCTCGGCGGCCCGCTCCGGGTCCGTGCCCTCGATCAGCGCGAGCGCCTGCCGCCACAACCGCGCCCAGGGCCTGCGGGCGACGGCAGTCCGGTCCGCGGCGGGCAGGGTGACAGCGCCGGCGCCGGCCGTGGGGACCCGGTAGGGGTCGAGGTCGTCCAGGACCGCGGTGCCGCCGGGCAGCGTGCGCAGCCCGGACCATCCGGGGCCGCCGCCGAGAGGCCGGTGCGGGCCACCGCCGGTGCGCCGCAGCAGGAAGGCGCCGCCGCGGCCGCCGTCGATCCGTACGGTCCGGCCGCGCGCATGGAGTTCGGCCCGGTGGGCGGAGCATCGCAGGGTTCCCAGGCCCGGCAGGCTGAGCAGACCCGTGGGAGCGTCGAGGGTGAGGCGCAGGTCGCAGCCGGCGTGTACGGCGGCGGTGGCCGCTATGCCGCCGAAGTGGGACAGGTGCCGGTCCAGGGCCGGCCCTTCGGGGGCCGTGAGGGCCCCGGCCAGCCAGGCACCGGTCAGCGGATAGTCGACGGCGGCTCGAACGGCTGCGGGGTCGCGCCGTTCCGCGTACTCCAGCAGTGCCCAGTGCCGGCGGAAGCGTTCACGCGCGGTCGGGTCGACGGAGGGGCGCTGCCGTTCGAGGCGCGCCAGCAGGGACTTGAGGAGCAGGAGCCGCCGTGCGTGCAGCCCCGCCCGCAGGGCCGAGGTGCCCACTGGGTCAGGCCTGGTGCGGGCCAGTTGAGAGAAAAGAACGGAAGGTAAAGGGGCCACGGTCACTTCGGTCCCCCTTCGCCGGCACGCACACCGTGGCGGCTGCCGGGACCAGTTGGCCGTGCCACCCATCTGACCGGAAAGCGCCGCTGTTCAGCGGCGTCCGGGTTCATCGGTCGCCCACCACGCCTCGGCGAGGTCTCCCGACCGCCCGAGCACTTGATCGATGGCCTCGGTGAGTCCCGGATCATCCATGGTCCGCAAAGTCCGCAGGTCGACGTGGGTGAGATCGGGCACGGGCGGCGGCCGTCCGGCGTCCTGGCCCTGGCCGGCAACCACGGTGTTCCTGTGCGACACGCCCGACTCCCTCCTGCCGGCACCCGTCCCGCACGGCCGCAGCGGCTGCCCAGTTCTTCCCGACACCAGTGAAACAGAAACATGTTCGACTGCACTCCGGTCAACCGGCCTTCACCCCGGTGAACGGCCACCAGGGAGGCGCCAATCGCCGCCGGTCAGGGTCGGTCAGTGGTTGATCGTCCGCCGTGGCAGCGGCCCCTGGGGCCGCCTCTTCGAGACGGGCGAGGCGCTCCCGGGGGACCCCCGCCTCCCGCCAGTCCACCTCGACCAGTGACGCCGTCAGCCGCTGCCAGCGCTCGTGTGCGCGCTCGAAGGCGCGGTGGGCGGCTTCGGTACGACCCATGAACTCCAGCGTGCAGCCCTGCGCGTACAGCGCCCTGGCCGCCGTGACCGAGCCCGGCCGCTCCCCGTGCGCGGCGTCGGCGTCGCGCTGCGCGCTCTCGTACGCCTGGAGGGCGTCCGACAGCAACGTCGCGGCCGACACGTGGGCAAGTTCGAGCCGCACCCGGCCGAGCACCAGCCACGCCTCGCCCCGCACGCCGGTGTCCGTCAGCCGCTTGGCGGCCTCCTCCAGCAGGTGGCGGCCCTCGTAGAGGTCGGGGAGGAACCCGATCCGCTGGAAGCGGAGTGCCAGCGCGCTGCCGAGCAGGAGGTGCAGCCTGCTGCGGGACGGCGACCGGGCGGGCATCCCGGCGAGCGCCTCGCGCAGGACGCTCTCCGCCCGGCCCACGGTGTCCTCGCCTGCCGTCCCCGGCTCGGCGGCGGCCCGGCGCAGCAGTGACTCGCCCCATTCGGTGAGGAGTTCGCAACGCCGCGCGCTGTCGGGCGGTGCGATGCCCGAGGCGGTTTCGTACGCCTCGTCGGCAGCGGCGTGGTCACCGGCCGTGTCGTGCAGCCGGGCCTGGGCGGTGAGGCAGCGCAGGCGCAGGGCCGGGTCCTCGCCGGCGTGCCGGGCGGCGCGGGTCAGGACCTCGGCGGTGCCGGCGTGCGGGGCGCCCGCCGCGCGCAGGGCTTCGGCGAGGTCGAGGAGGGCGGGGCAGCGGAGGCTGTCGGGGGCGTCTTCGGCGTCCAGCGAGTCACATCCCATGCGGAGTTCACGTACCGCCTCCTCGGCCCGGTGCTGGGCCAGCAGCAGGCGCCCCCGGCGCAGGTGCAGCGCCCTGCGGGACGCGGCGGGCCAGTCGGAGGTGTCGCCGGCGAGCGCGTCCAGGCCGGCGGCGAGGTGGTGTGCGTCGCGCGTCTCGCGCCACAGGGCGTGGTGCGCGGCGGCGAGTTCCAAGGCGGCGTCGGCCCGGCCCGGACCGCCCTGGGGCGCGCGGTCGCGGGCTTCGGCGAGCGTCCGGGCCGCGCGTCGCAGCAGTTCGCGCCCCTGCTCGGTGCCGCGCACGGCCGGTGCCCCTGCTTCCGCGAGCAGGACCCGCCCCAGCACCAGTCCGGCCCGCCCCGCACCGGGCCCGCTCGCGGGCGTATCGCCCGCGTCCGGGCCACCGGGGGCCGGGCCGTCGGTGCGCAGGGCCGCCATCACGCGTTCGATCACGCCGTCATTGCGCAGCGCCGCTTCCGCGCGTTCGCGGGCACGGCGCAGCAGGGACGGGTCTGCCTGGGAGCGCCACTGGCCCAGGAGGCGTTCGGCTTCGGCCAGCGGGACGGGGGTGATCAGGTCGGGCTGGTAGAAGCGCAGGACCCGGGCGGGGATCTCCGCGAACAGCTCGGGCTCGGCGGCGGGGCCGTCGTCCTCGCCGTCCGTGCCCTGCTGCTCCCACGGGAGGTCGGGCGCAGCCGCCGCGCCGCGCTCGGAGAGCCTGGCCGCGGCGAGCGCCGAGAAGTTGCGCGCGCCCTTGCCGAAGTGGCGTTCGACGTACGAGGAGCAGTGCTTGAGCACCAGCGCCGCCGCGTCCTGGCCCAGCGAGTTCAGCAGCAGCTCCTGCACCCCGTCCGCGTAGACGTAGCAGGGCGACCCGGAATCCGAGTCCGTCCCCGGCAGCTGCCTGAGCAGCCCGCCGAGCAGGACCTCGGCGAGTTCCATCGGGCCGGTGTCGGGCAGCATCGCCCGCTGTACGAGCTGCATCACGGGCAGGGTCAGCGGCGCCGCCGCCAGGTGGACGGCGAGGCGGACACCGCCGGGCGACGCGTTCGCCCGGAAGGCGCGCAGCAGTTCGTCGGCGCTGCGGTCGGGCGCCGGCACGCGCCGGGCGGCAGGCGGGACGAGGTCCGGTGCGGGCGCGGCCGGCTCGTGGGCACCGGCCCAGGCCGCCCAGCCGCGCACGGTACTGCCGCCGTGGTCGGACAGCAGCCGCGCCCAGGACGCGAACGCCTCGGGTGTCGGAGGGAGTACGGGCACGGCCCTGGCCGTCGCCTCCAACGGCTCCCACGGCTCCTCGTCGGGCACGAAGGCCGTACGCCCGCCGGAACCCGCCGCCCGCACCAGCAGCCCCGGCTCGGCGGGCAGCGCGGTACGGGCCCACAGGCGCGGCGGCAGCGGCTGCACGACGGCCAGCGGGGAGCTCCGTGGCCACTGACGCATGAGCCGCTGCGCCCGGCCCTGCTGCCACAGCGGGCCGACGCAGTCGCTGACGACAAGGGTGAGCCTGCGGCCCGTCGGGTCGTGGAACTGGTCGGCGGGGCGCAGCCGCGTGTGCCCGCCGGGGCCGGTGGTGGTGCCGATGAGGGGTGCGCCGCCGTCCCCCGCGTCGTACAGCTGGTGGACCTGTACATCGCGGAAGACGCCGGACTGCTGGCAGGCCTGTCGCAGTTCCTCGACCATCCGCTCCCATACGGCCATCGCGGGCCCGGTGTCCATGAGCAGCTGGATGTCCACACGGCGGCGGTCGGAGGGGCGCAGCACGGGGCACAGGACGCCGGACTTGGCGCTGCGCTCGGCCGTGGCCTCCTCGTCGAGGCGCCCGTCGGCCGCCGGACGCACGGCGGTGGGGGTGTAGTGCCGCAGCGGGCGCAGGGCGCGTTGCAGGCCGAGGAGCCCGGGCAGCGCGGCGGCCGCCGGGGCGCGTACGGGGAACGCTGAGCCGGTGCTCGCGGAGCCGGTCGCCGTGCGGCGCCTGCGGCCGCCGGGCGCGTAGAGCGATACGGGGCCGGGGGCCGGGGGCGGGCCGGGCACGGCGAATTCCGGCGCGTCGTCGCCGGGGTGCGCTCCGTCCGGCGCGGGGTGGGCCGACCGCCCGCCGCGGCCGGTGTCCTCCGCCGCTTCCGCGGGGTCGCCGGAGGAGCCCGTCGGCGTGCGGCACGACGGAAGCCACTGAGCCAGCCAGACGGCGTCCGCGACCTCCTCGGCCGTCGGGTCGAGGCCGTTACTCCTCAGCCTGCCGACAAGTTCCCCCAGGTCCATCCGGCACTCACCTCGGGCGGTCGAGTGGTCGCATGAGCATTTCGGCGATGCGCTCACGCGTGACGCGCTCCGCGCGAGGGGCGTGCTGGGTGAGGTAGAGGGCGTTGAGCAGCTGGTCGGCGGCGATGATCTCGCCGGGTTCCCGTCCGAGGAACCGCTCGATCAGGTCCCGTCCCTCGGTCGCCGCGTTGCTGCCGAGGTGCGCCTCGACCATGGCGGTGAGCTGCTCCTCGCCGGGCGGTTCGAGCTCCAGCTGGATGCAGCGGCGCAGCAGCGCGGCGGGGAAGTCCCGTTCGCCGTTGGAGGTGAGGACAATGAACGGGAAGGTGGTGCAGCGGACCCGGCCGCCGCGCACCGGCACCTTGCGGCCGTCGTCGGTCAGGACGTCGACAACCGGCTCGCGGTCGGCGATGCGCTCCAGCTCGGGGATGGCGAACTCGCCCTCCTCCAGGGCGTTCAGCAGGTCGTTCGGCAGGTCGAGGTCGCTCTTGTCGAGCTCGTCGACGAGCAGGACGCGCGGCAGGTCGGACGGCAGCAGCGCGGTGCCGAGCGGTCCGAGGCGCACGTATGAACCGATGGCCGAGGATACTGGGGCCGCCGAGGGGCCCGCCGCCGCGCCCTGCGCCCGCTCCAGTTGTACGTCCTGGAGGCGGCCGATGGCGTCGTAGCGGTAGAGCCCGTCCTGGAGAGCGGAACGGCTGACGATGGGCCAGCGCAGGACGCGTCCGAGGCCCAGTTCGTGGGCGACGGCCTGCGCGAGAGTGGATTTCCCGGTGCCCGGGTTGCCCGTCACCAGCAGCGGCCGGCGCAGATAGAGGGCCGCGTTGACCGCGTCGACCTCCGCGGGCCTGGGGTGATGGTTCTCCACCAGGCGGCGCTGGACGCCGAGCCTGCGGGCGGCGCTCGGGTCGGTGGCCGAGGGGTCGGTAGCGTCGGCGTCCGAGCCCACCGCGGCGAAATCACGCCATGGAGGCGGGCCGGGTAACCGCCGCACTCCGTCGTGCGGCAGTCCGGCGCCGCGGTAGATCCGCCAGTCTGTCACTGAGATTCACCTCGCGGGTGGGTGGGGACGGAGCCGGCCCGGCGGCCCGGGGGGCTGACGTTACCGTTCAAGTCCTGCTCTGCCGAGCCCGGTTGAGGTCCGGTTCCCAGGATCTGGCCACGCGTCCGGGACGTCTCCTGACGGGCCGTCATGAGCCGGGCCCCGTCAGCGGCGGCGCCTGGAGGGGCACACCGTCGTACGGCGGACGGTCGGGCGGATCGAAGAGTACGGCGACGGAGGCCGCCCAGGCCGCTTCCGACGCCGTGTCGGGTGTCGCGTCGGGGTCCATCGAAATGATGCGCAGGGAACGTATGTGCCGGTGCAGGTTCTCCACCCCGTCGGCACGCCCCAGCAGTTCGTCGGCGCGCGCGTGGAACTCCTGGCAGTCGCTGTGCTCCTGGCCGCAACGGCGCCACAGCGCGAGCGGGTGCCCGGCGGCGAGCGCGGCGGCCATGGCGTCCAGCCCGTCGCCGCTGCCGACCGGTCCGCAGTACACCGGCACGGTGCCGTCCTCTGCGTCGGACAGCCGGGCGTACGCCGCCCTGCGGGACTCCCGGCGGGCACCGGGTCCGTGTCCGGAGGCGGGGACCTCGCCCCGCAGCGGCACGACGGCGAGCGGTCCCCGGACGGCGGCCTTCCAGCGGCGACGCCATTCGGGGCTCGCGGGGCGGTCGCGGCGTCTGCGGTCCCGTATGACGACGATACGGCGCTCCCCCAGCGCCATGCTGTGCTCGTCGAAGAGGTCGTCCTCGGGCGAGAGCCGCCAGGTGTCGAGGGGCTCGTCGAACAGCTCACGCGGCAACAGCGCCTCGACCGCCGCGAGATGCTCCCCGCTGTCGCCCCGGCGCAGGGCATCGGCGAGCGGTTCGCGCAGGGTCTCCCGGAGTTCGGCACGGGGTACGCCCCGGTCGTCGCCGGAGAGCGGGCTGACGGTGCGCCCCTCG
Source organism: Streptomyces sp. NPDC055287 (assembly GCF_053646035.1). NCBI lineage: Bacteria > Bacillati > Actinomycetota > Actinomycetes > Kitasatosporales > Streptomycetaceae > Streptomyces > Streptomyces sp. NPDC055287. The sequence goes on along the minus strand of NZ_JBSHNE010000002.1, from coordinate 348,167 downwards.
TAGAGGAGCTTGACGCGCCAGGGATAGCGGTCGCCGTAGTGCACCGGGTCGATCTCCACGAGGACGTCGGCGCGGGCCTGCCCGGCGGGGCGTTCCCGTACGAACTGGAACGCGAACTCCGGCGCGGGCTCGGCCGCCGCTTCCCGGATGTCCAGCACCTGGGCGATCTCCTCGCGAATCGCCTGGTGCGCGGACTCGCCCTGCGTGGTGATCCACTCGGTGAGCTCGGTGAGGGCGGCGCGCCTCGGGCCGTCGGGCCGGTCCGGGCCCTGCCCGGCGAGGTGCCTGACGACCTTGGCGGCGTACAGCAGCACCGCGTCGACGTCCAGGTCGTGTCCGCTCTCCCGGCCGCGCAGGTCGTGCAGCAGTCCGACGCCGTCGCGCCAGGTGCGCGGGTCGTGCTCGATGGGTGACTGGTAATCACTGTGCAGGACACGGCGCTTGACGTCGTCGACGAGGACCATGACCTCGCCGGGCCCGGTGGGCGGCGGCAGTTCGGCGAAGCGGCCGAAGAGGTGGGCGCGCGCGGCGGGCAGGAAGCCGGGGGCTCCCTTGCGCAGGTCGGCCTGCGCCCGGGTCCAGCCGCCGCCTGCGGCCGCCGTGCTGCGGAAGCGGCGCAGGTGGTGCCGGTCGTGCTCGCGCAGCACCGCGTGCAGGATCTCGCCGCCCCTCAGGTCGTGCAGTTCGCGCAGAGCCGTGATGGGTACGGCCGCCCCCTCGTGCTCCCCGCGCCCCTTGTTCATGCCGATGACGGCGCCGTGCTTGAGGTCGACGACGGGGCCGCCCGAGCAGCCCTCGACGGGCAGGCTGCCGCGCAGCAGCAGCGCCTTGCCGTCGGTGGCGTGGGCCGTGCCGACTCCGTGCCGGATGCCCAGGTCGCCGGTCTCCCGGGACCAGCCGTGCAGGCTTACGTCGGCGGGGATGGCCGGGAGCCGCTCGCCGAGCCAGACGCAGGCGGCGTCCTGCGCGTCCGGGACGCGGACCAGGGCGATGTCGGGGAACTCCCAGCGGTACGGCGGTTCTCCGGGGTCGGCGGGCCGTGGCTTGGCGAGGACCACTTCACCCGTGGTCGAACCGCCCTGCCAGGTGATGCCGACTGCGCGCTCGCCCCTCCACACCGCGGCCTCCCCCTTTCCCACGACATGGGCGCAGGTAAGCACCCAGCCGGGGGCGATGAAGAATCCACTGCCCCAGTAGTGAGTGCCGTGCGGGTCATACCCGCCTCCGGGCGCGGCAATGCGTACGAGCGAGGGGCGCACGATCTCGTCGAAGGCGTTCACGACGCGCTCATACCGTGCCGGGGGCCGACGGTCCGGGCCCGGGTGCCGGACGCGCGGCGGGGTCCGCGACCGGTTGCGCCCCCGGATCCGCGGGGGGTCCCACGGGGGGTTCCGCGACCGGTTCGGTCCACGTCAGGGAGACGGAGACGGAGGCCTTGCCCCCACCGTCGGCAAGTACCCCGATGACTTTGCCGGACTGGGCGGACAGCTCGATGCCGAAGGTCACCGCGACCTCGACGGGGGCGGCCGGGTTCAGCCCGGCGCGCAGCGACCGCACCACGCCCTGGACGACGTCGGTGAGTCCGCCCGCCATGGAGACGACCCGGTCGCCGATGCCGGTGTCCCGGTAGCCGCCGCCCCGGTCGAGCTCCTGTGCCTCGCTGACACGTGCCCAGACGACGGTCCCGTCGTCGAGCCGAACCTGTGCGATCCCATTGGCCACAGCGTCCCCCGCTCCCCCATGCGATGAATGGTGAAGGTTAATCGCTGCTGGGTACGAGCGCGAGGGACTCAGGGATCAGTGCATATCCTGGCTGGGAACAACCGCTGTCCACCCCTGTCCGACCCCCTGTGCATCCCCACGGAGCAACACCTTGTACTTCACCGATCGCGGCATCGAGGAGCTGGAGAAGCGGCGCGGCGAGGAGGAAGTCACCTTCGAGTGGCTCGCCGAGCAGCTGCGTACGTTCGTCGACCTCAACCCGGACTTCGAGGTTCCGGTCGAGCGCCTCGCGACCTGGCTGGCCCGCCTGGACGACGAGGACGACGAGGAGTAGAGGAGCAGCGGCCTCCGGAAGAGGCGCACCACGGGCGCACCGCCACGGCCGCGCGCCGTCCCGGCCCCGGGCGCGCATCCGGGCGCACGCGGTCTCAGCCCCCGCCACGCGTCCGGTCGGCCGTACGCCGCCTCAGCGCCGGTCGGCCGTACCCAGTCTCAGCCCCGGTCGGTCCTCCGCAGCCTCAGCCACGGGCGCGCATCCGGTCGTACACAAGCCCCAGCGAACCCTGCGCGACCAGCACCCCGCCCGCGAACGCCCAGCCGCCGCTGCGTCGGCGCAGGCCCCACAGGGCGAGCGAGACACCGGCCGCCAGCTGGGCCGCGCTCAGCAGGCGGGCTCTGGGACCGCGGAGCCAGGGCCCGGCGGGGCCGCTCTCGACCACGTCGAGTTCCGCGCGTACGGCGTCGCGCCAGCCGGACCATTCGACCGGCTCGGTGCCCGGCCGTACTCGCGCCGCCTCCCGCAGCCGGTCGGCCGGTTCGCCGGGGGTCAGGCCCGCGGGGAGTGCGAGGCCGAGGCGGGACAGTACCGCGACCAGGCCGAGCAGCCGGGCCCGGCCGTCCGCGTCGGCGTCGGGGCGGGTGAGCGCCGTCAGGGCCTCCATGTCCAGTACGGGGTCGAGGCCCAGCCGCGCCGCGAAGGTGCGCATCGCCTCGTCCTCCCCCAACGGCGTCCCGTCCGTCAGCCATTCGTAGCCGACCTGGCGCCGGAAGCCCGAAGCGAGTGTGAAGCCGGCCCGGTCGGCGTCCCACCAGAGGGCGAGAACCGGCCAGGTGACGCCGACGGCGAGGGCCGTGGCCCAGCCCGCCAGGACCCGGTCGACCGGTTCGCCGCCGGCCAGCCAGGGTTTTCCCTCGGGGACGACGACGCTCCAGCGCTCCGTGGCACGTGAACCCGGAGAGGAGCCGGGGTGGAGGGCCGAGCCGGACCCGGGGCCGCCGTCGCCGTCGGCCGGCGCCAGGAGCAGCCTCTCGCGCAGGAGGTGGGCCGCGGGCCGGACCGCCTCGGGTTCGGCCCCGCACAGCAGCAGTGCCCCCACGGGTCCGGATCCGGATGTCGCGTTCATGCCCTCACGCTAGGCCACTTTGCCCCGATATGGCATGTGTGAGTGGGCCGCCCGCGCCACCACCTCCCCTTGACTTCGGTCGACCGCGATATATCGTGTTTGCCAGTAGACGCGATATGTTGCGTCGGGCAGGCCAGATCGGGGAGGACATATGACAGAGCCGACATGGGCGGTCGCCGAGCCGCGGAAGCTCACCTTCGAGGACCCGGTGACGGCGCTCGACGTGCGCATCGTCAACGGAACGGTGAACGTCGTCGGCATCGAGGAGGGCCCGGCCCGTCTCGAAGTCTCCGCGATCGACGGACCGCCGCTGACCGTGACCCACGAGGACGGCACGCTCACCGTCACCTACGAGGACCTGCCCTGGAAGGGCTTCCTCAAGTGGCTCGACCGCAAGGGCCCGCAGCGCAGCGCGGTCGTCTCCCTCGCGGTGCCCGCCGGCTCGTCCGTGACGGTCGGCGTGATCGGCGCCGGCGCCGTCGTCTCGGGGATCGACGGACGCACGGACGTACGCGGCATCACCGGCGACATCACCCTCGTCGGTCTCTCCGGCGCCGTGCGCGCCGACACCGTCGCGGGCAGCGTGGAGGCACAGGGCGTCACCGGCGACCTCCGCTTCCACTCCGTCTCCGGCGACCTCACGGTAGTCGACGGCTCGGGATCGTCCGTACGGGCCGACTCGGTGAGCGGCGACATGGCCGTGGACGTGGACCCGGCCGGAAAGCCCACCGACATCTCTCTCACCTCGGTCTCGGGCGAGGTCGCCATCCGCCTGCCGCACCCGGCCGACGCGACCGTCGAGGCGAACACCGCGAGCGGCGCGGTCTCCAACGCCTTCGAGGACCTGCGGGTCAGCGGTCAGTGGGGAGCGAAGCGGATCACGGGCAAGCTCGGGACCGGCAGCGGCCGGCTCCGCGCGACGACCGTCTCCGGTTCGATCGCCCTGCTGCGCCGCCCGCCGGTCGGCGACGACCTGTACGACGCGGACACTCCGGCCGACAAGAAGGTGCTCTGACATGCCTCCCGTCTTCGCCCACGGCCGTCTGCGCCTGTACCTCCTCAAGCTGCTCGACGAGGCTCCGCGCCACGGTTACGAAGTGATCCGCCTCCTGGAGGAGCGTTTCCAGGGTCTGTACGCCCCGTCCGCCGGCACCGTCTATCCGCGCCTCGCCAAGCTGGAGGCCGAGGGCCTGGTCACCCATGCCACCGAGGGCGGCCGCAAGGTCTACTCGATCACCGACGCGGGCCGCGCCGAACTGGCGGGTCGCGGCGGCGAACTGGCCGACCTGGAGTTGGAGATCCGCGAGTCCGTCTCCGAGCTGGCCGCCGAGATCCGCGACGACGTACGCGGCGCGGCCGGCAACCTGCGCCGCGAGATGCGGGCCGCGGCGAGCGAGACGCGCCACAGGGCCGCGCCGGGCGCCGGCACCGCGTCGAAGCCCGAGGGAGGGGACTGGGAGGGCGCGTTCGGCGACAGCGAGGCGTGGCAGGCGGCGAAGGAGGAGCTGCGCAAGGCGAAGCAGGAGTGGAAGGAGCAGGCGCGCCGCGCGAAGGACGAGAGCCGCCGCGCCCGGGAGGACGCACACGAGGCACGCCGCCAGGCCAAGGAGGCTCAGGAGAAGGCGCAGGAGAAGGCGCGCGAGCAGATGCAGCGGATCGCGCAGCAGGTGCAGGAGCAGGTGCAGGACCAGTTCGCGCGGGGCGACTGGCCGAAGGGGGTGCGGGACGGTCTCGCCGAGATCACCAAGCAGTTCGGCTTCTTCGGGCGCCAGCCGCAGCCGGCCGAGGCCCCCGGCGCGAAGCAGGCGGCGGAGCCGGCCGAGGTGGAGCTGGAGCGTACGGACGCACCCCCGGAACCCGAGTGGGCCAGGGAGCCCGCGTCCGGCGACCCGGCGCGCGACCTGGACCGCCTGCTGGACCGCTTCCGCGACGGCGTCCGCGACGCTGCCCGCGACCACGGCGTAACGGAGGCCGAGCTCCGCGAGGCGCGCCGGCACCTGTCCACGGCGGCGGCCCACATCGGCGCGCTGCTGCGCGGGCCGAAGGCGTAGGGCGCGCCAGGGGACGTGGGCACGCCCTCGGGGCGTTGGCACCGCCCCGGGACCAGGCACGGCCCCGGAACGTAGGCGCCGTCCGGAGGCGTCCTCGTTCGCCGGACGGGACGCGGATTAGCCGGCCCGGACCCGGCCGGGCCGGCTCGGGCCGTCCGGCGAACGGGGGGCGTCGGGTCGACGCCCCCCGCTTCCGGATCAGCCCGCCCTCACTCCCCTTCGAAGCCCTCGCCGAACAGCGCGCGCTCGCACGCCGCGTACGTCGCCCCGTGCTCCGCCAGTACGTCGGCGACCGCCCCCGGCTGCGCGGTAAGGGCCAGCAGCAGGTGCCCGTCGCCGATGTGCCGGTCGCCGCGGCCGAGCGCCACCCGCAGGGACTTCTCCAGTACGGACTTCGCCTGCGGCGTGAAGGGACGGTGCGCCGTCAGCAGTCCGCGCCTGACGCCGGGGCCGGACTGCATGGCGCCCTCACCGTGCGTCTCCTCGACCTTCGAGACGATCCGGGTGACGTCGATGCCGATTCCGGCGAGCGCTTCCTGGTCGGCCTTCGACAGGCCACCCCGGCGCCGCGCGTCGGCCAGCGCCTGCTCGACCGCTTCCCGGCGCCCGGCGATGCCCAGCGAGGCGAAGGCGAACGACGAGCGGGTGCCGTCCTGGTCCAGCAGGGCCAGCAGCAGATGCTCGTCCGTGACCGAGTCCGCGCCCGCCCGTTCCGCCTGGACGACGGCGCCCTTCACCACACCCCGGGCACTCTTCGTGAACCGCTCGAACATCAACGCCTCCCGTGCTTCTTGTGGACGGCCTGCCGACTGACTCCCAGCTCGGCCGCGATCTCCTGCCACGACCAGCCCTTGGCGCGGGCACTTCTCACCTGCACGGCTTCGAGCTGCTCCAGCAGCCGCCGCAGTGCGACAACCGCGCGCAGTCCGACCCGCGGGTCCTGGTCACCCGCGCGCTGCGCGAGATCCGTTGCATCGGTCATGCGTGTCAACCTACATTGACACCCCGACGACCGTCAACCGTAATTGACACAGAGACGCGTGCGCCCGGCCGGGCATGGATCCGGCCGTCCAGCACCCACGCCGCCCCGGTCACCCGTACCCGCCAGTCGCGGGCGCGGGACGGCAGCGAGAGCTCGGTGACGCCGGGCCCGGAAGCGGCGTACGAGAGGCGGTAGGTCCGCGTCGCCGGGTCGTACGACTGTGAGCGAATCCGGCCCGCGACGGCGGATGCGTACGGTGACGCCGTCTGCTCCTTGTTCGTACGGAACTTCCCCGCCGCGTCCACCGCGCAGTAGCCACCTCCGTAGCACCACACATAGCCCGCCCAGCCGGAGCTGTAGCGGTTCAACGACGCCAGGGCCTCGCGGTAGAAGCGCCCCATGTTGGGGAGGGAGTTGTTGAGCGGTCCCCACTCCCCCACGACCACCGGCACGCGGTACTTCTCCGGATACGCCGTGACGGCGGCCTCGTACGACTCGATCCAGCCGGCCGCCGGGTCGTAGTCCGCGCCCGCCTCCATCGCGGTGTTGTAGAAGTGCGGGGCGTACACGGCCTTCGGGTCCTTGATCTTTCCGAGTCCGGTCGGCACCCCCTCGCCCACGATCGGCGTCGGCTCCACGAACACCCAGGTGTCGCGGTCGACCGAACGGACGGCGTCGGCCAGGCGGTTGTGCATCGGCGTGATCTGGTCGCGCTCGATGCGGCGGGCGGCGGTGGGCAGGTCCTCGCCCTCCTTCAGCTCACCCATGGGCTCATTGATCAGGTCGTACCCGAGCACGGCCGGATGGTCCCCGAACCGGCCGGCGAGCACCCGCCACATGGCGGCCTGGGCTCGTTGGAGGTCCCGGTCCTCGTAGAGGTGCGTGAAGGCGCGCTGCACGGCCGGCTGGAAGTACTCCGAGAACCAGTCGTCGGGGTTCGGCGTGAACGGCAGCCCGTCGGTGCGCGTCGCCCACTCCGGGATGCCCCGGTGCCCGAAGGCCGGGCCGAAGACATCCTGGTGGGCGTCGATCAGCACGTGGATGCCGTACTTCTCGGCCCAGTCCAGGATCCGCTCGATCCTGCGGAGGTACGCCGCGCTGTACTGCCCGCGCCGGGGCTCCAGGTCGTCCCAGAAGACGAGCAGCCGGGCGAAGTTGAAGCCGCGGGCGCGCAGATCGCGGAAGTGCTTCTCGGTGATGGCGGACAGCGCCTGGTCACCGCGGTTCGTCTTGTCCTCGACGTTCCAGCCGCGCAGGGTCAGGACGCGGCCGCGGTCGTCGGTGAGCCGGGGGATCGCGGCACCGCCGCCGGCTTCACCACCGGCGGCTTCGCTCGTACCGGCGGCGGGAGCCAGGCCCCCGGCCGCCAGTACGACCGTACAGACGAGACCGCCAATGCCTCTGAACGTTCGCACGGACACCCCTCCAGCACGTGGTCGCGTACCGGAGAGGCAATCAGCAGAACTGACGGTCCATCAAGAGGTCGTCAGCACGATCTTTCCGAAGAGGTCGCCGCCCGCCATCCGCTCGAAGCCCTCACGGGCCCGGTCCAGCGGCAGCACCTCGTCGACGACCGGGCGTACGCCCGTCGTCGCGCAGAAGGACAGCAGGTCCTCCAGCTCGTCCTTGGAGCCCATCGTCGAGCCGACGACCTTGAGCTCCAGGAAGAAGATCCGGTTCAGTTCGGCGGACGGCGGGTTCGGGCCGCTCGTCGCGCCCGAGATGACGAGCGTGCCGCCGGGCCGCAGCGACTTCACCGAGTGCGACCAGGTGGCGGCGCCGACGGTCTCGATCACCGCGTCGACCCGCTGCGGCAGCCGCGCGCCCGGCTCGAAAGCCTCCACAGCGCCCAGCTCGACCGCCCGCTTTCGCTTGGCCTCGTCGCGACTGGTGGCGTACACCCTGAGACCGGCCGCTTTGCCGAGCACGATCGCGGCGGTCGCGACGCCGCCGCCGGCACCCTGGACGAGGACGCTGTCGCCGGGGCGGACGCCCGCGTTGGTGAAGAGCATCCGGTACGCCGTGAGCCAGGCGGTCGGCAGGCACGCGGCCTCCGCGAACGAGAGCTCCCTGGGCTTCGGCAGCACGTTCCACGCCGGGACGGTGACCTGCTCGGCGAAGGTGCCCTGGTACTTCTCGGTCAGGATCGACCGCTTCTCCCGGGGCCCCACACCGTGGCCGGTCTCGCCGATCACGGAGTGCACGACGACCTCGTTGCCGTCGGCGTCGATCCCGGCGGCGTCGCAGCCGAGGATCATGGGCAGCGCTTCCTCACCGAGGCCGACGCCGCGCAGCGACCACAGGTCGTGGTGGTTGAGCGAGGCGGCCTTGACGGTGACGGTGGTCCAGCCGGGTTTTACCTCGGGCACGGGCCGCTCACCCAGCTCGAGGCCGTTCAGCGGCTGGTCACGGTCGATGCGGGCGGCGTAGGCAGCGAACATGACCATGACGATAGGGCGGGTGGATGCGTGGCGGAACCACGCACGGGTGTGACACGCGTCGCTCACACGAGCGGGGGCGAGCGCCGACGCCGGGAACAGCGCCACGGCAAGCCGCACCCGGCCCACACCGCCCCGGCCCTCGCCGCGCAAACGCAAGGGCCGCGCCGCCCCCTCGTGGAGGACGCGGCGCGGCCCGTACAGGCGAAGCCGGAGCGCTACCGCCGCGCCACACCCTCCGCGCGCGCCGCCGCGGCCACCGCCGCGGTGACGGCCGGGGCGACCCGCTCGTCGAACGGCGACGGGATCACGTAGTCCGCGGCCAGCGCGTCGCCGACGACATCCGCCAGCGCGTTCGCCGCCGCGATCTTCATGCCCTCGGTGATACGGGTGGCCCGCACCTGAAGGGCGCCCGCGAAGATCCCCGGGAACGCCAGCACGTTGTTGATCTGGTTCGGGTAGTCGCTGCGCCCGGTAGCGACGACCGCCGCGTACTTGTGCGCGACATCCGGGTGGACCTCGGGGTTCGGGTTGGCCATGGCGAACACGAACGAGCCCGGCGCCATCGACGCCACCGCCGGCTCCGGCACCGTACCGCCGGACACGCCGATGAAGACGTCGGCACCGACCAGCGCGGTCTCCAGCGAGCCGCTCAGTCCGGCGCGGTTCGTGATCTCGGCCAGCTCGCGCTTGACGTCCGTCAGGTCCTCGCGGTCCCGGCTGACAATGCCCTTGCGGTCGGCCACCGCCACGTCGCCGAGCCCGGCCGCCAGCAGGAACTTCGCGATGGCGACCCCGGCCGCACCCGCGCCCGAGATCACGGCACGCAGGTCGCCGAGCGTACGGCCGGTGAGCCTGGCGGCATTGCGCAGCGCGGCCAGGGTGACCACCGCCGTGCCGTGCTGGTCGTCGTGGAAGACCGGAATGTCCAGCTCCTCCTGGAGCCGGCGCTCGATCTCGAAGCAACGCGGCGCCGAGATGTCCTCGAGGTTCACGCCGCCGAAGGACGGTGCGAGCCGCACGACGGTCTCGATGATCTCGTCCGTGTCGGTCGTCGCGAGCGCGATCGGCACCGCGTCGACGCCGCCGAACTGCTTGAAGAGGATCGCCTTGCCCTCCATGACGGGGAGCGAGGCCTCGGGACCGATGTCGCCGAGTCCGAGGACCGCCGTACCGTCCGTCACGACGGCCACGACGTTCGACTTCCAGGTGTAGTCGTTGACCAGATCGGGCTGCTCCGCGATCGCGGAGCACACCTTGGCGACGCCCGGCGTGTACGCGAGGGACAGGTCGTCCTTGTCGCGCACCGGCACGGTCGCCTGGATGGCCATCTTGCCGCCGCGGTGCAGGGCGAAGGCCGGATCGAAGGGCTCCTCATGAGCCCCTTCTGCACTGTTCTCCGTAGTGCTGTCGCTGCGAGGATTGACGATCTCCGCTGCCATTAGTTTTACCCCTTAAGTCTTCATCAGTTGAGGGTGGCCGCTCCTGGTTGAGGAGGGGTGGGCGGGCACCGCGTCCGTTCCCTGTACTGGGCGGTTGGCCCGCCCTCACAGGGAGGAGGTACGTACGCGCGGGCGCGCCGCACACGCGCCCTGAGCCCCGGATGAGGGGTGTAACCGTCTTTTCTACCTGATGGGCGGCATCGCCGACGAGCCCGTATCACCTCGGTGACACGACTCATGCACGCATGTAAGGACAAGTCCGTTTCGCGGCATGATTCGGTACCAATTGGCAGGACGAGCCGGAGATTTTCCGGCCGAAACGGCAGTGCTCAACAGAAGGTCCGGCCATGTAGTACCGGCCTGTTGAGATTCGGGGGTCACCCGTTACCCGATTTTGACATGACTGGAGCCCTGAATGGGCTAGTCCGAATGGCAAGATGCCGTAATCACACGAGGTCGCGATACTCGAAGTAGTGTGCCCGGCCTCCCAGGCCACTCCCTTTTCCCGCCGGAGGAACCAACCATGACCGCACGCACCACCCGTCGTACGACCGCCACCAAGTCCAGGACAGCCGCGGTCGGCGCGATCGCGGTCGCCGGTGCTCTGCTGCTCGCCGGTTGCGGCGACCAGACCGGCTCGGGCTCGGGCACCAAGGAGACCGAGGGCACGAAGTCGTCCAGCGCCCCGCTGTTCGACGAGCTGCCCAAGAAGTACCAGGACGCAGGGAAGATCAAGGTCGGCACGGACGCCGCGTACGCCCCGATGGAGTACGAGGAGGGCGGCAAGATCGTCGGCATCGACCCCGACATCGCCGCGGCCCTCGGCAAGGAGCTCGGCGTCGAGTTCGAGTTCACCAGCGGTACCTTCGACGGCCTGATCACGTCGCTGAACACCGGCCGCCAGGACATCGTCATGTCGGCCATGAGCGACACCAAGGCCCGCCAGGAGGGCCTGGACGACAAGGGCAAGAAGGCCGGCAAGGGCGTCGACTTCGTCGACTACTTCAACTCGGGCGTCTCCCTGCTGGTCAAGAAGGGCAACCCGGAGAACATCAAGTCCCTGGACGACCTCTGTGGCAAGAAGGTCGCCGTCCAGCGCGGCACGATCTACGAGGACACCTTCAAGGACCAGGCCAAGAAGTGCGGCGACAAGAAGCTTGAGATCGCGTCGTTCGACACCGACGCCGAGGCGCAGACCCGCGTGAAGATCGGCGGCGCCGTGGCCGACCTCAACGACTACCCGGTCGCGGCCCACATCGCGAAGACCGCGGGTGGCGGCAATGACTTCGAGGTCGCCGGCGGCCAGATCGGTGCCGGACCGTTCGGCATCGCGGTCAACAAGGACAACACGGAGCTCCGTGACGCGCTCAAGGCGGCCCTGGACGCGATCATCAAGAACGGTGAGTACGAGAAGGTCCTGGAGAAGTGGGACGTCAAGAACAGCGCCGTCACCGAGGCGACCGTCAACGCCGGCAAGTAAATCCCGGCGTTCCTCGCCCCGAGCTTCACTGAAGGGCAGTCACTGTGACTGACAAGTTCGACAAGGCGCCCGCCGAAGAGCCCCCCGAGGACTCCCCGGTCGCCAAGGAGGCAGCCACCGCTGCCACCGCTCCCCCCGAGCAGATCAAGGCCATCCCGGTACGGCACTGGGGCCGCTGGGTCTCCGGCGTGATCGTGATCGCGCTGCTCGGCATGCTGATCTACGCGTTCTCCCAGGGCAACGTGCAGTGGGGCACCGTCGGGGACTTCATCTTCGACGAGCGGATCCTGGAAGGCATGGGCCGCACGCTGCTGATCAGCGTGCTGTCGATGATCATCGGCCTGGTCCTGGGCATCGTCTTCGCGGTCATGCGACTGTCGAAGAACCCCGTCACCGGGGCGGTTGCCTGGCTCTACATCTGGTTCTTCCGCGGCACTCCGGTCTTCGTTCAGCTGCTGCTGTGGTTCAACCTCGCCTTGATCTTCCCGATCCTGAACATCGGGTTCTACAAGGACGAGATGGTCGACGTCATGACTCCGTTCATGGTCGCCCTGCTGGGCCTCGGCCTGAACGAGGGCGCGTACATGGCGGAGATCGTCCGGGCCGGCATCCAGTCGGTCGACGAGGGCCAGACCGAGGCGTCGCACGCCCTGGGCATGAACAACAGCAAGACCATGCGGCGCGTGGTGCTGCCGCAGGCGATGCGGGTCATCGTGCCTCCGACCGGCAACGAGTTCATCAACCTGCTCAAGACGTCGTCGCTGGTCGCGGTCGTGACGTACGTGGACCTGACGCGAGCAGCGCAGAACATCGGCTCCACCTCGTTCGCCGTGATGGAGATGCTGCTCGTGGCCTCCGTCTGGTACCTGGTGCTGACCAGCATCTTCAGCGTCGGCCAGTACTACCTGGAGCGCCGCTACGCACGTGGTTCGCTGCGCCAGCTGCCGCCGACCCCGTTCCAGAAGATCAAGGCGAACCTGCTTTCCCTCAACAGCCCCAGGGGGGTCTCCTCATGACCGCCATGGTCAAGGCCGAGGGCGTACACAAGTCCTACGGCGCCGCGCACATCCTCAAGGGCATCGACCTGGAGGTCGCCCCGCGTGAGGTGTTCTGTCTCGTCGGCCCGTCCGGCTCCGGCAAGTCCACCTTCCTGCGGTGCATCAACCACCTGGAGCAGATCAACTCCGGCCGGCTCTCGGTCGACGGCCGCCTCGTGGGCTACCGCGAGAAGGGCGACAAGCTCTACGAGCTGAAGGACCGCGAGGTCGCGGCGCACCGCCGGGACATCGGCATGGTCTTCCAGCGCTTCAACCTCTTCCCGCACATGACGGCGCTCGAGAACGTCATGGAGGCCCCGATCCAGGTCAAGGGCGAGGCGAAGGCGGTGGCCCGCGCGCGGGCCGAGCGCCTGCTGGACCGCGTCGGCCTGGCCGACAAGTCCAAGAACTACCCGTCACAGCTCTCCGGCGGTCAGCAGCAGCGTGTGGCGATCGCCCGCGCGCTGGCCATGGAGCCGAAGCTGATGCTCTTCGACGAGCCGACGTCGGCGCTCGACCCCGAGCTGGTGGGCGACGTCCTCGACGTGATGCGCGGTCTCGCCGAGGACGGCATGACGATGATCGTCGTCACGCACGAGATGGGCTTCGCCCGTGAGGTCGGCGACGCGCTGGTCTTCATGGACGACGGCGTGGTGGTCGAGGCGGGCAATCCGCGCGACGTACTGACGAACCCGCAGCACGACCGCACGAAGGCGTTCCTGTCGAAGGTTCTCTAGCGGTAGTGCGAGAGGCGGTACGGACCCCCGGGTCCGTACCGCCTCTCTCGTTTTCCTGCCTTCGCCTACTTCACGGCCAGTACCAGCGCGTCCGAGGGCGAGCGCCACACGGCCCGCGCCTCCCCGAACCCGCCGGCCTCGCGCAGCGTCCGCGCGTGCCACTCCGCGCTCGGGGTGTCGCCGTCCGCGTGCTCGCCGTAGATCTCGAAGCGCCTGGCGGTCGGTTCCGCGAGTACGGGGTCCTTGGCGGCCAGGGCCCACCAGTCGGCCCAGTCGACCGCGCCCCCGGCCCTGGCGCGGTCCATCCGGACGTGGCGGAGGGCGCGTTCGGCCGCGTTGATGCGCGGGGTGTCCTCGTCCTTCATGTGGTCGGCGTTCATGAAGACGCCGTCGGCGCGCACGAGGCCGCCCACCTGCTTGTACAGGGTGGTGAGGGGGTCGGTGTGCAGCCAGTGCAGCGCGGTGGCGGTGAGGACGGCGTCGTACGTCCCGTACGGCAGCTCGCGGGTCCACTGCGGGTCCTTCAGGTCGGCCGTCACGAAGGCGACCCGCTCGTCCCCGTCGAAGTACCCGCGCGCGATGGCGAGGAGCGCCGGGTCGAGGTCGACGCCGGTACTGGTGGCCTTCGGGAACCGCTTGAGCAGTCGGTCCGTAATACTTCCCGTACCGCACGCCAGATCCAGCACCCGCGGCTCGGGGCCGACCAGCGCCTCGACCATGTCCAGCATCACCCGGAACCGCTCCTCGCGGTCCGGCATGTACCACTCCTGCTGGCGGTCCCAGCTCTGCTGCCAGGCCGCCCAGTCCGTCCCCGACGTCGCCCCCGTGCCGGTCTCCGCCATCAGAACTCCTCAGCCCCGTTCCGTAATACCCTCGAACCACAACCAGCCATTACCCAGACTCTAGACCGCCCCCGTAAGGACTACAAGTGGAACTGGCCTATTACTCGGACTACGCCGTGCGCCTGGTCAACAGCGAGGAGCCGGCCCGCAACAAGGACACCCTCACGTCGGTGGAAGCGGTCAGGGGCCTCTTCGGCGTCAACGCGTCGGCGGCACGTCGCGCCACCGACGCGGACGTCACCCGCTTCCGGTCCGTACGGGCCCGCCTGCGCGCGATCTTCGAGGCGGCGGACGGGGGCGACGAGACCCTCGCCGTCGACCTGCTGAACTCGCTGCTGATGGAGTTCCCGGTGAGCCCGCAGATCTCCGGCCACGAGATGCGCAAGGAGGACGGGCGTCCCGACTGGCACATGCACCTCGCCGACCACCCGTCCAACGCGACCGCGGGCTACGCCGCCATCGCCTCGATGGGCCTGGCCTTCCACCTCACCGAGCACGGCGCGGACCGCCTGGGCCTGTGCCAGGCAGCACCGTGCCGCAACGCCTACCTCGACACCTCGACCAACCGCTCGCGCCGCTACTGCTCCGACCGCTGCGCGACCCGCGCCAACGTGGCCGCCTACCGGGCGCGCAAGCGCCTGGAGACGGACCGGTCGGCGAACACGGGCCGTACGGCGGACACCAGCCAGGAGAGCACTACCCCGGCCGACCGCTGACGCCCGGCCCGTATCGGGCGGTACCGAGCCCGGACCCGTCCCAGCACGAGCTCGGACGGCACCGCCCCGAAGGCCCGGCTGTCCACGGCCTCGGCGTCCGCGTTGTCGCCGAGCACCCACCAGCCGCCGTCCCGGCGGTCCACCAGCCGCTTCACGATGAGCAGATCCTGCTGGAGGGGGTGGCGCAGTACGGCCACATCACCCACCCTCAGCTCCGCCCCGTAGTGCACGAGCAGTTGATCGCGGTGCCGGAGCGTCGGCACCATGGAAAGACCTGTCACCTCGGCGACCCCGAACATCGCTGTCGGATCCCGCCCTTGATCCACCATCCGGCACCTCCCGGTCCGATCCTCCACCAGTCCCATACTCACCCTGGACTTTTGACCTAAGCCCATGGGGGCACCCGCGAAAACACGTCTCTCACGGAGTAATGTCCCACCTGAGAAGACGATCACGAGGAAGGAAGCTCTTACATGCTCTCCCGCCTGTTTGCCCCCAAGGTCAAGGTCAGCGCTCACTGCGACCTGCCCTGCGGCGTGTACGACCCGGCCCAGGCCCGCATCGAGGCCGAGTCGGTCAAGGCCACGCAGGAAAAGATGCAGGCCAACGACGACGCGCACTTCCAGGCGCGCGCCACGGTCATCAAGGAGCAGCGCGCGGAGCTCGCCAAGCACCACGTTTCGGTGCTGTGGAGCGACTACTTCAAGCCCCCGCACTTCGAGAAGTACCCGGAGCTGCACCAGCTCGTCAACGACGCTCTCAAGGCGCTCAGCGCGGCGAAGGCCTCCACCGACCCGGCGACGGGACAGAAGGCTCTCGACTACATCGCCCAGATCGACAAGATCTTCTGGGAGACCAAGAAGGCCTGATCCTGGCTCGGGCACGCCTGACCCGCACACCGGGTCACCCCGCCCACCTGTCCGCACCCGGTCCGCAGGCCGCCCACCACGGCGTCCATGACGGAGCGGGTGCGGTCTTCTTTTCCCGCCCCCGCCCCCGCTCCCGCGACAGCGCGACTGCGCGACTGCGCGACTCAGAAGAGGAGCTGGAGAGGTCTACGGCCGTGTCGCTGCAGGGCGAACGGGCGTGGCGCTTCCCGGGCGGAGACAGGCCCGGAGACTCGGACGACCCGTACGGGTGATCCGTGGGGGCTCTGCGGCGTGTCCGGGTGACAGATGTCGCTAGTACTGGTCCGTCCGTACGAGATGGAGGGATCCGTATGCGCAAGCTCCGCTTCCTTTTGCCGGCACTCCTTGCCGCCGTCACCGTTGTCGCCGGGACGGCGCCGGGCGCCGGCGCCGCGCCCGGTGACACGGTCAGCACGACGGTCGAGAAAGCCATCGAGAACCTGCCGATAGCCGCCGAGGACAACGCCGGGTACAACGCGGGGAAGTTCACGCACTGGACCGATCCGGATCAGGACGGGTGCGACACACGGGCCGAGGTCATCATCGCGGAGGCGACCACACCACCCACCATCGACGGGCGGTGCACCATCACGGGGGGCGCGTGGCACTCGTACTACGACAAGCGGGACCACACCGGCGCCGGGGCGCTCGACGTCGACCATCTGGTGCCGCTGGCCGAGGCGTGGCGCAGCGGTGCGTCGGCCTGGAGCGCCGAGGAGCGGCAGCGGTACGCGAACGACATGGCCGACCCGAGGGTGCTCGCCGCCGTGACGGCGGCCGAGAAGCGGCGCAAGGGGGACCGGGACCCGGCGCGGTGGGAGCCGTCCGACGACAGTGCGGACTGCCGGTACATCGCCGAGTGGGCTGCGGTGAAGGGGCGTTGGAAGCTGTCCGTGGACGCGGCCGAGCTGGCCGCGCTGCAGAACATGGTGGTGGAGTGCCAGACGGAGGAGATCACTTACGAGCTGGCACTCTGACGCGGGGCCGCTGACGCCTGGTCTCTGGCGCCGGGGGTCTCCGAGGCGAGAGCGGCGACGTCCGGGCCCTGACGTCCGGGCGGCGTCGTGCGGCCGTGACGTCCGGGCCGTGACGCGACGGCGGTGACGTGCGCGGCGCTAACCGGCCAAGTGCCGGTAGGTGTCCGGGTTCTCGCGGAGGAAGTCGGCGAAGGACGTGGCCGGGCGGCCGGTGAGGCGGGGCACCGCGTCGGAGACCTCCTCCATCTCGCCGTTCGCGAAGGCCTCGTACGAGGACACCCAGCCCTCGACCTGCCACGGTTCGGCGTTGTACACCGCCCGTGAGGCGTACGCCTCCTCACGCGTCTCCGGTACGTAGCTGACCGCGCGGCCCGTGGCCCGGCTCAGCTCCTCCGCGATCTCGGCGAGCGACAGGGCCTCGGGGCCGGTCAGGTCGTACGTGGCGCCGTCGTGACCGTCGAGGTCCTCCAGCTCGGCGAGGAGTACGGCGGCTGCCGCGTCCGCGATGTCCTCGTGTGCGACGGCCGACACCCGCCCTTCGCCGCCCGGCCCGCGGATCACGCCGTCCTTGCCGGCCATGGCGGGGAATTCGGCCTGGTAGAAGCTGTCCCGCAGGAAGGTGTGGCGCACGCCGGTGGAGCGGATGTACTGCTCGGTGTGCCAGTGGTCGCGGCAGAAGGTGAACGTCGCGTCGGGCGCCGCACCCAGCAAGGACACGTACACGATGCGACCCACACCCGCCGCGACGGCCGCGTCGACGGCGGTCTTGTGCTGACGCACGCGGTCGGGGTTCTCGTGCGCGGAGACGAGGAAGAGCGTTCCGGCGCCGTCCACCGCGGTCCGCATCGCCTCCGCGTCACCGTAGGAGGCGGGTGGCGCCTTGACGGCCCCCGGCAGGCCGGGCAGGCGGGCGGGGTCGCGGCCGAGGAGGAGCTGGGAGACGCCCGCGCCGGCGAGACGGCGTGCGACACGTCCGCCGATCCGGCCGCTCGCTCCGGTGACGGCGATTGCTGGGGTCATGTCGGGTGTCCTTTGCTGCTGCGTCGTACATCGCTGTCGGGCGGCGGTGGGACCGCCCCCTACAGCCTCAATGGACCGCGGCACGTGAGCATTCCTTCGTACGGCCATTGGCACCATCGCGGCGGACGATCACCACGGCGGCCAGGCCGGCCACCAGACCGGCCGCGGTCTGCGGGCCGAAGGGCTCGCCGAACATCAGCGCTGCCCAGACCGCGGTGACCGGCGCCATCAGGAACATCAGCGTGTTGACCGCGGTGACTCCGGAACGCCGCAGGACGAGCCAGTAGAGGCCGTACCCGCCGAAGGTCGCGAGCACCACGAGCCAGCCGATCGCCAGCCAGAACGACGGTTCGGCGGGCGGCAGCGCCGCTCCCCGGGCCGCGGCGAGTGCGGTGAAGACGACGGCGCTGGTGGCGCAGTGGACGGTCATCGCGACCGAGGGCGCGACCGCTGCGTGGGAACGGCCGTCCAGGAACGTCGCAGCCACCAGGGAGAGCATGCCGAGGAACGGTACGGCGTACGCCCATGGAGCGACACCTTCGGCGGCTCCCGCGTCGGCCAGCGTGACGACCGCGACGCCGGTCACTCCGAGGCACAGGCCCAGCCACTGCCGGGCGGAGACGTACTGGCGCAGGAGCGGGCCCGCGAGCGCTCCCGCGACGAGCGGCTGGGTGCCGTCGATCAGGGCGGTGGTGCCGCTGGATACGCCGAGCTGGATCGCGTAGTAGACCGTCAGCAGGTAGCCGCTCTGGGAGAGCGCGCCGACCGCCGCCTGGCGGAGCAGGTCGCGGGCGGTCATGCCGCGCCACGCGGCTCGGGTGAGGGTGGCGGAGACGACGGCCAGGACGAGCGCGAGCGGCAGGAAGCGCCACATCAGGATCGTCACCGCGTCGGCGCTCCCCGCACCGAGCTTCGCCCCGATGAAGCCGGAGCTCCAGCAGAGCACGAATGCGGCGGAGAGCAGGACGTTCATGCGGGGCCACCACCCGGCGGGCTCGGGTATACAGATCGGTCACGTATACAGGTCGGTCTACTTTCCTCCTCGCTACTATACAGATCGGTATAGTGGAAGGCATGAGCAGCAGCGCCGCGCAGCCCCGTCGCATCACCATGACCCCCGGCGCGCAGCGCGCCCTGGACGCCGCTTCGCGGCTCTTCTACGAGCGCGGCATCCACGCGGTGGGCGTTGACCTGATCGCCGCGGAGGCGGGCGTCACGAAGAAGACGCTCTACGACCGCTTCGGCTCCAAGGATCAGATCGTCGTGGAGTACCTGGCGGCGCGCGACGAGCGGTGGCGAGCCTTCCTTGCCGAAAGGCTGAAGTCCGAGCAGGGGCCGGAGCAAAGGATCGTGGCCGTATTCGACGCCTCGCGCGCGTGGATGGAGGAGAACAGCCCCCGGGGTTGCAGCATGGTCAACGCCCACGCCGAGATCAGCGATCCCGCGCATCCGGCGTACGCGATCATCACCGGCCAGAAGAAGTGGATGCTCGCGCTCTTCACCGACCTCGCCAGGGGCGTGGCCCCGGGCAGGGGTGGCCCGGCCCGGCTCGGGCGCACGCTCATGCTGCTCCACGAAGGGGCGCTCGTCGCGCACGGCCTCAACATCTTCAAAGACGCGATCGCCCGAGCCGGAGAGGAGGCGCGCCGCCTCGTGGAGGCCGCCAGGACAGGCAGGGCAGAGGGTTCAGCCGAGCCCGCGTAGACCCCGACCTCTCCCCCACCCCCGCCCCCGCTCCCCCCGGCCCCTCACGCCACCGCGCTTCCCGACAGCAGCGGACTCTCGTTGCGCAGCAGCCATTGCCGGTATCCGGGCGCCCGCATCGCCGCGTCGCGGTACGCCGCCTCCAGATCGGCGTACACCGCCGCCGCCTCGGTGAAGCCCGGCCGCCACACGAGCAGCAGCCGTACGGCCAGCGGGTCGCCCCGCAGCGGCCTGATCGCCATGTCGTCGCGCGGCCCGGACGTCGGCTGGCAGGGCGCGACGGCCTCGCCCATCACGATCAGGGACGTGGCGGTGTGGTAATCCCCGCGCAGGACGGGCGGATCGAGACCGGCCGTGGCGAAGACACGCTGCACTCCGTCCCATTCGCCGTCCACCGTGGGGTCGACCATCCACCGGTCGGCGGCCAGGTCGGTCAGCTCCACCACGGCCCGGCCGGCCGCCGGATGGTCCCGTGACATCGCGATGAACTGCGGCTCCCGCCCGACCAGTACGCGCTGCTCCAGACCGGCCGGCACCCGCAGTGCGGACCCTTCCACCTCGTGCACGAAGGCGACATCGAGCTGTCCGGCGGCGAGCAGCCGCAGCAGTGTATGGGCCGATACGTCGACATGCAGCGAGGTATCGGCCTCCGGCAGCCGCGTACGGAGTCTGCGCAGCCACCCGCCGATGACGCGGCTGGCCGTGGATCCGATACGCAGATGCGGGCCTTCCGGGGAACGGGCCGCGGCCGCTCTCGTGTCGGCCACGAGCGCGCTCATCTGCTCGACGAGCGGACGCGCCCTGCTGAGCACCGCACGCCCCAGCGGCGTCGGCCGGCAGCCGGTCCGCTCGCGCGAGAACAGCTCCGCGCCCAGTGCGTTCTCGATGCGGCGGAGCTGAGTGGTCAACGAGGGCTGGCTCATTCCGAGCGTACGAGCGGCTTTGTGCAGGCTGCCGGTGTCGGCGATGGCGCACAACGCACGAAGGTGCCTGACCTCGAGCTCCATGCCCTGACCCTAAGGCGGGTCCCCTGAGCCACACCAGACGCCATAAGCACAGGAATCACCTCTGCTTCGGCGCCAGTTGGCCGAGGTGATGCGTTCGCACTATCACCGTTTGGCATCATGCGCGGCCGACCTGTGAGCCACGACACTCTCCCTACCCAACCCGTTTGACATGAACGGAACGAGTAGGAGCCCCCCACATGAACATGCGGCACCCCAGAACCCTCCTCACCGCCGCCCTCGGCCTCGGCCTCGCCGCCGCGACCCTCGGCGCCGTACCGGCGGCGGCGGCGCCCTCGGTCTCGTCCGACTCGTACGTCACGTACGAGAAGTCCAAGGAGAACGCCGCCGCCAACAAGGCCTTCTTCGACGCCGTCAAGAAGTCGGTCGCCGAGAAGCGCGCCGCCAACCCCGACGCCCTGGCTGTCACAGTCGTCTACTCCGCGGCGAGCGCGCCGAGCTTCCGCACCCAGATAGCCAGGAGCACCCAGATCTGGAACAGCTCCGTCAGCAACGTGAAGCTTCAGGAAGGCTCCAACCCGGACTTCGTCTACCGCGAGGGCAACGACCCGCGCGGCTCGTACGCCAGCACTGACGGCCACGGCAGCGGGTACATCTTCCTGGACTACCGCCAGAACCAGCAGTACAACTCCACCCGCGTCACCTCCCACGAGACCGGCCACGTCCTGGGCCTGCCCGACCACTACTCGGGCCCGTGCAGCGAGCTGATGTCCGGCGGCGGTCCCGGCACGTCCTGCCAGAACGCCACCCCCGACCAGCGTGAGCGCAACCGCGTCAACCAGCTCTGGCAGAACGGCTTCGCCCCGGCCGACGCCTCCTGACCGTCCCGGCTCCCGGATGCCCCGTACACGTTCAGCCGGTCCCCCGCCGACGCCCAGGGGAGCGGCCTTGCGAGTACGGGGCATCGTCCTGCCGGAACGCGAAGAGCGGACCTGGCGGATCGACGGCGACCGCTACCGTGCCGCCTCGGCGGCCGCCGGCGCCGCGACCTCCCGTACGTACGGGAACGCGCCGCGGTACCCCGTCCCCGGCCCCTGGGCCGGCCGGCGCTCGAAGTCAGCACAGGCCCACGTCTCCTGCACGAACCCGGACCGCAGGTCCCACAGTTCGAACAGCTCGCGCTTGCCCTCGGCCGCCCGGTACTTCTCCTTGGCCCCCCGGAAGCAGGCCAGACTGCCGAACAGCCCGCCTCCCGCCGGGTGGTAGTCCGAGAAGGCGCAGGAGATGCAGGCCCGCAGGTACGCGCCCGGCGGCAGCCGCCGCTGGATCACCGTCAGCGCGTGCTCGAAGTCGTGCTCCGCACGCTCCGACTCGTACGCCGCGCCGTCGAAGTGCAGGGTCAGGGCCAGGTGTTCGCGGTCGATGCCGCCGGAGGGAAGCGGCCTTCCCAGCGTGAGCAGGCAGCTGAGAGTGGCCCGGTGGACCCGCCCGTCGGCGTACACCGGCATCGGGATGTCCCACTCGAGTACGCAGTCGCACAGCGAACCGCCCGCCAGCGCGAACCCTGTCCCCCCGGACAGAGGTCCCGCCACCGGGTCCAGCGCGTCGAAGCTGTCGCCCTCGAAGTCGACGCCCCTGATGCGGGTGCGCAGCCGCTGTCCGTCCGCCGCGAAATGAACGGCGACGGAACCCTCACGGTCGCGGTACCAGCCGGCCCATGGCTCTCCTGTCATGATCGGGACTTTAGCCCGTTCGGGCGCACGGCCCCGAACAGCCCTGGCAACAGCGCTTCTTGCGGTACGTCGGCACGATCAGCCCGCCCGCCCGAAACCACTCGCAGGTCGTCAGCCCACCGGCTCGCGCCACATGGGCCACATGTGCGGGCCGTCGGGCAGGTCGACCGTACGGCCGGTGAAGCCGAATCCGAGCCGTTCGTACAGCTTGCTGCTGCGCTCGCTGCTCGCCTCCAGATAGGCCGGTACGCCGTCGCGGTCGCACCGGTCGAGGACCGGCCGGATCAACGCCGTCCCGAGCCCCTCCCCCTGGCGGTCCGGGGAGACGGCGATGAGCAGCAGGTACTCGTGCGCCCGGTCGTGCGGGTGAGCCTCGCCGGTCAGCCGGCCGATGAGCTCCGCACGTTCGTTGTCCGGGTCCGCGATCTCCCTCATCCGTGCGGGAGCGTCGTCCTCCTCGTCCGGCAGCCCGGCCGGAACCTGGAGCCACAGGGCCGTGGCCGATCCGTCCTCGGTCATGTCGACCCGGCCCTCGCGCAGGGCCACGTCGAGGAAGACGCCCAGGAACGTGCCGTGCACACGGAGGCGGTGCGCCCGGTCGGGGAAGACCCAGCTGCTCACCGGGTCGTCGATGAAGGCCGCGTCCAGCAGCCGCACGAGCGCCTCACGGTCGCTCTCCCCCGCCTGTCGTATCTCCACGCCCACGGTCCGGCCCTCTTCTCTCCAGGATCACGATCGCCGTCTGAACTGACGTGACTGATCCTAGAGTTGACGCTCCGGAAGGCGGCGGGCGCCCGGGTGGTTCCCGGACGCCCGCCGTCGGTGCTCCCCCGGTCAGCGTGTTCTGCGGGTGACGAACTCGGCAAGCGAGAGCAGGTCGCCCGCCGCCGCCAGGTCGGGCACCGCCCGGGACAGGTGCTGCACGGCCCGGGCCATCCGGTCCGCCGCGTGCGTCTGCGCCCAGTCCCTGCCGCCCGCCCGGTCGACGGCGTCGGCCGCGCGCCGGACGGCTGCCCCGTCCAGCGGCCCCGCGTACAGGCCGGCCAGCTCGGCGGCGGCCTCGCCGTCCGAGGTCAGCGCCGCCACCACCGGGAGTGACTTCTTGTGGGCCGCGAGGTCGGCGCCCGCCGGTTTACCCGTGTGGGCCGGGTCGCCCCAGATCCCGATGAGGTCGTCGATGAGCTGGAACGCGAGCCCCGCCTCCCTCCCGAAGGCGTCCATGGCCGCGACCTCCTCCTCGTCCGCGCCCGCGTAGAGCGCGCCGAGCGCGCACGCGCAGCCGAGCAGGGCTCCGGTCTTCGCCTCGGCCATGGTGAGGCACTCGTCCAGCGACACCTCCCTCGGTCCGCGCCGTTCGAACGCGCAGTCCGCCTGCTGTCCGGCGCACAGCTCGATGACGCAGGCGGCGAGCCGCGCCGACGCCCTGGCCGCCGCCGGGTGCGGGTCCTCGGCGAGCAGCCCCAGCGCGAGGGCGCACATGGCGTCCCCGGCGACGATCGCGTCCGGTACGCCGAAGACCGTCCAGGCGGTGGGCCGGTTCCTGCGGGTCGGGTCCTCGTCGATGACGTCGTCGTGGAGCAGCGTGAAATTGTGGGCGAGCTCCACCGCCGCCGCCGCCCGTACGGCCCGGCCAGGGTCCCCGCCGAGCGCCTGCGTGGCGGCGAGCACCAGGGCGGGCCTGATCGACTTGCCCGCCTGTCCCGCGGCCGGGGCGCCGTCGGCCTGTTCCCAGCCGAAGTGGTACATCGCGATCCGGCGTATGGATGCGGGCAGACTCTCCACGCCCGTGCGCAGTTGGGGGTCGACGCTGCTGCGGGTCCGTTCCAGGAAAGCCGCCGCCTCGTGCCTTTCCGTAGCGGCCGCTTCCGCTCTGGTCATGGTCACGGTCACTTCCTCCAGCAGTGCTTGTACGGTGCCCCCGTCAGGGACCACGGACCGCCTGGGCGAGTGCCGGCTCTCAGCGCCACCTGCCGATCTCGACGTTCTCCAGGACCCCGAGCGCGTCCGGCACCAGTACGGCCGCCGAGTAGTACGCCGTGACCAGGTACCGGATGATCGCCTGCTCGTCGATGCCCATGAAGCGCACCGACAGGCTCGGCTCGATCTCGTCCGGGATGCCGCTCTGCTGGAGCCCGACGACGCCCTGTTCGGCCTCGCCCGTACGCATGCAGATGATCGAGGTCGTACGGGCGTCGCTCACCGGGATCTTGTTGCAGGGGAAGATCGGGACGCCGCGCCAGGAAGGCACCCGGCTGCCGCCGATCTCGATGCTCTCCGGGTACAGGCCGCGCTTGTTGCACTCGCGCCCGAAGGCGGCGATGGCGCGCGGGTGGGCGAGGAAGAGCTTGGATCCGCGCCGCCGTGACAGCAGCTCGTCCATGTCGTCCGGGCTGGGCACGCCGTCGTGCGGCTGGAAGCGCTGTCCGTAGTCGCAGTTGTGGAGCAGCCCGAACTCACGATGGTTGATGAGTTCGTCCTCCTGGCGCTCGCGCAGCGCCTCGACGGTGAGCCGCAACTGCTGCTCGGTCTGGTTCATCGGCTGGTTGTAGAGGTCCGCGACCCGGCTGTGGACCTTCAGCACGGTCTGCGCGACGCTCAGTTCGTACTCGCGCGGCGCCGCGTCGTAGTCCACGTACGTGTGCGGAACGACGGCCTCGCCGACGTGGCCGGCGGAGAGGTCGATGGGCGCCTCGCCGTACTTGTTGGTGCGCTGGCGGGGCAGCGACCGCACCCGCGTGAGGTGGTCGCGCAGCGACTCCGCCCGGTCGGCGAGCGTCAGCACGTCCTGCCGGGACAGGGTCAGTACGGTGCAGGCGGTCTGCGCACGGGCCGTGTACCCCCAAGTGGCGTTCTCCTCGACGAGGGCCTGGTCGCCGAGGTACGCGCCGTCCGCGAGGACGCCGAGCACCGCCTCGTCGTCGTAGGGACCGTCGCCCACCTTCTCGATACGGCCGTGGGCCAACAGGAAGACCGTTTCCGCAGCTTCGCCGGCGGTCGCCAGTACTTCTCCGGCCGCGTACTCCCGCTGGTTGCACCGCTGCGCGAGCTCGCCGAGCACGGCCTCGTCCGCGAAGGTGCGCAGGGCGGGGAGTTCGCAGAGCTCGTTGGGGATGACCTGGACGTTCTCCCCGGTCTGTACGAAGGTCACCCGCCCGTCGCCTACGGAGTAACTGAGCCGGCGGTTCACCCGGTACGTACCGCCCTGGACCTGGACCCATGGCAGCATCCGCAGCAGCCACCGGGAGGTGATCTCCTGCATCTGCGGGGCGGACTTGGTGGTGGTGGCCAAGTTCCGCGCGGCGGCCGTACCGAGACTCTGCTGCGGTTTTGCCTGCTCTTCGCGGATCTCGGAACCTGCCTCGACCGACATCTGACTCCCTCTCGATCATGTGCTGACCTGCGCCGAAGAGCCTTGCAGGCCGGAGAGTCACCGCGCCATTACACAAAAGAGTGTGACTAGATCACCGGTGGCGGGGCACATCGCGCGCCTCCGAGGCGACGGGCCCGCGCGAGAAGTGACCGAATCGGCTCGCACGCCGTCCGAACGGATAGCCGTGGCAGCGGAGTTCGGGTACAAGCAGCGGTACGAGATGATGCGCGACTCACCTAAGGAGGCGGCCATGGCCTCACCCATGTCCGCGAGCAGATTCCTCGACGTACTGAGAGACGAGGGCATCGACGTCGTCGAGGTCGGCGACTGGCCTACGCACAACCGCAACCACAAGGGCCCGTGGGGCCCTGTCCACGGCGTGATGATCCACCACACGGTCACCTCAGGCACCGCCAACACCGTCCGTATCTGCCGCGACGGCTATCCGGGACTCCCCGGTCCGCTCTGCCACGGCGTGATCGCCAAGAGCGGCTCCATCCATCTGGTCGGGTACGGGCGCGCCAACCACGCGGGCCTGGGTGACGACGACGTACTGCGCGCCGTCATCGCGGAGACGGCTCTGCCGCCCGACAACGAAGCCAACACCGACGGAAACCGGCACTTCTACGGCTTCGAGTGCGAGAACCTCGGCGACGGCGACGATCCGTGGCCCGCGGCGCAGCTCGAAGCCATCGAGCGGGCGGCCGCCGCCGTCTGCCGGCACCACGGGTGGAACTCCCGTTCGGTCATCGGCCACCTCGAGTGGCAGCCGGGGAAAATAGATCCCCGTGGCTTCTCGATGAATACGATGCGCGCGCGGATCCACGAACGTCTCACGTGATGCCTGTGGCGCCCGTGGCGACAATGGGTCCATGACCCCCGAAGCGCTCGACCTCTCCCGCCTGCGTCCGCGGCTGCCGTCGCCGCTGTGGCAGGCCGAGGACGAGCGCTTCAGCCGTCGCGGCGTACGGCTGCTGCTCAAGCGCGACGATCTGATCCACCCGGACCTGCCGGGCAACAAATGGCGCAAGCTGGAGTTGAATCTGCGGGCGGCCGCGGGACGCGCGGTGCTGACGTTCGGCGGCGCGTACTCCAACCACCTGCGGGCGACGGCCGCGGCCGGACGGCTGCTGGGCTTCCCGACGATCGGCGTCGTACGGGGCGACGAGCTCGCGGGCCGGCCCCTCAACCCCTCGCTCGCGCGGTGTGCGGCGGACGGCATGCGGCTGCACTTCGTGGACCGGGCGACGTACCGGGCGAAGGCGGAGCCGGAGACCCTCGCCGCCCTCGTGGCCGAGGCCACCACGACCGCCGCCACTGAGCGGAGAGGCGCCGCCCAAAGCGAGAATCCGGCCCGCCCGGAGAGCGTCTACGTCGTTCCCGAGGGCGGCAGCAACGCGCTCGCCGTACAGGGGTGCGTCGCACTGGGGCGGGAGTTGCGCGGGACAGCGGATGTCATCGGGGTCGCCTGCGGCACCGGCGGCACCATCGCCGGGCTGGCGGCCGGACTGGGGCCCGGGCAGCGCGCCATCGGATTCCCGGTGCTCAAGGGCGGCTTCCTGGGCGAAGGGATACGAGCCCTCCAGCACGCCGCCTTCGACGCCCCGGCCGGCGACTGGACGCTGGACGACCGCTTCCACTGCGGCGGATACGCCCGTACCACCCCGGAACTCGATGCGTTCGCCGCGGACTTCGAGGACCGGCACGGACTGCCCGTGGAACGGCTCTACGTCGCGAAGATGCTGCACGGGCTGACCACCCTCGCGACCGAGGGCGCCTTCCCGCCCGGGACCACCGTCGCGGCGGTCGTCACGGGCCACCCGGACACTGCTCGGCCCGACTCCGCTCAGCCCGACTCCGCGCGGTAGGCCGCCGCCTCCTCCAGGTCCAGCCTGCGCATCAGGCTGCGCAGCATCTCGTCGTCGATGCGCCGCTGGTCCCGCAGCTCGACGAAGACCGTCCGTTCCGCGGCGATCATTTCCCTGGCAAGGCGCCGGTACGTGTCGTCCGCCGATTCCCCGGTCTCCTCGTTGACCGCGCCGAGCCGTTCCCAGACGGCGTTGCGGCGCCTCTCGAGAACGGTCCGAAGCCGGTCCGCGAGCGGCTGCGGCAGCGCGTTCCGCGGATCGGCGAGCAGCTCCTGCAGCCGCGCCTCGGCGGCCGCCGAAGCCTCGCTCTGCGCCTGCGCCTCGGCGAGCGTCTCGGCGTACTCGTCGCGCTTGGGCACCTTCAGCAGGCGGATCAGCGGTGCGAGGGTCAGCCCCTGTACGACGAGTGTGGCGATCACCGTCGTGAACGTGAGGAAGAGGACCAGGTTCCGGGCGGGGAACGGCTCGCCGTGCTCGACGGTCAGCGGGATCGAGAACGCGATCGCGAGGGACACGACACCGCGCATCCCGGCCCACCCGACGATCACGGGTGACGTCCAGGTGACGCCCGGTTCCCGTTCCCGGATGCGTTCCGACAGGAGGCGCGGCAGGTACGTCGCCGGGAAGACCCACACGAAGCGCACCACCACGACCGCCAGGAACACCGCGAACGCGTACCAGACGGCCTGAGCGCCCCCATAGGGACCGAGTCCGCGCAGTACGTAGGGCAGCTGGAGCCCGATCAGCGCGAACACGACCGACTCGAGGATGAAGGACACCATCCGCCACACGGCGTGTTCCTGGATCCTGGTGGCGAAGTCGACCTGCCAGGAGCGGTGCCCCAGATAGAGGGCGACGACCACGACGGCGAGCACCCCGGAGGCGTGTACGTACTCGGCCGCGGCGTACGCCACGAAGGGGATCAGCAGCGACAGCGTGTTCTGGAGCAGCGCCTCCTTGAGGTGCGTGCGCAGCCAGTGCAGCGGCACCATCAGCAGCAGGCCGACGCCCACGCCGCCGATCGACGCCACGGCGAATTCCCCGATCCCGCCGGCCCAGCTGGCGCCCTCGCCGGCCGCGGCCGCCAGAGCGACCTTGAACGCGGTGATGGCGGTGGCGTCGTTCACCAGGGACTCGCCCTGGAGGATCGCGGTGATGCGCGGGGGCAGTCCGACCCGGCGCGCGATGGCCGTCGCGGCGACCGCGTCGGGCGGCGCGATGACGGCGCCCAGGACCAGCGCGGACGTCAGCGTGAGCCCGGGAACGACGAGATACGCGAAGTAGCCGACGATCACGGTCGCGAAGAGCACGTAACCGACCGACAGGAAGGCTACGGGTCTGATGTTCGCCCGCAGATCGAGGTACGAGCTGTCCACGGCGGCCGTGTACAGGAGCGGAGGCAGCAGCAGCGGCAGCACGATGTCCGGGTTCAGCGTGTAGTCCGGCACGCCCGGGACGTACGTCGCCGCGAGCCCCGCGGCGACGAGCAGCAGCGGCGCGGGTACGGGTGTTCTGCGGGCCGCCCCCGCGATCACCGCGCTTCCCGCGATGAGGACCAGCAGTGGCAATGCGTCCATCGGTTCCGGCCCGCCCAATCCGCCTGTACGTCGTAACCTGGCCATCATGAACGAGTGCCTCCATGTCGGCGGACTGCCGCACCCCGAGCCGGTCCCGCTGAGCGACACCTGCCCGGAATGCCTGGCGGTCGGGAGCCACCCCGTACAGCTGCGCCTGTGTCTGGAATGCGGCCACGTGGGGTGCTGCGACTCGTCCCCGTACCGGCACGCGTCCGCGCATGCCAAAGAGGCGGGCCATCCGGTGGTGCGCAGCTTCGAACCCGGGGACAACTGGCGCTGGTGCTACGAGGACGGTTCGATCGTCTGACGTGTGGGTACGTCAACCCGGCGCCGGTCGTTTCCAATTGGGCACCGCACACCCCTAGCCACTGTGCGTACTCATGTGCTTACCATGAGTGACAGGCCGGGGTGGGGGCCCGGCGACAGGGCAGAATGGATCGCGATAGCGTCACCGGCGAACGACGTAACGACGTACCGCGTGGCTTCGGGGGGCGCTGCCTCCCGGACCCCCGAAAGAGCTTGTGCCACCTTGGAGGTGAGGGTGTCCCAGATCGCAGGCGAGCCCGGGACCCAGGACTTCGTGGAAGTCCGGCTGCCCGCTGCAGGTGCCTATCTGTCCGTGCTGCGTACGGCCACGGCCGGACTCGCGGCGCGCTTGGACTTCACCCTCGACGAGATCGAGGATCTGCGCATCGCGGTCGACGAGGCCTGCGCGATCCTGCTCCAGCAGGCCGTGCCCGGTTCCGTCCTCAGCTGTGTCTTCCGGCTCGTCGAGGACTCACTCGACGTCACGGTCTCTGCCCCCACCACGGACGGACGCGCACCTGAGCGCGACACCTTCGCCTGGACGGTGCTCTCGGCACTCGCGGGCAAGGTCGATTCGACGGTCGCCGAGGACCGTACGGTCACCATCAGCCTGTACAAACAGCGCGGCGCGGGACCCGGGCCGGCGTGAGGAACGGGGACGGGCCGGTGCGCAACGAGGAGCTCAGCCCACAGGCGCCGACGGGAGGGCGCGCGGTCCCGGCCGGGCCGGCGCCCGCACCCTCGGGCATCCCTGAGCAGCAGGCCCGGCCCCACCCGGTCGACGGACCGGTGGACGGCGGGCCGGTGGCCGACGTACCGGCGGACGGCCTGGTGGGCACGGTGGCGGCGGAGCAGGCAGAGCGGGCGGGCCATATGAGCGAGCACGGACAGCACCCCACGGAGCACGAGCACGGGCGCCACGATCCGCACGACCGCAGTGCTGCGCGCGCCCTGTTCATCGAGTTGCGCAAGCTGCCGGACGGGTCGGCCGAGAAGGCGGAGCTGCGCAACCGGCTGGTGCGCATGCACCTGCCCCTGGTCGAGCACCTGGCCCGCCGCTTCCGCAACCGCGGCGAGCCGCTCGACGACCTCACCCAGGTCGCCACGATCGGCCTGATCAAGTCGGTGGACCGGTTCGATCCGGAGCGGGGCGTCGAGTTCTCGACGTACGCCACCCCGACTGTCGTCGGCGAGATCAAGCGGCACTTCCGCGACAAGGGCTGGGCCGTCCGCGTTCCCCGCCGCCTCCAGGAGCTGCGGCTGTCGCTCACGACGGCCACGGCCGAGCTCTCCCAGCAGCACGGCCGGTCGCCGACCGTGCACGAGCTTGCCGAGCGCCTGGGCATCTCCGAGGAAGAGGTCCTGGAGGGCCTGGAGTCCGCCAACGCGTACAGCACGCTGTCGCTGGACGTGCCGGACACCGACGACGAGTCCCCGGCGGTCGCGGACACGCTGGGCTCCGAGGACGAGGCGCTGGAAGGTGTCGAGTACCGGGAGTCACTGAAGCCACTCCTGGAGGACCTTCCGCCGCGCGAGAAGCGGATTCTGCTGCTGCGCTTCTTCGGAAACATGACGCAGTCGCAGATCGCCACGGAGGTCGGCATCTCCCAGATGCACGTCTCGCGGCTGCTGGCGCGCACGCTGGCCCAGCTCCGCGAAAAGCTTCTGGTCGAGGAGTAGGTCACACACCGGCACGGACCCTGCGGTGACCCGCGGCGCTGTCGCTACGCGTCGCGGGGACCGCGGATGCCCAGCGCCCGGTTCGTCTCGGGGTTGACCAGCAGGACCAGCGACGCCACGGCCACCACCGCGAGGACGATGCCGGCCGGGATCAGCAGGAAGCCCTCGGAGCGCAGCAGGGTCCAGGCCACCGGCAGCGCCATGATCTGCGTGATGATCGCGGGCCCGCGGCTCCACGCGCGGCACTTGAGCAGGCCCCGCGCGGCCAGCAGCGGCAGCAGCGCAAGGACAATCAGTGTCAGGCCGCCCATCTCCGCCTGCTCGGGCTTGTCGGGGCTGCCGAGCAGCCCCATCACGAGCATGTACGCGCCACCGGCAACCAGGGCCAGCCCCTCCAGCGCGGCGAGCCCCGCTGCGGCGGTCAGCCGGTTGGGGCGGGGTTCGGCGGCGGGTCCGGGAGTCTGCTCATTGCTCACCCCTGCAGCGTAACCGTCTGCCCCGGCGGACCAGGTCTGGGCCAGGTACCGCCAAGTAGGTAGTCTGGCGCCCATGCGTGCACTCCTCGTGGTCAATCCGGCAGCTACCACCACCAGCGCACGCACCCGCGATGTCCTGATCCATGCCCTCGCCAGCGAGATGAAGCTGGAAGTCGTGACGACCGAGTACCGCGGGCACGCCCGCGATCTGGGCCGGCGGGCGGCGGAGAGCAAGGACATAGAGCTGGTCGTGGCGCTCGGCGGCGACGGCACGGTCAACGAGGTCGTCAACGGTCTCCTCCACGAGGGCCCGGACCCGGACAGGCTGCCGCGCCTCGCCGTGGTTCCGGGCGGTTCCACCAATGTCTTCGCCCGCGCCCTGGGTATCCCCAATGACGCGGTCGAGGCGACCGGCGCCATTCTGGACGCGCTGAGCACACGCAGTGAACGAACGGTCGGTCTCGGTCTGGCGGCGGGTACCCCGGGCACGGAGGACGAATCAGTTCCCTCCCGCTGGTTCACGTTCTGCGCGGGATTCGGCTTCGACGCCGGAGTGATCGGCAGAGTCGAACAGCAGCGGGAGCGCGGAAAACGCTCGACGCACGCTCTCTACGTGCGTCAGGTGGTACGCCAGTTCCTGACGGAACCGCACCGTCTGCAAGGGCTGATCACCCTGGAGCGCCCCGGTCACGACCCGGTCGAAGATCTTGTGCTGTCCATAGTCTGCAACACCTCCCCGTGGACCTACCTGGGCAATCGCCCGATGTACGCGTCCCCGGAGGCCTCCTTCGACAAGGCCCTGGACGTGCTCGGCCTGAGCAAGCTGTCCACCCCCGCCGTGGCCCGTTACGCGACCCAATTGCTGACGTCGTCGCCCGAGCGCGGGCCGCACGGTAAGCATGCGGTGACATTGCACGACCTGACCGACTTCACCTTGCATTCGAAGGCCCCACTGCCCTTCCAGATGGACGGTGACCACCTCGGACTGCGTACTAGCGTGACGTTCACAGGCGTACGCCGTGCACTGCGTGTGATTGTGTGAGCGGAAGGCGCAAAAGTCCTTTAACTCGAACGTACGGGCTGGGTTACACCCCATAGAAGTACGGCTGTGACCTACCCGACACCGAGGAATCAAAAAAAACTTTCCGGAAGGGGTTGTATCCGCTGCCGAGGTTTGCGAATCTCTACATGGCGATCGGGACGGCCCGCAACACCAGCCTCCGCTGAAAGCCAGAACCCCTCCTCACACACAGGACCCACACCAGGCGACTGGCAGTCGGCCCTTCACCTGCGGGGGGATTCGTGAAAGCGTTCACATTCACAAGCAACGTGCTTGTAATACCTAGGAGAGGTAGCAGCCATGGACTGGCGTCACAACGCCGTTTGTCGTGAGGAAGACCCGGAGCTGTTCTTCCCCATCGGCAACACCGGTCCTGCGCTGCTGCAGATCGAGGAAGCCAAGGCCGTCTGCCGCCGCTGCCCCGTCATGGAGCAGTGCCTGCAGTGGGCGCTCGAGTCCGGCCAGGACTCCGGCGTCTGGGGTGGCCTCAGCGAGGACGAGCGCCGCGCGATGAAGCGCCGCGCCGCCCGCAACCGGGCGCGTAACGCGACCGCCTGAACCACCACCCCGCACGAGCCTGAGCTTGGCGGCGCGTACAGCGCGTACGCACCACCCGCCCCCGAGCCGCAGCGCGCAGTACCCCCGATGCGCATAGCAACGTGAGCTTTGAGCCCCGGACCGTACCCTCGGTCCGGGGCTCGCCGCTTTTGCGCCCCGTCCGGAACCATCTGAGTTACTTAGAGTTACTCGGTTACTTGTCGGCGCGTACGGGAACATCGAGTACGACCCGGGTGCCGCACTCGGGGCCGGGGACCATGTC
The DNA here is from genome assembly GCF_053646035.1 of Streptomyces sp. NPDC055287. Classification (NCBI taxonomy): domain Bacteria; kingdom Bacillati; phylum Actinomycetota; class Actinomycetes; order Kitasatosporales; family Streptomycetaceae; genus Streptomyces; species Streptomyces sp. NPDC055287. Next base: position 314,853 of record NZ_JBSHNE010000002.1, on the reverse strand, counting down.
GAAGGTCCCGCCCAACTCGCCCTCCACCAGCGTCCGTACGATCTGCAGCCCCAGGTTGCCGGTCCGCTTCGGGTCGAATCCCTCGGGCAGTCCGCGGCCGTCGTCCTGAACGGTGATCAGAAGCCGGGCGTCCTTGCGGTCGCCGCCGCGCACGGCCGCCACCTCGACCGAACCATGCTCCGCCGGCGCGAAGGCGTGCTCCAGCGCGTTCTGCAGGACCTCTGTCAGGACCATGGCCAGCGGCGTCGCGACCTCGGCGTCGAGTATGCCGAAGCGGCCGGTACGACGGCAGTTGACCTTTCCGGGCGAGATCTCGGCGACCATCGCGATCACCCGGTCGGCGATCTCGTCGAACTCGACGCGCTCGTCGAGGTTCTGCGAGAGCGTCTCGTGGACGATCGCGATCGAGCCGACCCGGCGCACTGCCTCGTTGAGCGCCTCGCGGCCCTTCTCCGAATCCATCCGCCGCGCCTGGAGCCGCAGCAGCGCCGCCACCGTCTGGAGGTTGTTCTTCACCCGGTGGTGGATTTCCCGGATGGTCGCGTCCTTGGTGATCAACTCACGCTCACGGCGGCGCAGTTCCGTCACGTCGCGGCACAGTACGAGCGAACCGATCCGGGTGCCCTTCGGCTTCAGCGGGATCGCGCGCAGCTGGATGACCCCGCTGTTGCCCTCGACCTCGGTCTCGCGCGGGGCGTAGCCGCTGGCCAGCTTGACCAGGGCTTCGTCCACCGGACCGCGGGACGGGGCGAGTTCGGCGGTGGCCTGGCCGAGGTGGTGCCCGACGAGGTCGGAGGCGAGGCCGAGCCGGTGGTAGGCGGAGAGCGCGTTCGGCGACGCGTACTGGACGATGCCGTCCGCGTCGAGCCGGATCAGCCCGTCGCCGGCGCGCGGCGAGGCGTCCATGTCGACCTGCTGGGCGGGGAAGGGGAAGGACCCGGCGGCGATCATCTGGGCCAGGTCGGAGGCGCTCTGGAGGTACGTCAGCTCCAGGCGGCTGGGGGTGCGTACGGTCAGCAGGTTCGTGTTGCGCGCGATGACGCCGAGTACGCGGCCCTCACGGCGTACGGGAATCGACTCGACCCGGACCGGGACCTCCTCGCGCCACTCGGGGTCGCCCTCGCGCACGATCCGGCCCTCGTCGAGGGCGGCGTCGAGGAGCGGGCGGCGGCCTCGCGGTACGAGGTGACCGACCATGTCGTCCTGGTAGGAGGTGGGGCCCGTGTTGGGCCGCATCTGCGCGACGGAGACGTAGCGGGTTCCGTCGAGGGTGGGCACCCACAGGACGAGGTCGGCGAAGGAGAGGTCGGAGAGCAGCTGCCACTCCGAGACCAGCAGGTGCAGCCACTCGAGGTCGGTTTCACTCAGAGCGGTGTGCTGGCGGACGAGGTCGTTCATGGAGGGCACGTGTGCGAGCGTACCCGCAGCTCCGGCAACCCCATGGCCGCGGCGCCTGGGAGGGACCCTCAGCCCTCCCGGCACCGCAGCCCGGAGCTACTCCGGCCATGCGGGTGTGCGGTCCCGCGCGGCCGACGGAGGCCACAGCGCAGTCAGGGCAGAGAGCGCCGGTGCCTCGATCCGCCCTCCTGTGCGGGGAGGGAGGAAGCTTTACCAGTACATTGTGGACTAGACCATTACGTTGTGTCTATGGCCGTACCCTGTCAGATTAGCGGTCACCTGGCTCAGCAGGCCAGGCGCGCATGGCCTGCTGGGCCACCGCCTCCAGTTCCTCCCTGGTCGCGCCGTCGCGCGCCTGCTGTGACATCCCCTGGAACACGGCGCCGCTGAAGCGCGCGAGACCGCGGGCGTCGGCGTTCCGCGGCAGCTCGCCCGCGTCGATGTCGGCGCTGACGAGAGCCTCGATCGCGGCGAGGTTGGCATTGCGCCGGTCGCGCAGCGCGGCTTCGACCTCCGGCGTCGCGCAATTGACCGCCGAGAAGACGACCAGACAGCCGCGCGGGTGCGTGGGGTCGGTGAACTCGGTGGCCGCCTCGTGGAGCATCCGGGCGATGCCGGCACGGGCGGTGGACTCCTCGCGCAGGGCGCGCGACGCGAACGCGCCGTGCCTCTCGCCGTACGCGCTCACGACCTCCGCGAACAGTGCCTTCTTGTCGCCGAAGGCGGCGTAGAGGCTGGGCGCCCCGATCCCCATGGCACGGGTGAGGTCGGCGACGGACGTCGTCTCGTAACCGTGCTCCCAGAAGGCCAGCGTCGCCTGCCGCAGGGCCGCTTCGCGGTCGAAGGAGCGTGGCCGGCCGCGCTGTTTGGTCGCCATGTTCTCAATTCTATAGCGGTCGTTAGCTTATCTGCTACGGTTCTTTCTGTAGCGACCACTAGAGAAATGGGGGGCGTCGCCATGAGCACGCTCACGGGCAAGACGGCACTGGTCACGGGCGGCAGCCGGGGCATCGGACGGGGCATCGCGCTTCGCCTGGGCCGGGACGGGGCGCGGGTCGCCGTGCACTACGGCAGTAACGAGGTGGCTGCCAAGGAGACCGTGGCCGCGATCGAGGCGGCGGGCGGCTCTGCGTTCACGATCGGCGCGGAGCTGGGGGTCGAGGGGGACGCGGCGGCACTGTGGGCCGAGTTCGACCGCCAGTCCCCCGACGGGCTGGACATCCTGGTCAACAACGCGGGCATCGGGGCGTCGAAGGGGTTCGCCGAGATCGGGGAGCCGGAGTACGACCGGGTGTTCGCGGTCAACACGAAGGCGCCGTTCTTCGTGACGCGGCTCGCGGCGGACCGGCTGCGAGACGGCGGGCGGATCGTCAACATCTCGACCGGCCTGTCGCGCGCGGCCGTCATGCCCGACCTCATCGCGTACGCCATGAGCAAGGGCGGGCTGGACGTGTTCACGCGGTACCTGTCCAAGGTGCTGGGCCCCCGAGGCATCACGGTGAACGCGGTGGCGCCCGGCATCGTCGACACGGACATCAACGCGGACTGGCTGCGTACGAGCGACGAGGCGTGGGCGGGGGCGGCGGCGATGTCGGCGCTGGGGCGGGTCGGGGAGCCCTCCGACATCGCGGACGTCGTGGCGTTCCTGGCGTCCGACGACGCCCGCTGGATCACCGGCCAGTGGCTGGACACCACGGGCGGCTCACTGGCCTGAGCGCCGGCAGGGCGTCAGTGGGTCTCCGTGACCTTCGCCAGGGCGCGCGGGGCGTCGGGGTCCTGCCCCCTGGCGATCGTCACCTCGTACGCCAGGAGCTGGAGCGGCAGGATCTCCAGGACCGGCTGGAGCTCCTCGGGGACGCCCTCCAGGGAGAGGACGAACCCCGCCGAGGCCGCGTCCACCTGCGCCTTGGGGCCGATCACCACAAGGTCGGCGCCGCGGCCGCGCAGGCGGTCGAGGACCGGCTGGAGCGCCTCGCCGCCCCGGCCGGCCGTGACGACGGCGATGACCGGGGAGATGTTGTCGACCATGGCGAGCGGGCCGTGCAGCAGGTCGGCGCCCGAGTAGGAGAGAGCCGGGATGTAGCTCGTCTCCATGAGCTTGAGCGCCGCCTCCTTGGCCGTCGGATAGCCGTAACCGCGCGAGGTGATGACCATGCGCTCGGCGAACCGGTAGCGGCCGGCGAGCTGCCTGACCTCCACCCGGCGCGCCAGGATCTCCGCGGCGAGGTCCGGCAGGACCGCTGCCGCCGAACCGTCGCCGCCGCGCAGTCCGTCGGCGAAGAGGTAGAGGGCGAGCAGGGACGCGGTGTACGTCTTCGTGGCCGGAAGGGCCTTCTCCGCGCCCGCCAGGATGTCGATGTGGTACTCGCTGACCGCCGCCAGCGGCGAGTCCGCGTTGTTGGTCACGGCGAGCGTGATCGCGCCGGCCTCGCGGGCCGCCCTGGTGGACGCGACGAGGTCGGGTGAGCCGCCCGACTGGCTGACGGTGACGACCAGGACGTCCCTGAGGTCGGGGCGGGCGCCGTACGCCGTCGTGGTCGACATGGAGGTCAGTCCGCACGGCAGGCCGAGCTGGATCTCCAGCAGGTACTTCGCGTAGAGGGCCGCGTTGTCCGAGGTGCCGCGGGCGGCGAGCAGCACGAAGCGCGGGCTTCTGGCGGCGACGGCCCGCGCGGTCTCGCGGATCCGCGGTGCGCCGGTTTCGAGGATGCGGCGCAGGACCGAGGGCTGCTCGGCGATTTCGGCGGACATGATCCTGCCCGGCTGTTCGACCATGCTCGGTGCCTCCAAAAAGGTGACGATCGGCGCCTCTCAGTCGACCATGGAAATGCGGGCATCCGCATGGTGAAGACCACCCGGCAGACGGCTCCCCCTCTGCTAGATTGGTCTATACCACAAGCGGCTCCCCCTCTCAGATCGGCAGGCTCAGCGTGGAAGTTGTCATCGTTCCGGACGCCAAAGCGGGCGGCGAGCTCATCGCGGCGGCCATCGGCCGGCTGCTGAGCCACAAGCCCGACGCGCTGCTCGGCGTGGCCACCGGTTCGTCCCCGCTTCCCATCTACGAGGCACTGACGACCAAGGTCCGCGCGGGCGAAGCCGACGCGTCGCGCGCGCGGATATGCCAGCTCGACGAGTACGTCGGCCTGCCGCCGGGACACCCCGAGTCGTACCGCTCCGTCGTGCTGCGCGAGGTCGTCGAGCCGCTCGGCCTGACCGAGGCGTCCTTCATGGGCCCCGACGGGTCCGCCGAGGACATCCAGGCCGCGTGCGAGGCGTACGACCGCGCTCTCGGCGAGGCCGGCGGCGTGGATCTCCAGCTGCTCGGGATCGGCACCGACGGGCACATCGGCTTCAACGAGCCCTGCTCCTCGCTCGCCTCCCGCACCCGCATCAAGACGCTGACCGAGCAGACCCGCGTCGACAACGCGCGCTTCTTCGGCAACGACATCGACCAGGTGCCCCACCACGTCATCACCCAGGGCATCGGCACCATCCTGGAAGCCCGCCACCTGGTGCTGCTCGCCACCGGTGAGGGCAAGGCGGAGGCCGTGGCACAGACCGTCGAGGGACCGGTGGCGGCGCTGGTTCCGGCATCGGCGCTCCAGCTGCACCCGCACGCGACGGTCGTCGTCGACGAGGCGGCGGCGTCCAAGCTGAAGCTCGCCGACTACTTCCGCGCGACGTACGCGGCAAAGCCGTCCTGGCAGGGGCTGTAGGACTCCTCGGCCTGCCCGGCCGCCCGGCCTGTCTGCCGTACGACGAAGTGCCGAGGTCCCCCCGGACCTCGGCACTTCGTCGTATCCCGGCCGGTGGGCGTCAAACGCCGGCGATAACCTCTGCGGCGGCCAGACCGCACACCCGCGCGGCGCCGTGCGTCGCGATGTACAGAGCCCCGCGCGGCTGCGCCTGCGGGACGCCCATCTCCACCACGACCGTGTCGGGCCGGGCGGCGGTCAGTGCCTCCAGCGCGACCGCCATCCACGGGTGGCGGTGGGCGTCGCGCACGACGGCGACGATCCGGCGGTCCCCCGCGGCCCCGATCACCTGATCCGGCGCGCAGTTCTCGCTGCCGTACATGCCCGTCGCGGTGTCCGGCAGCAGGCGCGCCAGCTCGGGGGCCACGCCCCACGGCGTCTCGTCGCCCACGGCGATGTTCGCCACCGGCGAGAAGGAAGCGACGTACGGAGCGGAAGTGACGGGCTCGAACCCGGCGCTCCGCGTGATCCGCAGCGCCCGCCGCGCGGCCACCAGGCCGATCTCGGTACGCGGGCCCGTGCCGGCGCCGGGCGCGGTCCCCTCCTGTGAAGCCGCGCCCGGCCCCGGGGCCCCCCGGGCCCCCCTGGTCTCCCGCGTCCAGCCCGCGAGCGCGCGTACGCGCGCGGCCGCGTCGGCCAGCCGCTCCTCCGGCAGCACGCCGTCCCGTACCGCCGCGACCAGCGCGTCGCGCAGCCGCAGTACGGTCTCGTCGTCCGCCAGTCCGCCCCCGACGCAGATCGCGTCGGCGCCGGCGGCGATCGCCATGACGCTGCCGCGCTCGATGCCGTACGTCGCGGAGATGGCCTGCATCTCCATGCCGTCGGTGATGATCAGCCCGTCGTAGCCGAGCTCCTCACGCAGCAGACCGGTGAGAATCTGCGGGCTCAGAGTGGCCGGACGGGACGGGTCGAGCGCAGGAAGCAGGATATGCGCGCTCATGACAGATTTGGAGCCCGCCGCGATCGCGGACCGGAAAGGCACCAGCTCACGGGCGTGCAATGTGTCCAAGTCCACGTCGATCGTGGGCAGCGCGTGGTGCGAGTCGACGGCGGTGTCGCCGTGGCCCGGGAAGTGCTTGGTGCAGGCGGCGACTCCGGAGGCCTGGAGACCTTCGACGTACGCCGCCGTGTGCCGGGCCACGAGCTGCGGGTCGGCTCCGAAGGAACGTACGCCGATGACAGGATTCCCCGGGTTGGAGTTGACGTCGGCGGACGGCGCCCAGTTCAGGTTGACGCCGCATTCGGCCAGCCTGCGGCCGAGTTCGCGGGCGACGTCCCGGGTGAGCGCGGCGTCGTCGACAGCGCCGAGTGCGAGGTTGCCGGGGAATGAGGAGCCGTGCCGGACCTCCAGGCGGGTGACATCGCCGCCCTCCTCGTCGATCGCGACGAGCACGTCGTCCCGCTCGGCGCGCAACTGCGTGGTGAGTGCGGCGAGTTGCTCCGGGGAGGCGATGTTGCGGCCGAACAGGCCGACCGAGGTCAGGCCCTCACCGACGCGGCGCAGCAGCCAGTCGGGGGCGGTGGCGCCCTCGAAGCCGGGCTGGAGCACCGCCAGGGCGTCGCGGGTCAGTGTGTCCGTACGGCTTACGAGTGTCGTCATCGCGGCGTTATCCCTTCACTGCGCCGGCCGTCAGACCTGCGGCCATCTTGCGCTGGACGAGGAGGAAGAGGATCACGATGGGGACGGCCATCATCGTGGCGCCGGCCATCATCGGGGCGTACTCGGTTCCGTGCTTGGTGGTGAAGTTGCCGAGCCAGACCGTGGCGGTCTGGTTCTGCTGGCTCATCAGCATCAGCGCGTACAGGTACTCGTTCCACGCCTGGATGAATCCGTAGACGGAGGTGGCCACCATTCCGGGGGCGAGCAGCGGGAAGACGACCCGGACGAACGCCCCGGAGCGGGTGCACCCGTCGACCATGGCCGCCTCCTCCAGCTCCTTGGGGATGTTCACGATGAAGCCGCGCAGCGTCCACACGGTGAAGGGGAGGACGAAGGTCAGGTACGTGATGATCAAACCGGTGATCTTGTCGTACTGACCGAGCTCGTTCAGGAGCAGGAAGACCGGAATGATCATGGCGACGAGCGGGACCATCTGGACCGCGAGGATCCCGACGATCACGATCTTGCGGCCGCGGAAGGCGAACCGTGAAATGGCGAGCGCGGCGAGCATGCCGACCACGATGCCGATGACGACCACGACGGAGGAGACGGCGAGGCTGCGCCCGACCGGGCCCCAGAAGTCGGCGACGTCGAACGCCCGCCTGAAGTTCTCCAGCGTGAACGGGCTGGGGAAGAACCGGGGGTTCGGGTCGATCGCGTCCTTGGCGGGCTTGAACGCTGTGTTGAGCATCCAGTAGACCGGGAAGCCCATGACGACGAAGACCAGGAGGCCGAGGGCGTTCCAGCCGGCCTTGCCCTTCCCGCCCTTGCGTGGACGGCCCTTGGGGCGCGGGACGGCGGCGGGAGCCGCGGTGGTCGAGGTCACTCCACCTCTCCGATCTTGAGCATCTGACGCATGTAGACGGCGACCACGCCGAGCAGCAGCAACACGGTGACCAGGGCGATCGCGGAGCCGCCGGAGTAGTCGTTGACGACGAAAGCCTTCTGGTACGAGTACGTGGTGAGCAGCTGGAACTCGGCTTCCGGGTTGCCACCCCGCATCACGAAGACCTGCGGGAAGACGCCCATGTCCCAGATGACCGAGAGGGTCGTCAGCATGACGATGATGGGCTTGAGGATCGGCAGGGTGACCCAGCGGAAGACGCCCCAGGCGCCGGCACCGTCGAGCCGGGCGGCCTCTTCCATCTCCTTGGGGACCTGGGTGAGACCGGCGCTCAACGTGATCACGACGAAGGGCACGGCGCCCCACACCACCAGCAGGGTGATGACGGCGAGGCCCTGCGGGCCGCTGGCGAACCAGTTGTGGCCGGCCATCTCGACTCCGGGCAGCTTGCTCAGCAGCCAGTTGAGCACGCCGTAGTCGGTGTCGAAGATCCACTTGAAGATGGCGGTGGCTACGATGATGGGCATGCCCCAGCTCGCCACCAGTGCGATGCTGATGAGCGCCTTCACCCAGCCGGACACCCGCTGCATGAGCAGGGCGATCACCATGCCGAGCACCATGGTCAGGATGACGGCGCCGGCGGTGAAGACGATCGTCCGTACGACGACAGCCCAGAACTCGCCGTCACCCAGGATGGCGGTGAAGTTCTTCAGGCCGACCCACTCGGCCTCCTTGAAGCCCCACAGCTCCGACTTGCCGAAGCTCTGGAACGACAGCGTCACGAGCCGTACCAGCGGATAGCCCATGACGAGCACGATGACCAGCAGACAGGGAGCGAGCAGCGCCCACGGCACGGCGGCTCCGCCGGTGGACGGTTTTCTGGCGGATTTTCCCGGTACTCCCGCCCCGGTCCGCGGTGATGGCGACGGCCGCGTCGGCGGCACCTTGGCGGTGGTTGTCTCTGCGGCACTCATCGCGCGCTCCTCACAGCTCCCTCTCCTGCTGCGGGCGGGCAGGGCCGCCGCCGGAAGCGGCGAAGCCCTGCCCGCTCGAAGGTCACTTGGTGTTGATGACCTTGTCGATCTTGGCGTCGGCGGCCTGCGCGGCGGCCTCGACCGACTTCTTGCCGGTGCCGATCTCCTGGAGCATTGTCTGGAGGATCTTGGCCTTCTCGACCTGACCCCAGCCGGGAGCGGTGGGAACGAACCAGCTGGACGCGGCGGCGGTGGCCGGGACAGCGGTCGCCGGGTCCGACTTCAGGGGCTCCAGGTCCGACTTGTTGTTGGGGAGGTTGCCCTTGCCGATGAGGCCCTTCTGGCCCTTGGCGCCGGTGAACGCGTTGATCCACTCACCCGCGACGGCCTGGGCGTCGGATTTGACCGGAACGGCCAGGTCGGAGCCACCGAGGAAGACCGGGAGGTTCTTGCCGGACGGGCCGGGCATCACGAAGCTCTCGATCTTGTCGGCCAGCTTGCCGACCTTGTCGTTCTTCGGGTCGGCTGCGGTCCCGCCCTCCCAGGCGGCGGCGAACATCGTCGCGGCCTTGCCCTGGCCGAAGACGACCGGGCGGTCGGCCTCGTCCTTGGTCTTGTCGGCGTGCATATACGTGTCGAGGATCTTCTTGTACTCGCCCAGGCCCTTGAGGGACTCCGCCGAGGACAGGTTGGACTTCCACTGGTCGCCGCTCTGCTCGGCGATGGAGCCGCCGGCGTCGTAGACGAACGACATGGCCGCGTACCAGTCGGGCGAGGGCTGGTACCAGGCGCTGAACTTGTCGCCCTTCTTCTTCTGGATCTTGTCCAGGGCGGAGGTGAGCTCCTTGTACGTCTTCGGCGCGGCCTTGACGCCCGCGTCGGCGGCGATGTCCTTGCGCCACGTGGCCACCCGGCCGCCGGCGTAGTACGGCACGCCGTAGGTCTTGCCCTCATAGGTGACGGACAGCTTCAGCCCGTCCAGCCAGTCGCCCGACTTGTCGAACTTCGACGGGTCGACCTCGGCGAAGGCGCCGGTGGACATGTAGCCGACCATTTCGGAGTTGCCCATCTCGACAACGTCCGGAGCCTTGTCGGTGGCGAGTACGGCGTCGAGCTTGGCGTTCTTGTCCGGCCAGCCGTAGTACTCGTGCTTGATCTTGATGCCCGGGTACTTCTTGACGATCGTGTCGTCGGCCGCCTTGACCAGTTCGGGCCAGTTGTTCTGCGCGTCGACCGTGAGCCAGACCGTGAGCTCCTTGGGCTTCGCCTCGTCGCCCCCGCCCGCGCTGTCCGAGCCGCCGCATGCGGCAATGCTGACCATCATGCCCGCGACGCCTATCGCCGCGATGAGCTTGCGCTTCACGCCACCCTCCTCAGGGATGCCTGCAACCCCCCTGCCCACCGCGAAGACTTACGACAAGTACTGCCCGGGGGTGGGACCTTGGTCTTTAATGGTTTAGACCAGTACCGGGAGCTTGGCCTAGACCTTTAGGGGTGTCAAGGGTGTATAAGAAGGGCTCTCGCGTCCGTTATCGGACCGACACCTGAGCAAGGGCGGCTACCTGCGACAAGGCCGTGCCACCATGTGAGCCGCGACAGTCGGAGGAGCCGGTGACGGCAGCAGCACAGAAGTCGGGAAGGCGGGTCATGGCCACGGACGGGGGCGGCACGGAGGCCGAGGGTACGGCGGCGGCAACGACGCGCACCGCGCGCGTGCCTAAGTACTACCGGCTCAAGCGGCATTTGCTGGACATGACGGAGACCCTCCCGCCCGGGACCCCGGTCCCGCCGGAGCGGACTCTGGCCGCCGAGTTCGACACCTCACGCACGACGGTGCGCCAGGCGCTCCAGGAGCTGGTCGTCGAGGGCCGCCTGGAGAGGATCCAGGGCAAGGGCACGTTCGTGGCCAAGCCCAAGGTCTCGCAGGCGCTGCAACTCACCTCGTACACCGAGGACATGCGGGCCCAGGGGCTCGAGCCCACCTCCCAGCTCCTGGACATCGGTTACGTCACCGCCGACGACACCCTCGCCGGCCTGCTCGACATCGCGGCGGGCGGCCGGGTCCTGCGGATCGAGCGCCTGCGGCTGGCGAGCGGCGAGCCGATGGCGATCGAGACGACACACCTGTCGGCGAAGCGCTTCCCGGCGCTGCGCCGCTCGCTCGTCAAGTACACCTCCCTCTACACGGCACTGGCGGAGGTGTACGACGTCCGCCTCGCCGAGGCCGAGGAGACCATCGAGACATCGCTGGCCACCCCGCGCGAGGCGGGGCTGCTCGGTACGGACGTCGGCCTGCCGATGCTGATGCTTTCCCGGCACTCGATCGACGGGAACGGCGAGCCGGTGGAGTGGGTGCGGTCGGTCTACCGCGGCGACCGCTACAAATTCGTGGCGAACCTCAAGCGGCCGACGGACTGACGAGCTCTGGTACGGCCCTGACCTGCGATGGTCGGGCCGTGTCCGTACCGATATGCGGACAGGGGGTTACGGACGGCGGTCACAGGACCTAGATTTCGCGCACGTTACGAGAAAGATCGCGCGAGGGGACGGACCGTCATGCCGGAGCCGCAGTCGACAACGCCAGCCCAGGGACAACGGGCTCTGTCCCCGAAGTCCATCGCCGTGTGGGGCGCCGTTGCCCTCATCGGCGCCATCGCCTGGGCCGTACTCGCCCTCTCACGCGGTGAAGAGGTCTCCGCTGCCTGGATGCTGGCGGCGGCTCTCGGCTCGTACGCCATCGCGTACCGCTTCTACTCGCGGTTCATCGCCAACCGCGTGCTGAAGGTCGACAAGAACCGGGCCACTCCCGCCGAGCGGCTCGACAACGGTGTCGACTTCCACCCGACCGACCGCCGTGTCCTGTTCGGGCACCACTTCGCCGCCATCGCGGGCGCGGGGCCGCTGGTCGGTCCCGTACTCGCCGCGCAGATGGGCTACTTGCCCGGCACGATCTGGATCATCGTCGGTGTCATCCTCGCCGGCGCCGTCCAGGACATGGTGACGCTCTTCTTCTCCACCCGCCGCGACGGCCGATCGCTCGGCCAGATGGCGCGGGACGAGATAGGACCGTTCGGCGGCGCGGCCGCCCTGGTCGCTGTCTTCGCCATCATGATCATCCTGCTCGCGGTACTCGCCCTGGTCATCGTGAACGCGCTCGCCCACTCGCCGTGGGGCGTCTTCTCCATCGGCATGACCATCCCGATCGCCCTGTTCATGGGCGTCTACCTGCGCGTCCTGCGTCCCGGCCGGGTCAGCGAGGTCTCCGTCATCGGCGTCGCGCTGCTGCTGCTCGCGATCGTCTCGGGCGGCTGGGTCGCGGAGTCCTCGTGGGCGGACACCTTCACGCTGGAGCCGGGCACGCTCGTCATCTGGATGATCGTGTACGGCTTCCTCGCCTCGGTCCTCCCCGTGTGGCTGCTGCTGGCCCCGCGCGACTACCTGTCCACCTTCATGAAGGTCGGCACGATCGGGCTGCTCGCGGTCGGCGTGTTCATCGCCCTGCCGACGATGAAGATGCCCGCGGTCACCGACTTCGCGACCAGCGGCACCGGACCGGTCTTCGCCGGCTCGATGTTCCCGTTCGTCTTCATCACCATCGCCTGCGGCGCGCTCTCCGGCTTCCACTCCCTGGTCTCCTCCGGCACCACGCCGAAGATGGTCCAGAAGGAGACGCAGATCCGGATGATCGGTTACGGCGCGATGCTGACCGAGTCGTTCGTCGCGGTGATGGCGATGATCACGGCGTGCATCATCGACCCCGGTCTGTACTTCGCCATCAACTCCCCCGTCGGCGTCGTCGGGGACAGCGTCCAGGCCGCGTCGGAAGCGGTGACGAACCTGGGCTTCTCCATCTCGCCCGAGGCGCTGGCCCAGGCCGCGAAGGACGTCGAGGAGCAGAGCCTGCTGTCGCGCACGGGTGGCGCGCCGACCTTCGCGCTCGGCATGTCGGAGATCTTCTCCGCTGTCGTCGGCGGCACCGCGATGAAGGCCTTCTGGTACCACTTCGCGATCATGTTCGAGGCGCTGTTCATCCTCACCACGGTGGACGCGGGCACCCGCGTCGGACGCTTCATGCTCCAGGACATGCTCGGCAACGTCTACAAGCCGTTCCGCCAGGTCAGCTGGAAGCCGGGCGTCTGGTTCGCCAGCGCGGTCGTCGTCGGCGGCTGGGGCTACTTCCTGTGGGTCGGCGTGCACGACCCGCTCGGCGGCATCAACCAGCTCTTCCCGCTCTTCGGCATAGCCAACCAGCTGCTCGCCGCCGTCGCGCTGGCCGTCTGCACCACGCTCCTCGTCAAGTCCGGCCGCCTCAAGTGGGCGTGGGTCACGGCGGTCCCGCTCGCCTGGGACGTGGCGGTCACACTCACGGCCAGCTGGCAGAAGATCTTCTCGGACGACGTGAAGGTCGGCTTCTTCGCGCAGCGCGACAAGTACCAGGCCGGCATCGACTCGGGCCAGGTGCTGCCGCCCGCCAAGAACATGGACCAGATGCACACCGTCGTCACCAACTCGACGGTCGACGGCGTCCTGTGCGCGCTCTTCGCGATCCTCATCGTGGTGGTGCTCGCCGACGCCGGCCGGGTCTGCCTCAAGGCGGTCCGCGACCCCGAGAGCGTGAAGCTCCACGAGGCGCCGTACGTCGAGTCCAAGCTGGTCGCCCCCGCCTCGATCATCGCGACCCAGGAGGAGAAGGCCGAGCTGGTCGCGGCAGGTGTCGGCCCGGAGGGCGGCAACCGCAAGGAGGCGGCGCCGGTCGGCACGGGAGCCTCGGAATGACGCTGACGGACGTACGCCGTGCGGCGGGCCGGATCCGCTGGTACGTCCGCGAACTGACCGGTGAGTCGGCGTACGACCGGTATGTCTCCCACGCGAGGTCCTGCGATCCCGGGGCTCCGGTCATGACCCGCCGCGAGTTCGAACGCAGCCGCACGGACGCCCGCGAGGCGGATCCCCGCGAAGGCTTCCGCTGCTGCTGACGGTTCCCACGGGCCGCCGCATCCCCTCCCGGGAAGCGGCGGCCCGTCGGCGTCAGCGCACCCACTCCTTCAGGGCCGCGGTCTCCAGGGTGATTTCGACCGGACCCGGCAGCGCCACGGGCCTGCCGAACGCGACGGTGCGCGCGTTCTCGCACCGGACGCCGTCGGGCCGGGGCCGCTCGGTGAACGCTGACATGGGGCATACCTCCTCGTGTCACGGCGCCGGCGGGGCCCTGTGACAACTGCGGCCGCTCTTCCCGCGCGACACAAGATGTGGGGGCTGCGTCATCCAACCGCCCCCACATGTATGCTCGTGCTCGCTGTCGCCGCAGGGGAATCCGGTGCGAATCCGGAACTGTCCCGCAACGGTGTGATCGGTGTGCATTCGTGCACTCCAGGAGTCCGACAACCTGCCGACGGCGTATCCGGCTCGACCGAACCGGATACCGACACGTCCGGGCCTCGCGGTTGGGCCGGTGGACGCTACGCGGTGTGCCGCCCTTCAAGGGTGACGCGTGCCCGTACGCCCCCCGCTCCCCCGTCGGCCCCGAGCCGAGCGAGGGAGAGCACCCCGTGACCATCGCGTCAGCCGATCCGGCAACTGCCACGGAGCCGACGGAGTCAACGGAGTCGTCGCAGTCGTCCGACGGACCCGGGACCGCACTGCTGCGGACCCTCACCGACCTGACCGCCGACCTCCCCGACACCGACCCGGGCAGAGTCGCCGCAGCCGCGCTGCGCGGCCGCAACGCGTCGTCGGACGCGGCCGAGCTGCGGGGTCTCGCCACCGACGCCGCCGCCGGGCTGATCTCCGAGGACCCCGCGTACTCCCGCCTCGCGGCCCGCCTCCTGACCCGCACGATCCGGGACGAGGCGGCGACGCAGGGCGTCCGTACCTTCTCCGAGTCGGTCGCCGTCGGCCACCGCGAGGGCCTCATCGCCGACCGTACGGCCGACTTCGTGACCGCCCACGCGGCCCGCCTCGACGCGCTGGTCGACCGGGACGCCGACGACCGCTTCGGCTACTTCGGCCTGCGCACGGTCTACAGCCGCTACCTCCTGCGCCACCCCATCACCCGTCAGGTCATCGAGACCCCCCAGCACTTCATGCTGCGCGTGGCGTCCGGTCTGGCCAAGGACGAGTCCCCCGCGGCCGCCGACGAGGTCGCCGCGCTGTACCGCCTGATGAGCCGCCTCGACTACCTGCCGTCGTCGCCGACGCTCTTCAACTCCGGTACGCGCCACCCGCAGATGTCGTCCTGCTACCTGCTGGACTCGCCGCTCGACGAGCTCGACTCGATCTACGGCCGCTACCACGAGGTCGCGCGCCTCTCGAAGCACGCCGGCGGCATCGGCCTCTCGTACTCCCGCATCCGCGCCCGCGGCTCCCTGATCCGCGGCACGAACGGGCACTCCAACGGCATCGTCCCGTTCCTGCGCACCCTCGACTCGTCGGTCGCCGCCGTCAACCAGGGCGGCCGGCGCAAGGGCGCCGCCTGCGTCTACCTGGAGACGTGGCACGCGGACATCGAGGAGTTCCTGGAGCTCCGCGACAACACGGGCGAGGAGGCGCGGCGTACGCACAACCTGAACCTCGCGCACTGGATCCCCGACGAGTTCATGCGCCGCGTGGACGCGGACGCCGACTGGTCGCTGTTCTCGCCGTCCGACGTTCCCGAGCTCGTCGACCTGTGGGGCGACGCGTTCGACCAGGCGTACCGCAAGGCGGAGGCGGACGGCCTGGCCCGTACGACGATTCCCGCGCGGCAGCTGTACGGCCGGATGATGCGCACCCTGGCGCAGACCGGCAACGGCTGGATGACGTTCAAGGACGCGTCGAACCGTACGGCGAACCAGACGGCGGAGCCCGGCTCTGTGGTCCACTCCTCGAACCTGTGCACCGAGATCCTCGAGGTCACGAACGACGGCGAGACGGCTGTCTGCAACCTCGGTTCTGTGAACCTCGGTTCGTTCGTTCTCGGGAACGGCGACATCGACTGGGAGCGGCTGGACGAGACCGTCCGTACGGCCGTCACCTTCCTCGACCGCGTCGTCGACATCAACTTCTACCCGACCGACCAGGCCGGGCGCTCCAACTCCAAGTGGCGTCCGGTCGGCCTGGGCGCGATGGGTCTGCAGGACGTCTTCTTCAAGCTGCGCCTGCCCTTCGACTCCCCCGAGGCCCTCGCCCTCTCCACGAAGATCGCCGAGCGCATCATGCTGGCGGCGTACGAGGCGTCGTGCGACCTCGCCGAGATCAGCGGCCCGCTCCCCGCCTGGGAGCAGACCCGCGCGGCGCGCGGCGTCCTGCACCCCGACCACTACGGCGTCGAGGTCACCTGGCCGGAGCGGTGGGACGCGCTGCGTGCCCGCATCGCGAAGACCGGGATGCGCAACTCCCTCCTCCTCGCGATCGCGCCGACCGCGACCATCGCGTCGATCGCGGGCGTGTACGAGTGCATCGAGCCGCAGGTGTCCAACCTCTTCAAGCGCGAGACGCTCAGCGGTGAATTCCTCCAGGTCAACGCTTACTTGGTGGAGGACCTGAAGAAGCTCGGCGTGTGGGACGCCCAGTCCCGCGAGGCGCTGCGCGAAGCGAGCGGCTCGGTGCAGGGCTTCAGCTGGATCCCCGAGGAGGTACGGGCTCTCTACCGCACCGCGTGGGAGATCCCGCAGCGCGGACTGATCGACATGGCGGCCGCCCGTACGCCGTACCTGGACCAGTCGCAGTCGCTCAACCTCTTCCTGGAGACGCCGACCATCGGGAAGCTCTCCTCGATGTACGCGTACGCGTGGAAGAAGGGGCTGAAGACGACGTACTACCTGCGCTCGCGCCCCGCGACCCGTATCGCCCGCGCGGCGGGCTCCGGCGCGGCGGCCGCGGCCCCCATCCCCGTACAGCAGGTCACGACCCCGGCCGCTCCCGACGCGGACGCGATCGCCTGCTCCCTTGAGAACCCCGAGTCCTGCGAGGCCTGCCAGTAATGTCGACCAAATCCGAGAAGAACCTGCTCGACCCGGGCTTCGAGCTGACCCTGCGCCCCATGCGCTATCCGGACTTCTACGAGCGCTACCGGGACGCGATCAAGAACACGTGGACGGTGGAGGAGGTCGACCTCCACTCGGACGTCGCCGACCTCGCCAAGCTCTCGCCCGGTGAGCAGCACATGATCGGCCGGCTGGTCGCGTTCTTCGCGACGGGCGACTCGATCGTCTCGAACAACCTGGTGCTGACGCTCTACAAGCACATCAACTCCCCCGAGGCGCGGCTGTATCTCTCGCGGCAGCTCTTCGAGGAGGCCGTGCACGTCCAGTTCTACTTGACGCTGCTCGACACCTACCTGCCCGACCCGGACGACCGCGCGGCGGCGTTCGACGCGGTGGAGGAAATCCCCTCGATCCGCGAGAAGGCGCAGTTCTGCTTCAAGTGGATGGACTCGGTCGAGAAGATCGACCGGCTGGAGACGAAGGCCGACCGCCGCCGCTTCCTGCTGAACCTGATCTGCTTCGCGGCGTGCATCGAGGGCCTGTTCTTCTACGGCGCGTTCGCGTACGTCTACTGGTTCCGCTCGCGGGGCCTGCTGCACGGCCTTGCGACCGGGACGAACTGGGTCTTCCGGGACGAGACCATGCACATGAACTTCGCGTTCGAGGTCGTGGACACCGTCCGCAAGGAGGAGCCGGAGCTCTTCGACGACGCCCTCCAGCAGCAGGTCACGGACATGCTGAAGGAGGCCGTCGAGGCGGAGCTCCAGTTCGGCCGCGACCTGTGCGGTGAGGGCCTGCCCGGCATGAACACCGAGTCGATGCGCGAGTACCTCCAGTGCGTCGCCGACCAGCGCCTGGAGCGCCTCGGCTTCCCGCCGGTGTACGGCTCGCAGAACCCGTTCTCCTTCATGGAGCTCCAGGGCGTCCAGGAGCTGACGAACTTCTTCGAGCGCCGCCCGTCGGCGTACCAGGTCGCGGTGGAGGGCTCGGTCGCCTTCGACGACGACTTCTAGACGCCGTCAGACCGCGAACGGGCGGTCGCGCCTGGCGTCGTGGAGGATCGTGCCCCACCAGAGCAGCTGGTCGGGCATGACCTTCGCGGCGCCGTTCGGCTCCTCGGGGTTCTTCAGGTCGCCGTCGGGGCTGAAGAGCTCGTAGTAGCGGGGGAACGAGACGTAGTCGCGGACCGTGTGGGCGTGCAGCTCGTTGAAGACCTGGCGGAGCTGCACGATGGCCAGGAGGCCGCCGCTGCCGCCGCTGCAGCCGACGAACCCGATCGGCTTGGCTCCACACGTGTAGTGCCGGTCGGTAACTCCTCCCCGCCCCGAAGGGGCCGGGCTTCTCGCTGGGCCTGGTTGCCGTTGCGACGGACCAGCCCGGCCCGTAACACGTTGAGTGCTCCAACTGTGTCGGCATGCGCGGTCCCCAAGTGGTCACCAGCCCCAAGAGCGCCAGATCCCTGCCCGCCGACGACGACCAGCGGCCGATCGTTCACCTGCCGGCCGACGACAGCACGTCCGCCGCGACGGACCGCCTCACCGGCCGCCGGCCGGGCGCGCTGCGGGCGGTCTCGGGCCGAGGTGACCGGTGGGGGTTCTCGGCCTCGCGGAGCTGCCGGTCGATCCGGCGGTCCCTGGCGTGGCCGATGAAGGACGGGAGCGTGAGGAGGGTGAAGACGACGATGACCGCGAGGTAGTTCAAGAAGGTGTCCATGCGTCCACTCTGGTCTTCGGAGCCGGAAAAAGTCAGTGGCAGGACTGTCATGGAACAGCGAATTACTGCCACACTGCGGGCATGCTGAAAAACGTTGCCGTGGCACTGGTCGACGGCGTGAACCCCTTCGAACTCGGCGTCATCTGCGAGGTGTTCGGGATCGACCGCAGCGATCAGGGGCTGCCGGTGTACGACTTCGCGGTCTGCGCCGCCGAGCCGGGCCCGATCGCCGCCCGTTCCGGGGCCTTCTCCATCGCCGTGCCGTACGGTCTCGACCGGCTGGACGGCGCCGACCTCATCGCCATCCCGGCCGACCAGCACTGCGAGGCCCGCACCTACCCCGAGCCGCTGCTCGACGCCCTGCGCCGGGCCGTCGAGCGGGGGGCGCGCGTACTGAGCGTCTGCTCGGGCGCGTTCGTGCTCGGGGCCGCCGGGCTGCTGGACGGGCGCCGATGCACAACCCACTGGCGGCACTCCGCGGAGCTGGCCCGCCGCCACCCGCAGGCCAAGGTCGAGCCCGACGTGCTGTACGTCGACGAGGGCGCGGTCATCACGTCGGCCGGGACCGCCGCCGGGATCGACGCCTGCCTGCATCTCGTCCGCCAGGAGCACGGTTCCGAGGTCGCCAACACCATCGCCCGCCGCATGGTCGTCCCGCCGCACCGCGACGGCGGCCAGGCACAGTACATCGAGCGTCCGCTGACGCACGTACGCTGCGACACGGTGGGCGGGGTGCTGGCCTGGATGGAGCGGCACCTGGACCAGGAGATGACCGTGGAGCAGCTGGCGGACCGGGCCCACATGTCACCCCGGACGTTCGCGCGGCGCTTCCTCCAGGAGACGGGTACGACGCCGTACCGGTGGCTGCTGCGCCAGCGCGTACTGCTCGCCCAGGAGTTGCTGGAGGCGACGGACGACACAGTGGACGCGATCGCGGGCCGCGCGGGGTTCGGGAACGCGGCGGCGCTGCGTCATCAGTTCGTACGGTCACTGGGGACGACTCCGAACGCGTACCGCCGCACCTTCCGGGGGCCGGCGCTGGCCGCGTAGGGCAGCGGCCGGTCCCCGGAAGGCCGGGGGCTCACGTCAGGAGACGCCGCAGCTGGACGCGGACCAGAAGCGGCTCGCGCGGTGGTCGAGGTGGGTGTGGTCGCTGTGGCCGGGGTAGCCCGGGCCGAGGATGCCGTTGAATCCGTGGTTACGGGCCTGCTTGGCCAGGGTGCACAGGGAGTGCGGGCCGGCGCCGAGGTCGGCGGCGTCGCCGTAGAGGTGACGGCTGCCGCTGGCACCGCCGACCGCGTCGTTGCACGCGTACGAGCGGAAGCCGCTGGTGACGGTGATGGGCCGGTCGCCCAGTGCGTGCCGCAGTGCCTCCAGCTTCCACATCGTGCGCAGGGCATTGGACTTGGCGGTGGCCGCACTCACCGCGCCGCCCGCCCAGGTGCTGTTGCAGTCGTTGAGTTCGGCGTAGCCGAAGTGGACGGGCGTGCAGTCGTCGTCCTGGAGGGCGTAGAGCTTGGTGAAGGTGGCGCTTCCCGCGACGCCGTCGGCGGTGAGCCCGTACGCCGACTGGAACCGCTTGACGGCGGCGGTGGTCGCGGGGCCGTACTCGCCGTCGATCGCGAGCACCGCGCCGTAGCCGGGGTAGCCGCCGAGCCGTATCTGGAGCTGGGTGACGTCGGCGCCGGTGGTGCCCTGGGAGAGGGTGCGGGACCAGGTGTAGCAGCCGTCGGCCTGCGCGGTGCCGGCGGTGGCGACCGTACCGGCCAGCACTGCCACCATGAGCATGACAAGACAGAGGCTGGATCTCAGCGTGCGTCGGAGCATGGGACCTCCATACCGAGGAGCGGAGGAGCGGGGCACGCCCGAGACTGACGCGCTCGTCGACGCGCGTCAACAGGGCGACTGCCAGGGTCATTTGTCGGACCAATGGCAGTCGCCCGGCCGCCCGCCGCGCGACGGCGGAGAAGATCAGTCGTTCGGGACGGTCTCGTACCGCGCCGTGCCCTCGGCCATCTGCTTCAGCGCGTCCTTGCGGTCGCGCTTGGACAGGCGGTCGATGTACAAGTAGCCGTACAGGTGGTCCGTCTCGTGCTGAAGGCACCGCGCGAAGTAGCCCGTGCCGCGCACCTTGACCGGGTTGCCCCGGGCGTCCTGGCCGTGGACCACCGCGTAGTCGGGGCGGGCCAGTTCGGCGTACGCCGTCGGGACGGACAGGCAGCCCTCGTTGGACTCGTCGAGCTGGCGCTGGTCCTGCGGAAGCTCCTGCAGGACCGGGTTGCAGACCACACCGACGTGGCGCACGCCGTCGTCGTCCGGGCAGTCGTAGACGAAGACCTTGAGGTCGACGCCGATCTGGTTGGCGGCCAGGCCGACACCCTCGGCCGCGCGCTGGCTGGCGAACATGTCGTCGATCAGCGCGGCGAGCTTGTCGTCGAACTCCGTGACGTCCTTGCACTCCTTGCGGAGGACCGGGTTCCCGACGACGGTGATGGGGCGGGCGGTGCCGCGCTCGCGGTACGCCTGCTCGCGCTCCTCGGTGTTCTCCGTGTCCACGACGAACCCGTCGTTGATGACCTGCTGGTCCGTCGCCTGCTGGTCCGTCTCCTGCTGCGCCATGTCCGCCGTACGCCTTCCTCAAAACCCAAGAACCCTGAAATGCCGAATCCGATGCCCGTACAGCCTACGGGCAGGTTTCGGGAGACTTCTCAGCAGACTTCTTCGAGGTCCCGCCACTCACGGCTGTCGGGGTTGTCGGCGACCCACCCGTCGAGCAGCCCGCGCACCAGTCCGGCGGGCGCCGCGATGCCGCACTCGCGCTCCGGCAGCCACAGCTCACCGGCGCCGGCGGTGCGGTGTCCGAGCGGCCCAGGGTGACCGGGCTCGCTGTGGTCGTGCGGGTCGAGGTGCTCGCCGTCGCCCTCGTCGCTGGGCATCTGCGACTCGGAACAGGACCGGCAGAGCAGCCGTACGGAGGACGACCAGTCCTCGGCGGCGAACCCCGCGTCGGCGGCCAGCCGCTCCAGGGCGTCCCGGTCGGCCTCGGTGGCGGCCTCCAGGAGCACCACCCAGGTCGGCACCGGTGAAGGCGCCCACAGCTCGATCTCGTCGAACACGGGGAAGGACGGGCCGGCGGCGGTGACGCGCTCGCCGTGCGGTACGCCGTCGTGCAGGACGACCTCGCCCCAGCGCCGCCCGGAGGAAGGCAGCGGGATCGAGAGCACCTCGATCCGGGCCGGGTCGAGCCTGCGGCCCCACACCACTTCGGCCTCACCCTCGGGCGACAGGCGGACGGCGGCACTGCCCAGCCCCATGCCGTGCGGCTCGCCGCTCTCGGTGGGCTCGCCGGGCACCTTCAGGCCGTACGCCTGCCAGGCACGGCGGGCCAGCGGCCAGTCCTGGAGCGCGGTGGCCGCGATACCGACGTTCCACCAGTCCGGTGCGCCGGTCTCCCGGTCGAGGAGCGCGACGGCGCGCAGGCCCGCGGAGCGCGCCTGCTCCCAGTCGTGCCGGAACTTGTGCAGCAGCGCGAGGTTGAACCAGGACTCGGACAACCAGGGTTCGAGGTCCGCCGCGCGTGTCAGCAGCGCTCCCGCGTCCTCGTACCGACCGTCACCGATCAGCGTGAACGCGCGGTCGGTGGCCTGCCGCCACGAGGCGGATGGCCGATGCCGTACCTTCCCGAAGATCTTCACGATTCCCGCCTGTCCCGCCTGCCGGTCGCTGAAGGTCAGTCCCCCCGGACGCCCTCTTGTTCCTCTTCTTCGCATCCAACCATGCCGGGTCGGAGGGCCGCTCATTACCCATGGGTTACCCAGGTGGGGACGGGGTCAGACCGCCCCGGGACAGGACGCGCGCCAGGGATTCCACAACCTCGGGCTGATAGTCGCGGCCGGTGCCCAGACGCAGCTGTTCCAGGGCGCTGAGCGGCCCGCCCAGTCCACCTCCGCTTTCCCCCGACAGATCGTCGTATGCGTTGACGGCGCGGACGATACGGGCGGAAAGCGGCTGCTCCCGGTAGGGGTCGGCCTGCCGCTCCACGACGACCGCGACCTCCGCCGGAACTCCGGTCTGGCGTACGACGGCTCCCCCCAGGAGAGCGATACGGCGCTGTTCGGCGGCCGGGAGAGAGGCGGTGGCCCCGGCCGGGACGGGATCGAGGAGGGAGAGCTGTCCGATGTCGTGCATCAGCGCGGCGTACTCCAGGACGGTCAGGTCCGGCTCGGAAAGCCCCAGCTCACGCCCCACGGCGCGGCTGAGCAGGGCGACGCGGCGGGCGTGGCCCTGGGGGGTGTAGCCGGCGATCTCGGTGGCGCGGGCGAGCGAGGTGATGGTCTGGCGGTACGTCGTACGGACGGCGGCGTACCGGCGGAAGGACAGCTGGGTGAGCAGCAGGGGTACGCAGAAGACGGGAAGCGCCCAGAGCCCGGCGACGGCGACACCGAGTGCGATGACGGCCCCGGTGGCGCAGACGGCCGACCCGATCCCCACCAGCGCCCGCATCTCGTCGCGCAGAAGCGGCCCGTAGGGGTAGCCGGTACGGGCGCGGGCCATGACGGCGGTGAGGACGGCGTCGCACAGGGCGGTGAGGACGAGCAGGAGCGCGAGGCACAGCGCGTGGTACGGACCGTGGCCGACCCACTTGCCCCACTGCCCCGAGTTGAAGAGCGGCTGGAAGCACGCAGCGGCGAAGGCGACGGTGAGGACACGGCGGACGACGTGGTCGAGTGCCGGCCCGTGCCCCGCGGCGATGTGCGGCACGGCGCCGACGAGGGCGGCCGCCATGACGACGGCCACAACCTGCAGAACGCCGTGGGTGGTGGGCTGCCCGGCGGTCTGGCCGAGCAGGGCGTACGCGAGGGCCCCGGCGGCTCCGAGCGGCGCGGGTTCGCGCTCGGCGGGCAGGGCGGAAGGGCCGCCCCGTCCGCCCCAGCGGGAGAGCTCACCGACGGCGATGAGCGCGCCGAAGGCGAGGGCGATGCCGGGCTCGGTGATGCCGTACCACAGGGTGTTGCCGAGCGCGTAGACGGTGAGGACGGCTGCGGCGCCGTACACGAGCCCGACGGCGTATCCGCGCCTGTGCCCCCTCACGCGGCACGCCCCGCACGCGGAGGGGCGACTCCCCCGGCTCCCCGGGCACCGCTTGCCCCGGTCTCAGCCCCTCCGGCGCTTGAGGACCGGGGCCCGGGACAGAGCTCGGGTCCGCTGAGGGGCGGGGCGGGGAAAAGCTCCGCAGGACACCCCCAGGGCCCGGCGGCCCGGACGACGCTCACCGGGGCCGGCCCGGGTCGTGCCGCGCCGCGGCGACGGCCGGCGCGACCGCCCCCTCGCTCGCGCCGGAGCCCCCGCACGCCTCACTCCCGCGCGGTGGCGGGACGTTTCCTCTCGGGTCGGACTGTTCGTCCGAGGTGACCCGATGGTGCCAGCCCTGCC
This sequence comes from Streptomyces sp. NPDC055287, assembly GCF_053646035.1. Taxonomy (NCBI): domain Bacteria; kingdom Bacillati; phylum Actinomycetota; class Actinomycetes; order Kitasatosporales; family Streptomycetaceae; genus Streptomyces; species Streptomyces sp. NPDC055287. Next base: position 291,112 of record NZ_JBSHNE010000002.1, on the reverse strand, counting down.
GGGCCAGCGCCCGCGTCAGCGCCTCCACCATCCGCGGATCGAACTGCGTCCCCGCGCACCGGTCGAGTTCCCGCAGTGCCGTCGCCACCGGCCGCGCCCGCTGGTACGACCGCGTCGACGTCATCGCGTCGAACGCGTCCGCGACGGCGACCACCCGGGCGAATTCCGGGATCTGGCCGCCCGCCAGACCGTACGGATAGCCGCTTCCGTCGAGCCGCTCGTGGTGGTGCAGGATCGCCGCCCGCGCCTCCCCGAGGAAGCCGATGCCCCGCACCATCTCGTGCCCGTACTCCGGATGCAGCTCGATGACGCGGCGCTCGTCGGGGGTGAGCGGCCCGTCCTTGCGGAGCAGCCGCGTCGGGACCCCGAGCTTGCCGACGTCGTGCAGGATGCCGGCGAAGCGCAGGACCTCGATGCGGTCCTCGTCCATGCCCAGCTCGCGCGCGATCATCACGGACGCGCGGCCGACCCGTTCGCTGTGCCCGCGCGTGTACCGGTCCTTGATGTCCACCGCCTGCACGAGGGCGCGGATCGTAGCCTGGTGCGCGGCCCGTTCGCGGTGGTACTGCGCGAAGACCCAGCAGGAGATGTACATCGGCAGCAGCACGAAGAGCGCGGCCGCCGGCCCGTACGCACTGCGCCAGAGCACGGCCGTCATCAGCCCGGCCAGCCCCTGCACACAGAGCGGCGCGACGGACCGCAGCAGCAGCCCGCGCCAGGCCGTACGCGCGGGCAGCCGCTCGGCGATGGCCAGGATGCCGCCGTCGAGGGCGGTCAGCACCAGGCAGAAGGCGAGGACGGCGGCCCCGGCGGGCAGCAGGACGTACGGAAAATCGGGTGCGGCAGCCGAAGTCCCCGCCCCGCCTCCCAGCGACGCACCGCCGTCCACCACCGTGCACACGTGCGCCGCGGACCACGCGGCGAGCGCCAGCTGCGCCGCCCGCCAGAACCGCCGCACCGCGCGCGGCCGCCGCTCGACGTGGCCGACGAGGGCCCCCGGTACCGCCACGAGCGCTGCTGCCGCCGGCGGCAGCAGCAGTACGGCGGCGAGCAGCACCGGGAAGAAGGAGCCCGCGCCGACCCGCACCGCGCTCACGAGGAACGGCCGCCGCCCGAGCAGCTCGCAGGCGGCGTGCAGCGCGGCGAGCAGCGCGGCCGTCCGCCAGGGAGTGCCGGCGCCCGGCCGCAGGGAGGGTAGCGCACAGCAGGCGGCCGCGAGCAGCGCGCACACGATGTACGCGCGCGCCGCCACCGAAAGGGCTCTCACCAGTGTCGCTCCTGTTGTCCCGGTTCCCGGTTCGCCCGCCACAATTCGTGCGTCAGGCTAGCGAGTTGGGCGCGTCCGGATACGGCGAAGCGGCCGATTAGCACCTTCGAGTGATAATCGGCCGACTTCGTGACAAGCGGTGAGAAGAGTGGAGGCTATGCCTCGTTCGCGGTCGCCGGCAGGTCGGCGTCCCCCGTGGCCGTGACGTCCTGCTCGGGCACGGCCTGGCCCGACCGGATCAGGTCAATACGCCCCATGACCTTGGACCGCAGGTCGGCCGGTACGTCGTCACTGCCGCAGCAGCGCTTCACCAACTTCTTCACGGCCTGCTCGAGACCGTACTTCTCCAGGCACGGTGAGCACTCCTCGAAGTGCACCTCGAACTTGGTGCAGTCGCTGTCGGGCATCTCGTGGTCGAGGAACTCGTAGAGATGATCCAGGACCTCTGAGCAGTCAGTCTCGTGCGGCTCTCCGCAGCTCATGAGCCCGAACCTTTCCCGTCGTTCGACTCTCCGGCACCCGCCGGAACCAGCCCGCGGTCACGCGCGTAATCCTCGAGCATGCCACGCAGTTGCCGGCGGCCCCGGTGCAGCCGGGACATCACCGTACCGATGGGTGTACCCATGATGTCCGCGATCTCCTTGTACGCAAAGCCCTCTACATCCGCGAGGTAGACCGCGATGCGGAACTCCTCGGGGATTGCCTGCAGCGCCGACTTGACGTCCGAGTCGGGCAGGTGGTCGAGCGCCTGCGACTCGGCGGAGCGCAGACCGGTCGACATGTGCGACTCGGCGCGCGCGAGCTGCCAGTCCTCGATCTCCTCGGCGCCACTGCGCTGAGGCTCGCGCTGCTTCTTCCGGTACGTATTGATGAAGGTGTTCGTCAGAATGCGGTAAAGCCACGCCTTCAGATTCGTACCTTCACGGAACTGGTGGAAGGACCCGTATGCCTTGGCATAGGTCTCCTGCACCAGGTCCTCCGCGTCGGCCGGATTGCGCGTCATGCGCAGCGCGGCCGAGTACATCTGGTCGAGGAAGCCCAGCGCGTCGCGCTCGAAACGCGCGTTGCGCTCGACGGTGCTCTCCTCCGCCGCCTGGCCGTCGTCGGTCCCTGTGTCGGTCCCAGTGACCGGACCCACCTCCTCCAACGCCGTGGCGGGGCCGAATGCGGACCCGCTCGAATCGGAGGATAGACGACGATCCTGCCCGGCCGCCGCCCGACGGGGGGCGGTCTTGGCCGCACTGAGCACCGTCCACTCCAGGTCAGCGGTGTTCGAGCGGCTCGGGCAGATGGTCGATCCCATGCGACGGACTCCCTCTCCACGTACGTGCGGTGTATGTCGACGCACGCAATAACAGAGGTGTCGCGCTCATCATTCCCGCAGCCCGTCGATCCAGTTCCCGACAGCGTCCGTGATCGTGACGACGACCTCTTCCGCGGTGATTCCGGCCTTCTTCGGTACGGCGAACCCGTGGTCCCCGTACGCCACCTCCACGAGGTCGTATTCCCCGGCGGGGAATTCGTCCGGTTTCCCGAAGGGATCGTTTCCGCCCTGTACGACCAGCGTGGGGACCCCGGCGCCCAGCAGCTCCTGTGCCCGGGACTTCTCGGGCCGGCCGGGCGGGTGCAGCGGGAAGCTCAGCGCGAGTACGGCGTGCGCGCCCAGGTCCACGGCCGTACGGCACGCGACGCGCGCCCCGGCGCTGCGCCCGCCGGACACCACCGGCAGTCCGGGCCCGAGCAGGGTCGGCCAGAGCCCCCGCCACCCGGCGTCGAGCGTCTTGGGCGCGGGCGCGACCTTCTTCCCCGCCACCCGCCAGGGCTGCTCCACCAGGGCGACGGTCACCCCGCGCGCGGGCAGCGCGGCCGCGAGCCCCTGGAGGTCGCGCGCCCCGATCCCGCCGCCGGCGCCGTGGCTCACGGCCAGGACGGTCCAGGGCGCCTCTGCCTCGGCCCAGGTGATGCGCGCCCGGCCGACCTCTGTCTCCACCGTCTCACTGTGTGTCACGCACCCATCGTGCGCCTGCGGCGCCGTGTCCTCAAACACCGCACGCGCGCCGCACCGGTCGCCTCAGAACAACGTCTCCACCTCGGGCGCCGCCAGCTCCTCCAGCAGCTCCGGCCCGTTGTTGCGCACGTTGCTCACCGCCGTGGTCACCGGGTACGCCCGCATCAGCCCGCCCGGCGGCGGGGCCAGCAGCTCCCGCAGGCCGTCGATGTCCGAACGGGCCGGGTCCAGCCACGCGTCCCACCGGTCCGGCGTCAGCATCAGCGGCATCCGGGGGTGGATGTCGGCCAGCGACCCCGGGCCGATGGCCGGCGCGACCGCCAGCGGGCCCTTCTCGGCCTCGGTGGTGATGACGGAGCACGTCACCCACCACGCCTGTGAATGGTCGTCGGGCAGCGTCCGGTCGCGCCAGAACTCGTACAGCCCGGCCATCGCCATGACCGACCCGTCCGCCAGTGTCACGAAGTACGGCTGCTTGCGCGGCCGCTTCTTCTTCCCCTGCTCCTCCAGCTGCCGCTCGTCGGCGCCGGTGACCCACTCGTAGTAACCGTCGGCCGGGATGAGGCAGCGCCGCGAGACGAACGGCTGCCGGAACGACGGCTTCTCGTGCACCGTCTCCGCCCGCGCGTTGATCATCCGCGCCGCCCCCTCGGGCGACTTCGACCAGGAGGGCACGAGCCCCCACTTCAGCTTCCTCAGCTGCCGAACCGGGCGCGGGTCCCGCGCGTCCTTCACAGGACGCTCCAGCACGACGTGGACCTCCTTCGTGGGCGCCACGTTCCAGTCGGGGGCGAGCGCCTCCTTCGGCTCCCACTTCCCCACATCGAACAGCCCGACGAGATCCTCGGGCCGCCGGCTCGCTGCATACCGTCCGCACATAAGTGCCAGACTGCCACGACTGCCCAGACCGCAAGGAGCCGCCCGGAAAATGGACACCACTCAGCTCGGCGACCTGTGGGACCGCATCTTCGGTACGCAGCCCGATCCCGACCAGTGGCTCGTGATCGCAGCGGCCCTCGCCGCACTCGCCGTCGTCGTCCCGCACGCCGTCTGGCGGGTGGCACGCAATGCCATCACCATCGCCCACGAGGGCGGCCACGGCCTGATCGCCCTGCTCACGGGCCGCAGCCTGGACGGTATACGTCTGCACTCCGACACCAGCGGCCTGACCGTCAGCCGGGGCAGGCCGACCGGCATCGGCATGATCCTCACGGCCGCCGCCGGGTACACCGCCCCCTCACTCCTGGGCCTCGGCGGAGCATGGTTGCTCGCCGCGAACCACATCACGCTCTTCCTCTGGATCGCGACGGCCCTGCTGCTCGCGATGCTGGCGATGATCCGCAACGCGTACGGCGCCCTCACCGTGATCGTCACCGGCGCCGCCTTCCTCCTGATCTCGTGGCTGACGACGCCGGAGGTGCAGGCCGCCTTCGCCTACGCCGCCGTCTGGTTCATGCTCATCGGCGGCGTCCGCCCGGCCTTCGAGCTCCAGGCCAAGCGCCGGCACGGCGGCGCCCCCGACTCGGACGCCGACCAGCTGTCGCGGCTCACGAACGTCCCGGCCGTGCTGTGGCTGCTGTTCTTCCACACGGTGTCGGTCTGCGCGCTGCTGGGCGGCGGCCGCTGGCTGCTCGGGCTGTAGCCGGCGGCCGGCGACGACGTACCCCTCAGCGGCCGTCACGACGCGTCAACCCGATAGCACCCCTGAGTTACGTCCCGGTTTCGGCGTATTTGATCAAGATCCGGGTCCGCCGCGAGCCACTAAAGTGATGGCCATGACCGAAAGCTCCGTGCACCCCGCCCTCTGGCCCGCCCCGCGCGCGGGCGAAGCCGTCGACGCAACCGTCACCGTGCCCGGATCAAAATCGGTCACCAACCGCGCTCTCGTCCTGGCCGCCCTCGCCGCCGAACCCGGATGGCTGCGCCGCCCGCTGCGTTCCCGCGACACGCTGCTGATGGCCGACGCCCTGCGGATGATGGGCGTCGGCATCGAGGAGACCGTGTCGTCCAGCTCGTCGGCCACGGGCGAACTCAACGGTTCCGGCGAGGCCTGGCGCGTGATCCCGGCGGGTCTGCACGGACCGGCGACAGTGGACGTCGGCAACGCCGGCACGGTGATGCGCTTCCTGCCGCCCGTCGCTGCGCTCGCCGACGGCGAGATCCGTTTCGACGGCGACCCTCGTTCGTACGAACGCCCGCTCGGCGCCGTCATCGAAGCGCTGCGCACCCTGGGCGCCCGTATCGACGACGACAGCCGCGGCGCGCTCCCGCTGACCGTGCACGGCGGCGGAGCGCTGGACGGCGGAGCGGTCGACATCGACGCGTCCTCGTCCTCACAGTTCGTGAGCGCGCTCCTGCTGTCCGGCCCGCGCTTCAACCAGGGGGTGGAGGTGCGTCACACCGGCGCCACTCTCCCGTCCATGCCGCACATCCTGATGACCGTCGACATGCTGCGCGCGGTCGGCGCCCAGGTGGACACCCCCGAGTCCGGCGGTGAGCCCAACGTCTGGCGGGTCTCCCCCGGCGCCCTGCTCGGCCGCGACCTGACCATCGAGCCCGACCTCTCCAACGCCCAGCCGTTCCTCGCCGCCGCCCTGATCACCGGAGGCCGTGTCACGATCCCCGACTGGCCGGAGCGCACCACCCAGCCGGGCGACGCGCTGCGCGAGATCTTCACCGAGATGGGCGGTTCCTGCGAGCTCACCGAGCGCGGCCTGACCTTCACGGGCACCGGCACCGTCCACGGCATCGACGTGGACCTGGGTGACGTGGGCGAGCTGACCCCGGGCATCGCGGCGGTCGCGGCCCTGGCCGACTCCGAGTCCGTCCTGCGGGGCGTCGCACATCTGCGCCTGCACGAGACCGACCGGCTGGCCGCGCTCACCCGGGAGATCAACGCGCTCGGCGGCGATGTCACCGAGACCGAGGACGGCCTGCGCATCCGGCCGCGCCGCCTGCACGGCGGGACCTTCCACACGTACCACGACCACCGCATGGCGACCGCGGGCGCGATCATCGGCCTCGCCGTCAAGGACGTGCAGATCGAGAACGTGGCGACCACGGCCAAGACGCTGCCCGACTTCCCGCAGATGTGGACCGGAATGCTCGACGGAAACTGACGGGGCCTGACGACATGCGCCGCTACGGCAAGAACCCCGACGAGGACGACATCCGCGTCCGCCCCAACCGCAAGGGCAACCGGCCTCGCACCCACACCCGCCCCAAGCACGAGGACGCCGTCGAAGGCTTCGTCCTGACCGTCGACCGGGGCCGCATCACCTGCCTCGTCGAGGACCGTACGGTCATCGCGATGAAGGCCCGCGAGCTGGGCCGCAAGTCCGTCGTCGTGGGCGACCGCGTCGCCATCGTCGGCGACCTCACGGGTGACAAGGACACGCTGGCCCGCATCGTGCGGGTCGAGCCGCGCGCCTCGGTGCTGCGCCGCACCGCCGACGACGACGACCCGTTCGAGCGGGTGGTCGTGGCCAACGCCGACCAGCTGGCGATCGTCACCGCCCTGGCCGACCCCGAGCCGCGCCCGCGCATGATCGACCGCTGCCTGGTGGCGGCGTACGACGCCGGGCTCGAACCCCTCCTCGTACTGACCAAATCGGACCTGGCACCGGCGGACGCCCTCCTGAGCGCCTACCGTCCCCTCGGCGTCCCGTACCTCGTGACCAGCCGCGAGGACCTGGCGAACGGGGCCGCGACCGAGCTGGTGCGCAAGCACCTGGAGAACAAGGTCACGGCTTTCGTGGGCCACTCCGGCGTGGGCAAGACGACGCTGGTCAACACGCTCGTACCGGAGGACCGCTGGCGTACGACGGGTGTGGTCAACGCGGTCACCGGCCGCGGCCGGCACACCACCACATCGGCGCTCGCGCTGCCGCTCACCGGCGTGAGCGGCTGGGTGATCGATACGCCGGGCGTGCGTTCCTTCGGGCTGCACCACGTGGACCCGTCGCGCGTCATCCTCGCCTTCCCGGACCTGGAGCCGGGGACGGAGGGCTGCCCGCGCGGGTGCAGCCACGACGAGGCGGAGTGCGCGCTGGACCAGTGGGTGGCCGACGGTCACGCCGATCCGGCCCGGCTGGACTCCCTGCGCCGGCTGCTGGCCACCCGGGAGCGTCGCGAGGGCGACTGACCGCGCCGCGTTTACGGTTCCTCGCTCCTGGTAAGTGCATAATCGCACCAAGTCAGCCGAAGCAGTCACCGACACGGGAGGAAACCGACCATGGCGTGGCTGCTCGTGGTGGTGGCAGGACTGCTCGAAACCGGTTTCGCCGTGTGCCTGAAGCTGTCCCACGGCTTCAGCCGGCTGTGGCCGACGGTCGCCTTCTGCGCCTTCGCGCTGGGCAGCTTCGGCCTGCTGACGCTGGCGCTGAGGAAGCTCGACGTGGGACCGGCGTACGCGGTGTGGACCGGCATCGGCGCGGCGGGCACCGCGATCTACGGCATGGTCTTCCTCGGCGATGTGGTCTCGACGCTGAAGCTGATCTCGATCTCGCTGGTGATCATCGGCGTCATCGGGCTCCAGCTCTCGGGCTCGGCCCACTGAGTCCCGTCCCGCCGGGTCCCGTCCCACCGGGTGAGGCTCCACCGGGTCCGGCTCCACCGGTGCCCGCCACGCCGAGAGCCGTCCGCAGCAGCCGCGCCAAGCCGTCCCCCGACGCCGTGGGTGCGACGACGTACGAGAGCGCGAGGCGGACAGCCAGCTCGCAGCGGTACGCGATGTCCGCGGCCGCCTCCTTCGTACGCCCCGTCCCGAGCGCGGCGAGCGCCCTGCCCCGTACGGCCGCGACCAGGTCGGCAGGCCCCGGCGAACCGGCGTCGGCGCGGCGCTGGGCGGGCACCGGGGACACCGCGACGCCGAGCACGTACCTGACGGGGCGCGGCGCGGGCAGGCGCTCGCCCCAGCAGCCGGTCAGCAGGGCGCGTACGAGCGGGTTCGTGCGGGCGGCCCCGGCGGTCCACTCCGCGACGGCCACGAGCCGGTCCTCGACGCCCGCGGGCCGGGCGGCCGCCCGGTCGGAGGTCCGGCCGGCTGCCCGCGCGGCCGCCGGGTCGGCCGCTCCGCCCCCCAGCGCCCGCTCGACGCCCGCCAGATATCCGTCGGCCTCGCGGCGCACCAGCGCGCGGGCGAGGCCGTCCTTGCTGCCGAACTCGTTGTAGAGGGTCTGCCGCGACACGCGCGCCGCCGCGGCCACGTCGACCATCCGCACCGCGGACCACGGACGGGCCGCGAGCGCGGTGAGGGCGGCGTCCAGCAGGGCCTCTCGCGCTGTGGGCATCGTCGCCTCCCCGGCCGCACGCCTCCGGTTTCAGAGTTGACGCGCCGTCGGGCGCTGTCAATGGCCCGCGCGCCGCACCGTCCGGACGGGGGACCGCGCCAGACTGTCCGGACGGTGCACCGCGCCCGGTGTCCGGACGGTGGACCGCGCCCGCACAGCGAGACCGTGTGGTTCGCCCACAACACGGTCGATACTGTTCAGTCATGCCCGACTATCACGATGATCTGCGCTTTGCCCATGTCCTCGCGGACGCCGCGGACGCCACGACGATGGAGCGCTTCAAGGCTCTGGATCTCAAGGTCGAGACCAAACCGGACATGACACCGGTGACGGAGGCCGACAAGGCCGCAGAGGAGCTGATCCGCAGCCACCTGCACCGTGGCAGGCCGCGTGACGCCGTTCTGGGCGAGGAGTACGGGCTCCAGGGCACGGGGCCGCGCCGCTGGGTGGTCGACCCGATCGACGGCACGAAGAACTACGTGCGCGGCGTGCCGGTCTGGGCGACGCTGATCTCGCTCATGGAGGCCGGGGAGCACGGCTTCCAGCCCGTGATGGGCGTCGTGTCCGCGCCGGCGCTGGGCCGCCGCTGGTGGGCGGCGAAGGGCGCCGGGGCGTACACCGGGCGCAGCCTCACCTCGGCGACCCGCATCCACGTCTCCAAGGTCGACGAGATCGCCAACGCGTCCTTCGCGTACTCCTCGCTCAGCGGCTGGGAGGAGCAGGGCCGGCTCGACGGCTTCCTGGACCTGACCCGCGACTGCTGGCGCACGCGCGGATACGGCGACTTCTGGCCGTACATGATGGTCGCCGAGGGCTCGGTGGACATCTGCGCCGAGCCGGAGCTGTCGCTCTGGGACATGGCCGCGAACGCGATCATCGTCCAGGAGGCGGGCGGTGTCTTCACCAGCCTCGATGGAGTGACAGGACCGCACGGGGGCAATGCCGCCGCGTCGAACGGCCTGCTCCACGAAGAGATGCTGAGTTACCTCCGCGCCTAGGGACCTTCGCCCCCGCGCCCGGGAAACCGGCGCGCGGGGGCGTGTGATCGCCGGGCACATCCTCCCGCGCCCTCTTGTTGCCTTCCCTCCCGGCTGTCACTCTGTGAGTCCCCCCACTTGTGAACTTGTGAATCGGTTCTCGTATCTCTCGACACCCGCTTCACCAAGGAGGTGGCTCCGTCCATGCTCGTCCGTGACGCCATGAGCACGGTGGTCCTCACCATCGGCCCCGCCCACACACTCCGCCAGGCAGCCCGTCTGATGGCGGAGCGCCGCGTCGGGGCGGCCGTCGTCCTCGACACCGACGCCGGCGGACTCGGCATTCTCACCGAACGCGACATCCTCATCTCCGTCGGGTCGGGTCAGGACCCCGACCTCGAGACGGCCGGCACCCACACCACCACCGACGTCGTCTACGCGGCGCCCTCCTGGACGCTGGAGGACGCCGCCGACGCCATGGCGCACGGCGGCTTCCGGCATCTGATCGTGCTGGACGGAGACGGCCCCGTCGGCGTCGTCTCCGTACGCGACATCATCCGCTGCTGGGCACCTGGCCGCAGGCAGCTCCGCTCGCAACCGGGCGCGCTGGTGGGCTGAGCGCGAAAGAGGGCCGGACTCCCCTCGGGGAATCCGGCCCTCTGCCTACGACAAGCGGTCCGTACTAGCCGCGCAGGGCCTGGACCGCGGCTTCCAGCCGCTTGCCGAAGTCACCGTCGGCCTGACGGAAGTTGCTCACCGCGCGCTCCGCGATGTCGTCGCGCGACACCTTGGCGATGAACTGCGCCAGGTTGTCGACGAGACGGCCCCTCTCGTCCTCGGACATCAGGCGGTAGAGGTTGCCCGCCTGGACGAAGTCGTTGTCCTCGGAGTGGTCCGGGGCCTCGTGGTTGCCCGTGGCGCCGGTGACCGGGACCGGCTCCCACAGCGGCCTGCCCGTCTGCGCGGGGCCGCCGAAGCTGTTGGGCTCGTAGTTCTTGGTGCCCTTGTGGCGGCCGTCGTACAGGTAGCCGTCACGGGAGTTCGTCCGCGCCTCGGTGGCGTGCGGACGGTTCACCGGCAGGTGGTCGGCGTTGATGCCGACGCGGTAGCGGTGGGCGTCGCCGTACGCGAAGAGGCGGCCCTGGAGCATCTTGTCGGGGGACGGGCCGATGCCCGGCACGAAGTGCGCGGGGCTGAAGATCGACTGCTCGACCTCGGCGAAGATGTTCTCCGGGTTGCGGTTGAGCTCCAGCTTGCCGATCTCGATCGGCGGGTAGTCCGCGTGCGGCCAGACCTTGGTCAGGTCGAACGGGTTGAAGCGGTACGTCGCCGCCTCGGCCGCCGGCATGATCTGCACCTGCACGGTCCAGGACGGGAACTCACCGCGCTCGATGGCCTCGCGCAGGTCGCGCTGGTGCGAGTCCGGGTCGACGCCGGAAAGGCGGTTGGCCTCGTCGGTGGTGAGGTTCTTGATGCCCTGGTCGGTCTTGAAGTGGTACTTGACCCAGAAGACCTCGCCGGCCTCGTTGTTCCACTGGTACGTGTGCGAGCCGTACCCGTTCATGTGACGCAGCGTCGCGGGTATGCCGCGGTCACCGAACAGCCAGGTCACCTGGTGCGTCGACTCGGGGCTCAGGCCCCAGAAGTCCCACACGTTGTCGGCTTCCTGCGAGCCGGTGTACGGGTCGCGCTTCTGGGTGTGGATGAAATCGGGGAACTTGATGGCGTCCTTGATGAAGAAGACGGGCGTGTTGTTCCCGACAAGGTCGTAGTTCCCCTCCTCCGTGTAGAACTTCAGCGCGAAGCCGCGGGGGTCGCGCACGGCGTCCGCGGAGCCGAGGTTGCCCGCGACCGTCGAGAAGCGCAGGAAGGTCTCGGTCTGCTTGCCGACCTCGGAGAGGAACTTCGCCCGCGTCCACTGCGAGACGTCGCGGGTCAGCGTGAAGGTGCCGTACGCACCGGCGCCGCGCGCGTGGACGATGCGCTCCGGGATGCGCTCGCGGTTGAAGTGCGCGAGCTTCTCAAGCAGCGCCTGGTCCTGGACCAGAACGGGGCCGCCGACGCCAGCGGTCTCGCTGTTCTGGTTGTCGGCGACCGGCGCGCCGGCCTCCGTGGTGAGCGGTCCCTGCGTCACGTGCGCCTCCTGCGTCATACCTGCAAGTCCTGTCCCTTGGCGTTTGCCGCTCTCGATCCTACAATGGACATTGTCTAAGTCAAGCAATCATCCAAAGTCACACCTGTTCGGGACCTGGTCCCCCCACTGTTAGGCTGGTCCCATGAGTGACCTGTTGGAACGACTGCGCGGACGCGGCTGGCGTATGACCGCTCAGCGGCGCGTCGTGGCCGAAGTCCTCGACGGGGACCACATCCACCTGACCGCCGACGAGGTGCACGCGCGCGCCGTGGCGAAGCTGCCCGAGATCTCCCGGGCTACCGTCTACAACACGCTCGGTGAGATGGTGTCCCTCGGCGAGGTGCTCGAGGTGTCCACGGACCGCCGGGCGAAGCGGTACGACCCGAACGCGCACCGCCCGCACCAGCACCTGGTCTGCGCGCGATGCGGCGCCATACGCGACGTACACCCGGTCGGCAATCCGCTCACGGACCTGCCGGACTCCGAGCGTTTCGGCTTCACGATCTCGGACGTAGAGGTGACCTACCGGGGCACGTGCCCCAACTGCGCCTCCGCCTGACACACAGCGGTACGGAGAAGCGAAGGGCCCGGCACCAGATCCTGGTGCCGGGCCCTTCGGCTTCCTCACGCGTGCGCGAGTCCGTCTGCGTGTGCCGTGTCGGTATGCCTGTGTCCGTACACGACGAAGGCCCGGATCTCTTTCGAGATCCGGGCCTTCGGCTACTTCATCAGTAGCGGGGACAGGATTTGAACCTGCGACCTCTGGGTTATGAGCCCAGCGAGCTACCGAGCTGCTCCACCCCGCGTCGGTAAACACGACTCTACGTCGCACCGCCGACCAGCGCAAATCCGTTCCCCTGCGCAGTGGTGACCACTGGCGAAACGATCCGCCAGCAGCCGTGGCCAGGCCCGTCTACGCCGTGAGCTCCTGGTGCAGCGCCTCGCGCAGCCGCGCCGCGCGCTCGGCGACCTCGGCGGGCCCGAGCTCCACGGCCCGCGCGCACCACCGCTCGCCCTCGTCCAGCTCGCCGTGGCGGGCGGCGAGCAGCGCGAGGCGCAGCGCGGCGCGGCCGTGGCCCGCGTGCGCGGCGCGGGACCACCACAGGGCGGCCTCGGGCTCGCTGCCCTCGCGGGCCAGCAGCAGCCCGAGGTTGAAGGCACCGTTGCGGCTGCCGGCCTCGGCCGCCTCCCGGTACCAGCGTGCGGCGCCCTCCAGGTCGCCGCGCCCCGCGGCGAGCATGCCGACGCGCACCTGGGCGCGGCGGTGGCCCTGCTCGGCGGCCCGCTCGTACCACTCCTCGCACTCGGTCTTCTCGTTCAGCGTCTCGCCGAGCCCGGGCGCGCTCGGCGGGGGCTGCCTGCGGTCGAGCAGCGTCGCGAGGCGGAACGCCGCCTCGGCGCTGCCGCTGCCCGCGGCGCAGCGCAGGTGCCGCTCGGCGTCCTGCTCCTCGCCGTCGCGCAGCAGGGCGATGCCGACCTGGAGCGCGGCCTCCGTGTGACCGGCGGCGGCGGCGCGCTCGTACCAGACGAAGGCCGTACGGTCGTCGTCGCGACCCGCGTAGAGGATGCCAAGGTTGAAGGCGGCATCGACGCTGCCCGCCTCGGCGGCCTTGGAGAACCACGGCTCGGCGCCGGCCGCGTCGCCGCCCTGGAGCAGCAGGATGGCGAGCGCGTTGGCGGCCTCGCGGTGGCCGGCGTAGGCGGCGCGGCGGTACCACTGGTCGGCCTGGGCGTTGCGGCCCTGGGCGGCGCAGAGCAGCCCGAGATTGTAGGCCCCGTTCACGTCCCCGGCGTCCAGGGCGGCGCGGTACCACCGCTCGGCGGTCTGCTGCTCGCCCCGGGCGGCATGCAGGGCGCCCAGCGCGTTGGCGGCGTTGCCGTCGCCGTCCTGGGCGGCGCGCAGCCACCACACGGCGGCGCTCTCCTCGTCACCGGCGTCGCGCAGCAGGAAGCCCAGCGCGCACGCGGCGCGAGCCTCGCCGTCCTTGGCGGAGGTCAGGTACCAGCGCCCGGCCTCCTTGAGCTCGCCGCGCTCCTCGAGGATGGCGCCGAGGTGCAGGGCGGCACGGCGGTGCCCCCGCGCGGCAGCCTGCCGGTACCACTGCTCGGCCTCCACGGCAGGGGGCAGCTCACCCGCACCGATCCCCGCATGCCGCGTACCGGTACCGAACGGCCCGGCGCCGGTACGACGGCTCCCGCCACCGGCGGCGTGGCGGGTGCCGGTGGCCGGGTCCCCCCCGGGCTCCCCGGAACCGGAACCCGGCCCAGGCCCCTGCGCCGCCCGGCCGGCGTCGGCGGCCGCGTCCGTGCCGGTGCGTCCCGTACCGGTGGCCGGGCCCGTGCCTGCCTCGGATCGGGTCCCCACGTACCCGTAACCGGGGTAGCGGGTGCCCGAGGGGCCGAGACCGGCGCCGGCACCCGCGCCCGTGTCCGTGTCCGTGTGGAAGTCGGCGCCCGGGCCTACCCCGGGGCCGGGGTGCCGGGTCCCCGTACCGAGGTCGAGGTAGCCGCCGCCCCTGCCGGTACCCGTACCGGTGTCGGAGCCCCCGCCCGTCCCCGCGCCGGGTCCGGCCGTCCCCGCGTTACGGGCCGCTTTCGGGCCTCCCGCGCCCGTACGCCGCAGGCGCGCGTCGGTGCTCACCGGCGGGACGCCGGAGCCGGTCGCGCCGGCGTGCGCCTCGGCGGCGGCGCGGCGGTCCAGCGTGCGGGCCAGGCGGTACGCCGCTTCCCGGTGCCCCTGCTCGGCGGCAGCGCGCAGCCACCGCTCGGCGCCCACGTCGCTGCGGTGTTCCAGGAGGTCGGCGAGGGCGTACGCCCCCAGCGCGTGCCCCTGCTCGGCGGACTGGCGCAGCCAGTACTCCGCGGCGGGCTCGTCGCCCCGCTCGCGGTAGTGGCGGCCCAGCGCGTGTGCGGCGGCCGCGGACCCGGCCACGGCGGCGATGCGCCACCAGCCGGCCGCCTCGTCGGCATAGCCGCGCTGGTGGAGGAGTACGCCCAGGTTGTTCGCGGCGGCGCGGTCGCCGTCGGCGGTCGCGGCGCGCAGGTGCGGCTCGGCGCCATCGAGGTCGCCCCGGCGCAGCAGGAGCGAACCGAGCACGCTCATGGACTCCGTGTCGCCGCTCTCGGCGGCGCTCCGGTGTCGCGCCTCGGACTCGGCCTCGGCGGTATCCACGGTGTCAACAGCGTGCTCTGGATGTCGCTGCACAAACCGCCCTGTCTCCAACAGAGTTGCCCTGTCCCCCATAAAAACCATCGTCGCACCACCCGCAACCCGCGTACACCTGGTATACCGCAGCCAGTGAGGTCACTTCAGCGTTTTGTCGACATGCCCACAGAGAGACACTCCAAACGCCAAATCCCCAACTCCCCCCATCAGAAGGACGCTTCGTACAGGCGCGCGAGAGCTCCGGACACACACAACGAGGGCCCGGATCTCTTTCGAGATCCGGGCCCTCGTCTTCTTCTTCAGTAGCGGGGACAGGATTTGAACCTGCGACCTCTGGGTTATGAGCCCAGCGAGCTACCGAGCTGCTCCACCCCGCGCCGTTGTGTTCAAACAGTACCACGGCGCGGGGACGTCCCAGCTCAGCTGCCCTTCTGGTCGCCCTTCCCGTCCTGCTCGGCGGGCTTCTCGGGCTTCTCGCCCTCGGCCCCCGGGCTGGCCGGCGCCTCGGTCTTCTCCTCGGCGTCGGCGGCCCGCTGCAGCGCGTCCTGGAGCTTCTCCTGCGCCTTGCCGTACGCGGTCCAGTCCTGCTTCTTCAGCGCCTCCTCGCCCTCGTCGTACGCCTTCTGGGCGTCCTCGATGGCCTTCTGCAGCGACTCGTCGCCCTCGGACGGGGGCTGGGTCGTGTCACCGTCGCCATCACCCGGCGGCGGTGGCGTTTCGCCCTCCTCGCCGAAGACGGCGTTCAGCGCCTCGCCGAGCGTGTTCTTGAAGACGGTCTCCCTGCCGTACGAGACGGCGACCTTCTTCAGCAGCGGATAGGCGTTGTTTCCCTGGGCGTACACCGGCTCGACGTACAGGAAGCCGTCGTTCAGCGGGATCGTCAGCAGGTTGCCGTACTCGATGTCCGAGTTGGCGCCCTTCATGTTCCTGACGAACTCGGCGACCTCGGCATTGCTGTTGAGCCGGTTCTGCACCTGCTGCGGACCCGGGACGTCGCCCGTGACTCTCAGGAGCCTTATCGTGCCGTAGTCCTTGCTCGACGCGTCGGCGTCGACCGCCATGAACGCACCCAGGTTGGGGCGCCCGTTGGGCGTGAAGGTCGTCGTCAGCGAGAACTTCCGGTCCCGCTCCTCCGGCATCTTCAGGCTCAGGTAGTACGGCGGTACGGAGCTCTTCTC
Source organism: Streptomyces sp. NPDC055287 (assembly GCF_053646035.1). Taxonomy (NCBI): domain Bacteria; kingdom Bacillati; phylum Actinomycetota; class Actinomycetes; order Kitasatosporales; family Streptomycetaceae; genus Streptomyces; species Streptomyces sp. NPDC055287. Next base: position 275,091 of record NZ_JBSHNE010000002.1, on the reverse strand, counting down.
GCCCGTCGTCGGGTCGTCCGGCACCTGCCACGCGTCACTGCCGCTGTAGAACTGCGACGGGCTCTCGACGTGGTAGCGGGTGAGCAGCTCGCGCTGCACCTTGAAGAGGTCCTGCGGGTAGCGCAGGTGATCCATCAGGTCGGGCGCGATGTCGCCCCGCGGCTTCACCGTGTCCGGGAACGCCTTCATCCAGGTCTTGAGGACCGGGTCCTCGGTGTCCCACTGGTACAGCTTGACCGTGCCGTCGTAGGCGTCGACGGTGGCCTTCACCGAGTTGCGGATGTAGTTGACCTGGTTCTGCTGGGCGACCACCGCGCGCTGGCTGTCGGTCTGCGACAGCGAGTCGGCCGTCGTGTCCCCCAGCGTCGTGCGCGAGGCGTAGGGGTAGCCGTTGGTGGTCGTGTACGCGTCGACGATCCACTGGACGCGTCCGCCGACCACCGCCGGGTAGGCGTCGCCGTCGATCGACAGCCAGGGTGCGACCGCCTCGACGCGCTCCTTGGGCGTGCGGTTGTAGAGGATCCGCGAGCCGTCGCCGATGGCCCCCGAGTAGAGGATCTGCGGCTCGCTGAAGGCCACGGCGTACGCGGCGCGGTTCAGCGGGTTCGACAGATTGACGCCGCTCTTGCCCGTGTAGCTGGTGGTCGTGGTGGGCTCGCCGTTCTTCTCGTAGTCGAGCTCCTTCTGCGGGCCGCCCACGATCGAGTACTGCTGGGTCTTCTCGCCGTAGTAGATCCGCTGCTCGTACGTCCCGAGGGTGCCCTCGGTCGGCAGGCCGGACTCGGTGAAGTCCGGTGCGCCCTCGGTGTCCGGCTTGACCGCCGTGCCCTTGGCCGCGACCACGCCGTATCCGTGGGTGTACGTGAAGTGGTCGTTGATCCAGTTGCGCTTGGGGATGCCCTTGAGGTCGAGCTCGCGCAGACCGACGACCGTGTCCTGGCCCTTGTACCGGTCCACGTCCAGCGTCGTCGGGAACTGGTAGTACTTGCGCTCCTGCTGGAGCTGGTCGAAGGTCGGCGGAACGACGTTCGGGTCGATCAGCCGGTAGCTCGCCGCCGAATCGGCGTCCTTGCGCAGCTGCGAGTTGTCCTTGCTGTCGCCCACGCCCTGGTAGTCGTCCACCTTGGCGTCGTCGATGCCGTACGCCTTGCGCGTCGCGTCGATGTTCTTCTTGATGTACGGCGCTTCCTTGGCCTGCTCGTTCGGCTGGACCTGGAACTTCTGCACGATCGCCGGGTAGAGCCCGCCGATGAGGATCGCCGAGAGCACCATCAGGCCGAAGCCGATCACGGGCAGCTGCCAGGTGCGGCGCCACAGCGTCGCGAAGAACAGCAGCGCGCAGATGACCGCGATGCAGAAGAGGATCGTCTTCGCCGGCAGGTAGGCGTTCGCGTCGACGTACCGCAGACCCGCCCAGTTGCCCGTGGCCTTGAAGTCACTGGACTTCACAGCGAGGCCGTACCGGTCGAGCCAGTACGCGACGGCCTTGAGCGCCACGAAGATGCCGAGCAGCACGGACAGGTGGCCGGTCGCTGCGGCCGTGGCCCTGCCGCCCGGGCTGGTGATCCGCAGGCCGCCGTACAGGTAGTGCACCATCGCGGCGGCGATCAGGGAGAGCACCGCGGCCGCGAAGCCGAAGCCGAGCAGGAAGCGGTACCAGGGGAGGTCGAACGCGAAGAACGACACGTCCAGCTGGAACTGGGGGTCCTTCTGGCCGAAGGACACACCGTTGACCCACATGAGCCAGGTACGCCACTGCCCGGAGGCGGAGGCGCCGGCGATCAGCCCGACCAGGGCGGTGACCGCGACGAGCACCCACTTCTTGTACGGGGCGATGCCCATCCGGTAGCGGTCCAGGTTCTGCTGCTCGAGCGACATCGCGCTCAGCGGCGGCCTGAGCCGGTGCGCGAGCCAGATGTTCACGCCGACGGCCAGGGCCATCAGCAGCCCGAAGACGGTGAAGAGCCCGACCTTGGTCCACAGGGTGGTGGTGAAAACGGACGAATATCTGACCGAGCGGTACCAGAGCCAGTCCGTCCAGAACCCGGCGAACATGACGAAAGCCATGGCCAGGACGGCCAGGACGCCCAATGTCATGAGCAGGGTACGGACACGCCGGGACGGGCGGCCGACTCTGATCCGTGGCCCTGTCGGGCCTCCGCCGCGGTCCGGCATCTGGAAAGCCAAGGTGCGCACCTCGAAAGTTCGCTGTCGTAGAAGCAGGCTCCGCGATCGTAGAGCCCACTCATGCAACTTACTGAAGCTTTACTCAGTTCCCGCTTTGGGGTCCGAAGGAGGCAGGATGTCGACCATGTCCAACGTTTCCCCCTCCGGGCCCCCCATGGCCACGAGCCCGCTCACCCGCGCCGTGCTCGAAATCGACGAATACACCTCCGGCCTCGGCTGGGACCAGCCCGCCCGGCTGTTCGCCCTCGTCGACACCGCCCAGCTGCGTGCTCAGGAGCCGGGCCTCGCCGCCCAGCTCGGTCTCGCCGAGGGTGAGCCGGCTGCCACGCTCACGCCCATCGAGCAGGAAGAGATCCCGTCGGGCACCGCGCTCGACGAGTTCCTCGCCACGATCGCCTGGCCCGACGCGGTGGCCGGCTGCGCGCTGACGGTGGAGCGGCTGATGCTTCCGCCGTCCGCCGAGGCGTCCGTACCCGAGGGCCTCAACGAGGCCCAGCTGGCGAAGTGGGTCGCGAAGCACCCCGACCGTCAGGAGGTCCGCATGACGGTGGCCGTGCTGCGCAACGGCGTACGCGAGTCCGCGCTGCGGCTGCGGGAGAAGGACTCCCCGACCGAGGTGCTCACCGGAGCGATGCTTGTTCCGGGTCTCGCCGAGGCCCTGGCCGCGACCTTCGAGGCGTAGCCACCGCAACGCCCTGTGGGGGCACGGCCGCCGCTTGCCGGTGGTCGTGCCCGTCGTGCGCCGTCAGCCCGTCGTGCACTGCGGCAGGCCGGCCGTGTCCCCCTCGCGGATCTTCTCCAGCGACTTCTTCGCGTCGTCGATCGTCTCGACCTCCACCAGGGTGAGGCCGTCGGGAATGTCGGCGGCCGCGGAGGCGCAGTTCTCGGCGGGCGTCAGGAAGTACTGGGCGCCCGCGTTGCGCGCGCCGACGGTCTTCATCTCGATGCCGCCGATCGGGCCGACCTTGCCGGCCTCGTCGATCGTGCCGGTGCCCGCCACGAACTTTCCGCCGGTCAGCGGACCGGGCGTGAGCTTGTCGACGATGCCGAGCGAGAACATCAGGCCCGCGCTGGGGCCGCCGACGTCCGCCAGCTTGATGTCGATGCTGAACGGGAAGGTGTGGTCCGGACCCGCCTGGATGCCGACGATGGCTCGGTCGTCGTCGTCGGCCTTCTCCGTGGTGATCGCGATGTCCTTGGTGCCCACCGGCTCCTTGCCGGCCTTCTCCGCCGCGGCCGCGTCCTGGGCGGGGACGATCGTGAAGACGACCTTCTCCGTGGGCTTGTGCTTGGTGACGAGCTTGGCGACGTCCGCGGGGTCCTTGACCGCCGCACCGTCCACGGCCTTGATGACATCGCCCGCGTGCAGCTTGCCCTCGGCAGGGCTGTTCTTGAGAACGGTCGACACCACGACCCGGGTCTGCACCGGGATGCCCAGGGCCCGCAGAGCGGCGGTCTTCGCGCTCTCCTGGGACTGGCTGAACTCCTCGGCATTCTCCTGCGTCGACTGCTCTTCCGTCTTGCCGTCCGGATAGAGGGTGTCGTGCGGAACCACCACACTGTCGTGCGCCAGCCAGCCGTAGACCGCCTCGACGAGGTTCATCTTGTAGTCCGCGCCGGTGACTCTGACCGTCGTCATATTGAGATGGCCGCTCGCGGGGTACGTCTTGCGACCGGAGATCTGCAGTACCGGCTCGCCCTTGGCCTCGCCCAGAGTGTTCACCGTCGGACCGGGAGACATCTCCGAGTACGGGACTGTGATGAATACGCCCGCGCACAGCAGCGCGATCAGGATGAGGGTGGAGGCGAGCATCGTCGCTGTGCGGCGTGGCATGGAACGACAGTACGGGACGGGTCTGTCAGTACACCGCTGGGGCCGGTCCGTACGGGGCCTGTGGGCTCGGACGTACGGTCGGATCCGCTTCACGCGTCGTCAGACGGCACCGGTGCCGGAGTGGGACTTCTCCATCGCCTCACGGAACCGCGCGTAGCCGGCGAGTTCGGAGACGTCGCCGGCCGTTCGATTTCTGGCTGCCCAGCTTCCCCATATCGCAGCACCAAGTGCAGCGAACAGCGGAATCAGCAACCACGCGAGTGCCGCCATCCCGACCTCCCGACCCCTAGGGACCGACCGCATTCGGCCGATCAGCAGATTAGCCACCGGTGCGTCCAACGCTCACGGCAGGGGCCCGGTTACGCAAATCGGGGCGGCTGGGCGTCACCCAGGTTTCAGGGAAGATCACTCAGCATGCGCCGACCCACTCCTCCGTCCCGTCGGAGAAGGTCTGGTGCTTCCAGATAGGCACTTCGTGCTTGAGATCGTCGATCAGCCTGCGGCAGGCCTCGAAAGCCTCGCCCCGGTGCGGGCAGGAGACCGCCACGACGACCGCGAGGTCGCCGACCTCCAGGTCACCCACCCGGTGGACGGCCGCCAGGGCGCGTACGGGGAAATCCGCGGCGACCTTTTCGGCCACACGGCGTAGCTCGTCCTCGGCGGACGGGTGACAGGAGTAGCCGAGCTTGTCCACGTCGGCACCCCCGTCGTGATTGCGCACGGTGCCGACGAACAGCGCCGTGCCGCCCGCGGCGCCGTCCCCGACGGCTCTGAAGATCTCGTCGACCGAGAGCGGGGTGTCGCGGATCGCCAGCAGCCGGATGGGGTCCTGTGCCGCCTGCTCGCCCGGGTGGGAGTACGTGCCTGCCATGCTGCCCATCGTGCCGTACCGCACTGACATTGCGGAATAGCGCTTTCGACCGGCTGTACGGACCCCGGGTATGGAGGGTCCTACATGCGGCCCCTGGCCTTGCGTACGCGGCGTACCAGCGCGGCCGTGCCCAGCAGCGCGACCGTGGCGCCCGCGGCGCCCGCCGCCGTGGCGTCCTTGCGGCCGAGGCGGCGGCCCGCGACGGTGTGCCGGCCCGCGACCTCCTCCAGCAGTTCGGTGAGTACCTCCTCGTTGGTCCACTGAGGCCGCCAGCCCGCCTCGTGGAGCCTGCTCACGCTCACCACCCACGGGTGCATCGTGTACGCGAGGTCCCCGGCCGGAGACGGCGTGAGGCCGATCCGGTGCAGCCGGGCGGCGGCGCCCAGGGCGACCGCGGACGGCAGCTCCATGCGGCGGATGCCGCTGAGCTCCTCGACCTCCTCCTGCTCCAGCCAGCCGTCGCAGCCGACCGCCAGCTCGCCGTCGACCTTCTCCAGCGCGGCGTACTCCAGCGCGCCGACCAGGTCCTCGACGTGGCAGAACTGCCAGGTGGGGCGGGAGCCGGCGACGACCAGGAGGCGGGGCGACTCGAAGTACCGGGTGAGCGCGGTGTCCGTTCCGCCGACCAGGACGGCGGGGCGGACCACGGTGACGTTCAGACCGGGGTGCGCGCGGGGCGCCCGGCGGCCGAGGCGTTCGATTTCCAGGAGGTCGCCGACACCAGCCGCCTCGGCGGTGGCGCGCAGCTCCGCGTCCTCCGAGAGCGGGATGTCGTTGTCGGGCAGGGCGCCGTAGACCATCGCGGACGTGCACAGCACGACCCGGTGGACCCCGGCGGCCGCGGCGGCGGTGAGCACCGTCTGGGTGCCCCGCACGTTGTACGCCGTACGGGCGGCGGGGTCCGACTCGAGGTCGAGGTCGAGCGCGAGGTGCACCACGACGTCGGCGCCCCGCAGCTTCTCCGCGATGGCCGGGTCGCGTACGTCCAGGATGTGCCACTGCGCCTCGGCCACATCGCCGCGGCGCTCGTCGATGGCGACGACCTGTTTGATCTCCTCGGACTCGGCAAGGCGCCGGGTGAGCAGCGCGCCGATGCCCGACGCGGCACCCGTGACCGCGACGACGGGACCGCGGGCTGTCGGGGTTGAGTCGTTTCGCCTCTGGCGAACTTCAGCGCTCTGTGATGCGCGAACCTGCGGATCTGGGGAACTCACCGGGCGTCTCCAGCGGTTGTCTTCAGTACGTACACGCCTTGGCGCGTACGTACCAGGTGGCGTCCATCCTGCCGCAGGCAGAGTCCCGGCGAAGCACCGAGCCCTTCCCGGGCTTCGGTGTCTACGCTGGGTGGAGATGTCGGGCAGCTGCCGCCGGCCTGAGCCGGTGGCCTTACGAGCCGAGGAAACCCGTGAGTGACACCCCATTCGGATTCGGCCTTCCGCCGGAGGAGCCGGAGGACGGCGACGATGGCAAGAAGAAGGGCAGCGAGGGCGGTGGCCAGGGTGGCCAGGGTCCGGCGAACCCGTTCAGCGGGTTCGGCGGTCTGCCCGGCGGCTCGGGCGGCGCGGCCGGAGACAATCCGTTCGCCGCGATGTTCGGTTCGCTGAACCCGAACGACCTGGGCGCGGCCTTCCAGCAGCTCGGGCAGATGCTCAGCTACGAGGGCGGTCCCGTGAACTGGGACATGGCCAAGGACATCGCCCGCCAGACGGTCGCGCAGGGCACCGCCGACGGCAGCAAGGACTCCAGCGTGAGTCCCGGTGAGCGGTCCGCGGTCGAGGAGGCGGTGCGTCTGGCCGATCTGTGGCTGGACGGCGTGACCTCGCTGCCCTCCGGCGCGGCCACGGCGGTGGCGTGGAGCCGCGCGGAGTGGGTCGAGGCGACTCTGCCCGCGTGGAAGCAGCTGGTGGACCCGGTCGCCGAGCGCGTCGGGGCGGCCATGGGCGACGTACTGCCCGAGGAGATGCAGGCCATGGCGGGCCCGCTGCTCGGGATGATGCGGTCCATGGGCGGTGCGATGTTCGGCCAGCAGATCGGGCAGGCCGTGGGCGTGCTGGCGGGCGAGGTGGTCGGCTCGACCGACATCGGCCTGCCGCTGGGCCCGGCCGGCAAGGCCGCGCTGCTGCCGCTGAACATCGAGGCGTTCGGCAAGGACCTGGGCGTCGAGAAGAACGAGGTGCGGCTGTATCTGGCACTGCGCGAGGCCGCTCACCAGCGGCTTTTCGCCCATGTGCCGTGGCTGCGCTCGCATCTGTTCGGCGCGGTGGAGGGATACGCCCGCGGCATCCAGGTCGACACCTCGAAGCTGGAGGACGTGGTCGGCCAGCTCGACCCGTCGCACCCGGAGCAGCTCCAGGAGGCGCTCCAGCAGGGCATGTTCCAGCCGGAGGACACCCCGGCCCAGAAGGCCGCTCTGGCCCGTCTGGAGACGGCGCTGGCGCTCGTCGAGGGCTGGGTGGACGCCGTGGTGCACGAGGCGGCCAAGCCCCGGCTCACGTCGGCGGACGCGTTGCGCGAGACGCTGCGCAGGCGCCGCGCCTCCGGCGGTCCGGCAGAGCAGACTTTCGCCACGCTGATCGGCCTCGAGCTGCGTCCGCGTCGGCTGCGGGACGCGGCGCGGCTGTGGGCCTCGCTCACGGACGCGCGCGGCCTCGACGGCCGCGACGCCCTGTGGGAGCACCCGGACATGCTCCCGACGGCGGAGGACCTGGACGACCCGGACGGGTTCGTGCACCGGGAGCAGATGGACTTCTCCGAGCTCGACAAGATGCTCGGTGAGGCGGCCGGCGGCAGCGGGCAGAAGCCGGACCTGAAGAAGGACACGGACGGCGAGGACAACGACGACGCAGAGGGCGACAGCGACAAGTGACCCTGCACGACGACGCGCTCCTCGTACTGAAGCGCTACGAAGACCAGGAGGAAGTGCGCCGGACGTACCTGGATCACCTGTCGGCGCATCCGGACGGGATGTGGAAGGCCTGCGAGGCCGGACATCTCACAGCGAGTGCGCTGGTCGTCGATCCGGAACGCGGGCGCGTGCTGCTGACGCTGCACAAGAAGCTGAACATGTGGCTCCAGATGGGCGGCCACTGCGAGCCGGGTGACACCACGCTCGAGGACGCGGCGCTGCGCGAGGCCACGGAGGAGTCCGGCATCCCGGGGCTGACGCTGCTGCCCGTCGGCCCGGTGCGGCTGGACCGGCACCCGATTCCTGCGCCCTGCAACTGGCACCTCGACGTGCAGTACGCGGCGCTGGCGCCGGGTGGTGCGGTGGAGGCGATCAGCGAGGAGTCGCTGGACCTGCGCTGGTTCGCGTACGACGAGGTGGCGGGCGTGGCCGACGAGTCGGTCGTACGGCTGATGGAACGGACCCGCGCGGCGCTGTAGACGGACGTAGGCGCACAGGTAGGTAGGGGGCGGACTCCCTGGAGCCCGCCCCTTACCTATGCCTTTCGGGTGGCGATCAGTTCCAGGCGTTGTTCTGGTTCTGGCCACGGGCGCCCTGCTGGCCCGCGCCGAACTGCGCGGCGATGCCCTGTCCCAGCTGTGCGTCCTGCGGCGGCATCACCTCGCTCGGCTGCACGAGCGCGAAGCCCTGCCCGAGGAAGCTGAGTTCCCAGCCCTCGCCGGTGTTGCCACGCCGCCGACGCACGTTCGACGAGTGCGTCTGGGCCTGCATCTGCACTCGCAGGGAGCTGGACCAGGCGACGATCGCGTCGGCGTCGGCGTTGACGTACTTCTCCGGCGTGACCTGAAGCATCAGCGGCTGGCCCGAGGTCATCAGCGCGACCTTGCCCTGCCCGGTGATGTTGAGCTGGTACTTGCCCGTGCCGGAGATGCCGTACTGGCTGTCCACGGCGATGACCTCGGTGTGGAGTGCGGAGTCCAGCGCCAGGACGTAGGCGCTGTCCACGGTCATGCCCTCGCGGTCGACGTCCACGAGGTGGACGTACTGCGCGAGATTGGCGAGGTAGACGGTGCCCTGCCCGGAGCAGCGCATCAGGTCGAGGCCCTCACCGGTATTGGCACGGGCGCGCCGCTGGCCGTGCGACTGGTACTCGCCGTCGAAATCGATGAGCCCCTGGTACGCGACCATGGCGCCCTTGCGCGCGAGGATGTCGTCGTGGCCGGTCAGCGAGACCCGCAGGAGTTGCGGGTTCTGCACCGTGTACCGGTCCTGGGACTGCTGTTCGGTGTGACTGAAAAGCGGGCTCTGCATGGTGTGTTCTCGCTCCCCCTCAGCCCCGGACCCGCAGGCGGTCGGTGCTGTCCTCGCTCGGCTGTACGACGACGATTCCCTCGCCGGAGAAGGCCATCTGGTACGCCTCTCCGCTGCCCCGCCCGACGAGGGCGGACGCCTTGAAGCTGCGCTTGCCCTTCACCTTGAGGTTCGGGGACCAGGCGACAAGGGCGTCGGGGTCGACGTACGTCTCGTCCTCGCCGCGGCCGCACTCGACGACGATCGGCGTACCGCGCGAGGTCAGGGCGACCCATCCGGTGCCCGCGATCTCGACGTTCCACAGGCCCTGTCCGGCGAACTTCGCCATGCCCTTGACCTTCTCCACGCCCCACTGGAGGTGCGCGTCGAAGGCCAGCACGTTGCTGCCGTTGACCGAGAGCGAGTCGTTGTTGAGATTGATGACGACGACGTCCGCGCCGTAGTCGGCCAGGTAGAGGAGACCGTCACCAGCGCACTTCATGACGGGCGCGCCCTCGCCGGTGACCCACTGGGACGCGATCTGGCGTACGGCGGGCGGGTTCGGCTCGTACTGGATGAAGCCCTCGTACGCCACCATCGAGCCGGTGCGCGCGTAGAGGTCCTGGCCGGTCGCCATGGCGACCTTGAGCATCGAGCGCCCGTGGTTCTCCATACGGGCCGCGATCGGGGTCGGGGCGAAGCCCGCGAGTTGCTGATTCATGACGGGCTCCCTCAGACCTCGTAGGGCTGGACGACGATGAAGTTTCCGGGCGCTCCCCGGAACTGCAGGTTGACGGTCTCTCCGCTGTGGCCCGGGTAGGCGTTGCGGCGCAGCCGCACCTGGCTGGAAAGGATCACCTGGGACGCGGACGACCAGGCGACGACGGCGTTGGCGTCGGCGAACGTGGTCGGCGTGACCGGCAGGACGACCGGGATGCCGTTCGTCTTCACGACGACCGTGCCCGTTCCCTGGAACTGCATGGTGAACAGGGCACCGCCGGGGATGCCGTGGCCCTCGATGCGGCGGACCTCGTACTGCAGCGACTCGTCGAACGCGAGAACGTTCTCGGCGGAGACGCAGATGCCGTCGCCCTGGAGCTCGATGGGATGCAGGTTCGCGCCGTTCTCCGCCAGGAAGACCTGGCCCCGCCCGGAGCAGCGCATCAACTGCATCTCCTGGCCGGTCGCGTTGCCCACGATGCGGCCGGTGAAGCCGGCGCCCTTGTGGCTGAAGTCGACCTTGCCCTGATACATCACCATGCTGCCCTGGCGGGCGAGAATCGGCGTACCGCCCATGCCGAGTTCGACGCGCATGAGCTGCTGGTTCTGCGGGGTCCAGCGCTGGCCGGTGGCTGCCTCGCGGTACGGCTGGAGGGCCGCCTCGAGGCCACCGCCGCCCTGCGGGGCGCCCTGGGGCACGCCCGGCGGCATGCCCTGGGGCTGGCCGTAGGGGGCGGGCTGGCCGTAACCGGCCGGCTGGGCCTGGCCGGGGACCTGCCCCGGCACCTGTCCGGGGACCTGCCCGAACTGCGGCGGCTGTCCGTACGGCGACGGAGTCATCGGCGGTACGGCGCCACCCTGCGGCGGCATCGCCATCGGCGCCGCGACGGTCGGTGCCACGTGCATCTGCGGGGCGGGGTGCTGCTGCTGGGCAGGCTGCGGCGGCGGGGCGAAGCCCTGCGCCGGGGCCGGGGCGGGCGCGGGGGCCGGCGGCGCGGTGGGTGCGCCGAAGGACGGTGCGGGCTGCGCTGCCTGGGGCGGCGGGGCGAAGGCGGGGGTCGCGCCCTCCGGTTGCGCGGCCGACTGCTCCTCGGCCACCTCGCCGCCGAAGTTCTTCAGCAGGGCGTCGAGCCCGCCGTCGAAGCCCTGGCCGACAGCGGCGAACCGCCACACGTCCTTGAGGTAGAAGTCGCCCAGCATCACGGCGCGCTCGGTGGTGAATTCCGAACCCGTGAAGGCGTACCTGACGACCTCTTCGCCACCCGCGACGATCCGGATGTATCCGGGCCCCACCTGCGACATCTGCCCCGCGCCGTCGATCGTCGCGGTGAAGGAGAGCCGGTGGATGTTCGCCGGGATGCGGTCCAGCGTGACGCGGAACGACTCGGTGTCACCCGACTGCGTGCCGAGGAGCTGGATCGACTCCTCGGGCGACTTCGGCTGATTGAAGAAGATGAAATACCGGTCGTCCGAGAGCTGCTCGTTGGCGTCGAGCCCGAAGCAGCTGATGTCGAAGGTCAGTCCGGGCGCCGCGATCTGCACACCTACGTACAGATCCGTACCCGCTGTGAGGTCACTGATCTTGGCCTTGTGGCCGCGTTGAAATTCCCTGGCCATGCGTAACGACCGTCCCCCATCCCGAGGTGAATGCGTCGCGTCAGGCTAACCTGCGAATGCCGACATCCGGCCAAGCCGGTACACACTCGGTACAGAATCACCGAACGTCACTCGGTGCGTGCGCCCGGAAGGTGCGGCAACCGCTCGGCGGCGACCACTCCTTCGAGGTAGCCGCGGGCGCGCTCGGTGCGCGGGTACGCCTCCAGGAGCCGCCAGAAGCGGGGGCCGTGGCCCGGTACGAGCAGGTGGGCGAGCTCGTGCACGAGCACGTAGTCGACGACGTACTCGGGCATGCCCTGGAGACGGTGCGAAAGGCGGATGCTGCCTTCGGCCGGGGTGCAGGATCCCCAGCGGGTGTTCTGGTTCGTCACCCAGCGCACGGAGACGGGGCACGCCCTGCCGTCGAAGTACTGGACGGACAGCCGGCGGGCGCGCTCGGCGAGCTCGGCGTCACCGAAGACGCGCTTGTTCTCCTGAGCCGCGAGCTTGTCGAGCATCACGGTCACCCAGCGCTGCTCCTCTGCCTCCGACATCCGGTCGGGGATGAGCACAATCGTGCGGTCGCCCTCCCGGTACGCGGAGACCGTCCTGCTGCGACGGGCGCTTCTGCGGACCTCGACAGCGCTCGACCGCGCACCGCGGGGCGGCTGAGGTGTCGCACTGTGCAGAGGGTCGACGGGCACGCCACGACGTTACCCGCTGTCAGTGGCGGAAGTCCCACCTCCGGATGGTTCGAACGCGATCCACTCCCGGGAGTGCGGCATTTGAACAACCGGTACGACTTGTACGACGAATGCACAGCACCTGTGGACAACTTTCGTCACCCTTTGACCGCGCCGTGCATTCTGAGGTCCGAGAGCGGATCGTGCGACTGACCGACGGGGGACGGCGATATGCATCCGATGGTGAAGCCCGCGCTGCGGCGCGCATGGCGGGACCGGCAGACCGTGCAATTCGGCATGACGCTCACGCACGCGGTCACCGTGGGCCCGGTGGATACGGCGACGGGCAGCTTCCTCGGCCTTCTCGACGGGACCCGCGGCCTTCCGCTGCTGCGGGAGGAGGCACGGGCGATGGGGTTGCCCGACGGGCGGGTGGACGACCTCGTGGCCAGGCTGACGGCGGCGGGCCTGATCGACGATGCGACGGCGGGCGGCGCGGGGGCGGACGAACTGCGGGGGCGCGCCGAAGTGTTCGACCGGCTGCGCCCCGACCTGGCCTCTCTTTCGGTGGTCCACTGCGAACCGGGCGGCGGGGCACGGCGCTTGGCGGCGCGGCGGGCGATGCGGGTCCAGGTGCGGGGCGCCGGGCGGGTCGGCGCGACAATCGCGTCGGTGCTGGCCGCCGGGGGCGTGGGGCGGGTCGAAGTGCTGGACGGCGGGTGTACGGAGCCCTGGGACATCGCGCCGGGTGGGCTGGGCGCGGAGTCGGTGGGCGGCCGACGGGATGTGGCGGCACGGCAGCTGGTGCGGTCGGCGGCGCCCGGCCGGCCCCCTCGTGCGACGGAGAACGCGGAAGCGGCGGGGCCCGTGGCCGGGGGCGAGCCGGGCCTTTCGCTGGTGATCGTGGCCCCCCGGGACGGGGCCGCCGCGTACGCGCCCGATCCCCTGGCCGCGGAGCCGTGGCTGCGTTCGGGAACTCCCCATCTTTATGCGGGGGTCGCCGAGGCGACGGGGGTGGTGGGGCCGCTGGTGCTGCCGGGCGGAAGTGCGTGTGCGGGCTGCATGGCGCTGGGGTGGGCGGACCGGGACCCGGGGTGGCTGCGGATGCTGGCGCAGTGGCGCTCCGGCCGGGGCGGGCCCGTACCGGCCTGCGACATCGGCCTGGCGACCTCGGTGGCGGGACTGGCGGCGGCGCACGCTCTCTCCTTCCTGGACGGTGAGCTGCCCGCCACCACGGGGGTCCGCTGGGAGGTCTCGATGCCGCTCCTCGACTGGCGGCAGGAACGGATGTCACCTCACCACGACTGCCCCTGCGGGGCTGGTGGGCAGACTCGGGGGGAGTGCGCCTCGGGCGCTGGGGAGCCACAGGACACAATGGCCGGGTGACCGTCGCAGGCGGCCACGGGTGTCTGGGATTTGGAGGGGCGCATGTCTGATCTTCCCCGGAAGGCGGTCACCCGTACCGCCAAGCTGGCGGCACTGCCACTGGGCTTCGCCGGTCGAGCCACCTGGGGCCTGGGCAAGCGAATCGGCGGCAAGTCGGCCGAAATAGTGGGCCGCGAGCTTCAACAACGTACGGCCGACCAGCTGTTCAAGGTCCTCGGCGAGTTGAAAGGGGGCGCTATGAAGCTGGGGCAGGCCCTGTCCGTCTTCGAGTCCGCGCTCCCTGAAGAGGTGGCCGGCCCGTACCGGGCGGCGCTGACGAAGCTCCAGGAAGCCGCGCCGCCGATGCCGACCCGCACGGTGCACGCGGTGCTGGAGCAGCGGCTCGGAGAGCAATGGCGCGAGCTGTTCCAGGAGTTCGAGGACAAGCCGTCGGCGGCGGCCTCGATCGGCCAGGTGCACCGGGCCGTGTGGCACGACGGGCGCGAGGTGGCCGTCAAGGTGCAGTACCCGGGAGCCGGGGAAGCCCTGCTCTCCGACCTGAACCAACTGAGCCGGTTCGCCCGGCTGCTCGGCCCGCTGGTGCCGGGGATGGACATCAAGCCGCTCATCACCGAGCTGCGCGACCGGGTGTCGGAGGAGCTGGACTACGAACTGGAGGCGGCTGCCCAGCGGCAGCACGCGGAGCAGTTCGCGGACGACCCGGACGTGGTCGTGCCCGACGTCGTGCACCAGAGCGATCAGGTGCTGGTCACCGAGTGGATCGACGGCATACCCATGGCCGACGTGATCGCGGACGGGACACCGGAACAGCGGAACCGGGCGGGGCAGCTGCTGGCCCGCTTCCTCTTCTCCGGGCCGGCCCGCACGGGCCTGCTGCACGCGGACCCGCACCCGGGCAACTTCCGGCTGATCCCGCTGGCGGCGGACGCGGAACTCGAGGACGGTGAGGAAGGTGAGGGCCATAGGGACGGGGCAGTCGGGCAATGGCGGCTCGGGGTCCTCGATTTCGGCACCGTGGACCGGCTGCCCGGCGGGCTGCCCGACACGATCGGCGCCTCACTGCGGATGACGATCGACGGTGAGGCCGAGGGGGTGTACGAGCTGCTCCGCGAGGAGGGCTTCGTGAAGGATTCCATCGATCTCGCCCCGGACGCGGTCCTGGACTATCTGCTGCCGATCATCGAGCCCGCACAGGCGGACGAGTTCACGTTCACCCGGGGCTGGATGCGCCAACAGGCGGCGCGGATCGCCGACATCCGCTCCCCCGCACACCAGTTGGGCAAGCAGCTCAATCTGCCCCCCTCCTACCTGCTGATCCACCGTGTGACCTTGAGCACCATCGGAGTGCTTTGCCAGCTGGGTGCGACCGTACGGATGCGTCAGGAACTCGAGGAGTGGCTGCCCGGCTTCGTCGCCGAAGGAGAAGAGGACGGCGCGGCGGCCGGGGCGTGAGCGAGCCGTTCACCACCAGGGCGAATCGAGCCGGCCCTCGATCGCTCTGAGGTTGGCGCGCGCGCACTCGTCGCAGAAGTAGTGACGGCGGCCGTTCTCCACGGAGCAGGTCCAGGTCGGTGGTGTGTTCTCGGAGGGCTTGCCGCAGCGGGAGCACACGATGGTCTCGTCACCCGGCTCTGCGGGGTCAGGAGGCTGCTCGGGAGTCCGGGGGTCCTCCCCGGGAGAACTCAGCACTCCGTGACGATATCCCCGACGGGGGCGCGGCGGTCGGTACAACGCACCTCGGGGGCCGGTCTGTTCGGACCGGCCCCCGAGGAGGGCTTCACCTGCTATGGCCTGCTGGGGCCGCTGGGTGCCTGCCTGTTACTGCATGACCGCCATGGCCAGGGCGCGGCGGGCGCGCAGGGAGACGCGCTCGGCGCGCCGCTGCATCCGCCGGGCGGCGACCAGGCGCACGGCCTGGTGTTCCGCCTCGGCTTCCCGCCTGCGTTCTTGCATATGGGCCCGGGCCAGGGCTTCTGGGATGAGTTGCATCTCGCGGTTCCTGTTCTGACGCGAGTCGTTCGCGCCGGTGATCGTGACGTCATGGGTAGCGGAGCCGAAGGGCTCGCTGGGGGAAGAGGTCATTGGGGCCTGCTTCTTGGGATCGTGCGTATGGGGTCGGTCGATGGTGCCGGTGACGTTCATGCCGCGACCGGGTTCTTGCGCGGGCGGCCACGCGGCCGCTTGCGGGCAACGACGACACCCTGGACGAACAGCTCGCCGCCCCAGACGCCCCAAGGCTCGCGGCGCTCCTTCGCACCGGCGAGGCAGGCCTCGACCAGCGGGCAGGTGCGGCAGAGCGACTTGGCGTACTCGACATCGGCCGGGGACTCGGCGAAGAAGACTTCCGGGTCGTACGAACGGCAGGGGACGGGCACGCCGAGGTTCTCGATGGCGTCGTCGAGCGCGGAGAGCGCGGTGAGGGGGGCCGGGGCAGTCAAGGTGAAGTCCTCCGTGAGACCGGGCGGGGTGATCGTTTGGGAAGGCGGTACGGACGGGGCGTGCGTTTCGAGTTGCACGGTGGTTGTTTCCTCGTCGAGTCGTTCCGGCCGGTCGGCCGGGTGGCGGTTGCTGTCCCGAGGCCCCTCCGCTCTGTTTCTCCCGTTCGGGAAAAACAGAAGGGCCGCGGATCCCTGGTGGGGTTCCGCGGCCCTGGAGGCGCCTGCCTGATCCTGGATCAGGCTGGATCACTCCAGGGTTCGAGCCCACGGAAGGCCCACATCGTGTGGTGCTGCGTCGTCTGCTTCTTGGATCCGGCACCGGCTGCCGCAAAGGCATAGGCCTTCGCCTGTGCCGCTGCTACTGCTGCTTCCGGTGCCTTGGTCGGTCGCTCATTGCGCGCCAGGACCAGGACGGGGAGGCTCGCGAGAGACGCCGGGCGGACGGCAGCAATGCCGGACACACCGGTGCCACGGAGCGAGGAGCCGAGCGGGCAGGTGGCGACGACCGAGCGATCGGTCATTTTGGTGAAGTTCATGAAGCTGGTCACTGGGCTCGCCTCCTCTCGGCGTCTCGGGGACCTGGTGGCACGAGGCCGGTCCCTACGTATTCGGATAAGTACAGCACGGAATCAGGGCTTCAGAGAAGTCGCTGTTCCCGTGGTTAAGAACCTATGGGGATTCCCCGGGCATGCGCAAACTATTTTTTCGACGAGTTTGTATCAGTCTTCCTCGTCGGCCCCTCCAAGGTCCTGACCTGCGCAGAGGGCCAACACATCGGCTCCGAAACGCTCCAGCTTGCGCGCGCCGACCCCAGAGATGACCGCCAGCTCGCCCGGCTCGCCCGGCGCTGCCTCGGCGATCGCCATCAACGTCTTGTCGGTGAAGACGCAGTACGCCGGCTGGCCGAGAAGCTGCGCCTGGCCGGCCCGCCAGTCGCGCAGCCGTTCGTACAGCGCCTCGTCCATGTCGGACGGGCAGTCGTCGCAGCGCATGAGCTTCACCTCACCTGCGTCGGTGAGGGTCTTCCCGCACACCCGGCACAGGGCCGAGCTGCGGCGCCTGCGTTTCGCGGCACCGCCCGTGCCCACGTCGGCGCCGCCTACGCCGGCGCCGCCCGTGCCGGTGACGCCCGTGCCGGTGACGCTGCCGCCGCGCAGGACGCCGCCGCGGCCGCCGGAGGCGGAGGAGCCGGGGCGCAGCCCGTTCAGGAAGCGGCTCGGGCCCCGGGAGGCGCGGCCGCCCGGGGAGCGGGACAGCGCCCAGGACAGGCCCAGGTGCACGCGGGCCCGTGTGACGCCGACGTACAGCAGGCGCCGCTCCTCCTCGACCTGCTCGTCGGTCTTGGCGTAGGTGATCGGCATCATGCCCTCGGTGAGACCGACCAGGAACACGGCGTCCCACTCCAGGCCCTTCGCGGAGTGCAGCGAGGCCAGGGTGACGCCCTGGACGGTGGGCGCGTGCTGGGTCGCCGCGCGCTCGTCCAGTTCGGTCACGAGGTCGGAGAGCGTCGCGGTGGGCCTGGTCTTCGCGAAGTCCTCGGCAAGGCGGACCAGCGCGGCCAGCGACTCCCACTGGTCACGCACCGCGCCGGATCCGGCCGGGGGGTTCGTGGTCCAGCCGTTGCCGCTGAGGACGGCGCGGGTCTGCGAGGGCAGGTCCACGACGTCGTCGAGCAGCGGATCGTTGTTCCCGAAGCGGGCGGCGCTGCGCAGACCGTTGATGGCCTTGCGCACCTCCTGGCGCTCGAAGAACCGCTCCGCGCCGCGCAGCTGGTAGGGCACCCCGGCGTCGGCCAGCGCCTGTTCGTAGACCTCGGACTGGGCGTTGATGCGGTACAGCACGGCGATCTCGCCGGCCGGGACGCCCGCCGCGACGAGGTCGCGGATGCGCCGGGCCGTGCCCTCGGCCTCGGCGGGCTCGTCCGCGTACTCCGTGTAGACGGGCTCGGGGCCCGGCTCCCGCTGGGAGACCAGCTCCAGGCGGTGCTCGGCTGCCCGGCCGCGCGCCTGACCGAGCAGACCGTTGGCCAGGTGGACGACCTGCGGCGTCGAGCGGTAGTCGCGGACCAGCTTCACCACGGTCGCGTCCGCGTACTTGGTGCGGAAGTCCAGCAGGTAGTCGGGGGTGGCGCCGGTGAAGGAGTAGATCGTCTGGCTGGCGTCGCCGACGACGCAGAGGTTCGACCGGTCCCCCAGCCACAGTTCGAGCAGCCGCTGCTGGAGTGGGCTGACGTCCTGGTACTCGTCCACCACGAAGTGCTGGTACTGACTGCGCACGTGGTCGGCGATGTCGTGCCGGTCCTGGAGGATGCCGACTGTGAGCAGCAGCACATCCTCAAAGTCGATCATGGATCGGTCGCGCTTGAGCTGCTCGTACATCGCGTAGATCTGGGAGATCTCCGCCGCGTCCCTCGGAGCGTCCCGGCCCGCCTTGGCGGCCACGGCCGGATAGTCGCCGGGGACGGTCTGCGTGACCTTCGCCCACTCGATCTCACCCGTCACGTCCCGCAGCTCGTTGCGGTCGAGGCGGACCCGGCAGCGGGCGGCCGCCTCGGCGACCAGCTGGATCTTGCGCTCGACGAGCCGGGGCAGATCGCCACCGACTGCTTTCGGCCAGAAGTACTGGAGCTGGCGGAGCGCCGCGGAGTGGAAGGTCCGCGCCTGGACGCCGCCCGCGCCGAGCTGACGGAGCCGACCGCGCATCTCCCCCGCGGCCCGGTTCGTGAACGTGACGGCCAGCACGCTGGCGGGCTGCAGAATCCCGGCGCGCACGCCGTATGCGATGCGGTGCGTGATGGCGCGCGTCTTGCCCGTGCCGGCTCCCGCCAGCACGCACACCGGACCGCTCAGGGCCGTCGCGACCTGGCGCTGCTCGGGGTCGAGGCCTTCGAGCACCGCGTCCGCCGAGTCGGGGACCTGCGGGAAAAGAGAGGAGTGCGTTGCTGCTGTCACCCCGCCATGCTGCCAGGTCGGGCGAGGTGGGTGCGGCGCTTGTCCACAGGGCCCGGGCACTCGTCGTACTAATGCGGGAATGGCGGTCGGGTCCCGTACGTTCGACTCACTGGAATTTCGACGCACCGGGGACACGGACCCCAGCGACCCAGAGGAGCACATTCGACATGCAGGGCACAGTGACGATGT
Organism: Streptomyces sp. NPDC055287; assembly: GCF_053646035.1. Classification (NCBI taxonomy): domain Bacteria; kingdom Bacillati; phylum Actinomycetota; class Actinomycetes; order Kitasatosporales; family Streptomycetaceae; genus Streptomyces; species Streptomyces sp. NPDC055287. The sequence goes on along the minus strand of NZ_JBSHNE010000002.1, from coordinate 256,041 downwards.
ACAGCACGACGTGGTGCGGCTACTGCCGTCGGCTCAAGAGCCAGATGGACCGTGAGGGCATCGCGTACACCGAGATCAACATCGAGCTGGACCCTGAGTCGGCGGCCTTCGTCGAGAAGGCGAATGGCGGAAACCAGACGGTCCCGACCGTCCTCGTGGTCCCCGCGTCGGGTTCGCAGTCGGTCATGACCAACCCGAGCCTCGCCCAGGTCAAGCAGGCGCTGGCCGTCTGAGACGCGTACTCGCGCAAGTACACGCGTACGCGCGCAAATACGTACCGAACGCATACGGAAGGGCCCCCGGGCAGCAGCGCGGGGGCCCTTCCGTATGCGTGTGGGCGGGTGCGGGTGCGGGCTTACGGATTCAGCGGCTTCGGCAGGGGCTTGCCGTACCAGATCTCCACCAGGCGGGCCGCGATCGAGATGCCCGACGGGGGAAGGATCTCGCCGGACTCGATGGCGGCGCGCAGGTCGTCCCTGGAGAACCAGCGCGCTTCCTCGATCTCCTCGCCGTCCACGTTGATCTCCGACGACGTGGCGCGGGCCATGAAGCCCAGCATCAGGCTGGACGGGAACGGCCAGGGCTGGCTGGCGACGTACTCGACACGGCCGACGGTGACGCCCGCCTCCTCGAAGACCTCACGCGCCACCGACTCCTCGATCGTCTCGCCGGGCTCCACGAAGCCGGCGAGCGTCGAGAAACGGCCTTCCGGCCAGTGCACCTGACGGCCGAGAAGCGCGCGGTCCTCCACATCCGTGACCAGCATGATCACGGCGGGGTCGGTGCGCGGGTAGTGCTCCGCGCCGCACGCCTGGCAGCGGCGGATGTGCCCGGCGGCCGCGATGACGGTGCGCTCGCCGCAGCGCGAACAGAAACGGTGCAGCCGCTGCCAGTTCTCCAGGGCCACCGCGTGCACCATCAGGCCCGCGTCGCGCGGGTCGAGCAGGAGCCCGGCCTCGCGCAGACCGGCGGGCCGCGCGGACTGGTCCATGCGGCCCGGCAGCGAGTCCTTCTGGAGCGCGAAGTAGCTGACGCCGTCCTCGTCCGTACCGAGGAAGTAGCGGTGCGTCTCGGTGACCGGGGCCTCGAAGGCCTGGGTCATCACGAGCTCGGTGCGCCCGTCCGGGGTGTCGTCGATCAGAGCCTGTCCGCCCGAGACCACGAAGACACGGGTCGTCGGGTGGCTCCACGCCGCGGCCAGCCATGCCTCGTCGAGGCGGTGGTGCGCGGCCCGGTCGATGCCGCTCGGGGCGGTGAGCCCGATCGGCCGCTCCATGGTGTCCGCGGAGAGCGCGGTGTCCGTGCCGTCCGTACTGCCCGTGCCGGCCTCACCGCCGGTGCTTTCGGCGGTCAGGTCCGTGTGGTCGGTCGAGGTGCTCACAGGTGCTTCCAACTCCCCCTGGTGGATTCGGACGTGTTCAGGTTCAGGAGGCGCGCCAGTGCGCCGCGAGATCGCCCCACAGGTACGCGGTCGTTTCGACGCCCTTGAAGAGAAGATCGAGCTCGACCTTCTCGTTGGGGGCGTGCCAGCCGTCGGACGGTACGGAGATACCCAGGAAGAGCACTGGTGCACCGAGTACGTCCTGGAGGTCGGCCGCCGGTCCCGAGCCGCCCTCGCGCGTGAAGAGGATCTTCCGGCCGAAGGCGCGGCCCATGGCCCGTACGACGGACTGGAGGGCGGGATGGTCCAGCGGCGTCAGACACGGGCGGGTGGCGGAGGCGAACGTGATCGCATGGCGGATGCCGGCCGGGACGCGGGATGCGATCCATTCGCGTACGGCCGGCTCGATCTTGTCGGGGTCCTGGCCCGCAACCAGGCGGAACGACAGCTTCAGGTGCGCGGATGACGGGACGATCGTCTTGCCGCCGGGGCCCTGGTAGCCGCCGCCGATGCCGTTGACCTCGGCGGTCGGGCGGGCCCAGACGCGCTCAAGGGTGGTGTGGCCCGCCTCGCCGAGCGTGGCACGCGACTTGGCCGTACGGAGCCATACGGCCTCGTCGAAGGGGAGCGCGGCGAACAGCTCGCGCTCGCGGTCCGTGAGCTCGACGATGCCGTCGTAGAAACCGGGGATCGTGACGTGCTCGTTCTCGTCGTGCAGAGCCGCGACGAGGCGGCCGGCGACGGTGGCCGGGTTGGGGACGGCGCCGCCGAAGGATCCTGAGTGGATGTCCTGGTCGGGTCCGTACAGCTCGATCTCGCAGTCGGCGACGCCACGCATGCCGGTGCACACGGTCGGGGTGTCCTCGGACCACATGCCGGTGTCGGAGACGATCACCGCGTCGGCGGCGAGGCGCTCCGCGCGCTCCTCGACGAGCGCGCGGAAGTGCGGGGAGCCGGACTCCTCCTCGCCCTCGATGAGGAACTTGAGGTTGACGGCGGGGGCGGTGCGGCCGGTGGCGGCGAGGTGGGCGCGTACGCCCAGGGTGTGGAAGAACACCTGCCCCTTGTCGTCGGCGGCGCCGCGGGCGTAGAGCCTGCCGTCGACGATCTCCGGCTCGAAGGGACCGGTGTGCCAGCCGTCCTCGCGCGCGGCCGGCTGCACGTCGTGGTGCCCGTAGACGAGGACCGTGGGCGCGTCCGGGTCGCCGCTCGGCCACTCGGCGAACACCGCCGGAGCCCCGTCGGTGGGCCAGATCTCGGTGACCGGGAAGCCGGTCTCGCCGAGCTTCGCGGACAGCCACTCGGCGCTGCGCCGTACGTCGGCGGCGTGGTCCGGCTGCGCCGACACGGACGGGATGCGCAGCCACTCCGCGAGGTCGCCGAGGAAGGCCGCGCGGTGCGTGTCGATGTACGTACGGACGACGCTGTCCGGGGTGTCGCTCATGCTCACGAGCCTATCCGGCCGCCGGACCGGGCTCGTCCATCAGGATCCGTTCGAGCTCGGCGCGGCCGGGGAGGCGTGCCGGGCGCGCGATCTCGCCGGTGCGGACGTAGAGGAACGCGGCGCCCACCGAGTCGAGGGGCAGGTCGTACTGCTCGGCCCAGGCGAGGCGGTAGACGGCGAGCTGGAGGGGGTCGGCGGTGCGGGTGCGGCTGGTCTTCCAGTCGACGATCTCGTACGCGCCGGTGTCCTCGTCGCGGTACACCGCGTCCATACGGCCCCTGATCACGCGGCCCGCGAGGGTGAGGTGGAACGGGGCCTCGACACGGAAGGGCGTGCGGCGGGCATAGGGGGTGCGCTCGAACGCCTCCTTGAGCGCGGCCAGGTCGCGCTCGTCCGCGATCTCGGCCTCGGTCTCGTCGCCGCCGGGCAGCTCGTCCGGGCCGAGCATGGGCAGCGGCAGCTCCTCGAAACGCGATTCCACCCACGCGTGGAAGCGGGTTCCGCGGCGGGCGGCGGGCTGGGGCGGGCGCGGCATGGGGCGGGCGAGTTCATGGGCGAAGCCGTCGGGGTCGGCGGCGAGGCGCAGGAGCTGGGAGGCGGTGAGGGACGGCGGCACGGGAACGTCGCGAGTGCCGGCGCGGGCGCGGCGGAGCTCACCGGCGAGGGCGTCGAGGTCCCGGTCCCAGGAGGCCACGGCGCGGGCCTCTTCGGGGGTGAGGGCGGCGTTCCCCCCGGCGTCGGCCCGGGGGAACGACCGGTCGTCGGGGCGCCTTGGCCCTCCAGGCGCGCGGGGCCCGCCGGTCCCGGTGGCCGTGGCCGCCGACTCGGCCGGGCCCGTGGTGTGCGCCGGGTGCGGTCGGGCGGATGCGCTCTCGTGGCCGGGGGCCCCGGGGGCGGACTGGGCATGCTGCGGTACGCCTCCGGGCCGCTCCACGCGCGCGTGGGTGCGGGGTGCGGGTACGGCGCCGGGTCGCAACGTGGTCCAGGTGTCCCAGTCCGCCGCCGGGTCGGCGTCGAAGTCCGCGTCGAAGTCGCTTTCGTAATCCGCCCCGAAGGGCTCGTCCACGGGCTCGTCCACGGGCGCGTCGACGGGCGCGTCGACGAGATCGCCGAAGTCGGCGGCCGGCTCGGCCTCCGCATCGGCGGGGGCGGTCGCCAGGGCCGCCAAGTGAGCCATGACCGTCTCCGCCGCCCGGCGTCGCCGCGCCATCGACGTGGGGTCCAGCGGCAGCGGCCAGGCGCGGTCCGCCGCCGACTCGCGCAGGGACGGGTTCTCCTCGCCCTCCGCCGGCTCGTCCGCCCACGCCTCGATCTCGCCGAAACCGGCCGCGCAGTGGTCGTACAGCGCCCGCAGGAAGCCGGAGGGGCCGCGCGGCTTCTTCTGCGTCGGGCCCCACCAGTGCCCCGAGCCGAGGAGCAGTGAGCGCGGGCGCGTGAACGTGACGTAGCCGAGGCGCAGCTCCTCCGTGTGCTGGTGGGCCTTCATCGCGTCCTTGAAGACCTTGACGCCCTTGGCATCCCAGTCACCCACGTCAGGGAGCGTCTTCGCGTCGCCGCGCAGCGCGTGCGGCAGCACCTTCGCCTGGGACGTCCACGAGTCGCGGGACTGCTCGCTCGGGAAGTGGCCCGTGACCAGACCCGGCGCCGCGACGACGTCCCACTCCAGGCCCTTGGACTTGTGGGCGGTGAGGACCTTGACGGTGTTCTCGCCGCCGGGCAGGGCGTTGTCGAGCCCCTTCTCGTACTGCGCGGCCGTCCGCAGGAACGCGAGGAAGGCCAGCAGGTTCGCCTCTCCGTCGAGCGCGGCGAAGCCCGCCGCCGTGTCCAGGAAGTTGCTCAGCGTCTCGCGTCGGCGGGCGGCCAGGGCGTGCGGCGAGGCGGACAGTTCCACTTCGAGGCCGGTCGTGGCGAGCACCCGGTGGAGTACGTCCATGAGCGGGTCCGCGAGCGAGCGGCGCAGGTCGCGCAGCTCGGCCGCGAGGCGGGCGAAGCGGACCCGGGCGTCCGCCGAGAACGGCAGGCCGTCGTCCGGACCCCCGCCGGACTCCAGGAACGTGTCGAGCGCGTCCGCCAGGGAGATGACCTCCGCCGGGTCCACGCCCTCGACCGCCTCGGCCAGCCTCCCGTCCGGGTCGGCTTGCGCGTCGGCGCCCGGCGCCCGGTGGACGAGCAGCCGCGCCCGGCGCCCGAGCAGCGCCAGATCACGGGGGCCGATACGCCAACGCGGTCCGGTGAGGATGCGTACGAGCGAGGCATTGGCACCCGGGTCCTGGAGGACCTCGCAGACCGCGACGAGGTCCGCGACCTCGGGGAGGTGCAGCAGGCCGGAGAGGCCCACCACCTCGACCGGTACGTCGCGGGCCACCAGCGCGCCCTGGATCTCGGCGAAGTCGCCCGCCGTGCGGCACAGGACGGCGATGTCGCCGGGCTCCTTGCCCGTACGGACGAGGTGGGCTATCGAGTCGGCCAGCCACGCGATCTCCTCCGCGTGGGTGGGCAGCAGTGCGCAGCGCACGATGCCGTCGCGTTCCGCGCCCGGTGCCGGGCGCAGGGCCTCCACGCCCTCGTGCATGGCGCGCAGCGGGACGGCGAGGCCGTTGGCGAGGTCGAGGAGGCGGCCGCCGCTGCGGCGGTTCTCGCTGAGCGAGAAGCGGGCGGCGGGGCTGCCGTCGGCGTACGGGAAGTGGGCGGGGAAGTCGTCGAGATTGGCGACGGACGCGCCGCGCCAGCCGTAGATCGCCTGGCAGGGGTCACCCACCGCCGTCACCGCGTGCCCGGTGCCGCCGCCGAACAGCCCCGAAAGGAGGAGGCGCTGGGCGACGGACGTGTCCTGGTACTCGTCGAGCAGGACGACCCGGAATTCCTCCCGCAGGATCCGGCCGGCCTCCTCGCTGGTGAGCGCGAGCTCGGCGGAGAGCGCGATCTGGTCACCGAAGTCGAGGAGGTCGCGGCTGCGCTTCGCTTCGCGGTAGCGGGTGGTGAGGCTCAGCAGTTCGAGCCGGGCGGCGGCAGCCTCGGGGACCTTGCGCAGGTCGGCGTTGGAGAGCTTGACGGACGCGAGGGAGTTCAGGAGATCGGTGTCGTACGTCGCGAGGCGGGCCGGCTCCACGAGGTGCTCGGCCAGCTCCGCGTCGAGCGCCAGCAGGTCGCTGACCAGGGACGGGAACGACTTCGTGAGCGCCGGGTACGGTCCCGGCGCCTCGCGCAGCACGCGCGCGGCGAGCTGGTAGCGGGTGGCGTCGGCGAGGAGACGGGCGGTCGGTTCGAGGCCGATGCGCAGGCCGTGCTCGGCGAGGAGCTGCCCGGCGAAGGCGTGGTACGTCGAGATCCTGGGCTCGCCGGGAGGGTTGTCGGGGTCGATGACGTCGGGGTCGGTCACCCCGGCGCGCACCAGCGCCTTGCGGACGCGCTCGGCGAGCTCACCGGCCGCCTTGTTGGTGAACGTGAGGCCCAGCACCTGCTCGGGCGCCACCTGGCCCGTGCCGACCAGCCACACCACGCGCGCGGCCATGACCGTCGTCTTGCCCGAACCGGCTCCGGCCACGATGACCTGTGGGGCAGGCGGTGCGGTGATGCACGCCATCTGCTCCGGGGTGAAGGGGATGCCGAGGAGCTCTTTGAGCTGCTCGGGGTCGGTGATTCGGGCTGACACCCCAGAGAGGCTATCGGGCCCCACTGACAACGACGGTCCGTGACGACGGCACTACGACGGCAGGCGGTACGGAGCAAGCGCTTCGGAGGCAGGCGGCACGGCGCCGAGGCGCTTTCCCCGCACCGTCCTACTCGACGATGTGACGCCCCTCAGGCTGCGCGCTGCACGCGGCGCGGAACGCGCAGTGCGTGCAGTGCTGTCCGGTCGCCGGGCTGAAGCGTTCGTCGAGTACGCGGCCGGCGGCGGTGGCGAGCAGGTCGCCGACCCATTCCCCGGCGAGCGGCTCCTGCGCCTGGATCTTGGGGAGTGCCTCTCCGCCGTCCTTCTTCGCGGCCGCCTGGCGCAGCTGTACGAGTTCGGCGCCGCCGGCTTCGGGGCGCGTTCCGCTGAAGGCCTCGTCCACCGCGCCTTCCCGTACAGCCAGCTGGTAGACGGCGAGCTGCGGGTGACGGGCCACCTCGTCCCGGGTGGGCGCCGCCTTCCCGGTCTTGAAGTCGACGACGTACGCCCGTCCTTCGGCGTCCGTCTCGACGCGGTCCATGGAGCCGCGGATGCGCACCTCGTACTCGCCGCCCGCCTCCAGGGTCACGTCGAAGTCGTGCTCGGTGGCGACCGGCGTACGGCCCCCACGGTCCATGACGTGCCACTGAAGGAAGCGCTCGAGCGCCACGCGCGCGTGCTCCTTCTCCTGCTGCGACTTCCAGGGGGCGTCGAAGGCGAGCGCGTCCCAGACGGAGTCGAGGCGTTCCATGAGTACGGCGAGATCGGCGGGCGTACGGCCGGAGGCGACCTCGTCGGCGAGGACGTGCACGACGTTGCCGAAGCCCTGGGCGGCGGTCGCGGGCGCGTCCGCCTTTACCTCGCGTCCGAGGAACCACTGGAGGGAGCACGTGTTCGCGAGCTGGTCCAGTGCGCTTCCCGAGAGCGCCACGGGCTGGTCCCTGTCGCGCAGGGGGACTGCGCTGTGCGTCGGGTCGTACAGGCCCCACCAGCGGTAGGGGTGCGCGTTGGGGACCAGCGGCTGGCCGTCCTCGTCCGCGAGCGCTGCAAGACGGGCCAGCCTGCGGGCGGCGGCGTCGCGCAGCGCGGGCGCAGCCGCCGGGTCGACCGTGGTGGCGCGCAGTTCGGCCACGAGTGCGGACACGGCGAGGGGACGGCGGGGGCGGCCGGTGACGTCCTTGGGCTCGGCGCCGAGCTCGGTGAGGAAGCGGGAGGGCTGGTCGCCGTCGTCGGCGGGGGCCTTGACGGCGGTGACGACGAGCCGGTCGCGGGCGCGGGTCGCAGCGACGTAGAAGAGCCTGCGTTCCTCGGCCAGGAGGGCGCCGGGGGTGAGCGGCTCGGCGAGGCCGTCGCGGCCGATCCGGTCCGCTTCGAGGAGCGAACCGCGCCGTCGCAGGTCCGGCCACAGGCCCTCCTGTACGCCCGCCACGACGACGAGGCGCCACTCCAGGCCCTTCGACCGGTGCGCGGTCATCAGGCGTACGGCGTCGGGCCGTACGGCGCGCTTGCTGAGGGTGTCTGCGGCGATGTCCTGGGCGTCGAGCTCTTCCAGGAAGTTCAGGGCGCCGCGGCCGCCGGAGCGTTCCTCGGCACGGGCCGCGGTGTCGAAGAGCGCGCACACGGCGTCGAGGTCGCGGTCGGCGTTGCGGCCGGCCGCGCCGCCGCGCAGGGCGGCGCGTTCGAGCCGGCCCGGCCAGGACGTGCCGTTCCACAGCTCCCAGAGCGCCTCTTCGGCGGTGCCGCCGGCTTCGAGGAGGGTGCGGGCCTCGAGCAGGAGCGCGCCGAGGCGCTGGGCACCGCGTGCGTACGCCGGGTCGTGGGCCGCCAGGCGCTCGGGTTCGGCGACGGCGCGGGCGAGCAGCTCGTCGGAGGGCGGCGGGAGGCGGTTCCCGGCGGCACGCTCCTCGTCGCGCAGGGCGCGGCCGAGACGGCGCAGGTCGGCGGTGTCCATACCGGCGAGCGGCGAGGCGAGCAGCTCGGCGGCGACCTCGGTGCTGAGCCAGGTGGTGGCCCCGGTGCCTCCGGAAGCGTCGGCTTCGTGCGGAGCGACCGACGTGTCCACCGCTCCGGCGCCAGCGCTGTCACCGCCCCCGCCGAACACGTCCTGCCCCTCCGGCGCTCCGCCCCCTTGGCCGTCGGCAGACGGCGCCCGCCCGTCGTCCCGGGCGTCACCTCCCGCGCGGGCGTCACCTCCCGCGCGGTCGGCATCGTCCGCCGGGTGCGCCGGCGCCGTGAGTGCCGCCTCGGCCACCGCCCGCAGGGCCGTGAGCAGCGGGGTCACCGCCGGCTCGTGGCGCAGGGCCAGGTCGTCGCCGTCGATCTCCAGGGGGACGCCGGCGGACGTCAGAGCGCGGCGTACGGCGGGGATGGTGCGGCCGCCGGCTCGGACCAGTACCGCCATCTCGTTCCACGGCACGCCCTCCTCCAGGTGGGCGCGGCGCAGGATGTCCGCGATGTTGTCGAGCTCCGTGCCCGCCGTCGGGTACGTGAAGACGTCCGTGCGGCCCCCTTCACGCACCGCGGCCAGGTCGCGGTGCGCCCGTACCTTCTCGGCCGGCAGGCGCGTCAGCGGCATCCGGCGGGTGAGCAGACGGGTGGCCTCAAGGAGGCCGGCTCCCGAGCGGCGGGAGGTCGTCAGCACCTCCACCGGAGAAGGGCTGCCGTCCGTTCCGCGGAACGTGTCCGGGAAGTCGAGGATGCCGCCGACGTCCGCTCCGCGGAACGCGTAGATCGACTGGTCCGGGTCGCCGAAGGCCACCAGGGTGCGGCCCGATCCGGCGAGCGCGCGCAGGAGGCGGACCTGCGCCGGGTCCGTGTCCTGGTACTCGTCCACGAAGACCGCGTCGTACTGGGCGCTGAGCCGGCCGGTGAGTTCCGCCTGCTCGGCGAGCAGCACCGCGCGGTGGACCAGTTCGGCGTAGTCGAGGACGCCCTGCATGTCGAGTACGTCGAGGTACTCGGCCAGGAAGGCCGCCGCGGCCTTCCAGTCGGGCCGCCCGGTACGCGCCGCGAAGACGCCGAGGGAGTCGGGGCCTAGCCCCAGCTCCCTGCTGCGCGCGAGCACCGCGCGGACCTCGTCGGCGAAACCGCGCGTGGTGAGGCAGGCGCGCAGTTCGTCCGGCCAGTGGACGGGGGAGGGCCGGCCGTCCCGCTCCAGGTCCACGTGGCCCGCCAGCAGGTCACGTACGGCGACGTCCTGTTCGGGGCCGGACAGGAGCCGCAGCGGTTCGCTGAAGAGGTCGCTGTCCTGGTGCGCGCGGACCAGGGCGTAGCAGAAGGAGTGAAATGTGGTCGCCTGCGGCCCGTACGCGCCGCCGAGCCGCAGCGCCATCCGGTCGCGCAGCTCCACCGCCGCTTTGCGGCTGAAGGTGAGCACCAGGATGCGTTCGGGATCGGCTCCGTTGGCCACGCGCGCGGCGACCGATTCGACCAGGGTCGTCGTCTTGCCGGTGCCCGGCCCGGCGAGGACCAGCAGCGGGCCGCCGGCGTGGTCAACCACCGCACGCTGTCGTGCGTCCAGAAGAGGAGGGTCCACCGGGCCCGGCCGGGTGCGCACGAGTCGGTACGCGCCCGGAGTCCGCTGCCGCGCCCGACGGTGCGGCGGATTCCATGCGGGCCCTGGGGAACCTGCGGAATCTGGGGATGGGGAGGAGCTCACGTGGGTCGCCGGTCCTGGTGGGTGTACGGGTTTGCCTGCCGTCCCGCGCGGGACGCGGTGGATGCGGGATGAGCGGTGTGCGCGTACCGCGTGCCGACGACGCTACGCCAGTGGCCGACGGGGACGCAGCGAGTCCGCCTCCGGGGCCGCCCGGCGCCCCGCACGGTCCTGGCTTTTCCCACTTCGGCTCCGCATGCAGGAAGCTGTCAGGTGTGAGTCGTGTGAGTTTGTGCACTTCCGCCGGAGTCGGCCGTGCCGCCGTCCCACCGCGCCCGCCGCATGTCCAGGCGCGGCACGTGGGTCCCGGACTGCCGGGAGGCCGTCCGCAGCGGCGTGCCCTCTTCGCGGTAGTGCCCCAGTGCCCGCAGTTCGTGGCCGGGCAGGAGTACGCCGTCGGAACGCACCACGCGCCACCAGGGCGCCCCGCCGCCGTACAGCGCCATGACGCGTCCCACCTGGCGTGGGCCGCCCTCCTCGAGCCACTCGGCGACGTCCCCGTACGTCATCACACGGCCGGGTGGAATCGTCTCCGCCACCTCCAGCACGCGCTCGGCGTACTCGGGGAGTTCGGGGACTTCCGGTGCGTCGCTCATCCGATCCATCCTGCACCACGCCACCGACAGTCGGTGCTGCTCCGTGGGGCGTACCCAAAACACCGCACGCCCCCGCAATGCACCCTGATGCCCCCCTCTGTCATCCGGTCATGCCACCATCATCCGGGCGGTGACAGGTGATACGAGATCAAGAAGAAACGACGAAGGAGCAGGGCGTGCAGCCTCCCCCGGCGGTGAGCACCCCTGGGGCCGAGTCGCACCCTGACGCACGCGAGAGACCCACGGAGAACATGGACAGCGGGCCCGAAGGAAGCCACATCGACCGGGTCTCCGGCGACGAACCGCTGCTCTCCGCGCGCGTCCACCGCCCCTCCGACCTGGTGCGACTGCTCGTCGGCGTGCTCGGCATCATCTGTGTACTCGCCATCGCGGCCTTCGCGCACGGCACCGCCTCCGGGCTCGAACAGGACATCAGCAAGGGCACCGGGCAGACCCCCGACGTCTTCATCAAACTGGCCGGTCTGATCTCCAGCATCGCCGTATTGATCCTCCCGGTCGCCTTCGCGATCGAGCGGCTGGTCAAGCGTGACGGCCTGCGGATCGCGGACGGCGTACTCGCCGCCGTGCTCGCGCACGGTGTGGCGCTCGCCACCGACCTCTGGGTCTCCGAGGCCGCGCCGGACACGATCAGGGAAGCGCTCACACAGGCGACGGCGAACGGCGAACTTACCGATCCCGTGCACGGCTACCTCGCGCCCGTCATCGCCTACATGACAGCCGTCGGCATGGCCCGCAGGCCGCGCTGGCGCGTGGCGCTGTGGGCGGTACTGCTGCTCAATTCGTTCGCCGTACTGGTGGGCCGCCAGACCACGCCGTTCTCGATCATCGTGACCGTGCTGATCGGCTGGACGGTCGCGTACGGCACGCTGTACGCCGTCGGATCGCCGAACGTACGGCCCACCGGTCAGACGCTCCTCGCAGGCCTGCGGCACGTCGGCTTCCGCCCCGTGACGGCGATGCGCGCCGAGGACGTGCCCGACTCGGCCGAGCAGGGCGACCGCGGCCGGCGCTATCTCGTCACCCTGGAGGACGGCCCGCCCCTCGACGTCACGGTCGTCGACCGCGAGCAGCAGGCGCAGGGGTTCTTCTACCGCGTGTGGCGTCAGGTGACCCTGCGGGGCATCACGCAGCGCCGTTCGATCCAGTCGCTGCGCCAGGCCCTGGAGCAGGAGGCGCTCCTCGCGTACGCCGCCATCGCCGCCGGGGCCAACGCGCCGAAGCTGATCGCCACGTCCGAGCTCGGCCCCGACGCCGTGATGCTCGTGTACGAGCACCTGGGCGGCCGCTCGCTGGACTCGCTGCCCGACGAGGAGATCACCGACGAACTGCTGCGCGGCGCCTGGCGTCAGGTCAAGGCCCTGCAGTCGCGGCGGATCGCGCACCGCAGGCTGGTCGGCGACGCGATCCTGGTGGATCGTTCCGGCAGAGTGATCCTGACCGACCTGCGCGGGGGCGAGATCGCCGCCGGCGACGTGGTCCTGCGGATGGACGTCGCCCAGCTCCTGACCACGCTCGGCCTGCGGGCGGGCGCGGAGCGGGCCGTGGCAGCCGCCGTGGAGGTGCTGGGCCCCGACGCGGTCGCCGACAGCCTTCCGCTGCTCCAGCCGATCGCGCTGAGCCGCTCCACGCGCGCGACGCTGCGCAAGCTGGCGCGCGAGCGCTCGCAGCGGGAGCGAGAGGCCGTGATCGAGGCTTCGCAGGCTGCCAAGGCGGCGGAGGCGGCCGAGCCGGGCGCCGACGAGGCGGCGGCAGCCGGTGGCCGCAAGGACGTACGGGCCGAGAAGAAGGCCGAGAAGGGGGCCATAGAGGAGGCGCTGGAGCAGGCGCGTGAAGAGGACCTGCTGACGCAGATCCGTCACCAGGTGCTGCTCATCCGTCCGCAGGCACTGGTCGAGCCGGCCCGCCTCGAACGCATCCGGCCGCGCACCCTCGTCAGTGTCATCGCCGGCGCGTTCGTCGCGTACTTCCTGGTCTCGACGCTGATGGCCAACGACGTCAGCGACGCGATCGCGACGGCGGACTGGCGCTGGGCCGGGGTGGCCGTGCTGTTCTCCGCGCTGAGTTATCCGGCCGCGGCGATGAGCCTGCTGGGCTTCGTGCCCGAGAAGGTGTCCTTCTGGCGCACCGTCAAGGCGCAGGTGGCCGGATCCTTCGTGAAGCTGGTCGCGCCGGCGGCGATCGGAGGCGTGGCGCTCAACACGCGCTTCCTCCAGCGCGCCGGGGTACGCCCCGGGCTCGCCGTGGCGAGTGTGGGCGCCTCCCAGCTCTTCGGTCTCGCCAGCCACATCACGCTGCTGATGATCTTCGGCTATGTGACGGGCACCGAACGGACCCCGACGCTCTCCCCGTCGCGGACGGTGATCGCCGGCCTGCTGACGGCGGCGGTGCTGGCGCTGGTGGTGACAGCCGTGCCGATCCTGCGCCGGTTCGTGGTGACACGGGTGCGGTCGTTGTTCGCGGGCGTGGTACCGCGCATGCTCGACGTACTGCAGCGGCCGCAGAAGCTGATCACCGGCATCGGCGGGATGCTGCTGCTGACCGCGGCGTTCGTGATGTGCCTGGACGCTTCGATCCGCGCCTTCGACAGTGAGGTCCAGCTGAGCTACGCCACGATCGCGGTGGTCTTCCTGACGGCGAATGCGCTGGGTTCCGCCGTGCCGACACCCGGCGGTGTCGGCGCGGTCGAGGGCGCACTCATCGCCGCGCTGTCACTCGCGGGGCTGAGCGGTGCTGTCGCGACGTCTGCCGTGCTGCTGTACCGACTGCTGACGTTCTGGCTGCCGGTGCTGCCGGGGTGGCTTTGCTTCAACCACCTGACGCGCAAGGGCCAGCTCTAGGGGACCGCGTTCGGCGTGCGGTTCGTACGAGACCTGTTGTACGTACCGTTCCTCGGTACGCCCGTACGCCGTCCCGAATGGCGCTTCCCGGGGCGCACGCTCCGGCCGCCCGTCGCACGATGGACGTATGCCGACTTCCGCCGCCCTGCGTGCCACGGCCGTCTTCGCCGCCACCGCCGTTCTCGTGTCCCTCGCGGGCTGTTCCGACAACGGCGACAAGGGCAAGGACGGAAGCGGCGACTCCGGCCTCGCCGCCCAGAAGCTCGACTGGACGGACTGCCCCGCCCCGTCCGCGGCGGAGGGCGGCGGCGCCTCCCCCTCCGCTCTCCCCGGCGGCACCACCTGGCAGTGCGCCTTCATGGACGTACCGCGCGACTACGCGAAGCCCGACGGCGACATGATCGAGCTGGCGCTCATCCGCGCGAGGGCCCGTGACCCGGAGAACCGCATCGGCTCCCTCGTCTTCAACTTCGGCGGGCCCGGCGGCTCGGGCGTGACCGGCCTGCCCTCGCTGGCCGCGGACTACGAGCGGCTGCGCTCCCGCTACGACCTGGTCAGCTTCGACCCGCGCGGCGTCGGCCGCAGCGTGGGCGTCCAGTGCAAGGACGACGAGGAGCTCGACGAGTACTACGCCCAGGACAGCACTCCGGACGACGCCGCCGAGGAGAAGACCCTCACCGAAGGCCTCGCGCAGTACGCCTCAGCCTGCGAGGACAACTCGGGCGAGGAGCTGCCGCACGTCGGCACCACCAACGCCGCCCGCGACATGGACCTCATGCGCCAGGCCCTCGGCGACGACAAGCTGCACTACTTCGGCATCTCGTACGGCACCGAACTGGGCGGCGTCTACGCCCACTTGTTCCCGAAGAGGGTCGGCAGGGCGGTCTTCGACGCGGTCGTCGACCCCACCCAGACCTCGGAGCAGGGGTCGCTCGGCCAGGCCAAGGGCTTCCAGCTCGCCCTCGACAACTTCGCCAAGGACTGCGTCGAGCGCGGCGACGAGTGCGCGCTGCCCGGCAACAGTGTGAAGGAGATCGAGGACTTCATCGTCGACCTCCTCGAGCGGCTCGACAAGAAGCCCGTCAAGGGCATCGGCGACCGGGAGCTGACACAGACCCACGCCACCAACGGCATCGCCCAGACCCTCTATTCGCCGGAGTACTGGACGTACCTGGAGCAGGGCCTCGACGACGCCGACGGTGGCAACGGCGAACTGCTGCTCAGCCTTTCCGACTCCATGAACGGCCGGAACCCGGACGGTACGTACAGCAACATCGGCGCCGCCAACGCGGCGATCAACTGCGTGGACTACAAGACCCGATTCGACATGGCACAGACCAGGGCGAAGCTCCCCGGGTTCCGCGAGGTCTCGCCCGTCTTCGGCGACTTCCTGGGCTGGGGGCTGATGGGCTGCTCCGAGTGGCCGGTGGACGGCCAGTGGGACACCCCTGATGTGAGCGCGCCCGGCTCGGCCCCCATCCTCGTCATCGGCAACACCGGCGACCCCGCGACGCCCTACGCGGGCGCGAAGAGGATGGCCCAGGAGCTCGGCAAAGGCGTCGGCATCGAGCTGACCTACAAGGGCGAGGGCCACGGCGCGTACAACAGCGGCGACAAGTGTGTGCAGGCGGCGGTGGACGCCTACCTGCTGCGGGGCGAGGTCCCGGCCAACGGGACCGTGTGCCCGTAGGCGCCTGCCGGCCGGCTCCCGGCAGGTCTGTCGGCAGCGCTGCCGGTCGGCCGACCTGTCGGTGGTGCTCGGGGATCTCGACAGGGCTCTCGGCGGGGCTCCCGGCAGGGCTCTCCGTCGGGCTGTCGGGGCGGGTGTCAGTGGGGCCGCCTAGGATGACGAATCTGTATTCGAGTCCTGGGTGCTGGTGGGGGGCCACGATGGCGAATCTTGTACGGGCAGGCACCCTGGCCGCCGCCGCGTTCCTCACGGCGGCAACAGTCACCGGCTGCGGCAGCGGTTCCGCGGGCGGCGACAGGCCCACGTCGTCACCCACCGCCCCCGCGTCCGCCACACCCGAACACCGGGCCCCCGGCCGGGACGGCAGCGACCAGGCCAAGCGGCCCGTCCTGCCCGCGGCGCTCACCGGCCAGGGGCTCGACTGGAAGCGGTGCTCCGCGCCCCTCGGGGCCGGCGGCGGCGCCCAGCCGCCCGGCAGCGCCTGGCAGTGCGCCACCCTCACCGCGCCGCTGGACTACCGCGAGCCGGACGGCGAGACGATCGGCATCGCACTGATCCGCTCGAAGGCGACCGACGGCGACCGGCGCATCGGGTCCCTCCTGTTCAACTTCGGCGGGCCCGGCGGCTCGGGCGTGGCGTCGATGCCCGGCCACGCCCCGAGCTTCACGGCCCTGCACACCCGCTACGACCTGGTCAGCTTCGACCCGCGCGGTGTCGCGGCCAGCTCCGCCGTCGTCTGTCGCAGCGACCAGCAGACCGAGGCGTCCTTCCGGCTGGACTTCACGCCCGACACCCCCGCCGAGGAAAAGGCCTACCTCGACGACTCGGCCGCCTTCGGCGCGGGCTGCGCCGAGCGCTCCGGCAAGGTCCTGCCGCACGTCGCGACGAGCAGCGCCGCCCGCGACATGGACCTGATCCGCCAGGTCCTCGGCGACCGGAAGCTGAACTACTTCGGCTTCTCCTACGGCACGGAGCTGGGCGGGACGTACGCCCACCTCTTCCCGGAGCGGGCCGGGCGCATGGCGCTGGACGCGGTCGTCGACCCGTCCGCGGACTTCGTCCGTCACTCGCGCAACCAGGCGATGGGTTTCCAGCGCGCCCTGGACCACTACTTCAGGAGTACGGGCACGACCGCCGAGGCCGGCACAGCCCGTGTCGTACGGCTCCTCGACCGGCTGGACAAGAAGCCCCTGACGGCCGGTACGGACCGTCCGCTCACCCAGAGCCTCGCGGTCACCGGCATACTGTCCCAGCTCTACAGCGAGGACAGCAGACCGACGCTCACCAAGGCCCTGCGCGAGGCGGAGAACGGCGACGGCAGGACGCTGCTGCGGCTCGCCGACTCGTACAACAACCGCGACGGGAGCGGGCACTACGGCACGGATCAGCACGCCCAGCGGGCCATCCACTGCGCCGACGCCCGGGGGCGCGTGAGCGGCGACGAGGTCAGGGCGACGCATCTGGCCGACTTCCGTAAGGTCTCTCCCGCCTTCGGCCCCTACCTCGCGTGGGACCTGGCCGGCTGGTGCGCCTCCTGGCCGGTCGAGGGCGAGCACGTGACGCCCGAGGTCGGCGCGCGGGGCGCGGACCCTCTCCTGGTGATCGGCGGCAAGGGCGACTCGGCCACGCCGTACGAGGGCTCGGTGCGGATGGTCGAGGAGCTGGGCGAAGGCGTGGGTGTGCAGATCACGTACGAGGGCGAGGGCCACGGGGCGTACCTCACGGGCAACGGCTGCATAGCGCGCGCCGTGGACCGCTACTTCCTGAACGGCAAGGTCCCGGCGAACAACACCACCTGCTCCTAGCAGCCGGACAGCGCTGCCTCCGGCGTGTACGCGGCGCAGGCCCGCGCGCCACTGTCACAGTGACCGTAAATACCGAATGTCGGATTTGCGCGAATCAGGGAGAGTGGTCGTGGCACACGTACACGTGATCCTCAATCAGAAGGGCGGCGTGGGTAAATCCACGCTCGCCGTCAACCTCGCCGCAGTCACAGCCGACGTGCTCGGCGCCGGGTCCCAGGGTGAACGGCCGCCCGTCGTCGCCGTGTCGATCGACCCGCAGGGATCCGCCGTGTGGTGGTCGGAACGGGTCGGCGACGGCCTGCCGTTCGACTTCGTGCAGGCGCACGACGACCTCCCCGGTCTCGCCGCGCTCTCCCGTATCCCCTCCGCCCAGCACGTCTTCGTCGACACCCCCGGCTGGCTCGACCTCGCGGAGACCGACGGCGACGATCCGCTCGGGAAGGGGGGCGCCGCCGACGCGCTGCGCGCCGTCCTCGACAGCGCGCACGACGTGATCGTGCCGATCGAGCCCGAACCGCTCGGCTTCCAGCCCACCCAGCGCACCATCGAGCGCGTCGTGAAGCCGCGCGGACTGCCGTTCCGGGTGGTCATCAACAACTGGGACCCCCGCGACGGCAAGGCGGACCTCGACCAGACCCGGGCGTTCGTCGAGGCGCAGGGCTGGCCGCTCGCGCGCACCGTCGTACGCCACTACAAGCTGCACACCCGCGCGTCGGCGGACGGCCTCGTCGTCACGCAGTACGGCGCCAACCGCGTCGCCCTCCAGGCCCGCGAGGACTTCTTCCGCCTCGCCCTGGAGGTCGGCCTGGCGGTGATCCCGGCCCCGGCGAGGCCCAGGCGTACCCGGGCCGCCAAGAAGGCGGGGGTGCGCTGATGGGCCGCCGCACCGACCTCGCCACCCTGCTCGCACCGGGCGGCGAGCCCGCGCCGCCGGCCGGGCGGGACACGTACCCGCTGACCGTCCCCGTCACGGACCTCGCCGAGAATCCCGACAACCCGCGCCACGAACTGCGCGACCTGGACGGCCTGGCGGAGACGCTGCGCGAACGCGGAGTACTCCAGTCCCTCGGGGTCGTCTCCCGAGGCACCTTCCTCGCCGCGCATCCGCAGCACGAGGCGGCCGTCGGCGACGCCCCGTACGTCGTCCTGCACGGCCACCGCAGGCTCGCCGCCGCCAAGCTCGCCGGACTGCGCGAGGTGCCGGTTCTCGTACGCGAGGACGCGACGCGCACCGACGAGGACGCGCTGATCGAGAACGTCCAGCGCGACGACCTCACCGAGCTGGAGCAGGCCCAGGCCCTCCAGGGGCTGATCACCTCGTACGGCTACTCCCAACGGCAGGTGGCGGCCCGGATCGGCAAGACCCAGGGGTTCGTCTCCCAGCGGCTCTCGCTGATGAGGCTTCGCGGGGATCTCCAGGAGGCGCTGGCCGACGGCCGGGTCTCCGTCGAGGACGCACGGCGGATCGCTCGGCTGCCGCGCGACGAACAGCGGCTGCCCGGCCCCGCGCAGGACGCGCCCGCACCCGTGCCCAAGGCACGGCGGCGCGATTACGGCGTAATCACCCTCGACAGCCGCAGTACGCCGGAGGAGCTGGTCGAGGTGCTGCGCCGCAATCTGGCACCCGCCGCGCTCGAAAGGGTGGCCGAGCTGCTGGCCTCGGACCGCTGACCGGACGGCGAGGCGTACGTCGTCGGCACACGCGAAGGGGCCGCCCCGCACACATGACGTGCGGGGCGGCCCCTTCGTACGTACAACAGGACCGGCAACAGGGCCGGGAGACAGCCGGGCCTAGTAGATCGGCTTCTCCGGCTCGATCTGGTTGACCCAACCGATGACTCCGCCACCGACGTGCACCGCGTCCGCGAAGCCCGCGGACTTCAGCACCGCGAGGACCTCCGCGCTGCGGACACCCGTCTTGCAGTGCAGGACGATGCGCTTGTCCTGGGGCAGGTCCTGGAGGGCGCTGCCCATCAGGAACTCGTTCTTCGGGACCAGCCGCGCGCCGGGGATCGAGACGATCTCGTACTCGTTGATCTCACGGACGTCGATGATCTCGATCTTCTCGTCCGCGTCGATCCACTCCTTGAGCTGCTTGGGAGTGATCGTCGAGCCGAGCGCCGCCTCCTGCGCCTCCTCGGACACGACGCCGCAGAAGGCCTCGTAGTCGATGAGCTCGGTGACGGTCGGGTTCTCGCCGCAGACCGCGCAGTCGGGGTCCTTGCGGACCTTGACCTGGCGGTACTGCATCTCCAGAGCGTCGTAGATCATCAGTCGGCCGACCAGCGGCTCGCCGATGCCGGCGAGGAGCTTGATCGCCTCGTTGACCTGGATCGACCCGATGGACGCGCAGAGCACGCCCAGCACGCCGCCCTCGGCGCAGGACGGGACCATGCCCGGCGGCGGGGGCTCCGGGTAGAGGCAGCGGTAGCAGGGGCCGTGCTCGGACCAGAACACGGACGCCTGGCCGTCGAAGCGGTAGATCGAACCCCAGACGTACGGCTTGTTGAGCAGCACGCACGCGTCGTTGACCAGGTAGCGGGTCGCGAAGTTGTCGGTGCCGTCGACGATCAGGTCGTACTGGGAGAAGATCTCCATCACGTTCTCGGCTTCGAGCCGCTCTTCGTGAAGGACCACATTCACGTAGGGGTTGATGCCGAGGACCGAGTCGCGGGCGGACTCTGCCTTGGAGCGGCCGATGTCGGCCTGGCTGTGGATGATCTGGCGCTGCAGGTTCGACTCGTCGACCTCGTCGAACTCCACGATGCCGAGCGTGCCGACGCCGGCCGCGGCGAGGTACATGAGCGCGGGCGAACCCAGGCCGCCGGCGCCCACGGCGAGCACCTTGGCGTTCTTCAGCCGCTTCTGCCCGTCCATCCCGACATCCGGGATGATCAGGTGGCGGGAGTACCTGCGAACCTCGTCAACAGTGAGCTCGGCAGCGGGCTCGACCAGGGGTGGCAGCGACACGGGGACTCCGTAGGTCGGTCAATCAGTACGGTTGTTCTCCGCGTAACACTGCCACGCCCCTCCTCATTCCGAGACACCCGGTCCGATCCGCGAGACGATTTCGTCCCAGTACCCGGGCAGTGTCTCGAATGGGTCGGATTGTCCGTCACCGCCGCAGAGGTCTCCGGAGTCGCTGTAGTCGCTGCCGACGGTCCGGTCCGTCATGAAGACCGTCCCGGCGCCCTGCCAGCGGGCGATACGGACGGCCTCCTCCAGATGGGTCCGCGGCAGCCCGTGCACCAGGTGACAGAAGCGCTCCGGCGGGTGGTCCGCCGTCCATTCCGCCACCTGTGACCAGCGGTAGTCCGTCCACGGCCCCGAGAACGTCACCAGCTGCCCGGCGAGCTCCGCGTAGCCGGGATACGGGTGCGTGCCGTGGCCGAGGACCAGGTGTCCGCCGCCCTCGGCCAGCCCGGACACCGTCTTGGTCACGCGCCGCACCCCGGGCAGGTCCGTCCGGTCGCTGGGACAGCGGTCCAGATAGAAGCCGTCGACGCGGTACCAGTCGCGGAACCGGTGCGCGTCGGAGACCAGCTCGCCGAAGGACCGCCCCCCGTACGCCATGTCGAGCCGCCCGAGGACCCGCACCCCGGTGTTGCGGAGACGGCCCGCGGCCTCCAGGCAGTGCGGGTCGGGGCGGTCGCCCGGACCGTTGGACACGTTGAGCGCGACCCAGTGCAGCGGCGTACCCGGGCGGGTGAGTTCGCCCCATTCGACCGGGGCGACGAGCGGGTGGGCGTAGCCGGGGACACCGAGGCCCATGCGGTCGGCGGCGGTCGCGGCCTGTTGCCGCCGGGGCCTGGTCAGATGCGGCATGCCGCCTCCATCCAGATGTCGGCGAGCGACTCCTCCAGGTTGATCCGGGGCCGCCAGCCGAGCCGGTCGCGCGCGGTGCGCACATCGGCCTGCTGCCAGCTTCCGCAGCCGTCCGGGTAGGGGTACGGCGCCCCCATGTGCTCCGGGGACATCTCGCCGCGCGGCGCGCCCACCGAGGAGAGCACGCTGCCCACTCCCCCGTTGCGCGCCGCCGCTGCCGCGCTGCCCGGGACGTAACCGGAAGGCGCGTCGAGTTCGTGCAGGGCGCCGCCGTAGCCCGCGACCCTGGCCAGGACCGCGGCGGCGTCCCGCAGCCGGACCGCGCGACCGGTGCCGATGTTGACGGCGCCCTGCGCGGCGGAGAGCGAGGCGGCATGCACGGCGCGCGCCACGTCGCGTACGTCGACGAAGTCGCGCTGTACGCCGAGACCGCTGAGCTTCAGTTCCCCGTCCCCGGACTGCATGGCACGGCGCATCGCCTCGGCGAGCCTGCCGAGCGGCGAGCCCGCGGGCGTACCGGGACCCACCGGTGAGAACACCCGGAGCACGACGGCGTCGAGCCCCGAGCCGAGCACCAGCTCGGTGGCGGCGAGCTTGCTGACGCCGTACGGGCCGCCGGGGCGCGGCACGGCGTCCTCGGCGGTGGACGATCCCGGCTGCGAGGGCCCGTACTCGGCGGCGCACCCCAGCTGTACGAGCCGCGCTCCACAGCCGCTGCGGCGCAGCGCCTCGCAGACGGTCGCGACAGCGACGGTGTTGTGCCGGGTCAGCTCGCGGGCGCCGCCGCGGGTGGCGCCGGCGCAGTTGATGACGACTCCGGGGTGTACGGCGTCCAGGAAGCGGGTCAGCGCCCCCGGACTGCCGGTGGCGAGGTCGAACCGTACGTCGGCGTCGTCGCCCCGCCCGAGGGCGGTGAGCTGCACGGCCGGGTCGGCGAGCAGCCGGTCGGCGACGAAGCGGCCGAGATATCCGTTGGCTCCCAGCAGCAGCACCCTCATCGCGCGTCCCCTCGGTGCCGACCGGCTGAAGTTGGGGGTTGGGGGGTCATGGTCACGTTCTCCTTCGGGGATGTTGCGGTGAGTGCTGCGGTGTACGCCCGCGGCGTCGGCTCCGCGGGAGGCTGTGGCGGATCGGTGCGGTCAGTGGCGGCCTTCGGGCCGGGGACGGACGTCCGGTCCGTGGCGGCCGTCGGGCCCGGGCCGGCCGCTCGGTCCCTGACGGCCGTCGGGGCGCTGCGGCTCCGGGTCGGCGGTCACGGTCCGGCCGGCGTGCGCCGACGTCCGGGAGAGGGCCGCGGTGGCATGGACGAGCAGGGCGAGCGCGGCCACGGCGCAGGCGACGGCGGGGACGGCGCCCGCGCCGCCCGCGTCGACGAGGCGCTCGACGGGCCGGGCGAGGGGGTCACAACCCGGCAGGCGGGCGGCGAGTACGGCCGCGAGGGCGGTCGCCTGCAAGGTGGCCGCGGTGGCGAGCCCGGCGGAGGCGGGCCGGGGGAAGCCGTGGACGGTCAGCAGCCGGGCGACGAACAGCAGCGCGCCGAGGGCGACACCGGCCGCCAGGCCGGCCCGGCCGTTGCCGCCGGTCACGCTTGCCACCGCGAGCTGGAGGCAGAGGAGCGCGCCCACGAAAAGGCCCGTGACGGCGAGCAGCAGCGGCCGTAACGACGCCCCGAACTCCTCGGTGCCACGGCTCGCGACGAGTTTGCGCCGCGCCTGTACGGCGAGGACGTGCGCGCACCAGGCGGCGGGCCCCAAGGCTGCGGCGAGGGCCACGAGCGGAGTGGTCTCCATCGGCCAGGGTCCGTCGGGGCCCCCGGCGATGAGCGCGTCGAGCAGGCCGTCGCCGAGGACGGCGTACCCGAGCAGCCAGCACACCCACAGGCGTGCGGCGGGCGCCGTGCGCCCCTCGGCGCGCAGGGGCCCGTGGCGCAGGCACAGGGCGAGGGCGACAGCCACGACCAGCACCCCGGTCGCGGCGACCGCCAACCACACGCGCCCGGAGGTGAGTTCGAGCCCGGTGGCCGTGAGAGCGCACGCGGCTCCGGGCAGCAGCGCGTACGCGACCCAGCCGGCGCGCGCGGGAGCTTCGCGCTCGGGCTCCTGCCCTGCGCTGTCTCCGGCGCGCGGCACGCGTGCGTACAGTTCCTCGGCGAGCCCGAACACGTCCCGGTGCCGGAAACGGGCGGCGGTCCGGTCGGTCACCCCGTGCGCTTCGAGCCCCGCGGCGATCTCCAGCGGATCGACGGCCCGCTCGCACAGATCGCGATGGCGGTGCATGAGCGCCCGCACCGGATCGGCGGGCCCACGGCGCGGCGGCGCGGCGGCGCGACCGGCAGCGGCGGCCACGGACCCGGCCGCCAGTGCCTGCGCGTCACCCTCACTGCCACCGTCCCACCCGCCGGGGCTCGCGGGCGTACGGGTCCCGTCCCACGCGTCCCCGCCGGGGGCGGCCGGCATCCGGGATGCGCTCATCGGCGTACCTCCTGCGCTGACGGACGTGGTTACGGCTCCGACGGCGGCCGGTGCGCTCACAGCCGGCGCGCTCACAGCCGGCGCGGTGGCGAGGGGTGCGGTGGCGGTCGCCGCCGGGGCCGTCGTCGTCGCCGGGGGTCTCGCGGGGTCCTGCCCGCGGCGGCGCTCAGACATCGCGCTCCCCCAGCCCCGGTCCTGCACCCGCGCCCACGCGTTGCGAAGGGTCCGCGGCGTCCGCCCAGCCCGGGGCCGACGCCCCGCCGCCGGCCCACCGCCCCGGCACGTGCGCTTCCGCCGGGTGGGCGAAGAGCAGGGGTTCGCCGTCCGCGCCCACCGGCTCCCGCCGCACCGGGCAGTGCGAGATCAGCTCCAGGTAAATGCCTCGAAATGCCGCCAGGTTCTGCTCGACAGTGAAGAGTTCGAGCGCACGTGCGCGTGCCGCCGCTCCCAGCCGCTCCCGCCGCTGCGGATCGCGCATCAGCGCCCCGCAGGCGTCGGCCAGGGCGCGGGGATTGCGGGGCGGGACCACCAGGCCCGTACCACCGATGACTTCGACGACCGCGCCGACATCCGTCGAGACCGTGGCGCGCCCGCAGAACATCGCCTCGACGAGGCTGACCGGGAAGCCCTCGACGACGCTGGAGAGGACGACCACGCTGCCCGCCGCGTACGCGGCGGCGAGGTCCGGTACCTCGGGCCCGCCGATCTCCTCGAAGGAGACGGGGTTGTCACCGACGGCGTGCGCGTCGGCCGCCTCGTCGGGGAACAGCTGGGTGGCCAGCGCCTCGCAGTGCGCGAGATACGCGGCGGCCTCCGCACCCTGCCCGTGCCGACTGTGAACGATCCGCAGCCGCGCCTGCGGCTCCGCCTTTCGCACTTCGGCGAAGGCGTGCAGCAGCGAGATGAGGTCCTTCGCCGGCTCCACGCGCCCGACCCAGACCAGCGTGCTCGGGTCGCCGCCGTCGCCCCCCTCCCCGAGCGCCGCGAAGCACTCGGACTCCATGCCGGGGTAGACGGTGCGCAGTTTCGCGCGGTCGGCGCCGCACCGTTCCTGCCACCGCCTGGCGTGCGTGTTGCCCGGTGTGATGAGGGAGGCCCGGTCGTACACCTCGGCGGCGAGCTTGCCGTGGAAGGAGGCGAGCAGCGTCCGTACCGGCGCGCTCCGGGCCGTGTCGCCCGCCGCGAGGTAGCGCGCCCGCAGCTGTACGCCGTATTCGGTGACCAGCAGCGGAACGCCGAAGAAGCGTTTGGCCAGCAACCCCGGCAGGGCGGCGGACCCGCCCGACGCCGCGTGGCACAGATCGACGGCGCCGAGGCTCTCGTCGTCGTACCAGTCCAGCGAGAGGGGCCGCAGAGCGCGCTCGAGCAGGTCGGCGAACTCGAGGTAGTCGGGGACCTTGGCGGCGTGTACGGCACGGTTGGCGCCCGGCGCGCGGCAGGCGGCTTCGAGGGCGCGCACGGCGACTTCGGAGCGCAGGGCGGCGTGCAGCCCGCCGTGCTCCCCGGCCAGCTCCGCGAGTCCGTAGAGCCCGGCGGCGAAACGCCGGCCGGCGTCCTCTTCGTCCGGCGCACAGACGGCGTCGACCAGCTCCCGGTAGTGCCCGGCGAAGCGGCGCCGTTCGCGCCGGCCGTAGGTGCTGCCGTCGTCCTCCGGCGCCCACAGCGGCGCGGTACGCACCCGCTGCACCTGCGGCGGCAGGGGGATCCAGCCTTCCGCTTCCTGCCGGGCGCTGCGGCTCAGGGCGTAGATGTCGAACGCGTGCTGCGCGAGCCCGCGCACGAGCCGGTCGCACCAGAGCCTGGATTCACCTGTCGCATACGGGTAGCCACCCTCCGTGAGCAGTCCGATCCGCACGAGCACACCCCCGATCTCCCTTGTGGGCGGCCGCCGTTGGTCCGGCGACTCGCAGCGGGACCGACCGTATGCGGACATGCCGGTGACGCGACGGACGGTTGTCCATCGCGCCACCAAAAGGGGTGAACACGCGTAACTTTCGCCCCGCCGTAGCGTTCTGTCGCGCTAAGGGGCCTTTCGATTACGGGGCGTCAGGCTGTGGCCGGCGCGCAGCGGAGGCTCAACTGCCGGGGAACACCCAGGGGTTGGGCCTGCACTTGACGCCGTCGATGTCGAGCGACTTCGTCTGCTGCTGCATGATGGGCGCGAGTTCGCCCGGCGTCTCGCAATTCTCGTGACCGTGCCCGAGCCGGTGGCCGATCTCATGGTTGATGAGCATCTGCCGGTAGGCGAACATCTTGTCCTTGCCGAACGTATCGGCCCCCTGCGCCCACCGGAACGCGTTGATCATCACGCGCTCGGTCGCCGCCGAATCGCACGAGACGTTTCCGGAGAGCGTTTCGAGGCCGGACTTCGCACACCACACACCGGTGGTGCCCGGACTCGCGAGCGTGACGACGAAATCGGGCCGGCCCGAGGAAATCCGCTCGAACGTCATGGCCCCGTTGTGCGCCCAGCTCCGGTCGTCGTTGAGGGTCTCCTGCACGGCACGGGCGAAGAGAGCGCCGTCGAGGCCGAGTCCCTTCTCGACGTCCACCCGGTAGGAGTACTTCTGCCCCTTGCCCGGCGCCTTGTCGAACCCGCCGATCGCCTGGAAGTCGCCTCCGCCTTTCAGCTTCGGGTCGATCGGGTAGGTCCTGGCCATCTGCTGCGCGTACGTCGCCGGGGCATCTGCCACCCCCCGGGACGGCGTCGGCCGGGCGTCCGAACGCGAGGCGTCGCTCTCACGGGTGTTCCTGTCCCCGGTGGCCGGGGCCGCGACGGGGTCCTGCTCGCCCTGGGCGACCTGCCCGGCCACCACCACGGCGAGCACGGTGGTCACCGCGGCCGCGGCGATCCCGGTGAAGGCCCGCCCCTTGGCGCCCTTGGCGGGCGCGGCGTCGTATGCGTCGTGGGGATCGTCGTCGTGGCCGGCGTCAGCGGCGGAGGCCGTGGCAGCGGTCTCGTCCCGGCCGGTGACCGGGCCGTACGGATCGCCTTCCGGCGGAGTCCCGGACGGCGCGTCGAAGGCCTCGACGAACTCCTGCCGCGGTCCCGGAATCCGGGCTCCGGCCGCCGCGTAACGCGCCTGGGTCTGGGGCTGCGTGTGGCCCTGGGGCCGCATTCCCGGCGGGCCCTGTTGCGGTCCCGGCGGGCCCGGCGGCCGTCCCTGCGGCCCGCGCGGAGCACCCTGCCAGTCGCCGTACCTGCCGCCGGGCGCCGCACCCCAGCCGCCGCCCGACTCCCGCTGCTCGGGATGCCCGCCGCGCACTTGCGGCACCCCGTGAGCCGGAGTGCCGCCGTACTGCTGATGCCGCTGCTGCGGCCGCTGGGGCGCGGGCGCCGGCGCGGCGTCGTACCCCGCGTCTCTCACCCGTCCGCGCCGTCCGTCCCCCGCGTCCGGACCTGCCGCGGCTGCCTCACCGGTGCCCGGTATGGCGGGTTTCTCGGCAGTCCCCTTGGGTGCGGGGCCTCGGCGACTATGACGTCCCACGCGCCGGATCAGCTCCTACCGCTGTCATTGATCAGTTCCCGGACAGCGCTGGCGACCGCCTCCGGATATTCCATCATCGCCACGTGCCCGGCGTCGGGCATGGTCAGCAGCCGCGCATCGCGGAACGACGCGGCCGCCCTGCGCGCCATACGGTACGACACGAGCTGATCCCGCCCTCCGTACACCAGCAGCGTCGGCGCGAGCACCCGCTCCGCCTGCCGCCACAGACCGTGCTGTCCGCCCAGTGTGTACGCGTCGACGATGCCTCGCGCCGAGCGCGTCATCGCGTCCCAGAAGTACGGCAGTTCCAGCCGCCGCTCCATCTCCTGCACGGCGTGCTCGAAGGCCTCGGGCGTGATCGCCTCGGGATCGCCGTAACAGAGCGCCATCACCCCGCGCGTGCGCTGCTCCGCGGTCCAGTCCTTGCTGAGCCGGGCGAACAGCGAGGCGACTCCCGGCAGTGCGAGCAGTCCGGTCGGCACCGCCGTGCGCTGCACCCGGAGTTCGGGGAGAGCGGGCGAGACGAGCGTGAGCGTGCGCACCAGGTCGGGCCTGACGGCCGCGATGCGCGTGGCGACGGCGCCGCCCAGCGAGTTGCCGAAGAGGTGGACGGGGCCGCGGCCGCCCGCGTCGAGCAGCCGGATGCACGCGCGCGCCTGGCCGCTGACCGAGTAGTTGCCGTCGTCGGGCGGCGGGGAGTCGCCGAAGCCGGGCAGGTCGACCGCCTCGCCGTCGACGTGGTCGGCGAGCAGCGGCATCAGGGCCGACCAGTTCTGCGAGGACCCGCCGAGCCCGTGCACGTACAGCGCGGCCGGCAGGCCGGTGCGTGCCG
The DNA here is from genome assembly GCF_053646035.1 of Streptomyces sp. NPDC055287. Classification (NCBI taxonomy): domain Bacteria; kingdom Bacillati; phylum Actinomycetota; class Actinomycetes; order Kitasatosporales; family Streptomycetaceae; genus Streptomyces; species Streptomyces sp. NPDC055287. Next base: position 228,344 of record NZ_JBSHNE010000002.1, on the reverse strand, counting down.
GGGGCCGCGTGCGTAGGTTCAGCGTCAGTCCCGGCAGGGTGACGGAGCGCAGCTTCTCCCCGTCGGCGACCCGCACGGCGCTGACCCGCGGCACCGCGGTGGCGGCGGCGAGGCTGGACCCGGGCAGCTCGGTCGAAGGCATGCGGCAATGTTACGAGACGATCACGCACTGAATCGTGTGTTCGCCGTCACAGATCTACCCTCGGAGCAAAGGGCGTACGCGCCGCCCCGTGCTTCCTCCCGAAAGGCAACCAGATGTCTGTCGATCCGACCGACCCGGAGACCTTCGCAGACGTGGGGTCCTCCGACGAACCCGACGAGCTCGACGACGACGCCTCCGAGGCGGACGCCGCCGAGCAGCGCACGGAGTGGCAGCAGACGCACGACGACCGTCCGACCGGCATCGACACCGGGGAGGCTGCCGACGGGGACGCCGCCGAGCAGGCCCGCGTGGTCACCGTCGACGAGGACGACTATCGCTGACGGGGTCGGCCGAAGTCCCTGCTCAGCACCTGATCAGCATGTGATCGGTCCTTCCGCGGCCGTCCGGTCCGTGAAATTCTCCGTCCGCACCGCGCACACCCGGGTTACCCAAAAGTACGATGGCGGGCGCGGCGCACACGGCGCACGGAATGGCCGTGCTGTTGAAAGGCCGCGACACTGAAAGACATGGGAGGCGGCGTGACAGCCACCGAGCAGACAGAGGCGGCACGCCCACGCGGCACACGCCTGCCCCGCCGAGCCCGACGCAATCAACTTCTGGGCGCGGCGCAGGAGGTCTTTGTCGCGCAGGGGTACCACTCGGCGGCGATGGACGACATCGCCGAGCGAGCCGGTGTGAGCAAGCCGGTCCTGTATCAGCACTTCCCGGGAAAGCTGGAGCTCTACCTGGCCCTCCTGGACCAGCACTGCGAGTCGCTGCTCCAGGCGGTACGCACCGCCCTCGCCTCGACCACGGACAACAAGCTGCGCGTGGCCGCGACGATGGACGCCTATTTCGCGTACGTCCAGGACGAGGGCGGCGCGTTCCGCCTGGTCTTCGAGTCGGACCTGACGAACGAGCCCGCCGTGCGCGAGCGCGTCGACCGTGTCTCGCTCCAGTGCGCGGAGGCGATCAGTGAGGTCATCGCCGAGGACACCGGCCTGTCCAAGGACGAGTCGATGCTGCTGGCCGTCGGCCTCGGCGGCGTGTCCCAGGTCGTCGCCCGTTACTGGCTCTCCAGTGGCAGCACGATCCCGCGCGACACCGCGGTGCAGCTGCTGACATCGCTCGCCTGGCGCGGCATCGCGGGCTTCCCGCTGCACGGCAGCGAGCACTGACGTGGGAGTGAAGCGGTCCGTGCCGGTGCGTGTACGGGAAGTGTTCCCGATGCGTGTTCGCTTCTGGCGTGCGGCGTCGGAGCGTTGCGTGTCGCCTCACCGGGCTAATGTGTGCTGCGTACGGCGCGACGACCGCGCACCGCAGCACTGACCGTCGGAGGGACATAGCCGTGGAGGTCAAGATCGGCGTGCAGCACGCGCCCCGGGAGATCGTTCTGGAGAGCGGGCAGTCCGCCGAGGAGGTCGAGCGCGCGGTATCCGACGCGCTGGCCGGCAAGGCGCAGCTGCTCAGCCTCAAGGACGACAAGGGCCGTACGGTCCTCGTTCCCGCTGACCGGATCGCCTACGTGGAGATCGGCGAGCCGGCGACGCGCAGGGTGGGCTTCGGCGCGCTGTAGGCGTCGGCACCACACAGCACCACAGACGGAACCGGCCCGGTGGGACATCCCACCGGGCCGGTTCCGTCTGTTCGCATCCCCTCGTACGCCGGCCTCGTCGCCGGACCGGAGGAGGGGAGGGTTGCCTTCCGCTGGGCGGGGGTAGTACGGGCTACGACCGATTCGCACCCTGGCTGCACGGGAGGAAACCACGTGATCCTGGAAGCTCTCGGCTCCATCGCCCTCGGCTTCGCCCTGGCCTGGGCGGCTGCCCACCGGCTCGGGGACCGGCTGCCCTCACGGCGTGTCGTACTGGCCGCGGGGCCGCTCGGGGCCCTGTTCGGCGCGTACGTCACCCACTCCGCACTCGGCCCGGGTCATGTCGTGGCGACGCTGATCGGCGCGGTGGCGGTGGGAGCGGTTCTGCTGTCGCTCCTCATCCGCCCCAGGGGCCGCATCCGTCGTTCGGCGGCGGCGTAGCGTCCGTCCGCGGCGTTACGCCGCCAGGCCGAGCGCCGCCATGCGCTTGGTGTGGGCCTCGGTGATCCGCGAGAACATCCGTCCCACCTCCGCCAGGTCGAACCCGTCGGCGACGCCGCCCACGAGCATCGTGGAGAGCGCGTCACGGTCCGCCACGACCCGCTGCGCCTGCGAGAGCGCCTCGCCCATCAGCCTGCGCGCCCACAGCGCGAGCCGGCCGCCGCAGCGCGGGTCGGCCTCGATCGCGGCACGTACCTTCTCCACCGCGAAGTTCCCGTGGCCCGTGTCGTCGAGCACGGCGAGCACCAGTGCGCGGGTGTCCGAGTCGAGCCGTTCCGCGACCTCGCGGTAGAAGTCGCTGGCGATCGAGTCACCGACGTACGCCTTGACCAGTCCCTCGAGCCAGTCGGAGGGCGCGGTCTGGCGGTGGAAGTCGTCGAGGGCCTTCGCGAAGGGCTCCATCGCGGCTGTCGGCTCCTCGTCGATCGCGGTCAGCCGGTCGCGCAGCCGCTCGAAGTGGTGGAACTCCGCCGACGCCATCTTCGCCAGCTCCGCCTTGTCGGCGAGCGTCGGGGCGAGCTTGGCGTCCTCGGCGAGGCGCTCGAAGGCCGCCAGCTCTCCGTACGCGAGTGCGCCCAGCAGGTCCACGACCGCGGCGTGGTAGTTCGGCTCGGTGGACGCCGTGGCCCAGTCCTGGGCGGCGATACCGGTGCGGGGTGTCTCTTCGGGTGAAATGGCGTTGTCAGGCGTCTCCATGAACCGCACAATAGCCCGCTCTCCCCGGGGCGGAAGGGCCTGGTCAGCCACTGCTGTCACCCCGATCCGGGAAATCGTACCGACACACCTGCGCGATTCCGGGGTACAGTGGTAAAGCGCTAGCAGAGTGCCCAGGGCATTTCGCGGGCGCAATTGAATGAGGATGCCCGGTCGGTGGCCCGATCGGCTCCGACCCGACAGCCCTCCACGCGGGGCGTACCAAGGCGTACGACCGCAAGATGAGGGGCCCCCTCAGCGACACGAGCGCTTGAGCGACGGCACGTGGTCCCGCGCCTCCCGGCCCTAATTCCGGCCGGACGAAACCAGGCACGGTACGACCCCCTTCGTTCGCGTGGCGTCGCGTCTCACAGAAGAGGCAGCACCCTGACTACGTTCCGAGACCTCGGGATCCTTTCCGAGACCGCCGAGGCCCTTGAGGCCGTCGGCATCACGTCCCCCTTTCCCATCCAGGAGATGACGCTCCCCGTCGCGCTCTCCGGCAGCGACGTCATCGGCCAGGCCAAGACCGGCACCGGCAAGACGCTCGGCTTCGGCCTTCCGCTGCTCGAGCGCGTGACCGTCCCCGCGGACGTCGAGGCGGGCCGGGCGGCGCCCGAGAAGCTGACCGAGGCTCCGCAGGCGCTCGTCGTCGTACCGACGCGTGAGCTGTGCCAGCAGGTCACCAACGACCTGCTGACCGCCGGCAAGGTCCGCAACGTCCGTGTGCTCGCCATTTACGGCGGCCGTGCGTACGAACCGCAGGTCGAGGCGCTCAAGAAGGGCGTCGACATCGTCGTCGGTACACCCGGGCGTCTGCTGGACCTCGCCGGCCAGAAGAAGCTCGACCTCTCCCATGTGCGTTCGCTCGTCCTCGACGAGGCCGACGAGATGCTCGACCTGGGCTTCCTGCCCGACGTCGAGAAGATCATGAAGATGCTTCCGGCCAAGCGTCAGACGATGCTGTTCTCGGCGACCATGCCGGGCGCCGTCATCGGCCTCGCCCGCAAGTACATGTCGCAGCCGACGCACATCAGCGCCACGTCGCCCGACGACGAGGGCGCGACCGTCGCGAACATCACGCAGCACGTCTTCCGCGCGCACAACATGGACAAGCCGGAGCTCGTCTCCCGCATCCTCCAGGCTGACGGCCGCGGTCTCGCGATGATCTTCTGCCGTACGAAGCGGACCGCCGCCGACATCGCCGAGCAGCTCGAGAAGCGCGGCTTCGCCTCCGGCGCGGTCCACGGCGACCTCGGCCAGGGCGCGCGTGAGCAGGCGCTGCGCGCGTTCCGCAACGGCAAGGTCGACGTGCTCGTCTGCACCGACGTCGCCGCCCGCGGCATCGACGTCGAGGGTGTGACGCACGTCATCAACTACCAGTCCCCCGAGGACGAGAAGACGTACCTGCACCGCGTGGGCCGCACCGGCCGCGCGGGCGCGAAGGGCATCGCCGTCACGCTGGTCGACTGGGACGACATCCCGCGCTGGAAGCTCATCAACAAGGCGCTGGACCTGCCGTTCGACGAGCCGGAGGAGACGTACTCCACGTCTGCTCACCTGTACGAGATCCTGAGCATCCCGGCCGGTACGAAGGGCATACTGCCCCGGGCCGACCGGACCCGCGCGGGTCTGCGCGCGGAGCAGGTCGAGGACCTGGGCGAGACGGGCGGCCGCGGGCGCAAGTCCGCACCGGCCGCCGCCGCGCCGGCCGTCACCGAGGAGCGTGCGCCGCGTACGCCGCGTCAGCGTCGTCGTACGCGCAACGGCGCGCCGGTGTCGGCGGACGAGGCGACGGCGGTCTCCGCCGGCCCCTCGGCCACCGGGGCGCCGGAGTCCCCTGCGGCTCCCGAGGCTCCCGCCGAGGCCCGTACCCCCCGCCGTCGTCGCCGCACCCGTGTGACGGAGGCCGCGGTGGAGACGCTGGAGGCTCCGGTCCCCGCCCCCGCGGCGGAGCCCGAGGCCCCGAAGAAGCCCCGCCGCCGTACCCGCGCCGCCGTGGCAGAGACGGTGGAGACGGTCGAGGCAACGGTCCCCGCCCCGGCGGAGGAGCCCGAGGCCCCCAAGCGGACGCGCCGCCGCACCCGCACCGCCGACGCCACGGCCGAGACGGTCGCAGCGGTCGAAACAACCGAGGCACCGGCCCCCGCCCCCGCGGCGGAGCCCGAGGCGCCGAAGCGCACCCGCCGCACCCGCGCCCGTACCGCCGACGCCGTCGCCGCTGTCGAAACGGTCGAGGCGCCGGCCCCCGCAGCGGAGCCCGAGGCTCCCAAGCGGACCCGCCGCCGCACCCGCACCGCCGACGCCGCGGTCGAGACCGCCGAGGCCACGGTCCCCGCCCCCGTGGCGGAGCCCGAGGCCGCCCCCGAGAAGGCGCCCCGTCGCCGTACGCGCGCCGCGAAGCCGGCCGAGGCCGTCGCGTCCGCCGAGGCGGAGGCCGCTCCGGTGAAGGCTCCGCGCCGCCGCACCCGCGCGGCCGCTGCCGCTCAGCCGGAGAGCTGAGCGAGCGAGGCTGAGCAGCCGGCGTCGCCGATGGCCCGGTCCCCCTTCGCGGGGGCCGGGCCATCGGCGCGTAGCCTCGTCGCATGAGCCGGCCGCCCACGTTCACCCCGCCCCCCGGTACCCGCGCGCTGTCCCTGCGCACGTCGCGCGGCGTATTCGCCGCACTCGAAGCGGAACCCCGGGGCACGCGGCCCAGGGGCACCGCGCTGCTGCTGCCCGGGTACACCGGGAGCAAGGAAGACTTCATCGCGATGCTGGTGCCGCTCGCGGAAGCGGGCTACCGGGTCGTCGCGGTCGACGGACGAGGCCAGTACGAGTCCGAGGGACCGGAGAGCCAAGAGGCCTACAGCCAGGGCGAGTTGGCGCTCGACATCCTCGCTCAGGCCCGGGCCGCCGGCACGCCGGTGCATCTCGTCGGGCACTCGCTCGGCGGCCAGATCTCCCGCGCGGCCGTACTCCTCGACGCTTCGCCGTTCACGTCGCTGACCCTCATGTCGTCCGGCCCCGCGGAGGTTTCTCCCGCCCAGCAGCAGAAGATCTCCCTACTGACGGAAGCCCTCGGCGCCATGACCATGGATCAGGTGTGGGAGGCCATGCGGGCGCTCGATCCGCCGGAGGAGACCGACCTCGACGGCGCCGGCCTGCGTGCCCGCTGGCTGCGGCACAACCCCGCCCAGCTCGTCGCCACCGGGCGGCAGTTGACGGGCGAGCCGGACCGTGTGGACGAACTCGCCGCAGTGGGGCTGCCGGTGCATGTGATCTCGGGCGCCTCCGACGACACCTGGCCCGTGCCGCTGATCGACGAGATGGCCGGGCGGCTCGGCGCGTACCGGACGGTGATCGAGGGCGCCCAGCACTCGCCGAACACCGACCGCCCCGAGGAGACCGCGAAGGCGCTGGCGGGCTTCTGGGACGCCCTTTAGCACCGCGCGGGCACCGTACTCCAAGGCGGGAGAGAGCTGACTAGTACTGCGCCTGAAGGTGTTGCCAGAAGCCGTCCCGCAGCGCCCGCCGCAGGTCCGCGTGACCGCGCAGGGACCGCTGGAGGAGCCGCTCGGCCTCCACCAGGAGCTCCTGGTCCACCGATCCCGGCAGGTAGGGGTGGCCCGGCAGCAGGTCGGCCAGCGACTCCCGGCCCCGCGCGCCCAGCCAGGCGGCCGCGATCTGCGCTCCGATGAAGCGGACGTCCTCGCGGCTCGGCCGTGGGGTGCCCTCGTTCTCGTACGTCGTCACCGGGCGCCGCGTGACGTACGGCTTGCAGAATTCGAGGTCGAACGTGCGCTGGCTGTCGACCTCCCACAGGAGCGGCTCGGCCTGGTTGCGCCCCTCCCCCGCCTCGATCCCCCACAGGTGGACGCGTGCACCGTAGCCCTGCGCCGCCTCGACCGCCGAGACGAGGTCCTCGTCGCCGCCGACCAGCGCCGCGTCGCTGATGGCGCGGTGGCGGGCCAGCGATTCCAGGTCCGTACGGATCAGGGAGTCGACGCCCTTCTGCTGGTTGTTGGCGTTGAGGTTGCCCAGGCGGACCTTGACGTCGGGCAGCTCGGCGATCGACTGCTGCTCGGTGGTGTGGATGCGGCGCCTGGCCCCGTCGTACCAGTACACGCGCAGCAGCCTGCTGTCCGCGAAGATCGTGCGGGCCTTGTCGATGAAGGCCTCGATGATCCCTTCCGCGTCGAGGTCGAAGGACCTGCGGTCCTCGGTCCCGGTCACGAGCAGTCCGGCCGCCGCGTAGACATAGCCGGCGTCGACGAAGATCGCGTGGGTGGAAGGGGTCTTCGCCACCTCGGCAAGCATGCGCTGGAGCAGCTCGTTGGTGCGCTCCAGGCGGGCGGTGACCCTGGCGAGTTCAGAGGGGCCCGAAGGCTGTGCGTCGTCCATACGGCTCTCATTGTCCGTGGCGTGACCGAGCGCGCACAACCGGTCCGGCTACCAGCGAGTATTTAGAGAGCCGAAAGTTTTCTTTAGCGTAGGGAATGACTGTGGTGGGCACATCGTTGTAACCCATAGAGAACGCGAGGCGCCTAGCCTCGCGTTCCCATACATAGTTCTCCAGCAGGAGGATCAGACGAAGGGAGAAGCCTTGCGCTTCGAAATCATGCGCCTGGACGACGTCGACGGTTCCGCCGTTGACAGCACCGTCGTGGACGCCGCCTCCGTCAACCGGATCGTGCAGCAGGCCGCCTCAGTCGGCCAGCGCATCTACATCCGCCCGGCCGAGACCTCGGCTTCATAACACTCAGTAGAGGTTTGTTTTGAGGTAGGCGCCCCCGTGCACCGCGTACGGGGGCGCTCGTGCGTCCGGTCCCGGCTCAGCTGCCCTGGATCACCTGGGTGACCCCGTTGATGATCTGCTGCACCGCGATCGCGGACAGCATCATGCCCGCGAGGCGCGTCACCAGGACCACGCCGCCGTCCTTGATGACGCGGATGATCAACAGTGAGTAGCGCATGGTGAGCCACAGGACCACGTGCATGACGACGATCGCCGCCCAGACCGAGACCTGCGCTTTCGCGCTGCCGGCGTGCTGGACGGCCAGGATGACCGAGACGATCGCGCCGGGGCCCGCGAGCAGCGGCATCCCGAGCGGTACGAGCGCGACGTTGACGTCCTTGGTCTGCGTCGGCTCGTCTGTCTTGCCGGTGAGCAGGTCGAGTGCGATCAGAAGCAGCAGCAGACCGCCCGCGATCATCAGCGCGGGCACGGACACATGCAGGTAGTCGAGGATCTGCTGGCCGAGCACGCCGAATACGGCGATCACGCCGAAGGCGACGGCGACGGCCTGCCAGGCCATCCTGCGCTGCACCTTGGCAGGCCGGCCCGAAGTGAGGGCAAGAAAGATCGGGGTGATCCCAGGAGGGTCCATAATCACAAAAAGCGTGAGAAAGAGGGATCCGAAAACGGCAAAGTCGAGCACAGTGAAGCCTTGCGAGAAGAGGGTCTTACGAGGAAGGGGTGACCGGGAAAGCGGAGCCGCGCAGGCGGAGTTACGGCCGAGGGCTTCCGCCCGCGCCCGGCACGGGGAACGCGCCGGTCGCGCGCCGCGTGATCTCGCCGTAGATCTCGGGGTCCGTGGTGAACTCCCCGAGCCGTACGGTCTTCCGGCTGCCGTGGTAGTCGCTGGACCCGGTGGCCAGCAGCCCGAGATCTGCGGCGAGAGCGCGCAGGCGCGCGCGGGTCGGCTCGTCGTGGTCCATGTGGTCGATCTCGATCCCGTCGAGACCCGCGGCGGCCAGTGCGGCTATCGCGCTCTCGGGAACGGTGTCGCCGCGCTTGGCGGCGCCCGGGTGCGCGAAGACGGTGACTCCGCCGGCCGCCTTGACCAGGCGGATCGCGTCGAAGGGGTCGAGCTCGTGCTTCTCGACGTACGCGCGGCCGCCGTTGGCCAGCCAGTCGGGCACAAAGGCGTCGGAGACGGTCTCGACGACGCCGAGCTCCATCAGCGCGGACGCGATGTGCGGGCGGCCGACCGAGCCGTCTCCGGCGATACGGGCCACCCGGTCCCACTCGATCGGTACGCCCAGCTCCTGGAGCTTGCCGACCATGCCCTGCGCGCGGGGCACCCGGTCGTCCCGTACCAGCTCGCGCTCGCGCGCCAGCTCGGGCTCGTCCGGATCGAAGAGGTAGGCCAGCATGTGCAGCCCGATGCCGTCGAGGCGGCAGGAGAGCTCGGCTCCGGTGACGAGGGTCAGACCCGTCGGGAGCGCCCCGATCGCCTCCGCGTGCCCGCGCGTGGAGTCGTGGTCGGTGAGGGCCACGACGTCGAGTCCGGCGGCCGCCGCGTTGCGCACCAGCTCGGCGGGGGTGTCCGTGCCGTCCGAAGCCGTGGAGTGGGTGTGCAGGTCGATGCGCACGACGCTTGGCTCCGGGGCTCGGCGGGACGGGGGGACCGGTCAAGGATAGCCGGGAATCGAACACCCCCGGATCGGCCCACGCCCACCGCGGGGACCGGGGCCCCGGGTCGGACGCGGCCGGTCAGGTCAGCAGTCGCGGGGACAGCGCCCCGCACGGCACGAGGTCCACTTCCGCGCCCGCCTCGCGCAGGTCGGTCAGTATCAGCTCGTCGTACATCATCAGGCCCGACTGCTCCGGCCAGACGATCGCCCACAGCCACAGCCCGCACGCCTCGCCCGCGAAGACGGCGCGGTCGTCGGGGACGCCGGAGAGGTGCCACAGCGGGGTGGGCCGTCCGGCCGCGAGCAGTTTGACCTGCGGCGGCTTGTCCATGCTCATGTACGCACCGGGATCGGGACCCTCCACACCCGCGTAGCGCGCGCCGAGGCCGACTCCGAGCTCCTCCGCGACGAGCAATATTTCGCCGAGACCGCCGAGCGGTCCCGGGCCCGAGCAGGCGACGGCCGTGGCACGTGAGCCACTTCGGTCGTCACCCGCACAGGTCACCCCCGTGAACAGCCAGCCGACCGGCAGCGGCCACGGCATCCACACCGGCACCTTGGCGCGCTTCACCGCGACGGTGAGGGCCTCGACGCTGGGTGGGATCACTGGCTGCTGCGGGTGCACCGTCCCGTGCACGTCGCACTGCCAGGAGTCGGCAAAAAGACCGGGCGCCCTGACCCGGCCACCGCACTTCGGGCAACTGGGTTCGCCCCTCATAGGGCCCAACGGTCCTCCCCGGCCGTCCTCGCGTCAAGGACGATCACCCGTCCGGAGCGCGCCCTCGCCGGGGAAAACTAGATGCAACTTGCAATTATTGGAGCCTCTCGCTCACTCTATGCATGTTGCAACGATCTGGCGGAGGGTAGGCGACTACGCCTTCTTCACGGTGCTGGCCTTCACGCCGTTCGTGCTGAACATGACGCCGTACAGGTCGGGCGCGGTCTTCTTCGCCTGGGGCCTGCTGCCCGCCGTCTTCTCGGTGCTTGTCGCACCACGCCTGCGGAGGCGCTTCGGCTCGCTCAAGGCACTCGGCGGCTCCCTGCTGATGCTCGCCGCCGACCTGCTGATCCTCGGGTACGGCGACCACGCCGTGGCGGTCTCCGCCACCATCGCCTCCGGCGCGTTCATCGGCATGAACAACACCGTCTACACGAAACTGGCCCTGGGTGTGTCGGACGCGCCCCGGCCGGTGGCGAGCGCCGGCTACAACTTCGTCCGCTGGTTCGCGGCGGCCGCCGCACCCTTCCTGGCCCCCAAGATCGAGGAGTGGAGCGACATCCACGTCCCGTTCGTGGTGGCAGCCGTGACCGCCGTCGCCGCGGCCGCCGTCGTACGGGCCCGGCGCACGTCCCTGGTCCACGACGCACAGGAACTCGAGCCCGCGCACGCCACCGGCGACGGGGTCGCGGTCTTCACCAACTGACCGGCGCCGCCCGTCAGTCGAGAGGCACGGACGTGCGCAGCGGGTCGCGCAGGTCCGTGCCGTGGGACAGCCAGCGCTCCTGGAGCTCCTGGGCTCCCTTGACCCGCTTCCACGCCGCCTCGTTCGGCGTCATGGGCAGCAGGGGCAGGAAGCGCACCGGGTCCATCGGGGCGTCCAGCTCCAGGTCCTCGACCAGGCCGCCGGACTCCGCGACCAGTACGGAACTGAAGGGTGCCCCCGGCCACAGCGGCCCACCGAGGTCCAGCGAGGCCCCCGGAGCCACGATCACGCCCTCGACCTGCGGGGACGCCGCGAGGACCGCGAGCGGGCGCAGCACCTTGTCGGTGTCGGCGAGACCGGCCCGTACCGAGAGCACGAGCTCGGCGCGCGGGCCCTTCACCGGGTCGGCGAGGACGGCGGTCGGGTCGGCCATCGGCTGGGCCGACATACCGAGGGTGGCGTAGCGGATGACGTCGCCGTCCACAAAGCGCAGCACCTCCATACGGTCCGTACCGAGGAACGTGACAGCGGCGCGCGCGTCCGGTTCACCCAGTGTCGTACGCAAACGGGCTTCGACCAGCGCAAGAACATCTCCCATGCCGCGAGCATAAGTCGCGTACGGAACGGGCAAAGGGAGAGCCTTGACACAACAGTGGGCTGATACTCTTGGCCGCTGGTCAGGGCAGCACGCAGAAGCGTGGCTTTCGAGCCCCGACATCACGTCATCCCCCAAGGGGGACCGGCCGGAGGAGGTGGGGCTGCGGTGGATCGAAGTCGTCCCGGCAGTACCAACCGCTCTTCCACACCGTCAGTGTTCCCCGGGGCCTGAAGCCCTTCGTACCCGGCCGCCAACCGGTGAAACCTTCGGGGCCCACGGCACTTCGCGCGACGGAAGAGCACTTCGTTTTTGCCTGATCCGTGTCTGAGCGAACGCCGTCACCGCGTCCTTGCGGTGCCGCCCGCTTTGCCGACGTACGGCCGCCCCGACGCCGTGGCCCGCACGTCTCCATTCCGGGCAGTGCCATGCCTCGCAGACGGCTTCTCCGTGAAGGAGCCCGCCATGTCGATGATCCGTGACCTGCGCGCAGCGGTCCGTCCGTCCCTGCGCAAGAGCAGCACCGTCTACAGCAGTTACGACACCACCCGTGACCCGTCCGCGAGCAGCGCGGTCGTCGACTGTGCGGTCTACCGTGACGGTCGCCGGGTGAAGGACACCGAGTGCCTCACGCCGCACGAGGCGATGACACGGGTGCGGGAGGGCGGCGGCTTCGCCTGGATCGGCCTGCACGAGCCGACCGAGGCCGAATTCGCCGGTATCGCGGCCGAGTTCGGGCTGCACCCGCTGGCCGTGGAGGACGCCGTACACGCGCATCAGCGGCCCAAGCTGGAGCGGTACGACGACACCCTCTTCACCGTCTTCAAGACGATCCACTACGTCGACCACACCGAACTCACCGCCACCAGTGAGGTCGTGGAGACCGGTGAGGTGATGTGCTTCACCGGCAAGGACTTCGTCATCACCGTGCGGCACGGCGGCAAGGGGTCGCTGCGCGCGCTGCGCCACCGGCTCCAGGACGATCCGGAACTGCTGGCCAAAGGGCCTTCAGCGGTGCTGCACTCGATCTCCGACCATGTCGTCGACGGGTACATCGCGGTGGCGGCCGCCGTGCAGGACGACATCGACGAGGTCGAGATCGATGTCTTCTCCGCGCCGGCCAAAGGGAGCCCCCGGGGCTCCGACGCCGGGCGGATCTACCAGCTCAAGCGGGAGGTGCTGGAGTTCAAGCGGGCCGTCGCGCCGCTGCTGCGGCCGATGCAGCAGCTCAGCGAGCGGCCGATGCGGCTCGTCGACCCGGACATCCAGAAGTACTTCCGCGACGTCGCCGACCACCTCGCGCGCGTGCACGAGGAGGTCGTCGGCTTCGACGAGCTGCTGAACTCGATCCTCCAGGCCAACCTCGCGCAGGCGACCGTCGCCCAGAACGAGGACATGCGAAAGATCACGTCCTGGGCGGCGATCGTGGCCGTACCGACCATGATCTGCGGTGTCTACGGCATGAACTTCGATCACATGCCGGAGCTGCACTGGCGGTACGGCTATCCGCTGGTCCTCGGCTCCATCGTGGTGGTGTGTGTCTCCATCCACCGCACGCTCAAGCGGAACGGCTGGCTCTGACGACGAGCGCGAGGCCGGCCAGGATCACCAGCAGGGCGGGGTAGGCGGCCACCGGCGGCTGCTGCCCCAACCAGAGCGCGGCGATCAATGCGGCGCCGGGGGTCTCCAGGAGTATCGCCGTCGAGGTGACGGAGGGGCCCAGGGTGCTGACGACGCGGTTGAGGAGCGAGTGGCCGAGGAGCTGGGCGGCGGCGGTGAGCGCGGCGAGCTGGAGCCAGGTGGTGGCGTCGTAGCCGCCGAGGTCGGCGCCGGCCACCAGGCACGTCGCCAGCAGGATGAGCGCCGTCGTCGAGTAACAGATGTAGGTGTACGCGGTCGTGCTCACCGTCCGCCGCACCTCGGCCCCGAGCAGGACGTACCCGGCGGCCGCCACCCCGCCGCCGAGCGCGAGCGCGTCGCCGGCGAGTGCGCGGGGCGAGAGGGTCATGTCGACGCCCGTCAGGATGACGACGCCGACGACGGCGAGCACGGTGCCGGCCCACACCATGCGGGGCGGCCGGTGGCCTCGCATCCGCAGCAGGATCGTCGTCCAGATGGGCGTGGTCGTGCACAGCGCGGTGGAGGACGCCACTGACGTCATGCGGAGGCTGGGCAGCCAGAGCCCGAAGTGCAGGGCCAGCAGGGCCCCGGCGGCGACGGCGAGCAGCAGCGGCCTGCGCGCCATGCGGCGGAGTTCGGCGCGGTGCTTGAGCAGCACCACGGGGCTCAGTACGCCGACGGCCATGGCGTTGCGCCAGAACGCGATGGCGAGCGCGGGGGCGGCGGTCGCGGCGATGAGCGGAGCCGAGAACGACACGCTGGCGACGGCTACGCCGAGGAGGACGAGGTCGACGCGGGGGGCGCTGTGGAGGCCGGGGGGCGGCGGGGTGGGCGCGGGGGTTCTGATGCCGTCGGGGCGGCGGGCTGTTGCGGGCACGAGGGACACGGTAAGGGGCTTGATGCGGTTACGGAACTGTCCGGGTGTTGGCCGTCCCAGAGGCGGGGCCGCGAGTCCTGCGGAGCTTTCCTCCGCGGGCGGGGTGGGGAAAGGCCTCGCAGGGCACGGGGCCTAGGCTGGCAGGCATGACGCAGACCTTGCTCGACCAGGCCCTCGTCGAGGAGGCCACCAAGAAGTCCGGCCTCATCTGGGTACGAGGCACCGGTCCCGCCCGCTCCCTCTGGCACGTCTGGCACGACGGCGCCGCGTACGTCGTGGGGGACGGCCCCGGCGAGCAGCCGTTCCCGGGACTGACCGACGGCGCCGACGCCGAAGTCACCGTGCGCAGCAAGGACAAGGGCGGCCGGCTCGTGGCCTGGACGGCGACCGTCACCGAGCACCCGGCCGGTTCCGACGCCTGGGAGGCCGCGGTCGCCGAGCTCAAGGGCAAGCGCCTGAACGCGCCCGACGCCGAGCAGATGACCGAGCGCTGGGCCCGCGAGTGCCGCGTACTGCGCCTGGAGCCGCAGCGCGCGACCACCGACCTGCCGGACGGCTCGCTCGCCGCCAGGCCCCTGCCGACCGGCGCCACGACCCGGCTGCCCGTCCCGGCTGCACTCCCCCGCCTCCTCATGAAGCGGAAGAAGAAGAGGGGCCAGGAGGAGAGGACGGGCTAGGACGCGTCCGACGTCTTCGGCAGCTGGCCGCCGTAGTCGACCGTCTCGTCCTTGTCCGGCGCCTCGAGCCCGAACTCCTCGTCCCAGTCGGCCAGCCGCACCACGCCCGCCCCGCCCGCACGCTCCAGCTTCACCGGATACGGCGTGCCGAGCAGCGACACGGCGAGGGTCCCGCCGACGCCCTTGCCACCGGTGACCTCGATCGTGCGGACACCGTCGACCTTCAGGCGCTCACCCTTGCTCAGCTTGCCGTGCAGCCCGAGCAGGCCGTCGAGCAGGACGTCCATGTCCGTGAAGCCGCGCAGCTGGTCGTACGCCGGGTCGTCGTCCGGGACCTTGACGTACTTGTCCTCCAGCTTGCCCGCGGCCGCCTCGTCGGACTCGTCGGACTCGGACGGCTGCCCCGCCCCGTGGCCCCAGAAGTCCGCGCCCGCCTTCATGAAGAGCTCGTCGTCGATGCGCAGCAGCTCGAACGTGCTGCCCTTGGACGTCACGGAGCCCGTGCCGCCGTCCTCCTTCAGGCGCATGTCCAGTTTGTACGAGCGCCCCTTGCTGACGACGGTGCCGGAGAGCCGTACCGACTCCGCGTCGCGCGCCGCCTTCCGCGCCTTGGCCTCGATGGCCGGCGCCGAGAGTCTGCCCACCCCGTTGGTCCCCTTGTCCGGGTCCTGCGGTTCCTCACCACAGGCGGTGAGCGCCGCGGTCAGCCCGACGCACACGACGCCGAGTAGGGCAGCCCGGCGGGCTCGGGCGGCCGGGGGAAATGCAGTCACAAGCGCACTGCCTCTCATGCGGGTGTCCGGGGTGGCAGCAGGCAGCGTACCCGTGCCGTCTACGCCGTCCGGCAGAGAGCCGTCCGGACGCCCCGTTGGAGCGGCACCGACCGGCACGGGCTAGCCTGAACCCGTTATCGGCCCCGTTTTGTCCACAAAGGGAGGCGCACTCCATGGCATCAGGCGCCCCCCGGGTCTTCGTCTCGCACCTCGCGGGCATCGCCGTCTTCGACCCGAACGGTGACCAGGTCGGCCGGGTGCGCGATCTGGTGGCGATGCTGCGCGTCGGCAGCAGGCCGCCGCGGCTGCTCGGCATGGTCGTCGAGGTGGTGAGCCGACGCCGGATCTTCCTGCCCATGACGCGCGTGACGGGCGTGGAGTCCGGTCAGGTCATCACGACGGGCGTGGTCAACATGCGCCGCTTCGAGCAGCGCCCGACCGAACGCCTGGTCCTCGGCGAACTTCTCGACCGCCGGGTCCGTCTGGTCGAGAACGGCGAGGAGGTCACGGTCCTCGACGTGTCGATCGCGCAGCTGCCCGCCCGCCGCGACTGGGAGATCGACAAGGTCTTCGTCCGCAAGGGCAAGGGCGGCGCGCTGCGGCGGCGCGGGGAGACGCTGACCGTCGAGTGGTCCGCCGTCACCGGCTTCTCGCTGGAGGAGCACGGACAGGGCGCGGAGAGCCTCCTGGCCACGTTCGAGCAGCTGCGCCCCGCCGATCTCGCCAACGCCCTGCACCACCTGACGCCCAAGCGCCGCGCCGAGGTGGCCGCCGCACTCGACGACGACCGGCTCGCCGACGTACTGGAAGAGCTGCCCGACGACGACCAGGTGGAGATCCTTGGCAAGCTCAAGGAGGAACGCGCGGCCGACGTCCTGGAGGCGATGGATCCGGACGACGCCGCCGACCTGCTGTCCGAGCTGCCCGAGGAGGACAAGGAGCGGCTGCTGATGCTGATGCGGCCGGACGACGCGGCCGACGTACGGCGTCTCCTCGCGTACGAGGAGCGGACGGCCGGCGGTCTGATGACGACCGAGCCGATCGTGCTGCGGCCCGACGCGACGGTCGCGGACGCCCTGGCGCGCGTACGGCAGCAGGACCTCTCCCCCGCGCTGGCCGCTCAGGTGTACGTCTGCCGGCCGCCGGACGAGACGCCGACGGGCAAGTATCTCGGCACGGTGCATTTCCAGCGGATGCTGCGGGAGCCGCCGGGCACCCTGGTCGGCTCCGTCGTGGAGTCCGATCTGCCGCCGCTGTCGCCGGGCACGCCGCTGCCCGCGGTGACGAGTTACCTCGCGGCGTACAACATGGTCGCCGCCCCGGTCGTGGACGAGAGCGGTTCGCTGCTCGGCGCGGTCACCGTCGACGACGTACTCGACCACCTGCTGCCCGACGACTGGCGCGAGACGGAATTCCACGAGCCGCCGCCGCAGACGCCGGGGGTTGCCCAGGGCGGGGAGGCCGTCCGTGGGCGCTGACAAGAGCGGCGAGCCGAGGGAGCGCGGCCGGACCGCCACGGGCTCGAGCGCGCTGCCGCGCGCGTCCCGCGTGCGGCTGGACCAGCCGCGCCCCGCACGCAAGCGGCTGCTGCCGGAGTACGACCCGGAGGCCTTCGGCCGGTTCTCGGAACGGATCGCGCGCTTCCTGGGCACGGGCCGGTTCCTCGTCTGGATGACCCTGACCATCGCCCTGTGGGTCGTCTGGAACATCTTCGCGCCCCCCGCCCTGCGCTGGGACGAGTACCCGTTCATCTTCCTGACGCTGATGCTCTCCCTCCAGGCGTCGTACGCCGCCCCGCTGATCCTCCTCGCGCAGAACCGCCAGGACGACCGGGACCGGGTCACCCACGAGCAGGACCGCAAGCAGAACGAGCGGTCCATCGCGGACACCGAGTACCTCACACGGGAGATCGCCGCGCTGCGGATGGGCCTCGGCGAGGTCGCCACCCGCGACTGGATCCGCTCCGAATTCTTGGACCTGGTCAAGGAGCTGGAGGAGCGGCGCTCCCTATTCCCGCCGGAGCCCGCTTCCGAGAGTGACGAAGCCGACCGCTGAGAGGGCTTTCCCGGGGCGGCGGTACGCGCCGTACCATCACGGTATGGCTATGGAAGACGCGGTGCGCGAAGCACTGGCGACGGTGAACGACCCCGAGATCCACAAACCGATCACTGAACTCGGCATGGTCAAATCGGTCGAGATCGGGGCGGACGGTGCGGTTGCCGTCACGGTCTATCTCACCGTCTCCGGCTGCCCGATGCGCGAGACCATCACCACCAACGTGCGCGAGGCGGTCGAGCGCGTCGAGGGTGTGACAAGCGTCTCCGTCGAGCTCGACGTGATGAGCGACGAGCAGCGCAAGGAACTGGCGGGCGCCCTGCGCGGCGGCACTGCCGAGCGCGAGGTGCCGTTCGCCCAGCCCGGATCGCTGACCCGGGTCTACGCGGTGGCGTCCGGCAAGGGCGGCGTCGGCAAGTCCTCGGTGACGGTCAACCTGGCCGCCGCGATGGCGGCGGACGGCCTGAAGGTCGGCGTCGTCGACGCGGACATCTACGGGCACAGCGTGCCGCGCATGCTGGGCGTGGACGGCAGGCCCACCCAGGTCGAGAACATGATCATGCCGCCGTCGGCGCACGGTGTGAAGGTCATCTCGATCGGGATGTTCACCCCCGGGAACGCGCCCGTGGTGTGGCGCGGTCCGATGCTCCACCGGGCGCTCCAGCAGTTCCTCGCGGACGTGTACTGGGGCGACCTGGACGTGCTGCTGCTCGACCTGCCGCCGGGCACCGGTGACATCGCGATCTCGGTGGCGCAGCTCGTGCCGAACGCCGAGATCCTGGTCGTGACGACGCCTCAGCAGGCCGCGGCCGAGGTCGCGGAGCGGGCCGGTTCCATCGCCGTACAGACCCACCAGAAGATCGTCGGTGTCGTCGAGAACATGTCGGGCCTGCCGTGCCCGCACTGCGACGAGATGGTCGACGTCTTCGGCACCGGCGGTGGCCAGAAGGTCGCCGAGGGACTGACGAAGACGACGGGCGCGAACGTGCCGGTGCTGGGCTCCATCCCCATCGACGTACGGCTGCGGGAGGGCGGCGACGAGGGCAAGCCCGTCGTGCTGACCGACCCGGACTCGGCGGCCGGTGCGGCGCTGCGCACGATCGCGGGCAAGCTGGGCGGCCGCGCGCGCGGCCTGTCGGGCATGTCGCTGGGCATCACCCCGCGCAACAAGTTCTGACGCGTCCCCGGGCCGTTCCGGGTACCCCGAAGGGGGGCGCCGCTCCGCGTGGGCGGCGCCCCCTTCGTCGTACGTACCACCGGCGCCGGTCAGTCCTGGTCGTACGTCGTGATGTCCTTGATCACCGAGAAGCCCAGGCCGTACGCGCTCATCCCCCGCCCGTACGCCCCGAGGATCACGCCGCCCTCCCCGGCCCCGGCCAGTACCCAGCCGTACTCGGACTCGCGGTAGTGGAACGGCGTCGGTACGCCGTCGACCGGAAGTGACAGCGACGACCAGGCCGGACCGGACAGGTCGTCGGCCAGCTCGAAGGCCGTCTCGGTCTGCTGGTCCAGCCAGTCGTCGCGCAGCGAGTGGTCCAGCTGGGCGGGCCAGGTGCACAAGAGCAGGCCAGAACCGGCCAGCCAGGCGGCGGAGGAGACCGACGTGGCCTCCAGCACGCCCTTACCGTCCCCACTGTGCCGCACCGGGCTGCTGGCGACGGTGACGACCACCGCGAAGCGCTCCTTCTCCTGGGTTTCGTCGGTGGCGGGCCTTATGGACGGCTCTTCGCCGTGGCCCGTGGAACCGTGCTGCACCGTGCCGTCCGCGGCCGTGCCGACCTGCATCAGCCAGCGGGGCCCGGTGAACGCGTCATCCAGTCCGTACCAGGGGAAGGGCGCGCGCAGATAGCCGTCGACCGTACGCCGGGCTGCTGGCACCCCCTCCGCTGTGGACGTGCTGGGCGTCAGGGGTGCTCCCTGCGCTCCGACCCGACTCGTGGTCTCCATCTATCCGGCCGCCTCCTTGTTCCGTGGCGTCCGGACACGGCCCGCCCCCCTCGGGCGTCCTCACATCCGGACAGATGGAGGATAGCCACCTTGGTGCGGCTCGTCGGGAAGGGCGGGATTCAGGTGGCGTCGGCGTCGAACGGCGGGCGCTCGCTCTGAGCGGGCGTTTCGCGCTTCTTGAGCAGGTCGGGAGTGTCGGTGGAATCCTTCGACAGGTTCGCCTTGCCGGCCGAACCGTTCGCGGAGCCGGCCGACCCTCCGCTGTCGCGTCCGTGCACGGCGTCCGCGACCTCGGCCATCTCGCTCTTGAGGTCGAAGCTGCTGCGGATCTCCTTGAGACCGAGGTCGTCGTTGTCCATCAGCTGCTTGCGGACGAAGGTCTTGGGGTTCAGGTCCTCGAAGTCGAAGTCCTTGAACTCGGGGCCCAGCTCGGAGCGGATGTCCTGCTTGGCGCTCTCGGAGAACTCACGGAGCTTGCGGATCATCGCCGAGGCGTCCTGGATGAGCTTCGGCAGCTTCTCCGGCCCGAAGACAAGCACGGCCAGCACCACGAGCGTCACCAGCTCGAGTGCGCCTATGTCACTGAACACCTTGTTGCTCCTTGGGTTCTCCGCGCCCGCAGGTCGGGTGGGCCTCCCCCCGCCGCAGGCAGAGGACCGGTCCGGGCCCGGTCCACGGTACCCGCCCAATCTGTCCGGACGGTACCTTCACGTAACACTCATGTGGACGTCCGCGCGCCCGTCCGTGCGCCCTTGCCTCAGTTGCCGTCCGCGGAGCCGAGTGTCACCGGGACCGTCCGCTCCTTGCCCGCGCGCACCACGGTCAGTTCCAGCCGGTCGCCGGGGCGGTGGGCGCGGATCTTGACGATCAGCTCCTGCCCGTTGTGCACCTTCTGGCCGTTGACCTCGGTGATGATGTCGCGGGGCCGGATCCCGGCGCGGGCGCCGGGGCCACCGGGCGTCACAGAGGGCCCGTCGGCGCCCTTGGTGCCGACGCGGGCGCCGTCGCCCGCGTACTTCATGTCCAGCGTGACGCCGATGACGGGGTGCGTCGCCTTCCCGGTGTTGATCAGCTCCTCGGCGACGCGCTTGCCCTGGTTGATCGGGATCGCGAAGCCCAGGCCTATGCTGCCGCCCTGGCTGCCTTCGAGGCCCGCGCTGTTGTCGGCGGCGCGGATGGCGCTGTTGATGCCGATGACGTGGGCCTGGGCGTCCACCAGGGGGCCACCGGAGTTGCCCGGGTTTATCGGGGCGTCGGTCTGGAGCGCGTTCACATAGCTGACGTCGCTGCCGTCGCCCTTCTCGCCGCCCGCGGTGATCGGGCGCTCCTTGGCGCTGATGATCCCGGAGGTGACCGTGTTCTGGAGGTCGAACGGCGCGCCGATGGCCACCACCGGGTCACCCACCTGGACGTTCTCCGAGTTGCCCAGGGGCAGCGGCTTGAGCCCGTCGACCCCCAGGACCCGGACGACCGCCAGGTCGTAGCCGCTGTCCTTGCCGACGAGCTTCGCCTTCGCGGTCTGGCCGCCGCTGAAGGTGATGTTGATGGTGCCGTCGGCTCCGGCGGGCTCCACGACGTGGTCGTTGGTGAGGATGTGGCCCTTGGCGTCGAGTACGAATCCGGTGCCCGTGCCCTGCTCGCCGGCGCCGCTGACGTGCAGCGTCACGACGCTGGGCAGGGCGCTGGCCGCGATGCCCGCCACGCTGTCGGGGGCGCGGCCCTTGCCGTCCACCTGCTGCGCCTGGGGCAGTTCGACACGGGAGACGCCGCCGTTGCGTTCGACGTACGCCCCAACGCCGCCCCCGACACCGCCGGCGACCAGTGCGATGAGCAGCGCCCCGACGAGCGTCGTGCCCCGACGGCCCTTCCCCGGCCGTCCGCCGCCCGCCGGGTCACCGGGGTGGGTGAGCGGCTGCTGGGGGGCGCCCCAGGGGTCGTACTGGAGCCAGTGGGAGGGCTGGAGGGGCTGGGTGTGTGGCTGAGGCTGGTGGTGCGTGTGAGTGTGGGGCTGGGAGTGCGGCTGGGGCTGGTGGTGCCGCGACGGCGCCATGGGGACACCGGCCCCGTTCGTCGCGGGCGCTCCGGGCGCTCCCGGTGGCACGAACGTGCCCTGCGGCGGGGTCGGCACCGGACGCTGCACGGGTGGCGCGGGCGCCCAGGGCCCCGGGCCGCCGTAGGGCGGCGTGGCGTACGGATCGGGCGCGTGGAGGGGCTGCGGACGCGACTGCGGGCCGGGCTCGGCGGCCAGGCGCGGCTCGGTGCCGGATGCCACGGTCCCCGGCTCGCCGGCTTCGTCCGCCCGGGGCCCGGCCGCGGAGGCTGCGGCCGGGAGGACCACTTGCTGTGCCGGCTCCGGCTCCGGATTCCCGTCGACCGGTGCGGGACGGCTCCACCACTTCGCCTTCGGCCCGGTGGGCTTGCCCTCGTCCATGTTCTCCCCGCAACCCCACGAGCACGCCCGCAGGGCCGTGCCACTTCGTTGTCCGTGCCCCCTTCGGGGCACCCCTCCCAGGATTCAACCAGTCTCAGGGGGAAACGGGCAGCCCGGGCGGCAACGGAGTGGCCGGCTGAAGCGGCGCCGGCGCCACGGTCACCGGCGGGTGATGGCCGGCGTCGTAGGCGAGCGACAGGGCCGAAGCCGACCGGCGTACCAGCGGCAGCGGGACCTCACCGGTGAGCGCGGGCGCCGAGAACGGCTGCGTCAGGGAGTGCCCCTGGGCGCCGCCCTGTCCCGTCCCAGCTCCGAAGAGCCGAGACGGCACGGCGGTGTTCGTACCGGTGCTGGTTCCCGCGCCGGCGCCGACCGCGAGGAGGCCGTTGCCGGTGGTGCGTCGGCGGGTGTTCTCCGTGGCGGCGCCGCTCGGGCTCGCCGCGCGCAGCGGCGTGACGTTGTTGCCCGAGTTGCCGCCCCTCGTGGTGGTCTCACCAGCGGAGCCGACCGGCATGGCGCCGCCGAGCGCGAACGCGGCGAGCGACACGGCGCTCGCCGCCGCGAAGGCCAGCCGCCTCGTGCGTCCGCCCGACCGCTCCGCCTCCGCTTTGCCCACGTCGTGGATCCGGAAGCCGCGCCCGGACCCGGAAAGCACGCCGGCATGCCCGGCGGCCGGGACGTAACCGAAGTCGAACGTGGTGCCCGGCCTGCCGGGTCTCGCTCGCGGAGTGTCGGTGCCGAAGACTCCGTGTCCGAAGCCGCCCTGCCCGAACGGCCCCGCGTCGTCGCCGTCGTCGCCTCCGGGGCCGCCTCCGGGCAGCCCTTGGAGCCGGGCGAGCAGCCCTTCGGAGGGCGGCGGGGGCGCCGTCGTGGAGAAGACGCTCTTCAGGCGGCGCTGGGCGTCGGCCTCTGCCCTGCACTTGGCGCAGGTCGCCAGGTGGGACAGGACTCGCTCGCGGACATCATGACTCAGCTCGCCGTCCACCAGGGCGGCCAGCCGGTCACCCAGGTGCTGCTCGGCGGAGGTCGGTCGGGTGCCACTCACTCGGCTCCGCCCTCTCCGCCCACAGCGGCCACACCGGTGCCCACGCTCGCGAGCGAGCGCTGCTCGGCACGTGCTTCGGGAGACCGGTGCTGCAACGCCTTGCGCAGGTGGGAGCGGCCGCGGTGGATCCGGCTGCGTACGGTCCCGAGCTTGACGCCCAGCGTCGCGGCGATCTCCTCGTACGAGAGTCCCTCGATGTCACAGAGCACGACCGCCGCACGGAACTCGGGCGCGAGCGTGTCCAGCGCCTGCTGCACGTCCGCGTCGAAGTGGGTGTCGTTGAAGACCTGCTGCGGGGACGGCTCACGGCTCGGCAGCCGCTCGGCGGCGTCGTCACCGAGCGCGTCGAAGCGGATGCGCTGCTTGCGGCGGACCATGTCCAGGAACAGGTTCGTTGTGATGCGGTGCAGCCAGCCCTCGAACGTGCCGGGCGTGTACGTCGACAGTGAGCGGAAGACGCGGACGAAGACCTCCTGGGTGAGGTCCTCGGCGTCGTGCTGATTGCCGGTCAGGCGGTAGGCGAGGCGGTAGACACGACCACTGTGCGTGCTGACGATCTCCTCCCAGCTGGGAGGAGTCCACGCCTGAGATTCCGCATCTGAGGCGAACGTCGCGGTCTGTGCGGAGTACGTGGAAGGCGTGCGGTCAGCAATGTCGGTCACGGATTTCGGCTCACCCGCCGACCTGAGAAGGCGCCGCAGCACTCCTCCCCGATCCACAGGCGCAGCCGCACCTCCCCTATCGGCTCTGGTGGTGTCCAGTGGAGCCCCTACCATAGCCACCTCGCCCGTTAGCTCCGGATAAGCATCTTTACGTGAATTTGGAACCCGCATGCGGTCCTGATCCATGTCTCCCCCTGTCCTCTTTCAACGCCCGGTCCCATCTGCGGGTTCCCGACGTCAGCGGATACAGTCACGGGTGCGCCAACTACGGGGACAGGAGAGGGCCATTACCGCCAACCGGCAGACGAACTGGGCGTTCGCCGACGCCTATGTCGCCGAGGACGAAGCCCTGCACTGGGCGCGCGATCGGGCCCGGGAGGCAGGAGTCCGCGCGGTGTCACCCGGGACAGGTGCCGCGCTGCGGCTGCTCGCTGCCACGGCGGACGCCAAGGCGGTGGCCGAAATCGGTACGGGTACGGGCGTTTCCGGCATCTATCTGCTCAATGGGATGCGACCCGACGGCGTACTGACCACCGTGGACCCGGAACCGGAGTGGCAGCAGTTCGCCCGCGAGGCGTTCCGCGCGGCCGGCTACGCGGCGAACCGCTCGCGCTTCATCCCCGGGCACGCTCTCGACGTACTTCCGCGCCTCGCGGACGGCGGGTACGACCTCGTCTTCTGCGACGGCGACCGCCTCGAGTCCATGGACTACCTCGCTGAATCGTTGCGCCTGTTGCGGCCCGGTGGAATCGTCGTGTTCGAAGGCGTCTTCGCGGACGGCCGCACCGTCGACTCCGCCGCACAGCCCGCGGAGGTCCTGCGCCTGCGCGAGCTGCTGCGCGAGGTCCGCGAGAGCCACCGGCTCGTCCCTACGCTGCTCCCGGTGGGCGACGGCCTGCTCTGTGCCGTAAGCCGCAGCTGAGCCGGTCCGCGCCCACCCAGTCCCGCCCGCAGCGCCACCACGCCCCGCCCCGCCCACAGCGCTGGGCGAACAGCCCCCGGACATAGCACTGCCCCGGCACGCTTGCGGCGTACCGGGGCAGTGAAAAGTTCGGGCGCTTCCGCGTCAGCCGACGACCTTCTTCAGAGCGTCGCCGAGCGCATCGGCCTCATCCGGAGTCAGCTCGACGACAAGTCGTCCGCCGCCTTCGAGCGGAACGCGCATGACGATGCCCCGCCCCTCCTTGGTCACCTCGAGCGGGCCGTCGCCCGTTCGCGGCTTCATGGCCGCCATGCTCGTTCCCCTTCCTGAAACCAGCTCATCGCAGCCGACAACCCAGGTGTCACCGGCATCGAACACATTGCTTCCAGGTCATTATCCCGCATCGCAGGACCCAATGACCAACATCGCTCGGCATCGCTTGTGCAACGCGCTCTCTCAAAACCACTCAATTCGGCGGTCCGCCTGCGATACTTCGCCGCCGCGGGGCATCCAGCGACCTCACATTGTTAGACGCAGGTCACATGTGCAGCCCCGGTGATCTCCGCCATGCTGAGCAGGACATGCCTGCCCGAGCCGCAAAAGGGGACACAACGATGGCCGACACCGTGCTCTACGAGGTGACCGACGGACTCGCGACGATCACGATCAATCGTCCCGACGCCATGAACGCCATGAACACCGAGGCCAAGGTCGCCCTGAGGGACGCGGTGCAGGCCGCGGCCGCCGATCCGGCCGTACGGGCCGTCCTGCTCACGGCCACCGGCCGGGCGTTCTGCGTGGGCCAGGACCTCAAGGAGCACATCGAGTCGCTCGCCGCCGACCGCGAGACCGGCTCCGGGCAGACCATGAGCACGGTGCGCGAGCACTACAACCCCATCGTGCGGGCCCTGACCGAGATGCCGAAGCCCGTCGTCGCCGGGGTCAACGGCGTCGCCGCGGGCGCCGGCGCGGGCTTCGCGCTGGCCGCCGACTACCGGGTCGTCGCCGACACGGCCGCCTTCAACACCTCATTCGCCGGGGTCGCGCTGACCGCCGACTCGGGCGTCTCGTGGACGCTGCCGCGCCTGATCGGCCAGAGCCGCGCCGCCGACCTGCTGCTTTTCCCGCGCTCGATCTCCGCACAGGAGGCGTTCGACCTGGGCATCGCCAACAAGCTGGTGCCCGCCGCAGACCTGGCCGCCGAGGCGGCGGCCGTCGCCCGCGCCCTGGCCGGGGGCCCCACGCTCGCGTACGCCGCGCTCAAGGAGTCCCTGGCGTACGGCGCGGGACACAGCCTGAGCGAGACCCTCGAAAAGGAGGACGAGCTCCAGGCGAGGGCGGGCGCGTCGGAGGACCACTCCATCGCGGTCCAGGCGTTCATCGCCAAGGAGAAGCCGAAGTACCTCGGCCGCTAGGCCGGGGCCGGCCGGCCGCGCGCCACGCATTCCGCGAGGTGGTCGTCGACCAGACCGCACGCCTGCATCAGGGCGTAGGCCGTCGTCGGTCCGACGAAACGTATGCCGCGCTTCTTGAGCGCCTTGGACAGCGCGACGGACTCGGGAGTGATCGCGGGAACGTCCGAGATCGTCCGCGGGGCCGGGCGCGTCGCGGGGTCCGGGGCGTACGACCAGATCAGGGTGTCCAGCTCGTCGGCCTGCCAGCCGGCGAGCGTCCTGGCGTTGGCGAGGGTCGCCGCGATCTTGGCGCGATTACGGATGATCCCGGGATCGGCGAGCAGGCGCGCCGCGTCCTCGTCGGTGAAGGCGGCCACCGACGCGATCTTGAAATCGGCGAAGGCGGTACGGAAGCCCTCGCGGCGGCGCAGGATCGTCAGCCAGGACAGTCCGGACTGGAACGCCTCCAGGCAGAGGCGTTCGTACAGCGCGTCGTCGCCGTGGACCGGGCGGCCCCATTCCCCGTCGTGGTACGCCACGTACTCCTCGGTGGCCAGGCCCCACGGGCAGCGCAGGCCGCCGTCCGGGCCCGGCTCGGCTCCGCCGATCATGACTGCGGCTCCTCGCCCGGTGTGTCGTCGAACGGGCGGTCCTTGAAGAGATCCGCGCCGCCGACCGCTCTGGCCTGGACGCCTGCCAGTACGGCTTCGAGCTCGGCGATCCGCGCGTCGCGTTCGGCGAGCTCGGCGCCGAGGCGGCCGAGCACGTCGTCGACGTCGCCCATCCGGTAACCGCGGGGAGCCAGCGGCAGGCGCAGCGCCTCGACGTCGGCGCGGCCCACCGGCCGCGTGACGGGCAGCGGGTCCACCAGCTGTTCGGGCGCCGCTTCCGGCAGCACCCCGCCGCTGTCGTCGCCTCCGCCGACCACGGCGAGCGTGACCGCGGCGACCACGACCACCATCGCCACCACCAAGAACAAGAACACGAGCGTCTCCCCGGGCCACGCGCAAAGCGGAAACTGTCCAGTCCCGATCGTGCCATGCGGCACTGACAGTTAAGGTCGCAGGCGACCGACGCAAGGAGGAAACACGGTGCTCAGGCTGGGACGGCGCGAGTTCGGAGCGCACGAGCCGGTGATCATGGCGATCGTGAACCGGACCCCTGATTCGTTCTACGACCAGGGTGCGACGTTCCACGACGAGCCCGCGCTCGCCCGCGTCGAGCAGGCGGTCGCGGAGGGCGCCGCCATCATCGACGTCGGCGGCGTGAAGGCCGGCCCGGGCGAAGAGGTGAGCGCCGCCGAGGAGGCGCGGCGCACAGTCGGCTTCGTGGCCGAGGTGCGCAGGCGGCACCCGGACGTGGTGATCAGCGTCGACACCTGGCGGCACGAGGTGGGCGAGGCGGTCTGCGAGGCGGGGGCGGACCTGCTGAACGACGCGTGGGGCGGCGTGGACCCCCGGCTGGCCGAGGTGGCGGCCCGTTACGACGTGGGCCTGGTGTGTACGCACGCGGGCGGCGCGGAGCCGCGTACGCGGCCGCACCGGATCGCGTACGACGACGTGATGGCGGACATCCTCGCCGTGACCCTCGGGCTGGCGGAGCGCGCGGAGAAGCTGGGCGTACGGCGCGACGCGATCCTGATCGACCCGGGGCACGACTTCGGGAAGAACACCCGGCACAGCCTCGAGGCGACGCGGCGGCTCGGCGAGATGGTGGAGACGGGGCGGCCGGTGCTGGTCTCGCTGTCCAACAAGGACTTCGTCGGCGAGACGCTCGACCGGCCGGTGAAGGAACGGGTCGTCGGGACGCTGGCCACGACGGCGGTCTCGGCGTGGCTGGGGGCGCAGGTCTACCGGGTGCACGAGGTGGCGGAGACGCGGCAGGTACTGGACATGGTGGCGTCCATCGCGGGCCACCGCCCGCCGGCGGTGGCCCGGCGGGGTCTGGCCTGAGGAACGCGGGGAGCCGGGAGTGGCGGGCCACGCTGCGCGGGGCTTCCCCCCGACCCGCCCCTCCCGCCCGGGGCGGCTGCCCCGGACCCGGTCCGCGGACGCCGGAGGGGCAGGAAGGGCGGGGAGAGGCCCCGCGCGGCGAACCGGTTACCTCTCCGACTCCTTCGACACCAGCGCCACCGCTTCCTCCACGCTGTCCGTCACGTGGAACAGCAGCAGGTCCCTCTCCGACGCCTTGCCCTGTGCGATCACCGTGTCGCGCAGCCAGTCGACCAGGCCGCCCCAGTACGCCGTACCGAAGAGCACGATCGGGAAGCGCGTGACCTTGCGGGTCTGGACCAGGGTGAGGGCCTCGAAGAGTTCGTCCAGGGTGCCGAGGCCGCCCGGCAGGACCACGAACCCGTGCGCGTACTTCACGAACATGATCTTGCGCACGAAGAAGTAGCGGAAGTTGACGCCGATGTCGACGTGCGGGTTGATGCCCTGCTCGTAGGGCAGCTCGATCCCGAGGCCGACCGAGATGCCCCGGGCGTCCCGCGCCCCCTTGTTCGCCGCCTCCATCGCGCCCGGACCGCCGCCCGTGATCACCGCGAACCCGGCTTCGGCCAGCGCCCTGCCGAGCTCCACGCCCGTCTCGTAGTCGGGCGTTCCGACCGCGGTGCGGGCGGAGCCGAACACGCTGATGGCGGGCGGCAGTTCGGCGAGTGCGCCGAAGCCGTCCACCAGCTCGGCCTGCATCCGCATGACCCGCCACGGGTCGGTGTGGACCCACCCGGTGTCGCCTTCGGAGTCCAGCAGTCGCTGATCGGTCGTGCCCGGCTGGATCTGGTCGCCCCGGCGCACCACAGGCCCCAGACGCTGCTCTTCCGGTACCCGCTCCCCTTCAGGAATCGTCATGCCGTACTCCCTCCGCTGCCGAACATTGTCCGGTCAGCGTAGGTCCCCAGACGTGACGAACGGTGAAATTCAGGCAGTCAGCCAGGCGCGAAGTCGCTCCTCGCAGTGCGTGATCCGCTCGACGGCCACGTGCTCGTCGCGCTTGTGCGCGAAAAGGGCGTCCCCCGGCCCGTAGTTGACCGCGGGCACGCCGAGCGCGCTGAAGCGCGAGACGTCGGTCCAGCCGAACTTGGGCTGCGCGGTGCCGCCCACCGCCGCCATGAACGCCGCGGCGGCGGGATGCGAAAGACCGGGCAGGGCCGCCCCCGAGTGATCGTCCACGACGAATTCCGCGATGGCGCAGCCCGCGAAGACCTCACGTACGTGCGCGAGCGCCTCTTCCTCGCTGCGGTCGGGCGCGTAGCGGAAGTTGACCGTCACCGTGCACGCGTCCGGGATGACGTTGCCCGCGACACCGCCCTCGATCGCGACGGCGTTGAGGCCTTCGCGGTACTCCAGTCCGTCGATCACGGGCCGCCGGGGCTCGTACGCCGCCAGCGTGGCCAGGATCGGCGCCGCCGCATGAATGGCGTTGGACCCCATCCAGCCGCGCGCGGAGTGCGCCCGCTCCCCCGCCGTGCGCAGCAGCACCCGCAGGGTGCCCTGGCAGCCGCCCTCGACCTGCGCGTCGGACGGTTCGAGGAGGACCGCGAAGTCGCCCGCCAGCCAGTCCGGGTGGGCGTCGGCGACGTGCCCGAGGCCGTTGAGGTGCGCGGCGACCTCTTCGTTGTCGTAGAAGACGAAGGTCAGGTCTCGGTTGGGTTCGGGGACGGTCGCGGCGATCCGGAGCTGGACGGCGACCCCGGACTTCATGTCGCTCGTACCGCAGCCCCACAGGACGCCGTTCTCGTCGAGCCTGGACGGCACGTTGTCCGCGATCGGGACGGTGTCGATGTGCCCGGCCAGGATGACCCGCTCGGCGCGCCCCAGGTTCGTACGGGCCACCACGTTGTTGCCGTACCGGTCGACGGTGAGGTGCGGCAGCGCGCGCAGCGCCTCCTCGACGGCGTCGGCGAGGGCCTTCTCGCTGCCGCTCACCGACGGGAAGTCGACGAGCCGGGCGGTCAGCGCGGGGGCGTCCTGGGTGAGGTCAAGCGGAGTTTCGGCCATGCCCCCGAGCCTAACGGGCGCTGGCCGGAGCCCGCCGGGTCGTCCCCCGGGAAGCGCGGAAACGGCCTCCAGTACCTTAGGCAGCGTGCCTGAGTCCACCGCTTCCGTAACTCGCGCCCGCGTCCTGCGCATCACGGCGGGTGTCGCCGTGCTGCTCGCGCTGGCCGGGTATCTGGTGGCGCAGTACGTGACCGGCGGCGCGGGCGCACCGCGCTGCACCGTGCGCTCCGCCGAGGGCGACGGTGCGACGTACGAACTCAGCCCCGAGCAGGCCGTCAACGCCGCGACGATCTCGGCCGTCGGCACCTCGCGCGGGCTGCCGGAGCGTGCCGTGACGATCGCGCTCGCGACCGCGCTCCAGGAGTCGGCGCTGCGCAACATCAAGTACGGCGACCGCGACTCGCTCGGCCTCTTCCAGCAGCGCCCCTCGCAGGGCTGGGGCACGCAGAAGCAGATCCTCGACCCCGGTTACTCGGCCGAGAAGTTCTACGAGCACCTGGAGAAGGTCCCCGGTTACTCGCGGCTGCCGCTGACCGTCGCCGCCCAGCGCGTCCAGCGCAGCGGCTTCCCGCAGGCGTACGCGAAGCACGAGCCGGACGCGGCGCTGCTGGCCGCCGCCCTCACCGGGCGGGCACCCGCGTCGCTGACCTGTTCGGCGCCCCGGGACGCGCAGCCGGGCAAGCCGGCCGATGTACGGGCGGCGCTGATACGGGACTTCGGACCGGACGTACTGCCCAAGGCGCAGACCGGAGGATCCCGGGACAAAGCGGGCGCCGGGGTCGCGGCGGGCACAGCCGGCGCCGCCGCGAAGCTCAGCAGCACCCCGGCGACCGTGACCGTGCCCGTCCCCGCAGAGGCGGCAGGCGCCGGCGGGACCGTCGGCGACCGGCGCGGCTGGGAGCTCGCGCACTGGGCCGTCGCCCACGCCGCGGCGCTCCACATCGAAGAGGTCGCCTACGCGGGCCGCGTATGGACCACCGGTAATTCCGGAATGGCATGGCAGTCCGGTAACGCGCGGAACGGCTCCGGAGAGGTCCGGATCACCACCGCGCAGTAGTGCGGACGATCACCCGAAAGCGGTAAGGGGAGCCGTCGGCAACGGGGTGCGCACGCACCTGCGGGCCCTCACCCCTTCCTTGCCCAATTCCCTGGCGAACAAAGGGAACCGCCCCTCGGGCACCCCCTCTCGGCGAGCGCCATTTGCCCGGGTTCATCCGGAGCCGATTATGCGACGCATTGCAAACTCTTTACCTCGGCGCACCGCAACCAATCCCGCCCCTCGAGCGGTTGTCACGGCGTCTGATCGTCACAGACCGTCTCCATCACACGTCGTCTCTCCCGTCTAAGGAGCACCATGTCTCTCCCCCTGACCCGTCGGATCGCCCGCGCCGCACTGCTCATCGCGGCCGGCGCAGCCCCCGTGGTCGGTGCGGTCGGCTCCGCGAGCGCCGCTGACCTCCCCGCCGCCCCCAACCTGGGTGGCCTGACCGCCCTGGACGGCGCCGGTCTCGCCGAGTCCGTCGACAGCGCGGCGCAGAAGAGCTCCAAGACAGCAGGTGACACCGGCGGCAAGGCCGTCAAGAAGGCTGTCCCGGCCGCCGGCAAGACCGTCGGCAAGGCCGGCAAGACCGCCGCTCCCGTCGCGCAGAAGGCAGCCGGAAGCGTCGGCGAGGTACTCGGCGACACCACCTCGACCGCGACCGGCGAGGGCCTGCCGGTCGGCGCCAAGCTGCCCACCGGCAGCGCCCTGCCGACCAGCCAGCTGCCGACCTCGGGCCTGCCGCTCGGCTAGTCCGTACACAAGCAGAAGGGGCCCCGGGGAGGACGAACTCCCCGGGGCCCCTTCGCGCATGCCGTGGGCCGTGCCGCCGACCGTGGGCCGTCCAGCCGTCCGTCAGCCGCCGAGGCGCTTGACCGCCGCCGCGACGCGCTCGTCGGTGGCCGTGAAGGCCACGCGTACGAAACGGTCTCCGGCCGGCCCGTAGAAGTCGCCCGGGGCCGCCAGGATGCCCATCTCCGCCAGGTACCCGACCGTGTCCCAGCACGGCTCGTCACGCGTCACCCACAGGTACAGGCTCGCCTCGCTGTGCTCGATGCGGAAGCCGTGCGCCTCCAGCGCGCCGCGCAGCGCCGCCCGGCGGGCCGCGTACCGCTCCCGCTGCTCCGCCACGTGGGTGTCGTCGCCGAGCGCCGCGACCGTCGCCGCCTGGACCGGCGCCGGTGTCATCATGCCGCCGTGCTTGCGGATCTGCAGCAGGTCGCCGAGAACGCCCGCGTCGCCCGCCAGGAAGGCCGCGCGGTAGCCGGCGAGGTTGGAGCGCTTGGAGAGCGAGTGGACCGCGACGAGCCCCTCGTACGTACCGCCGCACACATCGGGGTGCAGTACGGAGACGGGCTCGGCCTCCCAGCCCAGTTCCAGGTAGCACTCGTCGCTGAAGACCAGCACGCCGTGCTCGCGCGCCCACGCCACGATCCGGGTCAGCTCGTCCTTGGCCAGGACGCGGCCCGTCGGGTTGGAGGGTGAGTTGAGCCAGAGCAGCTTGACGCGGGCGGGGTCGAGGTCCGCCACCGGGTCGTCGTACGCGACCGGTTCGGCGCGCGCCAGCCGGGCGCCCACCTCGTACGTCGGGTACGCGAGCCGGGGGTAAGCCACCTGGTCCCCGGCGCCCAGACCCAGCTGCGTCGGCAGCCAGGCCACCAGCTCCTTCGACCCGACGACCGGCAGGACGTTGGTGTGCGCCGCACCGCGTGCCCCGAGGCGCCGCTCCACCCACTCCGTGAGCGCGTCCCGCAGCGCCACCGTGCCCCACACCGTCGGATAGCCCGGGGAGTCCGCCGCCGCGACGAGGGCCCGCCGGATCAGCTCCGGGACCGGGTCGACGGGGGTGCCGACGGACAGGTCCACGATGCCGTCCGGGTGGGCGGCCGCCGTCGCCTTGTACGGCTCCAGCTTGTCCCAGGGGAAGGTGGGCAGGCGGTCAGTGACTGCGGACACGGTGGATCGCTTTCTCGTGCTCGTTCGGGCGCGGGCTCTCGCGCCGGCTCTGGAAACGCCTCGGTCCCGTACGGCGAGCAGGCCGTACGGGACCGGGGCGGCGCACTTGCCTCGTCGCTTACTGGTTCTGCGGCGGGAGCGCTGCGATGAAGGGGTGGTCGCGCTCGATCAGACCGAGCTTGGAAGCACCACCGGGCGAGCCGAGCTCGTCGAAGAACTCGACGTTCGCCTTGTAGTAGTCCTTCCACTCCTCCGGGGTGTCGTCCTCGTAGAAGATGGCCTCGACCGGGCAGACCGGCTCACAGGCACCACAGTCGACGCATTCGTCCGGGTGGATGTACAAGGACCTGGAGCCCTCGTAGATGCAGTCGACCGGGCACTCCTCGATGCACGCCTTGTCCTTGACGTCGACACAAGGCTGCGCGATGACGTAGGTCACGCTGTCGTTCCTCCTCGATAGGGCGCGGCGGGCCGATCTGCGGCTCCGTCCACGTGGCGCGCGGGAGCGCGGCGTCGTCGATGCCCGCCTCTAGTATCTCCGTTCCCGGGCACGATCCGAACAGGAGGGGCGGACAGAGCTGTGGAATTCACTACCGGCGGACGACTTGAGGTCCGTATTTCGCCTGATGACGTGGGCAAACGTGTATCAGTCAGGCGCCTCGACGAGGCCGGAGCGCCGGGAGGGAAGTTCACTGACACGGTTGGTGTTCTCACATCCTGGGACGGTGGTGTGCTCTCCATCACACGACGCGACGGCGCGTCCGTCCGGATCGCGGAATCCGCGCTGGTCGCGGGCAAGGTAGTGCCCGCCGCCCCGGCCCGGCGGCGCGGCCCCGCAGCGACCTTCGAGGAGCTCGCGCGGGTCTGCGCACGCGCCTGGCAGCCCGTCGAGAGCGAGCCGCTCGGCGAGTGGCTGCTGCGCGCCGCCGGCGGGTTCACCCGGCGCGCCAACTCAGCCCTGCCGCTCGGTGATCCCGGCATGCCGGTCGGCGCGGCGCTGGAACGCGTATGCGAGTGGTACGCCGCCCGGGGGCTGCCCGCGTACGTCCAGGTCTCCACCGGAGCCGAGGGCACGCAGGAGCGTCTCGCCGCCGAGCTGGAGCGCTACGGGTGGTCCCTCGACGTCACCGCCCAGGTACGGATCGCCCCGCTCGCCCCGGTCGGGGATCTGGACGCGGACGTCTCGCGGGTCCGGCTGGACCGGCGCTGCGACGCGGGCTGGCTCGCGCGGTACCAGCGGTTCCAGGAGCCGGGGCCGCACGTGCTGAGGGTCCTGGAGAGCGGGCCCTCGGTGTGGTTCGCGTCCGTCCCCGGCGAGGGCGAGACGCCCGCCGCGATCGGGCGCTGCGTCGTCGACGGGCGGTGGGCCGGCTTCATGGCGGTCGAGGTCGATCCGGCGTACCGGCGCCAGGGGCTCGCCACCGCCGTGATGACGGCGCTCGCGCGGCAGGCGCTGGACGAGGGCGCGTCGGCCGCGTGGCTCCAGGTCGAGGCCGACAATGACGGCGCGCGGGCGCTGTACGACGACATGGGCTTCGCCACCCACCACAGCTACCACCACTTCCGACCGGCCTAGGCGGGTACGAAACACGTATGCGACGAGCCACCGAATCCGAACGGCGCCAGCGGTTCGCCGAGGAGGCCCGCTCCGAGCGGCCGGACCTCGCGCTGCTGTGCCTGCTGGTGGGCGCGGAGGCGGATGCCTCGCTGGACGAGGCCGGGATGGACGCGGCCGAGATCGAACTCGACAGGCTGGCGGGTCTGCTCCCGTTCCGCCCCGCCGGGGCGCGGGCGTGGGCGTCCGCCGTGGCAGAGGTGCTGGGGGCGCGGTGCGGGTTCGGGGGCACTCCGGCGGACTACCAGCGGCTGGAGTCCTCGCTGCTGCACAAGGTGCTGCGGCGGCGGCGCGGGCTGCCGATCCTGTTGTCGGTGGTGTGGATCGAGGTGGCGCGGCGGGCGGGGGCGCCGGTGTACGGGGTCGCTCTGCCGGGGCACTTCGTCGTGGGCTTCGGCCCCCGGGACGAGCAGGTGCTGGTCGACCCGTTCGACGGGGGGCGGCTGCTGACGGGGGCGGACGCGGAGCTGCTGGTGGCGGGGGCGACGGGGGAACCGCTCGACCCGTCGATGCTGGCGGCGGCGGATCCGCTGGAGATCGTGCTGCGGATCCTGAACAACATCCGCGCGTGGGCGTCGGCCCGCCCGGAGCGTACGGACGTCCAGCTGTGGGCGGTGGAGCTGTCACTGCTGCTGCCGGCACATGCGGCGCGGCTGCGGTTCGAGCGGGCGCAGCTGCTGGTGCAGCGGGGGGATTTTCTGGGCGGGGCGGCGGAGATGGAGGCGTACGCGGACGTCGTCGCGGCGGTGGACCCCACGTCGGCGGAAACGATCCGGCGCCGGGCGCGGGCGGCTCGGGCCCGGCTGAACTGAGGGCGGGGCACGCTCCTGCGTCCGGCGCCGCGGCTTTCGTGCCGGGGGCGTGCCGCTCCGGGGGCCACATTCGGGACCGCATGAGTCAGCCGCCCAGCAGCTTCTCCTTGTACGACGCCCACTCCCTGCGCACACATCACGCTCTACGTCCCGAACACCGCCCCCTGCGCCGGTGGGCGGAGGGGGCGGGTCGTTCGCTGTGCGGCCCGAGTGCTGCGGCCGTCGCACGTCAGCTCGGGTTGAGGCTGATCTCCTGGACGCGCTCCGCCGGGGTCTTGCCCAGGAGCGCGGTGCGCATCGCGAAGGCGACGTCGTCCGCGGTGACCGGGTGCTTCTTGCCGTCGCCCTTGGTGATCTGAACGCCGTTGAACACACCCTCCAGCAGCTGCTCGATCGCCGGCTTGTTGTAGACCTCCACCAGGCGGCCGTCGATCGGCTTCATGGAGAGGATCTTCGGCAGGGACTTCGCCGGGCCGAACTGGATCGCCTTGCCGCCCGCCTTGATCGTGATCAGGCCGGACATCGCGGGCTGTGCGAATTCCTTCATCGCCCGGTCGAGTTCCGCCTTGCCGATCGTCGGTTCCTTCGTGACGACCGGGAGCTCGACGGTGTTCGGCTTGCCGGTCTCCACCTGGGCGCGGTACGCGTCCTTGACCCGGACCATCGAGCGGGCGACGTCGAGCTGCTTGCCTGCCTTGCCCGGTACGGCGACCGCCTCGCCGGGGACGAACTTGATCGTGCCCTCGCCTGCCGTGCCCGACGTACCCGCCAGGTCGGCCAGCGCGACGCTCAGTTTCTCCTCGTCGACCGGGATCACCGGCTCGGCGACGCGCTCGCCGCCGAAGAGGGAGCCGATCACGGAGACGGGGTTGTAGTCGCTGCCCGCGGCGCCGCGCACCGTTTCCTGGCTGTTCAGGGTCAGGCCGGCGTTGGACGGCGGGAGCTGCGACCGCTTGCCGTCCACGGTGAGCTGGAGCGGCGTGGTGGCGCGCTTGCCGAGGGCGGCCTCGAGCTTGCCGACCGCTTCCTCCTTGGTGCCGCCGCCGATGTCGACGCCGAGGACAGTGGTGCCCTTCGGTACGTCGGAGTGGTTCATCAGGAGACCCGCTCCGTACGCCAC
The DNA here is from genome assembly GCF_053646035.1 of Streptomyces sp. NPDC055287. NCBI lineage: Bacteria > Bacillati > Actinomycetota > Actinomycetes > Kitasatosporales > Streptomycetaceae > Streptomyces > Streptomyces sp. NPDC055287. Next base: position 192,053 of record NZ_JBSHNE010000002.1, on the reverse strand, counting down.
ACCGGCCACGGCCACGACGCCCACGGCCACCAGGACCAGCTTCGAGCGGCCCTTCTTGGCGGGGGCGGGGGCGGAAGCGGCGGCGGGCGGTGGTGTCGTCTGCGCGGCGGGGCCAGTGGGGTCGCCGGGGAGGTGCGATCCGAGGTCCGGGGCGAAGCGCGCGTCGGCCTGCGGCGGGGCGAACGGCGAGTGCCGGTCGGCCGGCTGGACGACGGGGATGCCGCTGGTCAGCGTGTCACCCGAGACGTTTCCGCCCGAGGGAGGTCCCGTGATCGGGTTCTGCGGGGTCAGCACCGCCGTGTCGTCGCTCATGCGCGGCGGGCCCGAGACCGGAGGAGTGGCCCCACCCGCCGGGGAGCCGGGACCGGGGAACGGCGGGCCGCCGATGGACGGGCCGGGGAACGAACCGCTGCCGGTGACCGGGCCGGTGGTCGGACCCGAGGGACCCACGGGTCCCAAGTGGCCGGTGGGGCCGGGGGGACCGGCCGGGCGCGTGCCCGGGGCGCTGCCGTTCGCGGCGGGGGCACCGGGCGCACCGCCGGGGCTGCGGCGCGGCAGAGGCGCGGTGGCGCCCTGCCGCTGTGGCTCCTCCGGCGTGAAGTACGGGAGGTCGGGGCGCTGCCCGCCGCCCTGTGCCGGGGCCGGCGAGGCGGGGGCGGCCGGCGCGGCGGGCCCGGCCTTGCGCGGCGCGAACCAGTCGCTGGCCGGCGGCTTGTCCTCACCCGAGGCCGGGCCGGAACCGGGGACGGAGCCCTGGCCGGAACCCGGCTCGTCGCGCGACGCCGCCGGCGCGGTGTCCCGCGACGGCTCGGGCGGGCGCGGCGTGCTGCCCGTGCGCTCGCCGTTCGTGGGCGAGGAGGGCGGCTCCACGTCGCCCATGGGCGTACGCATGACGACCGGCGGGATCGGCCGCGACCCGGGGATGTTGATCCGGATGCGGGTGGTCAGCGTGGTCTCGGTTTTCGGCTCGTCCGGTTCCACCTGTCCGGCGGGATCGGCGCTGCCCTCCGGACCGCCCTGCCCGGGGTGCGACGACGGATACTGGCGGGATCCGTACGGCGGCGTACCCGAGGGGTACGCGGCTCCGCCACGCCCCTGGGGGCCGGAGGACGAACTGTCAGTTTCACGACTCAAGGCAGGTTCTCCCGGTTAGCTCCGCTCGCCCGCTCTTACCTGGTACTGCGGGCGGCTCGGCGGCGCGCACCACCATACTGGCCGCGGCCGACAGGCGCCCCGCGCCCTTGGCAGCAGGCTTGCGACGGCCGTGCGGACGCGGCCGATTCACGGACTCAAGTGGTGCGTCATTTGCCAAGTCGGGCGCCCGCCGTGCCCCGTTGCGGCAGTTGCAGGATCGTGGCGCAGATCACAGCAACCGCCATTCCGCCGAGCATGTAGGCGTACGAGACGGAGCTGCCGCCGATGAGCAGGTCGCCCTCGGGGCGGCTGACGGTCAGAAGGACGATGGCCACGAGCCATCCCGCGGCGGACGCGCCGACTCCGGACCTGGTCCCCGTGACGTACATGCCGCCGTAGAAGACACCCGCCGCGGCCAGCAGCCCGAGCAGCAGGCCGCCGGGGAACCACGCGGCGTGGACGAGGACGCCCGCCGCGCCGGTGACCGCGCCCAGCAGGGCGAGGAGGGCGTAGGCGCCGATACGGGCTGGGGTCAGGGTCATGAGGTCACTCCCGCGAAGAGGTCGGTTTCGCGGCTGCCGACGGCGCGTTCGCCTCGTACCAACTCGTAGTACTCGGTGGTCAGGACGGGCTGCGCCAGGTTGTTGGAGAGGGCGAAGAACTCGCCCTCCACCGCGATCTGCGTGGCGTGGGCGCGCATCGCGGCCGTCTTGACGCCGGCGTACTCCGTGCCGTCGATCTCGGTGGTGATCACCGCGTCGTCGACCACTCCGGGAATGTCGTCCACTGCCCCGGCGGCGGGGAAGCTCACGGTGGCCGCGCTCAGGCGGGCGAAGCCGTCCTCGGCGTAACCGCGCGGGACGCGGTTCCAGTAGATCTTGGCGAGGGTGTGCGGCGCGCCGAGGTCCGGGCGGAAGTCCGCCTCGGCCGCCAGGTCCGCGGCGCGCATGGCGACGCGGTGGGCCTGGATGTGGTCCGGGTGCCCGTAGCCGCCGTCCGGGTCGTAGGTGACGAGGACCTGCGGGCGTACGGAACGGATCACCTCGACCAAGTACGCCGCCGCCTCGTCCACCGGCGCGGCCCAGAAGGCGCCTTCGCGGTGGTTCTGCGGGGCGCCCATCATCCCGGAGTCGCGGAACCGGCCGGGACCGCCGAGGAAGCGGTGGTCGGTGACCCCCAGCCCCTTCATCGCGGCGGCCAGTTCGGCGACGCGGTGGGCGCCGAGGGTGTCGTCGCGGTCGGCGGCCAGGTGCGCGAGAGCGGGCGGGATGACCTCGCCCTCCTCGCCGAGGGTGCAGGTCACCAAGGTGACCCCGGCGCCCTCGGCGGCGTACTTGGCCATGGTGGCCCCGTTGTTGATCGACTCGTCGTCGGGGTGCGCGTGCACCAGAAGCAGACGACGGGCTGGGTGGTCCGTCATGGGGACCACCCTACGAGGCGCCGCTCAGAACTTGATGCCCCCGATCATCCCGGCCACGTTCGTGGTCAGTTCGTTGATCGTGGGTGCGATCGACGAGCTGGCGAGGTAGAAGCCGAGCAGGACGCAGACCACCGCATGTCCGGCTTTGAGACCCGATTTCCGGACCATCAGGATGACGATGATCGCCAACAGCACTACCGCCGAAATCGAGAGTGCCACGGCGGTTCACCTCCACTTACTCGGGTCGAAAACGGGCATGCGGACAGCCGCCAGCAGGTTCATACCCACCAAGCGCTACGGATCATAACTATCCGTGTGTACGCATTGATCGGTGCACGGCAGCACGAGGGGCGCATGCCGGGGCGGCCGGGGCGGTAGCTTCGGGCATATGACGTCGAATCAGCTCTCCTTCCCCCGGCAGCACGCGAGGACACAGCGCTTCACCCTGGGCGCGCCCCGCGCGTTCACGGTGTCGCCGGACGGGACGCGTGTGGTGTTCCTCCGCTCCTCCTCCGGCACCGACCGGGCCAACGGACTCTGGGTGCTCGACCTGGAGGGGGGCGCGCAGGAGCGCATCGCTGCGGACCCCGGGGAGCTGCTCGGCGGGGCGGCCGAGCAGCTGTCGGCGCAGGAGAGGGCGCGGCGCGAGCGCAGCCGGGAGGGGTCCGCCGGCATTGTGTCGTACGCCGTGGACGCGGCCGTCGAGCTGGCCGCGTTCGCGCTGTCGGGACGGCTCTTCGCGGCCGAGCTGCGGGCCGGCACGGCGCGCGAACTGCCCGCCACGGGGCCGGTTCTCGACCCCCGCCCTTCGCCGGACGGGCTGCACGTGGCGTACGTCGCCGGGGGCGCCCTGCGGGTGACCGGCGCCGAGGGCGACGGTGACCGGGTGATCGCCGGGCCGGAGGACGAGAACACGACGTACGGCCTGGCGGAGTTCGTCGCGGCCGAGGAGATGGGCCGCTCGCGCGGCTTCTGGTGGTCACCGGAGTCCGACCGGCTGCTGGTCGCCCGCGCCGACGACGCACCCGTGACGCGCTGGTGGATCTCGGACCCGGCCCGCCCGGAGCGCGAGCCCGCTCGGGTCGCGTACCCCGCGGCGGGAACGCCCAATGCCGAGGTGCGGCTCTTCCTGTACGGGCTGGACGGCGGCGAGCGTACGGAGGTGATGTGGGACCGGGCCCGCCATCCGTATCTGGCGCGGGTCCACTGGTCGGACGCCGGCGCGCCGCTGCTGCTCGTGCAGTCGCGGGACCAGCGCAGCGAGCTGCATCTGGCGGTGGACACCGGGACGGGTGCGACGCGGACCGTGCACGTGGACGAGGACGCGGTGTGGCTCGATCTTTTCGACGGGGTGCCGGCCTGGGCGCCGGACGGACGGCTCGTACGGATCGCGGACGAGGGCGGCGCGCGGGTGCTCACCGTCGGGGACCGGGCGCTGACCGGACCGCAGTTGCAGGTGCGGGCGGTGCTGGACGTGTCGGACAGTGATGTGCTGATCGCCGCTTCGGCGGGGGCGGAGGCCGCCGCTCCGGAGACCGGCGAGGTGCACGTCTACCGGGTCAACGAGCTGGGCGTCGAGCGGCTTTCGGAGGGGCCCGGGGTGCATTCCGCGGTGCGGTCGGGCGGAGTGACCGTGCTGGCTTCGGCGCGTGTGGAGAGCAGCGGCGCGGTGGTTCAGGTGTTGCGCGACGGCAAGCGCGAGGCGGTGGTGGCGTCGTACGCCGAGGAGCCGGTGCTGCGGGCGCGGGTACGGCTCGTGGAAGGGGGCGCGCGGCGGATTCCGTGCGCCGTCCTGCTCCCCGCGGGTTACGAGGAGGGGGATGGTCCGCTTCCGGTCCTGATGGACCCGTACGGAGGACCGCACGCGCGGCGCGCTGTTGCCGCCCACAACGCCCACCTCACCTCCCAGTGGTTCGCCGACCAGGGCTTCGCGGTGGTCGTCGCCGACGGGCGGGGGACGCCCGGGCACTCCCCCGGCTGGGAGAAGGCCGTCAGGGACGCGTTCACGCTGTCGCTGGACGACCAGGTCGAGGCGCTGCACGCGCTGGCCGAGGACTTTCCGCTGGACCTCGGGCGGGTCGCGATCCGCGGCTGGTCGTACGGCGGGTACCTGGCCGCGCTCGCGGTGCTGCGCCGCCCCGATGTCTTCCACGCGGGGATCGCGGGCGCGCCCGTGACCGACTGGCGGCTGTACGACACGCACTACACGGAGCGCTACCTCGGGGATCCGGGCGTACAGCCACAGGTGTACGCCGCGAACTCGCTCGTCACCGACGACGGGTTGTCGCAGCCGGCCGACGAGCACCGGCCACTGATGATCATTCACGGTCTGGCGGACGACAACGTGGTGATGGCGCACTCGCTTCGGCTGTCGTCGGCGCTGCTGGCGGCGGGGCGGCCGCATGAGGTGCTGCCGTTGTCGGGAGTGACGCACATGACGCCCCAGGAGGAGATCGCGGAGAACCTGCTGCTGCTCCAGGTGGACTTCCTGCGGCGCTCGCTGGGACAGGTGTAACCCTGCCACCGGCGCAGGCACCCGGCCGGGGACGACATGGCGCGCTCCCGGCCGGGCAACGGCACCCGCACGGCCGTACGCTGTTCAGGATGGCGCGTTCGTATATCGGAGTTGCGTCAGTCAAGTTGCTTGCGTGTTAACGAAATTGATCGGCATTTATGGTGGCATGTCGCCCACCTCCCCGCCCCGTCAAGCACGCACCCAACTCGATCTGCACAACCTTCGCTCAAGATGCGAAGGAACGTCACTTCCATCCCGGCCGGGCCCTTGACTCGCGCAGACCCGCATTGCCACAGTCCGCTCATCTTCGATGTGTTCCATCGATGGGGGCGTGACGCGATGACGAGTGCATCCCGGGCTGGTGCGAAGGAAGTTGACGCCCCGTCCCACCTCGCCGGGCGCTCTCCGGGCCGGCTCATGTGGCGGCGTTTCAAGCGCGACAGAGCGGGTGTCGTCTCCGCGTACGTCGTGATCTTCTTCTTCGCCGCGGCGCTGCTCGCGCCGGTCATTTCCCGGCTGTACGGAAAGAATCCGTACACCACCTACGGAATCGAGCGCCCCGGCCTCCTCAACGAATTCTTCTATCCGACGAAACCGAACGGCGGCATCGACGGAGAATTCTGGTTCGGCCTCGAACCCGGCCTCGGTCGCGATGTGTTCACGCAGCTTTTCTACGGGATGCGTACATCCCTGATGATCGCCACCGCCACGACGATCCTGTGCGTGGTCACCGGCATTCTGGTCGGCGTCACCGCCGGCTACCTGGGCGGCAGGACCGACTACTTCCTGGGCCGCTTCATCGACCTGCTGCTCGCCTTCCCCTCCCAGCTGTCGTTCGTCGCGTTCACGCCCGTCGTGTACGCCCTCTTCGTCAGCCCCGAGAAGGAGACGCCCACCTATCTGCGCGTCATCACGCTGATCATCGTGATGTGGACGCTCGGCTGGATGGGGCTCGCCCGCATCCTGCGCGGTCAGGTGCTCTCGCTGCGCGAGCGGGAGTTCGTGGAAGCCGCGAAGGTGACCGGTGCCTCGCCCTGGCGGATCATCCGCAAGGAGCTGCTGCCGAATCTGTGGACCCCGCTGCTCGTCCAGTCGACGCTGATGTTGCCGACGTTCGTGACGGTCGAGGCCGGACTGTCCTTCCTCGGCGTGGGAATCATCGAGCCGACGCCCGACTGGGGCCGGATGTTCGCCGCGGGCGCCCGCCACTACGAGAACGACATCACCTACATGTTCTTCCCCGGCATCGCGATGGTGATCTTCGTCGTCGCCTTCAACCTGCTCGGGGACTCCGTCCGGGACGCCTTCGACCCCAAGACGAAGCGCTGACCGCTGTACGTACGGCATCGGCACCACAGGGCAACGACGGACAGGCAGGTGCGACATTCCATGAGGACGTCCATGAGGAACAGAGGGCGGCTGGGGGCCGTGGGTCTCGCTGTGGGAGCACTCGTGCTCTCGGCGTGCAGCAGCGGTGGCGGGGGCGGAGGAGGCGGCAACGGCGACGGGCCGCCCAAGGGCCGCGACAAGAACAGGGCCGAGAACTATTCGCTCGGCACGAAGGCCGACTCCACCGGCCCCGCGCCGGAGGTGGCCGGCGCCAAGAAGGGCGGGACGGTCAACGTCCTCCAGCGTGACGCCTTCACGCACCTCGACCCGGCGCAGATCTACTACGCCGACCAGCTGACCGCGCAGATGCTCTACAACCGTTCGCTGACCTCGTACAAGGTCGACGAGAATGGCCAGGTAAAGCTGGTCGGAGACCTCGCCACCGACACCGGCAAGGTCTCCGACGGCGGCAAGACCTGGACGTACACGCTCAAGGACAACCTGAAGTTCGAGGACGGTACGCCGATCACCTCGGCCGATGTACGCCAGGCCGTCGAGCGGCTGTACGCGCCCTGGGCGACGGACGGGCCGCTCTACATCCCACAGTGGCTCTCCGGCGAGGGTCAGGAGTTCCGCAAGGCGCTCCCGGACGGCCCGTACAAGGGCAAGCACCTGCCCGCGAGCGTGCTGGACACGCCGGACGAGAAGACGATCGTCTTCCACTTCCAGCAGCCGCACGCGGACACGCCGTACGCCGTCGCCATGCCAAACGTCGGCGCCGTGCCGGCCAAGGGCGGCAAGGACACCGGGAAGAAGTACGACACGCACCCGGTGTCGTCCGGCCCGTACAAGATCGAGACGCTCAAGGCGGGCAAGCAGCTCACGCTGGTGCGCAACGAGAACTGGGACGCGAAGAGCGACCCGATCCGTCACCAGTACCCGGACAGGTTCGACATCCGCTTCGGCGTGCAGGAGCCCGACTCCGGGCGCCGGCTGCTGGCCGACCGGGGCAGCGACAAGAACGCGATGTCGTTCACCAACGCGGTCACGATCGAGGTCGGGCCGTCGGTGAAGAACAACGCGGACACCACGTCGCGGACGTTCAACGAGGTTCAGCCGTACGTCGACTACATGGCCGTCAACATGCGGCGCATCAAGGACAAGAAGGTCCGCGAGGCGCTCGCGTACGCGCTGCCCAACGGCCAGATCCTCGGCCAGTTCGGCGGCTCCAACGCCGGTCAGGTCGCGGGCAATCTGATGGCTCCCTCACTGGCGGGCTGGAAGGACAGCGACCCCTTCGGCAAGAAGGCCAAGCCGAACGGCGACCCGGTCAAGGCCAAGGCGCTGCTGAAGGAGGCGGGCAAGGAGGGGCGGGAGATCGTCTACGCCTACCCCAACACCACCGAGTACCAGAAGGTCTCGGTCGTGGTCGCCCAGGCGCTGGAGAAGGCCGGGTTCACCGTGCAGAAGAAGGAGATCGACTCCAACAACTACTCCACCGAGATCTCGAAGATCAACAAGAAGATCGACATCCACCGCGCCTCCTGGGGCGCCGACTGGCCGGTCGGCTCCACCGTCGTACCCCCGCTCTTCGACGGGCGCGGCGTGGCGGACGGCGGCCAGAACTACTGGCTGCTCGAGGACGCCGGGATCGACGCGGAGATCGACCGGATCAAGGCGATCCCGGACGTGAAGACGGCGTCCGGGGAGTGGGTCGAGCTGTCGGAGAAGATCCTCACCGAACATGTCCCGGCCGTGCCGATCTTCTACAACCGCCAGTGGTCCATCTGGGGCTCGGGCATCGGCGGCGTGAAGTACCACTCCGTGTACGGGACGGCGGACCCGACCGGCGTCTTCGTCAAGTAGCGCGACCAGCCCGTACGCATCCGCCCGCCGCACTGTCCGCCGCAGGCCGCACCCCGGGGCCTGCGGCGGGCGCCCGGCGCCCGTACCGGAAGACCTGCGACGCCATGCTTCGATTCCTCGTACGCCGCTCCCTCGGGGCACTCGTCATCATCTTTCTGATCTGCGCCGTCACCTTCTTCCTGTTCTTCGCGCTGCCGTCCGAGCCGGCCCTGCTGGCCTGCGGGAAGAACTGCAGCGACCCGGTGCTCATCGAGCAGATCAACCGGAATCTCGGGCTCGACGAGCCCGTCCCCGTGCAGTTCTGGCATTACGTCGTGGGCATCTTCGCGGGCCGCGACATGGAGGTCGGCACCTGCCCGGCGCCCTGCCTCGGCTACTCCTTCAACGACTCGCAGCCGGTCTGGGAGACGATCCTCGACCGCTACCCGACCACTCTTTCCCTGGCCTTCGGCGGCGCGGCCGTCTTCCTGGTCACCGGCGTCGCCATCGGCATGATCGCCGCCGCCCGCCGGGGCACGGCCACCGACAAGTTCTTCAGCTCGCTGTCGCTGATCGGCAACTCGCTCCAGATCTACTTCATCGGCGTCATCGCGATGTGGCTGTTCGTCGACACCTGGGGGGTCTTCGACCGGCCCGAGTACTTCCCGTTCACCGAGAACCCCGCCAAGTGGTTCGGGGGGATGCTGCTGCCGTGGCTGGTGCTGTCGATCATCTTCATCGCCAACTACAGCCGCATGACCCGCTCACAGATGATCGAGCAGCTGAACGAGGAGCATGTGCGGACCGCGAGGGCGAAGGGAATGAGCGGGCGGACCGTCTTCTTCCGGTACGCCTGGAGGGGCGCCATCGCCCCCATCATCACCATCGTCGGAATCGACCTGGGCTCTCTCTTCGGCGGCGCGATGATCACGGAGTTCACCTTCACGCTGCACGGCCTCGGGCGCCTCGCGGTCAACTCCGTCACCGAGAACGATCTGCCCATGCTGATGGGCGTGATGCTCTTCAGCTGCACCGCGATCGTCATCGCCAACATCATCGTGGACGCTCTCTACGCGTACATCGACCCGCGTGTGCGGCTGTCCTAGGAGACGGGGAACGACGACGTGACGACACTCGCCAGGACCGAGGGCACACCGGACGGCGCGGCACCGGGCCGCGCGTTTCTTTCCGTACGCGATCTGTACGTCCATTTCTCCACCGAGGACGGCGTCGTCAAGGCCGTCGACGGACTCTCCTTCGACCTGGGGCGCGGCCGCACGCTCGGTGTCGTCGGGGAGTCGGGCTCGGGAAAGTCCGTCACCAGTCTGTCCGTTCTCGGACTGCACGATCCGACGCACACCGAGACGCGCGGCGAAATCCTGCTCGACGGGCAGGAGATGACCGGCGCGGGCGAGAAGACGCTGGAGAAGCTGCGTGGCAACAAGGTCGCGATGATCTTCCAGGACTCACTGACCGCGCTGTCGCCGTACTACACGATCGGCCGCCAGATCTCCGAGCCGTACCGCAAACACACCGGAGCGTCCCGCAGGCAGGCGTGGGCGCGGGCCGTCGAGATGCTGGGGAGGGTCGGCATTCCGCAGCCGAAACTGCGGGCGCACGACTTTCCGCACCAGTTCAGCGGCGGCATGCGCCAGCGCGCGATGATCGCGATGGCGCTGGTGTGCGACCCCGAACTGCTGATCGCGGACGAGCCGACGACCGCGCTGGACGTGACCGTACAGGCGCAGATCCTCGACCTGCTGCGCGATCTCCAGCGGGAATTCGGATCGGCGATCATCCTCATCACGCACGACCTGGGCGTGGTCGCGAACACCGCCGACGAGCTGCTGGTGATGTACGCCGGGCGGGCGGTGGAGCGCGGGAGCGTGCGGGAGGTGCTGCGGGAGCCGCAGCATCCGTACACCTGGGGGCTGCTGACCTCCATGCCGCGCCTGGAGTCCGACGTCGGCGAGGCGCTGACACCGATCCCGGGCGCCCCGCCGAGCCTGCTGGCGACGCCCACGGGGTGCCCGTTCCATCCGCGCTGCGGATATCCGGCGGAGGTGGGCGGGACGCGGTGCGCGGACGAGCGGCCGCTGCTCGGAGCGGGGCGCGGCGCGGCCTGTCATCTGAGCGCCGGGCAGAAGCGGTCCGTGTACATCGACCAGATCAAGCCCCGGCTGGGTTAGGGAGAGTGACGAGACATGGCGACGCCCGAGGGCTCCGTTCCCGCTCCGCGCCACGACGCCGCTCCTGCGGCGGCCGGTGAGGCGCTGCTCTCCGCCGAGGGGCTGACCAAGCACTTCCCGATCCTGGGTGGCTTTCCCTTCCGGCGGAGGGTCGGCGCCGTACAGGCGGTCGACGGCATCGACCTGACCGTGCACGCCGGCGAGAGCTTCGGCCTGGTCGGCGAATCGGGGTGCGGGAAGTCGACGACCGGGCGGCTGCTGACGCGGCTCCTGGAGCCGACGGCGGGCCGCATCACCTACCGGGGCCGGGACATCACGCACGCCGGCCGCAAGCAGCTCGCGCCGATCCGTTCCGAGATCCAGATGATCTTCCAGGACCCGTACTCCTCGCTGAATTCGCGGCAGACGGTCGGCGCGATCATCACGGGCCCGATGGAGATCAACGGCCTCAATCCGCCGGGCGGACGGGAGCGGCGGGTGCGGGAGCTGCTGGAGACCGTCGGGCTCAACCCCGAGCACTACAACCGCTTCCCGCACGAGTTCTCCGGCGGCCAGCGCCAGCGCATCGGTGTGGCGCGGGCGCTGGCGCTCGAACCGAAGCTGATCGTGGCCGACGAACCCGTCTCGGCGCTGGACGTCTCGATCCAGGCGCAGGTCGTCAACCTGCTCCAGCAGCTCCAGCGGGAGCTGGGCATCGCGTTCCTCTTCATCGCGCACGACCTGGCGGTGGTACGGCACTTCTCGCAGCGCGTGGCGGTGATGTACCTCGGCAAGGTGGTGGAGGCCGGCGAGCGGGACGCGATCTACGACCGGCCGCGTCACCCGTACACGCACGCGCTGCTGTCCGCCGTGCCGGAGGCGGCGCTGACGGACGCGGACGAGGAGGGCGGGGGGCGCGAGCGCATCCGGCTGGCGGGGGACGTGCCGTCACCCGTCTCGCCGCCGTCGGGGTGCCGGTTCCGTACGCGGTGCTGGAAGGCGCGGGAGCGGTGCGCGCAGTCGGAGCCGCCGCTGGTGCGGATCGCGGGCAACGCGGCGGGGCACCTGACGGCGTGCCACTTCCCGGAGGAGCCGACGACGGCTGCTGACGCGCGCGAGGAGGCGGTGATCCTGGACCCGGCACTGCGGGAGCTGGAGGGGCGGTAGGGGGGCGCGGTGGGGCGCACCTGCGGAGCTACGGCCCCTCCCACCCCGCCTCCACCGGCACCACGTGCTTCTCCTCCGCGAAGTGGCACGCCGAGTCGTGCGCCGCCGGTGACGTCTCGCCCCGGAACGCCGCCGGCACCGCCAGCAGCGGCACCTCCAGCGCGCACCGGTCCTCCGCCTTCCGGCACCGCGTGCGGAACCGGCAGCCGGAGGGGACGTTCGCCGGCGACGGGACGTCACCGGTCAGCAGGATCCGCTCCCGGTGCTCGCGCGCCGTCGGGTCGGGCACGGGCACGGCGGAGAGCAGCGCCTGCGTGTAGGGGTGCGTGGGGTGGTCGTAGATCTCGGCGTTTCTGCCGATCTCGACGATCCGCCCCAGGTACATCACCCCCACCCGGTCGGAGATGTGCCGCACGATCGACAGGTCGTGCGCGATGAAGACGTAGCTCAGGCCGAACTCGTTCTGGAGCTTGCCCAGCAGGTTGATCACCTGCGCCTGGACGGACACGTCCAGCGCCGACACCGGCTCGTCGGCCACGATGATCTCCGGCTGGAGCGCCAGCCCCCGCGCGATGCCGATGCGCTGCCGCTGCCCGCCGCTGAACTGGTGGGGATAGCGGTTGATGTACTCCGGGTTGAGCCCGACCACGTCCAGCAGGTCCTGGACCCGCCGCCGCCGGTTGCCCTTCGGCGCCACCTCGGAATGGATCTCGTACGGCTCACCGATGATGTCGCCCACCGTCATACGGGGATTGAGCGAGGTGTACGGGTCCTGGAACACCATCTGGATGTTGCGCCGCACCGCCTTCAGCGCCCGCCCCGAGAGCCTGGTGATGTCCTCGCCCTTGTAAAGGATCACCCCGGCCGTCGGCTGCTCCAGATGGACGAGCAGCCTGGCGAGTGTCGACTTGCCGCAGCCCGACTCCCCCACGATGCCGAGCGTCTCCCCCGCCGCCAGGCCGAGGTCGACGCCGTCGACCGCCCTGACCGCCCCGACCTGCCTCTTGAAGACGATGCCCTGCGTGAGCGGATAGTGCTTGTGCAGCCCCCGTACTTCGAGGATCGCCTCGCCGCGCCCGCCCGGCTCAGCCATGGAGCGTCTCCTGCCAGAAGTGGCACGCGCTGCCGCGCCCGTCCGGTACGTCGTGCAGCGGCGGCACATCCGTCCGGCACACGTCACGGGCCAGCGGGCAGCGCGGGTGGAAGGCACAGCCGGGCGGGATGTGCGTGAGGTTCGGTGGCAGGCCCTTGATGGCGTACAGCTCCTGGCCCTTCTGGTCGAGGCGCGGGATCGATTCGAGCAGGCCCTTGGTGTACGGGTGGGCGGGCGCCTTGTAGAGGTCGTGCACCGGCGCGGTCTCCACGATCCGGCCCGCGTACATGACCGCGATCTTGTCGGCGACGTCCGCGACGACACCCAGGTCGTGGGTGATGAGGATCAGCCCCATGTCGAGCTCGCGCTGCAACTCCGCGAGCAGGTCCATGACCTGCGCCTGTACGGTCACGTCCAGCGCGGTCGTCGGCTCGTCCGCGATGATCAGCGAAGGTTCCAGGGCCAGCGCCATCGCGATCATGATGCGCTGGCGCATGCCGCCGGAGAACTGGTGCGGGTACTGGCCGACCCGCTCCCGGGCCGCCGGGATGCGCACCCGGTCCATCAGCTCGACGGCCTTGGTCTTCGCGTTCTTCCTGGACATGCCCCGGTGGACGACGAACATCTCGCCCAGCTGTTCGCCCACGCCGAGGACGGGGTTGAGGGAGGACAGCGCGTCCTGGAAGATCATGGCCATTTCCCGGCCCCTGACCTTCCGCCGCTCGTCCTCCTTCAGCTGCAGCAGATCGCGGCCCTGGAAAATGATTTCGCCGCCCGCGATCTTCCCCGGCGGCATGTCGAGGATGCCCATGATCGCCTGCGCGGTGACGGACTTCCCGGAACCCGACTCGCCCAGCACGGCGAGCGTCTCGCCCTCGGCGACCGAGTAGTCGACGCCGTTGACGGCCTTGGCGACCCCGTCGCGGGTACGGAATTCCACGTGCAGGTCGCGCACTTCGAGCAGCACCGGGGCCGCGGGAGACGCGGTGGGCGTGGCTGGCGTGGCGGTCATCGGCGGTGGCTCCTCAGCGCAGCTTGGGGTCCAGGGCGTCGCGCACCGCGTCGCCGAGCATGATGAAGGCGAGCACCGTGATCGCGAGCGCGCCCGCCGGCCAGAGCAGCATGTGCGGGGCGTTGCGGACGTACGGCGAGGCGGCGGAGAGGTCGATGCCCCAGGACACGGTCGGCGGCTTCAGGCCGACGCCGAGGTACGAGAGGGTCGCCTCCAGGGAGATGTACGTACCGAGGGCGATGGTCGCCACGACGATGACCGGGGCGACGGCGTTGGGCGTGACGTGCCGCAGCAGCATCCGCGCGTTGCTCGCGCCGAGCGCGCGCGCCGCCTGCACGTAGTCGTTCTGCTTGGCGGTGATGACCGAGCCGCGGGCGATGCGGGCGATCTGCGGCCACCCGAGCAGCACGATGAAGCCGATCACCGGCCAGACGGTGGTGCTCGTGATGACGGACAGGAAGACGAGGCCGCCGAGAACGACCGGGATGCCGAAGAAGACATCGGTGATCCGTGACAGGAGCGCGTCCCAGCCGCCGCCGAAGAAGCCGGCGAGGCCGCCGAGGACGCTGCCGAGCAGGGCGACCCCGAGGGTGGCGCAGACGCCGACGGTCACCGAGGTCCTGGCGCCGTAGACGGTCCGCGTGTAGACGTCGCAGCCCTGGCCGTCGAAGCCGAACGGGTGGCCGGGCTGGGAGCCCTGCTGTGCCTTGCCCAGGTCGCACTGGAGCGGGTTGCCGCTGGCGATGAGGGAGGGCCAGAGCGAGATGACGACGAGAAAGGCGATGACGAGCCCGGAGACGATGAAGACGGGGTTGCGGCGCAGATCCCGCCAGGCGTCGGACCACAGGCTGCGCGGCTTGCCGGCGGGCCCGGTGCCCAGCGGGCCGTCGCCGGGCGCCTTCTCCAGCGTCTCGCCCTCGTCCATGGCGAAGTCCGTCGCGACCCCGGCCCCGCCCGCCGAGACCGCAGCGTCGGGTTCGTAGTAGGGCTCAGGCATACCGGATCCTCGGGTCGAGTACCGCGTACAGGATGTCGACGAAGAGGTTCGCCAGCAGGAAGGCCAGGACCAGGACGGTCACGAAGCCGACGACCGTCTGGGAACTCTGGCGCAGGATGCCCTGGTAGAGCTGGTAGCCGACGCCGTGGATGTTGAAGATCCGCTCGGTGACGATCGCGCCGCCCATCAGGGCGCCCACGTCCGTACCGATGAACGTGACGACGGGGATCAGCGAGTTGCGCAGCAGGTGGCGCAGGACGACGCGGCGCCTGGGGAGTCCCTTGGCAACGGCTGTGCGGACGTAGTCGGCGCGGGAGTTCTCGGCGACGGAGGTCCTGGTGAGGCGGGTGACGTACGCCAGTGAGACGGAGGCCAGGACCAGGCCGGGGATCAGCAGTTCGTCGACCGTGGCGTCGGACGAGACGGCCGGCTTGATGATCCCCCACTGCACGCCGAGCAGCAGTTGGAGCAGCAGTCCGGTGACGAAGGTCGGGATCGAGATGACCACGAGGGTCAGGAGCAGTACGCCGGTGTCGACGGGCCGGCCGCGGCGCAGGCCGGTGAGTACGCCCAGGCTGATGCCGATGACGATCTCGAAGACGATCGCGACGATGGTCAGCCGGATGGTGACGGGGAAGGCGCTCGCCATCAGTTCGGTGACCTCTTGGCCGTTGAAGGCGGTCCCGAAGTCGCCGGTGAAGACGTTGCCCATGTACGTCAGGTATTGCTGCCACCCGGGCTTGTCGAGGCCGAACTCCGCGCGGAGCCGGGCGGCGGTGGCGGGGTCGCACTCCCGGTCGCCGCAGAGCCCCGCGACGGGGTCGCCCATGACGTTGACCATCAGGAAGATCAGCAGGGTGGCGCCGAAGAAGACCGGGATCATCTGCAGTAGACGCCGGATCACATAACGTCCCATGGAGGGCTCCTCAGAAGGGGGCGCCTACGCCTGGCCCGGTGTCAGTTGACCGTGATCTCGTTGTAGACGGGGACGCTGAAGGGGTTCAGGGCCACGTTGGAGATCCGGTCGGAGTAGCCCGCGCTGCCGTTCTGGTACCAGAGCGGGATGGCGGCCATCTCGTCGCGTACGACCCTCTCGGCGTCCTGGAACTTCTCGACCGCCTTTGCCGGATCGGACTCGGCGTTGGCCTCGTCGACGAGCTTGTCGAACTCCTCGTTGGTCCACTTGCCGTCGTTGGACGAGGCGTTCGTGTAATAGAGCGGCTGGAGGAAGTTCTGGATCAGCGGATAGTCCATCTGCCAGCCGGCCCGGAACGGGCCCGGCATCTTGCGGTCGGTGATCTGGCTGCGGAAGTCGGCGAACGTGCCTACGGGGTTGCCGGTGCAGGCCCGGTCGTTGCCCAGCGCGTTGTTGATGCTGTTGCAGACAGCGTCGACCCACTCCCTGTGGGAGCCTGTGTCCGCGTTGAACGTGATCTTCAGCGTGCCGCCCGGAATGCCGCCGCCCTCGGCGACGAGCTTCTTCGCCTCGGCCGCGTTGAATTCGCACGCCTCGCCGCACAGCGTGTCGTCGAAACCGCCCTCCTTCTTGAGGACCGGGGAGGTCGAGTCCTTGGCGGGGGTGCGGGTCTTCTGGAAGATCGTGTCGGTGATCTGCTGCCGGTTGATGGCCATCGACAGGCCCTTGCGGACCTTCTCCATGCCGTCGGCGTTCCAGCGCTCGTCGTAGAAGGGGAAGGCGAGGGTCTGGATGATGCCGGCCGGGGCGTTGATGTAGCGGTCGCCGAGGTCGGCCTGGACGTTCTTGAGCTGGGAGGCCGGTACGTCGTCGACCAGGTCGAGGTTGCCTGCAGTGAGGTCGGTGTAAGCGGTGTTGTTGTCGGTGTAGACCTTGAGGTCCACCCCGCCGTTCCGCGCCTTGTCCGGGCCGGGGTACTCCTCCCACTTGCGCATGCTCAGCTGCGAGCCCTTGGCGTACGACTCGACGGTGTACGGCCCGTTGCCGACGGGCTTGGCCACCCAGGCGTCGTGGTCGTCGAAGAAGGTTTTGGGGAGGGGGGCGAAGGCGGCGTAACCGAGGGTCTCGGGCCAGGTGGAGAACTTCTGCGTGAGCTTGACGGTGAAGGTCTTGTCGTCCTTGACCCGCAGGCCGGAGAGGGTTTCGGCGGTGGCGTCGCCCTTCTCGGGGTGGACCTTGTCGTAGCCCTCGATGTAGCCGAAGAAGTAGGCGTTGCGCTGGTTGTTCTTCAGGTGCGCGCCGTAGTTCCAGGCGTCGACGAAGGACTTGGCGGTGACCTTCTCGCCGTTGCTGAACGTCCAGCCGTCCTTGATGGTGACGGTGAAGTTCTGCGAGTCCGTGGTGTCGATCTTCTCGGCCAGCCAGTCCTTGGCCTCGCCGGTCTTCGGGTCGTACTGCTTGAGGCCGCGGAAGAGCATGGAAAGGACCTTGCCGCCCTGCACCTCGTTGGTGTTCGCGGGCTCCAGCGGGTTCTGCGGATCGCCCCAGGACGAACTGACCACCCCGTACGCGCCGCCACCGCCGTTGTCACCGCCACCGCAGGCTGTCGCCGCGAGGGCGACGGCCACGGCACATGCCGTCCACTTGGCGAACGTGGCTCCGCGCATGGAGTCCCTCCTAGGGGTCTGCAAGGTCTCAGACAGCAGTCATACCACCCAGAGAGGGACATATCGCTCTTCGACGGGCCCGTACGCACGGACGCGAAACGAAGGCGCCCCGGGCCGTAATGGCCCGGGGCGCCCCGGTGTACGTACGGGCTCAAGCAGCCCGGAAAGCTAGGACGCGTGTACGACGTCCTTCTCCTCGGCGAAGTGGCACGCCGACTCGTGCGCGGCCGGGGTGTCCGAGGACTTGAAGCGCTCGGGGACCGCCAGCAGCGGCATCTCCTCCGCGCACTTGTCCTGCGCCTTCCAGCAGCGCGTACGGAAACGGCAGCCGGACGGCGGGTTCGCCGGCGACGGGACGTCACCGGTGAGGATGATCCGCTCGCGGCCCTCGCGGGCATCCGGGTCGGGGACCGGGACCGCCGACAGCAGCGCCTGGGTGTAGGGGTGTGTCGGGTGATCGTAGATCTGCGCGTCCGTACCGATCTCGGCCATCTTGCCGAGATACATGACGCCCACGCGGTCCGAGATGTGCCGGACGATCGACAGGTCGTGCGCGATGAAGAGGTAGGACAGGTTGAACTCGTCCTGGAGCTTCTCCATCAGGTTGATGACCTGCGCCTGGACGGACACGTCCAGCGCCGACACCGGCTCGTCGCAGATGATGATCTCCGGCTGGAGAGCCAGACCGCGGGCGATGCCGATGCGCTGGCGCTGACCGCCGGAGAACTGGTGCGGGTACCGGTTGATGTACTCCGGGTTCAGGCCCACGACGTCCAGGAGCTCCTGGACCTTGCGGCGCCGGTCGCCCTTGGGCGCGACCTCCGGGTGGATGTCGTACGGCTCACCGATGATGTCGCCCACCGTCATACGGGGGTTGAGCGACGTGTACGGGTCCTGGAACACCATCTGGATGTTGCGGCGGACCGCCTTCAGCGCGCGCCCGGACAGCTTGGTGATGTCCTGGCCCTTGTAGAAGACCTCGCCGGCCGTCGCCGTCTCCAGCGTCATCAGCAGCTTCGCGACCGTGGACTTGCCACAGCCGGACTCGCCCACGATGCCGAGCGTCTCGCCCTGGTACAGGTCGAAGGAGATTCCGTCGACGGCCTTGACCGCGCCGATCTGCTTCTTGAACAGGATGCCCTGGGTCAGCGGGAAGTGCTTGACCAGGTTGCGCACCTGGAGGATCGGCTCCCCCCGCTCGACCGGGGCCTCGATCGCGGCGACCGCCTCCTGGGTGGTGGAGGCGTCGACGGTCTCGACCGCGGTGACGTTGGGGGTCGCGTCCACGGCAGCCTCGTCGTTCTTCTTCAGCTCAGCCATGGATCTGCTCCTTCCAGAAGTGGCACGCGCTGCCGCGGCCGGGCAACGCGCTGCCGTCCTGCTCGCTGACGTCCGCCAGCAGGGGGACGTCAGTACGGCAGATGTCCTGCGCCTTCGGGCAGCGCGGGTTGAATGCGCAACCGGCGGGAACCTTCAGCAGGTTGGGCGGCAGGCCCTTGATCGCGTAGAGCTCCTGGCCCTTCTGGTCCAGGCGCGGGATCGAGTCCAGCAGACCACGGGTGTACGGGTGCGCGGGGCGCTTGTACAGCTCGTGGACCGGGGCGGTCTCGACGATCCGGCCCGCGTACATCACGGCGATCTTGTCGGCGACGTCGGCCACCACACCCAGGTCGTGGGTGATGAGGATCAGGCCCATGTTGTACTCGCGCTGTAGCTCCGCGAGCAGGTCCATGACCTGGGCCTGGACAGTCACGTCCAGAGCCGTCGTGGGCTCGTCCGCGATGATCAGGTCCGGCTCGAGAGCCAGTGCCATCGCGATCATGATGCGCTGGCGCATGCCGCCGGAGAACTGGTGCGGGTAGTCGTTGACCCGCTCCTTCGCCGCCGGGATGCGCACCCGGTCCATCAGCGCGATGGCCTTGGCCTTCGCGTCCTTCTTGGACAGGCCCTGGTGCACCCGGAACATCTCCGCGAGCTGGTAGCCCACGGTGAGCACCGGGTTGAGGGACGACAGCGCGTCCTGGAAGATCATCGCGATCTTCTGGCCGCGGATCTTGCGCCGCTCCTCGTACCCCATGGTCAGCATGTCCTGGCCGCGGAAGAGGATCTCTCCCTGCGGGATGCGGCCGGGCGGCATGTCGAGGATGCCCATGATGGCCTGCGCCGTCACGGACTTGCCGGAGCCGGACTCGCCGAGGACGGCGAGGGTCTCGCCGGCGGCGACGCTGTAGCTGACACCGTTGACGGCCTTGACGATGCCGTCGCGGGTCTTGAACTCCACGTGCAGGTCGCGGACGTCGAGCAGCGGTGCGCTGTTGTCCGTCGTGCCGCGGGGGGCGGGAACATCCGCCGTCTTGTCGATGATGGTCATGTACGTACGCCTCCCTCAGCGCAGCTTGGGGTCGAGGGCGTTGCGTACCGCATCGCCGAGCATGATGAAGGCCAGGACAGTGATCGACACCATGATCGACGGCAGGACCAGAACATACGGCGCGTTGCGCAGCTGCTCGGCGCCCGACGAGATGTCGACACCCCACGAGACGGTCGGCTCGGCGAGACCGATGCCCAGGAAGGACAGCGTGGCCTCGGCCGAGATGTAACCGCCGAGCGCGATGGTGGCGACCACGATCACCGGGGCCACCGCGTTGGGGAGGATGTGGCGGAGCAGGATGCGGGAGGTGGAGGCGCCGAGCGCCTTCGCCGCCATCACGTAGTCGGCCTGCTTGATGGTGATGACCGAGCCGCGGGCGACCCGGGCGATCTGGGTCCAGCCGAGGAAGGCGAGGGCCAGGATCACGACGTACAGGGCGCGGTCCTCGAACGAGGTCAGCACCACCATCGCGCCGAGGATGAACGGCACACCGAAGAAGATGTCGGTGACGCGCGACAGGAGCGTGTCGATCCAGCCGCCGAAGTAGCCGGCGAGCATGCCGACGACGCCGCCCAGGAGGGTCACGAGGACCGTCACGACGACGCCGACCGAGATCGAGGCGCGGGCGCCGTAGATCACGCGGGCGTAGATGGAGCGGCCCTGGCCGTCGTAACCGAGCCAGTCCTCGGCGAAGACGTTGCCCCAGTTGGGTTTCTGGAGGTAGTGCTTGGCGAGGTCCGCGTAGCGCGGGTCCGCGCTGGTGAACATGCCCGGCGCGACGGCCATGGCGAGCAGCAGCACGATGAGGACCGCGGAGATCACGAACAGCGGGTTGCGCCGCAGGTCGTGCCAGGCGTCGGACCACAGGCTGCGCGGCTTCTCGGCCTTGGAGACGTTCGCGGCCTTGGCCTGGGCGTCGACGGCGTCCAGTGCCTCGTCCTTGACGGTGGCTTCGAGTGCGTCAGGCATAACGGATCCTCGGGTCCAGGACCGCGTAGAGCAGGTCGACGATCAGGCTGGCGACGAGATACACGACGACGATCAGCGTGACGATGCCCACGACCGTCGAGCCCTCGCGGTGCCTCAGTGCGTCGAAGACGGCGTTGCCGACGCCCTTGACGTTGAAGATGCCCTCGGTGACGACGGCGCCGCCGAGCAGGGCGCCGAGGTCGGTACCGAGGAAAGTGACCACGGGGATCAGGGAGTTGCGCATCAGGTGCACACCGATGATGCGGCGCTTCGGCAGGCCCTTGGCCACCGCCGTGCGCATGTAGTCGGAGCGGAGGTTCTCCGCGACCGACGTACGGGTGAGACGTGCGACGTAGGCGAGGGACAGTGAGCCCAGTACCACCGCGGGAAGCAGCAGTTCGTCGGCAGGAGCCGCTTCGCTGACGTTCGGCTCGACCCAGCCCAGTTGGAACGCGAAGAAGTACTGGAGCAGGTAGCCCAGTACGAAGGAGGGGATCGAGATCAGGAGCAGCGTCAGCACGAGCAGCCCGCGGTCCCGGAACGTGTCGGCCTTCAGACCGGCGAAGATGCCGATGGAGATGCCGACGAGCACGGTGAACGTGAAGGCGAACAGGGCCAGTCGGATCGTGATCGGGAATGCGTCCGAGATGATGTCGGCGACAGGCCGGCCGCTGGCGATCTGAGTACCGAAGTCGCCCTGGAACAGATTGCCCAGGTAGTTCACGTACTGGTGCCAGAGGGGAAGGTCGAGCCCGAGGTCCTTCTTCATCTGTGCGATCTGTGACGGGTCAACGGTCTGCTCGCCGGCGAGCGCGCGCACGGGATCGCCGGGCAGCGCGTACATCATGGCGAAGACCAGCAAGGTTGACCCGATGAAGACCGGGATCATCTGGAGCAGTCGCCGCGCGACATAACGCCCCATGTTTGCCTCCGTGTGGATAACTGCGGCACGGGGGCCGCTCCCTTTTGGTCAGGGAGCGGCCCCCGGGCCTACCGCCAATGCGGTGGCGGGTAATGGCCGAGTGGGGTTGGCCCGCAGGCTGGTTACTTGTTGACGGTCACGCCGGTGATCTCGAAGTCACCGTGGAAGTCGACCTTGACGTTGTCGACTGCCTTGGAGTGGCCACCGTTGATGCGGTACTGCCACAGCGGGATGGCAGGCATCTTCTCCAGCAGGAGCTTCTCGGCGTCCTGGTAGAGCTTGACCGACTCTTCCAGGGACTTGGCGTTGTCGCCCTTCTTGAACGCGGCGTCGATCTCCTTGTCGGAGAAGCGGCCGTTGTTCGCCTCGGCGGTGCTGCCGTACAGCTCGCGCATGAAGTTGACGTTCACCGGGTAGTCCGCCACCCAGCCACCGCGGTAGAAGCCCTTGACCTGGTCGTTGTCACGGGCTTCCAGGTCGGTCTGGAAGTCGGGCTTGGCGTCCGGCACGCAGTCGACACCCGTGGAGTTACGGATGGACTCGCAGACGGCCGTGATCCACTCCTTGTGGCCACCGTCGGCGTTGTACTGGATCGTCACCTTGTTGCCGGGAACGCCGCCACCCTCGGTGACGAGCTTCTTCGCCTGCTTCGGGTCGAACTTGAACACGTCCGTGTCGAGCTGCTGGTTGCCCTGGACACCGATGGGCGTGAAGCTCGTGGCAGGCGTACGCGTTTTGTTGAGCACCGTGTCGGTGATCGTCTTGCGGTCGATCGCCATCGACAGACCCTGCAGGACCTTCGGGTTGATGTCCTTGAAGGTCTTGCTGTAGAAGGTCGGGACGAGCGACTGGATCGCCGCGTACTCCTGGTCGATCGCGCGGTCGCCGAGGTCCTGCTTGTACTTCGGCAGGTCCTTCGGGCCGACCTGGCGGATCATGTCCAGGTTGCCGGAGATCAGGTCCTGGTACGCGGCCTCGACGGTCGCGTAGTTCTTGAACAGGACACCCTTGTTCTGGGCCTTGTTCGGGCCCTGGTAGTCAGGGTTGGCCTTGACCTGGATGAGCTTCTTGTGGTCCCACTTCTCGAAGACGTAGGGGCCGTTGCCGACGGGCTTCTGGCCGAACGCCTTCGGGTCGGCGTAGAACGACTTGGGCAGCGGGGCCCAGGTCGTGTAGCCGAGCTTGTACTCGAAGTACGGGACCGGCTTCGACAGCTCGATCGTGAACGTGGTGTCGTCCACGGCCTTCAGGCCGGACATCTTGTCGCCCTTGGGCTCACCCTTGGCCGGGTGAACGTCCTCGTAGCCCTTGATGTCCTCGAACCAGAACGCGTTCTGCTGCTTGTTCTTGGTGTTGGCGTACCAGTTCCAGGCGTTGATGTACGACTCGGAAGTGACAGCCTCGCCGTTGTGGAACTTCCAGCCCTTCTTGAGCTTGACCGTCCACGTCTTCGAGTCCTTCGTCTCGATCGACTCGGCGTTCGTGTAAACGATGCCGCCCTTGGAGTCGAAGTCGAGCAGCTGCGTGAACAGCGACTGGATGACGTAGCTGCCGAGCGACTCGTTCGTGTCGGCCGGAATCAGCGGCTTCTGCGGCTCGCCGATGTCGATCGACACGTAACCGGCGGGCTTGCCCTTTTCCTTGGCATCCGTGTCGCCGCTGTCCGAGCCACCGCACGCCGTTGCCGACAGAGCCACGACTATCGCACCTGCGACCCACTTGGCGCTCTTGGCACCGCGCATGGGTTCCTCCTCATGAGTCCACTGATCACTACAAGAGGGGTACGCAGACGTCGCCGACACCCCTGACGGCGATGAGTCGCATGTACCCCGAGTGTGCTCGTGAGTCGGCACTCCCCACAGTGCGTGACCCATTGACCCGAGCTCAATGGAGCCAACTATTAAGTAACCCCGACCCGTAAACCACACTTAAAGGGTCTCGTTTTGACAACATCGACCGGGCGCACCTGCCCGAAATCCGGACAAAGCGATCACAGACAGACACGTGCGAAACGGACTGTTAACGCAGCTTCCGGAGAGCGACGCCCGATATCCGGACGCACCCCTCCGTAAATGCGCTTGACGGGGAAGATCCCAAGTGTCACCCACGCCAGCGGCCCTGACACACCGAAGGCCGGTTTCCGACGCCCTGAGGGCGTCGGAAACCGGCCTTCGGGCCGGACTGGGTCAGCGCTTGGCGCGCGAAGCCGTACGGCCGCGCTCCTTCTGGTCCAGGACGACCTTGCGGATACGCACGGTCTCCGGGGTCACCTCGATGCACTCGTCGTCGCGGCAGAACTCCAGCGACTGCTCCAGCGACAGCTTGCGCGGCGGCACCACGTTCTCCGTGTTGTCCGCGGAAGCCGCACGCATGTTGGTGAGCTTCTTCTCCTTGGTGATGTTCACGTCCATGTCGTCGGAACGCGAGTTCTCACCAATGATCATGCCCTCGTAGACCTCGGTGCCGGCGTCGAGGAAGATGACACCGCGCTCCTGGAGGTTGATCATCGCGAAGGGGGTCACCGTGCCCGAACGGTCCGCCACCAGCGAGCCGTTGTTACGGGTGCGCAGCTCGCCGAACCACGGCTCGTGGCCCTCGAAGATGGAGTGCGCGATGCCCGTACCGCGGGTCTGCGTCAGGAACTCCGTACGGAAGCCGATGAGACCGCGCGACGGGACGATCCACTCCATGCGGATCCAGCCCGAACCGTGGTTCGTCATCGTCTCCATGCGGCCCTTGCGGGTCGCCATCAGCTGCGTGATGGCGCCGAGGTGCTCCTCGGGGGAGTCGATCGTCATGCGCTCGATCGGCTCGAACTTCTTGCCGTCGACCATCTTCACGACGACCTCGGGCTTGCCGACGGTCAGCTCGAAGCCCTCGCGGCGCATCTGCTCGACCAGGATCGCCAGCGCGAGCTCACCTCGGCCCTGGACCTCCCAGGCGTCGGGACGCTCGGTGTCGAGGACGCGGAGCGAGACGTTACCGATGAGCTCCTTGTCCAGGCGGTCCTTCACCTGGCGGGCGGTGACCTTGTGGCCCTTGCCGCCCTTGCCGACCAGCGGCGAGGTGTTCGTACCGATGGTCATGGAGATCGCCGGCTCGTCGACCGTGATGAGCGGCAGCGCGATCGGGTTCTCGGGGTCGGCGAGGGTCTCACCGATCATGATGTCCGGAATACCGGCGATCGCGCAGATGTCGCCCGGGCCCGCCTTCTCGGCCGGCTTGCGGGTGAGCGCCTCGGTCATCAGCAGCTCGGTGATGCGGACATTGGACATCGAGCCGTCACGCTTGATCCACGTGACGGTCTGGCCCTTGCGCAGCTCGCCCTGCTCGACGCGGCACAGCGCGATACGGCCGAGGAAGTTGTCGGCGTCGAGGTTGGTGACGTGGGCCTGCAGCGGGGCGGCGTCGTCGTACTCGGGGGCCGGAACGTGCGACAGGATCGTGTCGAAGAACGGCTGGAGGTTCTCGCTGTCGGCCGGGACGGTGCCGTCCTCCGGCTTGGTCAGCGAGGCGACGCCGTCACGGGCGCAGGCGTAGACGATCGGGAACTCGATCTGGTCCTCGTCCGCGTCCAGGTCCAGGAACAGGTCGTAGGTCTCGTTGACGACCTCGTCGATCCGGGAGTCGGGACGGTCCGTCTTGTTGATGCAGAGGATGACGGGCATCCGGGCCTGGAGAGCCTTGCGGAGCACGAAGCGCGTCTGCGGCAGCGGGCCCTCGGAGGCGTCGACCAGCAGGACGACCGCGTCGACCATCGACAGGCCGCGCTCGACCTCACCACCGAAGTCGGCGTGGCCGGGGGTGTCGATGATGTTGATGGTGATGACGTCGCCGCCATCCTTGGGGTGGTACTTGACGGCCGTGTTCTTGGCCAGGATCGTGATGCCCTTCTCACGCTCCAGGTCGTTCGAGTCCATCATGCGGTCGTCGAGGCTCTCAGCGGCGTGCGCGGCGAAGGCGCCGGCCTGCTTGAGCATGGCGTCGACCAGCGTGGTCTTGCCGTGGTCGACGTGGGCGACGATGGCTACGTTACGGATGTCGTGGCGCGTGGGCATGGGTGAGTTGCGCTTCTCTCGATCGTGGGATCGGGCGTCGTATTCGGTTCGTTTCCTCATACGCCCGCCGGGCGGTCGCGCCACGGCTACCCCCCATGGTACGGGGAGTGAGCCGCGCGGGCTTCCCGGGCGATCGTTACCGGCCCCGCACAAGGGCTCCGGGGGTCCGGCGGAGCTGTGGCGGGGGCGAAATTCGGGCCGTGTTCTGGGGGTGGGGGTGCGGAGCTGTGCCGGGTCAAGGGGCACACAGCACCTTGCCCGCCGAGGCACCGGCGGGCAAGGGACTTGAGCCAATCCTGAGGGTTCCGACCTGCTAGTTCTTTGCTCGCTCGGCGTTTTCGGCCCTCTTGAAGCCGATGTCCTGATAGCGGGGGGCGGCGAAGCTGAAGGCGCCGGCGTTGGCGAGGCCCGGTTTGACCGCCACCAGCTCGGGGCGCTGGAAGAGCGGGATGGACCCGGCCGCGGCCCAGATCCGGGCGTCGGCCCGTCTCACCAGGTCGCGGGCCGCTCCCTCGTCCAGCTCCGTCATGGCCTGGTCGAAGAGCTGGTCGATGTGGTCCGTGCCGACCCGCGTGTAGTTCTGCTCGACCACAAGCGACCCGTCGGCGGCCGGCTCCGGCTTGGCGAAGATCGGACGGGCGTCGGTGGCCGGGTAGGCGGTGGCCGGCCAGGAGTAGAGGGCGAGGTCGTAGTCGCCGGAGGCGATGTGGTCCTTGAAGTAGCTGTCGTCGGAGACCTTGACCATCTCGGCCCGTACGCCGACGCGCTCCAGCATCCTCGAGATCTTCTCCCCGACGGTACGCAGCGACTCGGAGCCGGGGCCCGACGGGAGCACGAACCGCAAGGTCAGCGCCTTGCCGTCCTTGGCGAGCGGCCCTCGGGCGGCGCCGGGAGCGGCGGGGGCGGCCGTTCCGAGTGGGGCGTAGGCGCCGGCGGCGCCGCCCTTCTTCTTGCCGTCCGCGCTGCCCTTGGCGCGGGCGTCACCGGCGGTGTCCTTCGCCTTGATGAAACGTGCCTGCATGCGCAGCGCCCGGCCCTGGAGCGCCGCGGCGGGCGCCGGGGCCAGGACGTACGTACCGGATTCGGAGCCGTAGGAGCCGCCGGGCTTGCTGTCGCTCTCGTCACCGACGATGTACATGCCCTCGTCGGCTTCCCTTTCCGTACTCTTCTCCTTCTTTTCCGCCGCGCTGCCCGCCTTCGCGCCGGCCGGCTTCTGGCCCTTCACCGCGCCGCCCGGCGTCCAGCCCGCGTCCGCGAGCAGCGCCTGCGCGGCCTGGGTGTCCTGGTTGCCGAGGGCGCCGCTGCTGTCGGCGTACGCCTCCTGGCCGGCCAGCGCGAGGTGGCTGCCGAGGGGGTGGGCGGGCAGACCGAGCGGCTTCAGTACGGCCTCGGCGAGCTCGCGGCGGTCGATGGCGCGGGCCACCGCCCGGCGTACACGGTCGTCGGTGAGCGGCCCGGAGGTGCCGTTCAGCGCGAGCTGCGTGTAGGCGGGCTCGAGCGACTTGCGGATGACGAAGCCGCGCAGTGCGGTCTGCTCGTCGGCGTACTTCTCGATCGCCTCGCGCGACTTCTTGCGGGCCTCCAGCTCGGCGGCGGCCGGCTCCTCGGCCGAGCCGTGGGCGACGGCCCAGGATCTGAGCGCGGAGGCGGGTGTGACAGCGGCGCCGGGACCGTGGTTCAGCTGCTGCCCCTTGGCCCCCGCGTCCCTGTCGGCGAGGGCGACGCGGTCGGCCGTGCTGCGGCCGATGTCGGCGATGTCGAGCTCACCGGCGGCGAGCGCGGCGGTCCGCTTGTCGCGCGCCACCGTGCGGAAGACGAGCGTGTCGAGCTTCGAGGGCTGCCCCCACCAGCGGGGGTTCCGTTCGAGCGTGGCCCTGCCGCCCGCGCGGTCCAGCTCCTTGAGCGTGAACGGTCCCGCGGTCGCCTTGAGCTTGGCGCGGGCCCCGTCGTTGAAGGAGTTCGCGGTGCCCATCACGTCCTTGGGGTAGAGCGGCGTGAAGAGCGAGCGCCAGTCCGCGTAGGGCTTGGCGAAGGTGACCCGGACCTCCAGGTCGTTGGCGCCGCGCTCGATCTTCTCGATGCGCTCGTAGCCGGCGTTGCGCGCGGTCCAGAACGCCGTGTCCCTGCCGTTGAGGGCGCGCCACTGCGCCAGGAAGTCCGGCGCCCCGATCTCCCTGCCGTCGCTCCACACCGCCTGCTGGTTCAGCTTGTAGAGCACGACCTGCTTGGGCTCGCGCTCGACGATCTCGGCCGACTCGAGGTAGTCGGCGTTGCGCTGCGGGCGACCGCGCTGGTCGAGCGTGAAGAGGGAGGGGAGCACGGCGCTCGCGATGCGCGTGGTGGAGGCGTCGGCGTCGGCCTGGAAGGCGTTCAGGGTGGCGGGCGTCGTGTCGACGGCCCAGCGGACCGTCCCGCCGTCGGCGACCTGCTCGCGCCCGGCCGGGGCGATGTCCTGGGGGACCGTCACCCCCTGCGCCTCGCCGTCGCCCGACGTGCAGCCCGCCAGGGCGGGCAGCCCCAGCACACCGGCGGTGACGAGTGCGAGACAGCGGGCCGCCCGCGCTCGCTGGTGCCTGCGGTGGCTTGCCGGGGCTGCCTCCCCGCGTGGGACGCCGACGTGGGACATGGCTGGTACCTCCAGGGCCGGCCCGGCTCATCCCCCGTCGGAATGAGCCCGGTTTTTCACATTTGGCGGCATATGATGGTGATCACATCTATTACCCCCCAACTGAAAAGGACCCCGCGCGTGAGCCGTCGGCGACACGGCGGCGAACGCTCCGAACCCCACCCGTGCGGCCCAACAGAGGGGGCGCACGGAGGGTCGCGCGCCGAGAATCGCTGCACATCCCTTCACAAGTGGGGACGTGACGCGCGACACTCGCAGGCGCATGAGCGTTACCACGCGCCACCGTGGAAATGAGGGCACCACATGTCCCTGCAAGACGACCTGGCAGCTGTCCAGCGCTGCCTCGACACCTTGGTCCAGTCGGTGGAACGGCTGGAGCAGCAGGTCGGCGGCGGCAGCCTGGAGATCAGGCGGGTACGCACCGACACCGGCCACCTGCGCGAGAGCCTGGCCCTGCTGAGCGAGGCCGCTCCCACGCTGCGCCACCCCGAGCCGCGTCCCGACCTGGTGGCCATCCCGGACGACCCGTACAACAGCGCGCTGTGGACCGACTCGGACGACGAGGGCCTCGGCGCGAGCGACCGGCGCGCGCCCTGACGGCCGCGTCGCAGCGGCACGCCCCCGTCCTGTCCCGACTGCCCGCTCCATACGGAGTCATCGTTGGCCACTGGCACAGAACCCCAGCCCCGCACGGGCGTCCACGGCGTTCATGACGCCTCACGCGCCGCGATCACCGCCCGGCATCTGCGTACGGACCGCTGGTGGCTGACGCCCGCGGCGACCGCTGCCGGGCTGCTCGCCTTCATCGTCTACTCGACCTGGCGGGCCTTCGCGAACGCCGACTACTACGCGGCGCCCTACGTCTCGCCGTTCTACTCGCCGTGCCTGGCGGAGAACTGCGTACCGATGAAGGGCGGCCCCAACTGGGAGATCTTCGGCAGCTGGTGGGGCCTGTCCCCCGCCCTGCTCATCCTGATCTTCCCGCTCGGCTTCCGGCTGACCTGCTACTACTACCGCAAGGCCTACTACCGGGGCTTCTGGGCCTCGCCCCCGGCCTGCGCGGTCGCCGAGCCGCACAAGACGTACAGCGGCGAGACCCGCTTCCCGCTGATCCTGCAGAACATCCACCGGTACTTCTTCTACGCCGCCGTCCCCGTCGCCGGGATCCTCACGTACGACACCGTGCTCGCCTTCCGCGACGAGCACTACGCGTGGGGCCACATGGGGCTCGGCACCCTGGTCTTCCTGGTCAACATCGTGCTGATCTGGGCGTACACCTTCTCCTGCCACTCCTGCCGGCACATCGTCGGCGGCAGGCTCAAGCACTTCTCCAAGCACCCGGTGCGCTACCGGCTGTGGGGCTGGGTCGGCAGACTCAACGCCCGCCACATGCAGCTCGCCTGGGCCTCGCTGATCAGCGTTGCCCTCGCCGACTTCTACGTCTACCTGGTGGCGTCCGGTGCCTTCGACGACCCGCGGCTGTTCTAGACGACCGATTGACCGGCTGAAAGGTGCCTGATGACGCAGCTCGAACGGCAGGG
This sequence comes from Streptomyces sp. NPDC055287, assembly GCF_053646035.1. Lineage (NCBI taxonomy): Bacteria > Bacillati > Actinomycetota > Actinomycetes > Kitasatosporales > Streptomycetaceae > Streptomyces > Streptomyces sp. NPDC055287. The sequence continues at coordinate 162,303 of NZ_JBSHNE010000002.1, read as the reverse complement.
GTGGGACGTCGTCGTGGTCGGCGCGGGCGGCGCCGGGCTGCGCGCCGCCATCGAGGCTCGGGAGCAGGGGGCCCGTACGGCGGTCATCTGCAAATCGCTCTTCGGCAAGGCGCACACGGTGATGGCCGAGGGCGGCATCGCCGCGTCCATGGGCAACGTGAACTCCGGCGACAACTGGCAGGTCCACTTCCGCGACACCATGCGCGGCGGCAAGTTCCTCAACCAGTGGCGGATGGCGGAGCTGCACGCGCGCGAGGCGCCCGACCGGGTGTGGGAGCTGGAGACCTGGGGCGCCCTGTTCGACCGTACGCCGGACGGGAAGATCTCGCAGCGCAACTTCGGCGGGCACGAGTACCCCCGTCTCGCGCATGTCGGCGACCGGACCGGCCTCGAGCTGATCCGCACGCTCCAGCAGAAGATCGTCTCGCTCCAGCAGGAGGACTTCCGCGAATTCGGCGACTACGAGGCCCGGCTGAAGGTCTTCCAGGAGTGCACGGTCACCCGGGTTTTGAAGGACGAGGAGGAGCGGGTCGCGGGGACCTTCTGCTACGAGCGCGAGTCCGGCCGCTTCTTCGTCCTGGAGGCACCGGCCGTGATCCTGGCGACCGGAGGCATCGGCAAGTCCTTCAAGGTGACGTCGAACTCGTGGGAGTACACGGGCGACGGGCACGCCCTCGCGCTGCTCGCGGGCGCGCCGCTGCTCAACATGGAGTTCGTGCAGTTCCACCCGACGGGCATGGTCTGGCCGCCTTCGGTGAAGGGCATCCTCGTCACCGAGTCGGTGCGCGGCGACGGCGGCGTACTGCGCAATTCCGACGGCAAGCGCTTCATGTTCGACTACATCCCCGATGTCTTCAAGGAGAAGTACGCGCAGTCGGAGGAGGAGGGCGACCGCTGGTACGAGGACCCGGACAACAACCGGCGTCCCCCCGAGCTGCTCCCCCGCGACGAGGTCGCGCGCGCCATCAACTCCGAGGTGAAGGCGGGGCGCGGCTCCCCGCACGGCGGCGTCTTCCTCGACGTGTCGACGCGCATGCCGGCCGAGACGATCCGGCGCAGGCTGCCGTCGATGTACCACCAGTTCAAGGAGCTGGCGGACGTCGACATCACCGCCGAGGCGATGGAGGTCGGCCCGACCTGCCACTACGTGATGGGCGGCATCGCCGTCGATTCCGACACAGCCGCCACCCGCACCGTCCCGGGGCTGTACGCAGCGGGCGAGGTGGCCGGCGGCATGCACGGTTCCAACCGGCTCGGCGGCAACTCGCTCTCCGACCTGCTGGTCTTCGGCCGCAGGGCCGGTCTGCACGCCGCGCAGTACGCGATCGGGTTCGGGGAGGGCACCGCACGTCCGCGGCCGGACGCCGACCAGGTGGACGCGGCGGCCGCCGAGGCGTTGCGCCCCTTCAGCGCGGAGGGACCCGAGCCGGGTGAGGCCGAGGGGCGCCCGCCCGAGAACCCGTACACCCTGCACCAGGAACTCCAGCAGACGATGAACGACCTGGTCGGCATCATCCGGCGCGATCCGGAGATGAAGCAGGCCCTGCAGAAGCTGGCCGGGCTGCGGGTACGCGCCCGCCGGGCCGGGGTCGAGGGCCATCGCCAGTTCAACCCGGGCTGGCACCTCGCGCTGGACCTGCGGAACATGCTGCTGGTCAGCGAGTGCATCGCACGGGCGGCACTGGAACGTACCGAGAGCCGCGGCGGTCACACCCGCGAGGACTGTCCGGCCATGGAGCGGGAATGGCGCCGGGTGAACCTGCTCTGCCGGCTGACGGACCCGTCCGGCGGCCTGGGGCTCGCCGATCCGGCGCAGGGCCAGATCTCGCTCGTACGGGAGACCACCGAGCCCATCCGTCCCGACCTGCTCGGCCTCTTCGAGAAGGAAGAGCTGGTCAAGTACCTCGCCGAAGAGGAGCTCCACTGATGAGCAGCTACACAGCGGCCTTCAGGGTCTGGCGCGGCGACGCGGACGGCGGGGCCCTGGAGGACTTCAAGGTCGAGGTGAACGACGGCGAGGTCGTCCTCGACATCATCCACCGCCTCCAGGCCACCCAGGCATCGGATCTGGCGGTGCGCTGGAACTGCAAGGCGGGCAAGTGCGGTTCGTGCAGCGCGGAGATCAACGGGCGGCCGAGGCTGCTGTGCATGACCCGGATGTCGGTCTTCTCGCGCGAGGAGACGATCACCGTCACGCCGCTGCGGGCGTTTCCCGTCGTACGCGATCTGGTGACGGACGTGTCCTTCAACTACGCGAAGGCGCGGGAGGTGCCCGCCTTCGTGCCGCCTCCGGGGGTCGCGGCGGGTGACTACCGGATGCAGCAGATCGACGTGGAGCGCTCGCAGGAGTTCCGCAAGTGCATCGAGTGCTTCCTGTGCCAGGACACCTGCCATGTGGTGCGCGACCACGAGGAGAACAAGGCGTCCTTCGCGGGGCCGCGGTTCCTGATGCGGATCGCAGAGCTGGACATGCATCCGCTGGACGCGGCGGCCGGGGCGGGCCTCGACCGCAGGAAGACCGCGCAGGACGAGCACGGGCTCGGCTACTGCAACATCACCAAGTGCTGTACGGAGGTCTGCCCGGAGAACATCAAAATCACGGACAACGCTCTGATCCCCTTGAAGGAAAGGGCGGTCGACCGCAAGTACGACCCGTTGGTCTGGCTGGGCGACAAGATTTTCCGGCGCACGGAATAGAGATCGCGCGGCTCGCGCTACATCCGTCGTACACACACGTACACGGACGAGACGGCGGGGAATTGACGCATGTGGAACGGTGACGCACTCGATCTGGACGCCTACCTGGCACACCTGGGGTACGAGGGGGACCGCTCCCCCACCCTGGAGACGCTGCGCGAACTGCACCGCGCGCATGTGCTGAACGTGCGCTGGGAGAACCTGGAGGCGGTCCTGCGCGGGGGCGTCCCGCTCGACCTCGCCTCGCTCCAGAGCAAGATGATCGGCAACCCGCGCGGCGGCTACTGCTTCGAACACGCCTCGCTGTACGCCGCGGCCCTGGAGCGGCTCGGCTTCACGTTCTTCGCGGTGCTGGGGCGGATCAGGATGGGCTCGCCCAAGATGCTGCCGACCACGCACGCGATGATGATCGTGGAGATCGACGGGCGACGGTGGCTGAGTGACGTCGGCTTCGGGGCGAGCCCGCTGGAGCCGATCGAGCTGATCGAGTCGGCCGACGGGACCGAGACCTCGGACGGCGTCTGGGCGTACCGGCTGCGGCGCGGCGAGGTCACGCCGGGCGCGCAGGGGTGGACGCTCTACCAGCCGGCGGACACAGGCGCGGCCGAGGGCGACGACACCGGTGACGGGTGGATGGAGCGGCACACCTTCACTCTCGATCCGCAGTACCCGGTGGACTTCGGGATGGCGAACCACTTCATCGCAACGAGTTCGCACTCCCCGTTCAGCTACCGGCCCTTCATCCAGCGCGTACACCCGGACCGGCTGCACATCCTGGACAACCGCACCCTGACCACGGTCAGGCCGGGCGTGGGCGGGAAGCCGGACGCGCGGGAAGTGCGGGAGCTGGAGCCGCAGGAGGTACCGAAGGTCCTGTCGGACGTCTTCGGAATCGACCTGACCCCGGACGACACCGCCCTGCTCCTGACGAAGCTGGTCTGACCGCCTGGGCTCCGCCCCGGGCTCCGCTCCTCACCGCCGGACGGGCTGAACAATGAGCCCGTCCGGCGGTGGGGGCACGGCGCCCGTGCGGCGGGTGAGGGCGGCGCCCGTCCGCAGCGAGGCACGGCGCCCGTCCGGTCGCGGGCCACCCATCGCGGACATAGCCTCACAAACGTGACGCGAACCGCCACCGCCCGGGTCCTCCTCAGCACACTGCTGGCCGCGTCGTGCCTAGCCGTGCCCGCCGCCCGGGACGCCCGCGCCGACGACCCCATCGGCCTGTCCCGCGACGGCCAGATCACCGACAAAGTGGGCGCGCTCGGCGACCGTACGAACGACGTCGAGGCCGCACTGGACCGGCTCTACGACACGCGCCGCATCCAGCTCTTCGTCGCCTACGTCCGTGACTTCTCCGGGAGGTCCGCGCAGAGCTGGGCCGACGACACCGCCCAGCGCAACGGCCTCGGCCGCGACGACGCGCTGCTCGCCGTCGCCACCCACGACCGGCAGTACGCCTACTCCGTCGACCAGGACTCCCGCCTCACCGACGCCGAACTCGACGACGTAGCCAGTACCGCAGTCGAACCCGCACTGCGGGAGAACGACTGGGCGGGCGCGGCGATCGGCGCGGCGAACGGCTACGCCGCCGTGCTCGCCGGGCAGCCCGTCCCGGTCCCCACCATCACCCCGGGCCCCGCCGACCCGGGCGGGGGCCCGGACGACGGCGTGAGCGGCGCCGGTGACCTGGTGCTGCCCGTGGTCGTGGTCGGCGCGGCCGGTGCGCTGGCGGCGTACACGTACGCCCGGCGCAGAAGGCGGTCGAGCACCCGAACCACCCCCGCGCAGGCGCCCGGGGAAGTCCGGGAACCGCAGACCCCGCTGCCCGAGCTCGACGCTCAGGCCAGGCGGGAACTCGTCGCGGCGGACGACGCGATCCACACCAGCGACGAGGAACTGGGCTTCGCCTCCGCCCAGTTCGGTGAGGAGTCGGCTCGCCCCTTCGCCGAGGCGCTCGCATACGCCAGGAACGAACTGGTCGTCGCCTTCCGGCTGCGCCAGCAGCTCGACGACGCCCTGCCCGAAGACGACGCCACGCGCCGCCGCATGCTCGACGAGATCATCGCCCGCTGCACCGAGGCCAACCGCCGGCTCGACGCCGAGTCGGACTCCTTCGACCAGCTGCGGGCGCTGGAGCAGAACGCCCCACAGGCGCTCGCCACCGCCGAAGCCGCCTTCCGCGACCTCGTCGGCCGTACGAGCACGGCCGAGGCCATGCTGACCGCCATGCGGCAGCGGTACGCCGACTCCGCCGCCGCGCCCGTCACCGGCCACGCCGGGCAGGCCAAGGACCGGCTGGCCTTCGCGACCACCAGCCTCACCGAGGCCCGGCAGGCCGTCGACGCGGGCGACACCGGCAAGGCTGCCGTGTTCGTACGGGCAGCCGAAGGCGCCGTCGGCCAGGCCGCCACGCTCGTCGACGCCGTCGACCGCCGCGCCCGCGAGCTCGCCGAGGCGGCGGGCAAGCTCCTCGGGGCGCTGACCGAGACCGAGACCGACCTCGCCGACGCGCGCGGGCTCCTGGAGGGCGGGGGCGCGACGGCGGACCTCCAGGGGCGCATCGCCCGCGCCGAGTCGGTCGTCGCCGACGTACAGCGGGAGAAGCAGTCGGGGAGGTACGACCCGATCGACGCCCTGCGCCGCGTCGAGGAGGCCGACGCGGTACTGGACGAGGCTCTCGCGGGGGCGCGCGAGCGCGAGACGGCGGGACGGCGGGCCCGCGCGCTGCTCGACCAGGCCACGCTCACCGCCCGCTCGGCGATCGGCGCGGCAGCCGACTACATCACGACGAACCGGGGCGCGGTCGGCAGCCAGGCCCGCACCCGCCTCGCGGAGGCGCAGCGCCACCTCGAACGGTCGGCGGCGGTCGCGGCGTCCGACGCGCCGGGCGCGCTCGCCGAGGCCCAGCAGGCGGACGCGATGGCCCGGCAGGCGCAGAGCCTGGCCGAAGACGACGTACGCGGGTACACCGACCGGCTCGGCGATGACGGCGGCGGCTTCGGAGGCTTCGGCGGCGGGATCGCGGGCGGAGCCGGCGCGGGCGGCGGCCTGAACGGCGCCGTGCTCGGCGGCATCCTCCTCGGCGAGCTCCTCGGCGGCGGCCGGAGCCGCGGAGGCTTCGCAGGCGGCGGGGGCGGCGGCTTCGGACGCGGCCCCGGCAGCTTCGGCGGCGGCGGGACGCGGGGGCGCCGAGGCGGCGGCGGCCGGTTCTGACCCGTACCGACAGGCCCGTACCCCCGACTCCACACGCCACGCCCCACACCCCACGGAGACCAAGGAGACGCGCATGACGAAGCAGACCGTCCTCGGCCGCGTGACCCAGCTCGCGAGGGCCAACATCAACGCCCTCCTCGACCAGGCCGAGGACCCGCAGAAGATGCTGGACCAGCTGATCCGCGACTACACCGGCAACATCGCGGAGGCCGAGGAGGCCGTCGCCTCCACCATCGGCAATCTGCGGCTGCTGGAGCTCGACCACAAGGAGGATGTCGAGTCGGCCAGGGAGTGGGGCATCAAGGCGCTCGCCGCCAGCCGGAAGGCCGACGAACTGCGCGAGGCCGGGCCTGCGGCGGAGGCGGACCGGTTCGACAACCTCGCGAAGGTCGCCCTCCAGCGCCAGCTTCAGTCCGAGAAGGAGGCCGACGCGGCCGAGCCGGTCATCGCGATGCAGACGGAAGTCGTCGACAAGCTCAAGGCCGGCCTGGTCCAGATGAGGACCAAGCTCACCGAACTGACCTCCAAGCGCGACGAACTGGTGGCCCGCGCCAAGTCCGCCGAGGCGCAGAACCGGATGATGGACGCCGTGAAGAACATCGACGTCCTGGACCCGACCAGCGAGCTGAGCCGCTTCGAGGAAAAAGTGCGCCGCGAGGAGGCGAGGGCCCTGGGCAAGCAGGAGCTGGCCGCCTCCTCGCTGGACGCCCAGTTCGAGCAGCTGGACAGCCTGGGCGACGCCGCGGAGATCGAGGCCAGGCTGGCCGCCATGAAGACCCGGTGACCGGTGTCAGAACAGGCTCAGCAGCTGATCGACGGTGAGCTCGCTCTTGTCCGCCTTCCCCGTCGGCAGCGCGAGTTCGAACCAGACCGTCTTTCCGCGCGGTGTACGCCGCGATCCCCACGCGGCGCTGAGCAGCCCCACCAGCTGGAGCCCGCGCCCGCCCTCGTCGGTGTCGCGGGCCCGGCGGCGCCGCGGCTGCACGAGCCCCGCGTCCCACACCTCGCACACGAGCGTGCGGTCGAGCAGCAGCCGGAGCCTGATGTCGCCCTCGCCGTACCGCAACGCGTTGGTGACGAGCTCGCTGACGAGCAACTCCGTGGTGTCCACCAGGTCTTCGAGCCCCCAGGTGACGAGCTGCGCCCGCGCCAGTTCCCGCGCCCGGCCCACCGAGCGCGGCTCGCGCGGCAGCGACCAGTCGCCGACCGACTCGGCGGGCATGCCCTGGATGCGGGCCATGAGCAGGGCGATGTCGTCCTCGCCGTGCCGGGTGTCGAGGGTGTTCAGTACGTGGTCGCAGACGTCTTCCAGAGGACGTACGGGATCGGCGAGCGCGGCGCGGAACGCCAGCAGCCCTTCCTCCAGGGGATGATCCCGTGACTCGACGAGGCCGTCGGTGTAGAGCGCGAGCAGCGCACCCTCCGGCACCTCGACCTCGACCTCCTCGAAGGGCTCCCCGCCGACTCCGAGCGGCATGCCCGGCGGCACGTCGAGCAGCAGCGCCTCCTCGCCCGGCTCGACGAGGACGGGCGGCAGGTGTCCGGCGTTGGCGAACGTACACCGGCGGGTGACCGGGTCGTAGACGGCGTACACGCAGGTCGCGAGGTAGACCTCGGACAGGTCGGCCTCCCGCGCCTTGTGGGCGGCGCGGGAGGCGTGCTGCGCGCCGCTGGGTGTGCCGAGGCCGCGGGCGATCTCGTCGAGGGCGGAGAGGACTTCGGCGGGTTCGAGGTCGAGCAGCGCCAGGGTCCTTACCGCCGTACGCAGTTCGCCCATGGCGACGGCCGCGCGCAGGCCGCGTCCCATGACGTCGCCGACGACCAGGGCCGTGCGGTGGCCCGGCAGTTCGATGACGTCGAACCAGTCGCCCCCCACCTCGGTCGCCGTGTTGCCCGGCAGGTAGCGGCAGGCGATGTCGAGCCCGGCGGCCTCGGGGTCGCCGGGTGGCAGCAGGCTGCGCTGGAGGATCAGTGCTCGCTCGTGTTCGCGCCGGTAGAGACGGGCGTTGTCGATGCAGACGGCGGCGCGGGCGGCGAGCTCGGTGGCGAGAGCCCAGTCGCGCTCCCCGAAGGGCTCGCTGCCCTTCGTACGGGAGAACTGGGCGAGGCCCACGACGGTGTCGTGGGCGACCATCGGCACGGCGAGCGTGGTGTGGACGAGGCTCCCGTCCTCGCCGGGTACGGCCTGGACGCGGGCGGTGCGCAGGGCGCTCGCACAGGGCGAGTTGAAGGGATAGCGGTGTACGGCGCCCACTTCGGTCGGCCCGGGGTCGTCGCCGTCGGCAACGCATGCCGGTGCGGACAGCGGGCCTTCGGAGACGGCGCTGGCGAAGGCGACGCGGCGGAGCTCCGCGCTGCCGTCGGCCCGGCCCGGCGGGGCCTCGTCCCCGGCCAGGAGACCTTGGTAGAGGTCGACGGACGCGAGGTCGCAGAAGCCGGGGACCGCCACGTCGAGGAGTTCGCGGGCGGTGGTCTCCAGGTCGAGGGAGTTGCCTATGCGGGCGCCCGCCTCGTTCAGCAGGGCGAGGTTGCGGCGGGCGTCGGCGGCCTCGCGGGCGGCGACATGACGGCGGGTCACGTCAGTGGCGAGCCCGGCGACGCCGATGGGGCGGCCGGCTCCGCTGTGCACCCGGTAGAGGTTGACCGACCAGTGCCTGCGTTCCGTCTCGCCGGGGGCGGTGCCGACGATCTGCATGTCGGTGACGGCCTCGCCGGTCTCCAGGACACGCTCCAGGGCGGCGGTCATGCGGTCCGCCTCGGTGCGGCTGAGGTAGTCGTGCACGGTGCGGCCGCGGTGGTCCTCCACGGCACCGCCGAAGACGGTCGCGAAGCGCTTGTTGGCGCGCTGAACGGTGAAGTCCGTGCCGAACAACAGGAAGCCGAAAGGAGATTGGCCGAAAATGGCCTGCGAGGCAGCAAGATCGGTCTCTATCCGGCGTACGGCGCGTACGTCGACGACCAGGCAGAGCGCGGCCTGCTCACCGTCGGCCGTGACACCGGGCATCACGTAGATCTCCGCGACGCCGTGCGCCCGCGCCGCGCCGCCTTCGCGGTCGGGCATCCGGAACGGGACGAGGCCCGTCCACTCCTTGCCGTCGAGGATCTCGGAGAGCCGGTTGCGGCCGCGTACGCGCAGCTCGGGGGGCATGAACGCCTCGACCGGATCCTTGCCGACGACTTCGGCCGCGGGCAGGCCGAACAGCTCCTCGGCCCGCCTGCTCCACTGCTCGACCAGCCCGCCCGGGCCGACCGAGAAGGACGCGACTCTTATGTAGTCGTAGATCGAGCCGGGCGGGCTGTTCTGCCACATCACTTCGCCCGCTGCCGCTGATATCTCGTTCACGCGACCGTCCCCTCCAGCTCAACGCACCGGACCGGTCCTTCCCGCAGTATTCAGCACTACGGTCACAAGCGGCACGGCGTTCACGATCACAGCACGGTCTCGTTCCATTTCGGCCGGGGAAGGAGCCGCGAGGTGATCGTTGTCCCTTCACTCTTCTAACCAGGGAGAGCCAGCTCGAACCACACCGTCTTGCCCGTTGTGCCTCGGCGCGTACCCCAACGCTGGGCGGAACAGGCCACGAGCTGCAAACCGCGTCCTCCCTCGTCATCGGCGTCCGCGACCCGTTCCAGGGGCGGATCCGGAAGGGGGTCCGAGACCTCGACCACCAGTACGGGGCGCGCACCCGGGGTGTGGGCGTCGCCGCCGGGACGCAGGAGACGGACTCCGATCGGGCCGGAGGCGTACCGCAAGGAATTGGTCACCAGCTCACTGACCAGCAGTACCGTGACATCGCCGACGGTGTCGAGCAGGCCCCAGGCGCGCAGCGCGTCGCGGACCGCATGGCGGGCACTGCGGGCGGCGTCGGGCTCGGCAGGGAACGTCCACTCGGCGCAGTCGCCGTCGGTGTCGATCACGCCGACCACATCCCAGATCCCAGATCCCAGATCATCCGCAGACCCGCGTCCTATTTCGGGGGGTTAATCAGCACATACCCGATATAGGGCACTGGCTATCGCAGAGCCGCAAGCACTGTGCCGCGAACGGCGTACGGGGGTGGTCACGCACGCCCTGCGCCGACGGACCTCGCCAGGGCGCGTCAGGCCTGCGCGGCGGGCCCAGGCATGGCACTCAGGCGGCGTACCGCGTCGGCCACGGCAGGGCGGTCCTGCGGGAGCCAGTCCACGGCGTCCGCCTCGTCCGGACGGAGCCAGCGCAGGGCGTCGTGGTCCTGGAGGGGGGCAGGGGTGCCGGACAGCAGCCGGGCGGTCCATACGTGGAGGACATAGCCGGGCTTCAGCGGCCACTCGCCGGGGATGCGCTCCAGCACGTCCGTCTCGACGCCCAGTTCCTCGCGCAGTTCGCGCACGAGCGCCTGCTGCGGGGTCTCGCCGTGCTCCACCTTGCCGCCGGGCAGCTCCCAGCGGCCGGCCAGCTCGGGCGGGGCGCTGCGGCGGGCGGCCAGCAGCCGGCCCTCGTCGAACAGGGCGGCACCCACCACCACGACACGATCAGTCATGGCCGGAGCCTACGTCGTACGGAAGGGCCGGCCGCACGGCACCTGTGCGCCCCCCTGGGCACCTACTGGACGCTCTGGCCGATCCGCTCGACCCAGTAGAGCTGCTTGTGGCCGCGGTCGTCGAGGCTGTCTGCGATCTTCTGCGCCTCGGCCCTCGTCGCGTACCGGCCGACGCGATAGCGGTTGCCGTTGTCGTCCTGCCGTATGACCAGCCAGGGGAGCACAGCGCCGCTGTCGTTCATTGCGCGCCTCCGTCCGCCGGTGCACTCGCCTCTAAGGATCTCCAGGAAACCGCAATCCGCATATGCCCGAGCGTACGCCTGACCTTTACTCAGCGGATACGCTTTTACACAAAGAGGTACGCATCCAGCCAAGGCGAAGGGGGCGCACCCCGAAGAGTGCGCCCCTCTCCCCTTTCTCCGCGTCCCCGTGGCCCCGTGACGCCGTGGCCCTGCGCCCCCGTGCCCCTCCTTGGCCCCTTGACCGCCCACCCCTCACGCAGGGCCGCATCGCGCCCGCGCATCGGTCACTTCACGGGCAGGTGGTACGTGATCCGGTACCGGTCGGCGGGGACCACCACATCCGCCGTCTCGACCGCCATCCCCGACGCGTAGTACGTCCGCTCGATGACCAGCACCGCATGACCCGGCACGCCGCCGAGCCGCAGCAGCTCCTCCGCGAGTCCGGGACGCGCGCCGACCTCCTCGATGACGTTGTCCACGACGGTGCCGATGGCCGCCATCCGCTCGACGACGCCGCAGCCGGCCAGCGGTCCCTCCTCGGGGAGCATCACCGGCGTACGCCCCGTCACGGCCAGGGGCTCCCATGAGGTGGAGAGCATCATCGCCTCGCCCGCGTCCCTGAAGACGTACCGCGTGCGCATCACCCGGTCACCCTCCTGGATGCCGAGCCGCTTGGCGATGGAAGAAGTCGCTTCCTCCTGCTCGCTGCTGGACTCCCAGGTGCCGCGCGCACCGACCTCCGACTGCTCCTGACGGAACGGCGTCGAGGGCACGGTGCCCCGGTAGCCCCCGCGGGACACACGGCGCGGAACGGGCTGCTCCCGTACGTACGTACCGGACCCGGAGCGGCCTTCGACGAGGCCCTCCGCCATCAGGACCTTGCGGGCCTCCAGCGCCACGGTGTCGGAGACGCCGTACTCCTGGCGGATGCGCGCCTGCGAGGGGAGCCGGGTGTGGGGTGGCAGGGAACCGTCGACGATCTTCTGCCGTAGATCGCCCGCGACGCGCAAGTAGGCCGGCTGCTCACCGAATGTCACTGGCCACTCCCATCAGGTTGACACACAGCAACAGCGTGGCAACCGTGGGTTGTTGGCCGCAAGCGCAGGCCAAAGTTTCACCCGAAGTGATGACTTGTCTTTACGCAGGGGCTTACTGGGGTATAAAAGCCGGACCCCCGCACCGAGAGCCGTACAGCTTCGACCTTTCCTCCGCCTGCCGCACCCGCGTCCGACGACTCACTGTCAGGGTGCCGGCGTGCGGGCGCACGGCAGGGGGCGACCGCCGAAGCGACCGCCCCCACTCACGTGTTCGGTTGAACGTCAGCGCCGTCAGCGCCGTCAGCGCTTCAGCGCTTCAGCGCTCGGAACTGCGGCGCGTCAGAACTGCAGCGCCCACGAGTCGATCTTCCCCGTGTCGTACGCCGCGTTGTCGTTGACCCGCAGCTTCCATGTGCCGTTGGCGACCTCCGAGGAGGCGTTGACCGTGTACGTGGTGATCAGGTTGTCGCTGCTGCCGCCCGTGCCGTAGCCCTTGAGGGTGTAGGCCGTGCCGTCGGGGGCGATCAGGTCGACCTTGAGGTCACCGATGTACGTGTGCTTGATGTCGACCGGCACGCTCAGCGTCGCCGGCGCGTTGCCGGTGACTCCGCTGACAGTGACGGGCGACTCGGTCGTGGCGTTGTCGCTGATCGCGTAGTCGGTGAGGTTCTCGAACCGCTTGCCGGTGGGCGGCGGGGTGTCGCCCGTGCCGACGTACAGCAGCCGGTTCGGCGAGCCGGTGCCCGGACTCGTCACGACGCCCGTGGTGGCGGCCGAGGTCAGCGCGCTGGAGACCTGGGCCGGGGTGGCGGTCTTGTTGGCCGCCAGGTACAGGGCGGCGGCGCCCGCGACGTGCGGGGAGGCCATCGACGTACCGGAGATGGAGTTCGTCGCCGTGTCGCTGGTGTTCCAGGACGAGGTGATCGACGAGCCCGGCGCGAAGATGTCGAGGATGCTGCCGTAGTTGGAGTAGCTCGCCTTGGCGTCGGTGCTGGTGGTGGCGCCGACCGTGATCGCCTCGGCCACCCTGGCGGGCGACTTGGTGGAGGCGTCCGTGCTCTCGTTGCCCGCCGCGACCGCGTAGGTGACGCCGGAGGCTATGGAGTTGCGTACGGCCGTGTCGAGGGCGGTGTCGACGCCGCCGCCGAGGCTCATGTTCGCGACGGCCGGCTTGACGGCGTTGCGCGTCACCCAGTCGATGCCCGCGACGACCTGCGCGGTCGTCCCCGACCCCTGATTGTTGAGCACGCGGACGCCGACGACCTTGGCCTTCTTGGCGACACCGTACGCACCGCCCGCGACCGTACCGGCGACGTGCGTGCCGTGGCCGTGGCCGTCCTGCGCGGTGTTGTCGTTGTCGATGGCGTCGTAGCCGTAGGAGGCGCGGCCGCCGAAGTCGCTGTGCGTGATGCGAACGCCGGTGTCGATGACGTACGCCGTGACACCCTCACCGGCGGAATCCGGGTAGGTGTAGCTCTGGTTCAGCGGAAGGGCCTTCTGGTCGATACGGTCCAGGCCCCAGGACGGCGGGTTGGGCTGGGTCGCGTCAATGGTGAAGGTGCGGTTCTGTACGACCGAGTCGACGGCCGGGTCGGCGGCGAACTTCTTCGCCTGCGCCTCGGACAGCTCGACGGCGTACCCGTTGAGGGCTGCGGTGTACGTCTTCTTGATCTTGGCGCCGTACTCCTTCGCCAGCGCCTTGCCCTCCGCCGATCCGGCGTCGGCCGCCGCGTCGTCGAGGGTCACGATGTAGCTGTTCGCGATGGTTCCGGGGGCTCCGGCGTTCTGGATCCGTCCCTCGGCGGCGTCGGCCGCGTTGGCGGGGAGGGCGGAGACCGCGCCGAGCGCGAGGGCTACGACGGCGGTGGCACTGGCTGCGACAACTCTTCGCCGGGAATTACGCATCACGGACATGTGAGGGGTCCTCCTCATTGGCGGTGCGCTGGTGGGGGGCTGTGCGACCGTTCGACAGGGGCATGACAAACAAACGCTTCGGAGTCCGCGTCGTTTCCCGCACCTTGCTGCCAGGCGAAAGATTGGCGCATCCATAGGAATCCCACAAGAGTCAATTCGGACCCGCAATATGCCTGCCACACAGCCTTCATGAGCGTCCGCCGAGGACGCCGCTGCATAGGCTTCCCGCATGACGATCACGAAGGCTTCGACACCTCCGGCGGCCTCGCCGGCGTCCATGACGTACCGCTGCCCGGCCGACGGGTCCCGCGCGCCCGTCGAATCCCTCGCCTGGCACTGCCCCACCTGCGGCGGTCCCTGGGATCTCGATTTCACACCTTCGTCGCCCGTACCGCTCAAGTCCCTCGGGGCGCGGGTGAATTCACTGTGGCGTTACGAGGAGGCGCTGCCGCTCGCGGGCCCGGCGGCCGGCCTCACGTTGGGGGAAGGACGCACTCCGCTCGTAAGCCTCACGGGCTCCATTTCGGCCAAACTCGACTTTCTGATGCCGACGCTCTCCTTCAAGGACCGCGGCGCGGTCATGCTCGCGGAGCTCGCCCGCCGTCTCGGCACCGGCCGGGTGGCCCGGGTCGTCGCGGACAGCAGCGGCAACGCGGGCACGGCGATCGCGGCGTACTGCGCACGGGCCGGGCTGCCCTGCAGGGTGTACGTCCCCGAGGCGACCTCCCCCAAGAAGACCGAGCAGATCCGCGCCCACGGCGCTCACGTCACTCTGGTACCCGGTGACCGCGAGGCCGCGGCGGTGGCCGCCCGGGCCGCGGCCGACGAGCCCGGGACCTTCTACGCGAGCCACGTCTACAACCCCTACTTCCTGCACGGCACCAAGACCTACCTCTACGAACTGTGGGAGGACCTCGGCGGCCGCCTCCCCGACAAGATCGTGGTCCCCGTCGGCAACGGCACACTGCTGCTGGGCGCTTCGCTCGCCATCTCAGAGCTGCGGGCCCAGGGACTCGTCGACAGCCGCCCCGCACTGATCGCCGTGCAGGCGCAGGCGGTGTCACCCCTGGCGGCGGCGTTCCACGCGGGCGCGGAGGACCTGCCCGGCGACACGCCGCCGCCCCCGACGGCGCCCACTCTTGCCGAGGGCATCGCCATCCCGCGCCCGCCCCGCGCCCCGCAGATCCTGCGCGCGGTACGGGAGTCGGGCGGCACCTTCCTTACCGTGACGGAGGACCAGATCCGCGCCGCGCAACTGGACCTGGCGGCACGCGGCCTGTTCGTCGAGTCGACCGGAGTGGCCTGCTGGGCCGCGATGAGCGCACACCCGCCGCAGGAGGGCAGCACCGCGGTGGTCCCCCTGTGCGGCGCGGGCGCGAAGACGGGGCTCGCGGCCCCGTAGGGAAGCAGGGCGTGACGAGGCGGCCGGCTAGCCGATCGACGTATCGCCGAACGACACCAGCAGCTTGCGCAGCGAGTCCGCGAGGCGGTCGCTCTCCTCGCGCCCCAGTTCGCCGAGCATGCGGGCCTCGTTGGCGAGGTGGGCCGCCATGTACGCGCGGGTGACCTCGTGGCCGTGTTCGGTGAGGCGGATCCTCACGGTGCGCCGGTCGCCGCCGCTCTCCTCGCGGACGCGCTCCACCAGCCCCTTTGCCTCCATGCGGTCGATGCGGTTGGTGATCGCGCCGGACGTCACCATGGCGGCCTTGAGGAGTGCGCCGGCCGGGAGGGCGTACGGCGGACCCGAGCGCTGCAGCGTGGTGAGGACGTCCACTTCGCCCAGTTCCAGGCCTCGTTGGGCCGCGAAGGTCCTGAACTCCTTGTCCAGTACGCGCCCGAGCCGCTGGAGCCGCCCGAGGACCTGCACGGGCCAGAGGTCTTCCTCCAGGTCCGGGCGCTCCGCGGTCCACTGGCCGATGATCGCGTCCACCGCGTCGCTCATCCCAGATTCCTTTCGACGCACGTAATCTCAACGTTAAGAGACTTGACGTTGAGAGGCATGGCTTGCTTTTATCTCAACGTTGAGATTATCAAGCCTGAACAACTGGAGCTTCCATGCCCGAGCCCGCCGTCGCGCAAGCCGCCGCAGCACAGCCCGCCGCCGCTCCGCGCAGCCCTTCCCCGGCACGCCGGGTCCCGGCCCTGTGGCTCGCACTGCTCGCCACACCCGTCGCCGCCGGCGCCAACAGCCCCGTCCTGATCCTCCCGGACATGGCCGGCTCGTTCGGGGTCCGACCGGCGTCGGTCACCTGGCTCGTCACGGCGTTCGCGTGGGCCATGGCGGTCGGCACCCCGCTGATGGCGAGCCTGCTGCGCCGCCGCGGCCTGCGCACCACGCTGCGCGTGAGTACCGTCCTGGTGCTGGCCGGGACCCTGCTCGTCACCCTCGCCCCCTGGATGGCGCTTGCCCTGCCGGGCAGGGCGGCGCAGGCGGTGGGCGGCGCGGGTCTCGTCACCTCGGCCATGAGCCTGGCGGGTTCGGTCCGCCGCATGGGCGTCATCACCGCCGGCTTCGGCGTGCTCGGCGCGCTCGGCCCGCTGCTCGGCTCGCTGCTCGCCGACGCGTTCTCCTGGCGCGTGTCGCTCGCGGTCTCCGTACTCGCCCTGCTCGCCCTCCCCGCCGTGACTCGCGGCGCCCCGCGTACGGCGCCCCTCCCCACCGCCCCGTTCGACACCCGCGGCGCATCGCTCCTGGTGGCTCTGGCGACCGCCCTCGTGTTCGTCCCGCACCACCCGCTGCCGGGGGCCGGCGCGGCGCTCGCGGCGGCTGCCCTCCTGGCCGTCCACGTCCGCGCCCGCCCCGACGGCTTCGTCCCCGCCGCGCTGCTGCGCACCCCCGCCTTCCTCCTGGCCGCACTCCTGGCCTGCGCCCTGGCGACGTCGTACTTCACGCTGCTCTTCGCGGTCCCGCAGTTCCTCGCCGCCCGTACGGACTGGTCCACCGCCACCATCGGCACCGGGCAGCTCCTCGCCCTCCTCGCCGGCTCCTTCCTCTCCCTCGGCCTCGCCGCCGTCTCCGCCCGGCTGGGCAAGCGCCGGGTCCTGACGGTCCTGATCACCCTGGGTGCGCTGGCGCCGGTGACCGCCGCCGTGAGCCCCTGGGCGCCGCTGCTGCTCCTCGTGGCGGCGATGGCCGTCTTCACCACCACGGCGGGCAACGCCACCCTGGCGGTGTACGCGACCCAGGCCGCCCCCGACTCCCAACGCCCGACGGTGATCGGACTGTTCAACCTCTGCTACCAGCTCGGCGGCGCCTTCGGCCCGGCGATCGCGGCGCTGATCACGCTCACCTGACCGGCGCCCTCCCCCACGGCGGGGCCGACGGAAGCAGGCGCGTCATTCATCCGCTTTGTGGGAAAATGGTACGGACATGCCACCGCGCTCCATCAGGAGGTGGACCATGGGTCAGGCACGTGAGGTCATGGACCGGCTCACCGAGGCGCTCACCACGGGCACGGACCTCAAATCCGCCATGGAGTGCTTCGCGGAGGACGCGGTCGCCATCACCCCGGACGGGGAAATCCGGGGCCGCGAGAACATCGGCGAGTACTGGCGCCAGATGACCGACGCGATCCCGGACAGCACGTACGAGTCGGTGTACGCGCACGAGTCGGGCAACACGGCGATCGACGAGGGTTTCTTCACCGGCAGGAACACCGGCCCGCTGGTTCTGCCCTCCGGCGAGAGCCTGGAGCCGACCCACAGGGAGGTTCGCGTGCGCGGGTGCGACATCGCGACGGTCGAGGACGGCAAGATCGTCAGTTACCGGCTCTACTTCGACCAGCTGGACTTCCTGGGCCAGCTCGGTCTCCTGCCGAACGCACCGGTCTGAGCACGCCCCGCGCCCCCCGCCCCCTCGGCCTCACCTCACCGGGCCCGCTTGCGGGCCACGTAGTAGACATTGACGATGTCGCCCTCCACCTCACGCACGTCGACATCGTCGAACCCGGCTTCGCCGAGCATCTGCAGGGCGCGCTGCTTGCCCCACACCGTGCCGAGGCCCGCGCCGCCCTCGCCGAGCGAGACGGTCATGCAGTAGAAGACCGAGAAGGTGTAAAGGGTGGGGCCGAGCGGGAGGTCGAGGTTCTCCTCCAGATTGCTGGAGGCGGCGATGTCGCCCATCAGGAACACCCCGTCGTCCCGCAGCGCACCGGCCACGGCCGCCAGAGCGCGCTCCGGCCGCGCCAGGTCGTGGATCACGTCGAAGGCCGTGATCAGGTCGTACGTCCCGGCGATCTCGGCCGTGTCGGACACGACGAACCTGGCGTTGTCGAGCGCGAGCAGCTCCGCCTCCTCCCGCGCCGCGGCGATACCCGTGTCGGAGATGTCCACCCCGAGGAACTGGCTGGCGGGGAAGGCCCGCGCCAGCAGATTCACGGCGTGCCCCTGCCCGGTGCCGATGTCGAGGCCGTCGATTCCTTCGCTCAGCCGCTCCGGGAGGCCCGGCACCAGCGGGATGATCCGGTCGACGAGCGCCGCGTCGTACACCCGCGCCGTCTCCTGCGCCTGGAGTTCCTGGAAGCGCGGATACGCCGAGTACGGGACGCCACCGCCCCGGCGGAACGCGTCGAGCACCTTGTCCTCGACGGCGCCCAGCATCGCCAGGTCCTGCATGAAGGAGGCGAGGTTGTCGGGCCCGGCGGCCCGCACGAGGGAGGCGGCGTGCTCGGGCGGCAGCCGGTAGGTGGCGCGAGCCGGGTCGTACTCGATGAAGCGGCCCACGGTCATCCCGCCGAGCCACTCCCGTACGTACCGCTCGTCGAGGCGGGTGGCCTCGGCGATCTGCGCGCTGGTGGACGGCGGCAGACCGGCCATGACGTCGAAGAGCCCCGTCCGGTATCCGAGGCTGCACAGATACGCGAGACAGGAGTCGTTGAGCACCTGAAGCATCCGCTCCGCGAACTGCTCCTGCCGTACCGGGTCGAGCGTCTGCTCAGTCATGGCCGTGTCCCTCCGGAGCGGTCCGCGGGCCGGAACCGGCTCCGCTGTCCATGCTCCGCCGGTTGGACCACGGTCTCCACTCGGAGCGCTCGGGAGCTCGCGGAGTCACCCGAACGCCCCGGCCACCTTGATTCCCCCGTTCCGCAGCCGTCGCATGGATCTCAGGACGCGAGCCCACCCGGGGCTCGCCCGTGCCGGGCGGAACTCCTCCACAGGCGGACCGCCGGGCCGTGGGAAAGGGCGCCATGTACGTTCGCACCATCTACGCGACAGGTGATCCCGCCAAGCTCGACGGCGTGGCCGACACACTCAGCACCGAAGGGCACAGACTGGTGTCGGAGCAGCCCGGCTACCGGGGAATGGGTCTGTTCGTCGACCGCGAGATCGGGAAGCTCGTGGTGGGGTCCTGGTGGGAGGACGAGGCGAGCCGGCAGGCCAGCGACGAGCGCCTGCGGGAGCGGCGCGCCGAGATGGTGGCGCCGTTCGCGCGGACGGTGGCGATCGACAACTGGGAGGCGGCGGTGGTCAGCCGCCCCGACACGGTCGAGCCGGGAATGTGGTTCCGGCTGGTCCGCCTGGAGTTCGAGCCGGCGGACGCCGACCGGCTGGTGGAGACGTTCCGCGACACCGCGCTGCCCAAGCTCCGGAACATCACCGGATTCTCGGGTTCATCCCTGCTCATCGACCGCCCCCAGGGCCGGGCCACCGTGGGCGCCTTCTACGCCGACCGCGACGCGCTGGTGGCATCGCGCAGCGCCGTAGCGGCGGTACGGGAGGAGGCCACCTCGCAGGCGCGCGTGATCACCAGGAGCGTCGAGGAACTGGAAGTGGTCCTCGTCCATGTGGTCCGCCCGTCCTGACGGCCCCGGACGGACGGAGGCCAGCCTGCACCACGTGGGCGACATGGGCGGGACTACCGCTATTCGGGAGTGTTTTAACCGAATCGCACGTACTCGTCCGTACATAGTGCGGGCATGACACGCACCCCCTTCCCTGCGCGCCTGCGCACTCGGGCGCGCACCCGCAGGGCCCTCCTCTGCGCCGCCGTCCTCGCCGTCACGCTCCAGACCACCGCCGCCGCCCCCACGTTCGCCGGGGATCGTGACGGCCAGGGCGACCGCGACTGCGTGAAGACCCAGGGGCCCCTCGGCGGCGAGGCCCGCCAGATCCGGGGCATCGCCCGTAAGGCCAAGGACGAACTCCACCTGAAGTCCGTGGAGCTGAAGGTCACCGTCGACGGACACGAGGTCCTCACCGACGCGTTCGGCGAGTCCATGACCAACGTCCCGGCCGAGCCGGACATGCACTTCCGCGCCGGTTCCGTGGCCTTCGCCTACATCGCCACGACCCTCCTTCAGCTGGCCGAAGAGGGGCACGTCCGTCTCGACGACACCGTCGAGCGCTGGCTGCCCGATCTGCCCCACGCCAACAAGATCACCCTGCGCATGCTGGGCAGCAACACCACCGGCCTCCACGACTACGTCACCGACCCGGCCTTCCTGGCCGTACTGGAGGCACACCCGTTCAGCCAGTGGACTCCGAAGGAGCTGGTCGGGTACCCCCTCAAGCACCCGTTCTGGCACAAGCCGGGCACCAACTGGAGCGACTCGCACGCGAACTACGTGCTCCTGATCGCCGCGTTGGAGAAGATCACCGGCACCCCGATCGACGAACTGCTGAAGCAGCGGGTCACGGGTCCGCTGGATCTGCGCAACACTCAGAACAACTTCACCCCCGACATCCCGCGTCCGGTCCTGCACGCCTTCACCTCCGAGCGCGGCCTCTACGAGGAATCCACCTTCTGGAACCCGTCGTGGACCACCGCGCCGGGGGCGGTCATCACCACCCACATCTGTGACCTGGCCCGCTCGGCGCAGGCCATCGGCAGCGGCGAACTCCTCTCGCCACGCTCCTACCGCACCCTGCTCAACCCGGGCACGGTCGGCCTCGGCGGCGCGACCAAGACCTGTCCCGCCACGATCTGCCTGAAGCAGACCGAGGCCAAGCACTTCGGTTTCGGCGTCATCGTGGTCAACGGCTGGATCCTCCAGAACCCGTCGTTCTCGGGCTACGCGGCGATCCAGGCGTACCTCCCGTCCGAGCGCCTCGCCATCGCGGTCTCCGCCACCAAGACCGCGGACACACCCGAGGGCAACATGGCCGAGCAGGTCGCCGAGCGCATCGCGGCCGCGCTCGCACCCGACACCCCGCTGGTGATCAGCTGACGCACGCGATCTCCCGCATCACACATCACACCCCGCTGCCCGCGAAGCACACATCCGGCGGCGGGCACGGCGACGGGGCCGGACCCGAACGGGTCCGGCCCCGTCTGCCCGGCACTCTTCGTATCGCCGCACCGGGGGGCGGTGCAGTGGGCCGCTACACGTTGAAGCGGAACGTTCATGGGATCTCCTACTTCCCAGTGTTCCCAAGGGTTTCTGCCCCTCGAAGGGGCCCAGGGTCAGCACCAAGTCAGCACCGCGTCGATCAGTCAGCACGTCATGCCGCAAGCGCCTTCGCCGAGGCCGACGCCTGACGGGGGACGGACGGGCGCAGCGCCTCCTGCATGACATCACGGCAGCGGTCCCATGCCTCGGGCACCAGGTGCCCGTACGTGTCGACAGTCGTCTTGATGTTGCGGTGACCGAGCCACCGGCTCACCTCGTGGATCGGGACGCCGTTCGCCAACGCCGTCGAGGCGCAAAAGTGCCGCAGCGAGTGCGGCGTGTACTTCGGCTTCCCGTCCGGCGTCGTCACACCGGCCGCCTTCAGCGCCTTCCGCCAGTGGTAGCCGTACGTCGAGGCCGTGGGCATCTTGCCCTTGCCGCGCTCACGAGGGGCGAACAAGACTTCCAGGCCATCGAGCTCGACCGTCCCCCAGCGCTTGAGGTGCAGCCCTATCTCCTGGTCGAGGAAGGTCGGCGTGGGTACGTCTCGGAACTCCTCCGCCGTGCGGTGCTTGAGCGGCACGAAGCGGGTGACGCAGTCGCCCTGGTTCGCCTTGGCGCTGATCTGGCGACGCAGCCGGAGGAAGCCGTCGCGCTGACAGTCGGCCGAGAAGCCGAGGGCCTCGCTGATGCGCAGGCCCGCGCCCGCCTGGAGCCATACGGTGAGCCGGTACTGATCGGACATGGCCGCGGCGATGGCGTACACCTCGGCCAGCGTCGGGATCTCGTCCGAGTCGACCGCAGCGCCTGCCGTCTTGAGCGGCGGCACCTCGTCGCACGGGCTGTCAGGTATCCGGCGCTCCTTCACGGCCGCCGTCATCATGCTGCGCAGGATGTTCAGGCGGTCGTTGACCGTCGCGGCCGTCAGTCCTCGGCCCGTCATCGCGGCCTGGAGCTTCTTCACGTCCGCGACCGTAAGGCCGGCAAGGGTTCGGGAACCCAGCTCAGGTATCAGGTGGTTGGAGAGGAAGCCCTGGTAGTTGCGTCGCGTGGATTCGTTCACCTGGTGCTGCTCCAGCCACTCCTCGGCCCACTTCCGCAGCGAGATCTGCCCGAGCTGGGGGTCGATGTAGACACCCTGGCGCTTGTCGTTCTCCGCCTTGACGCCGAAGCTCTCGGCTTCCCTCTTCGTGGGGAACGACTTCTCCCGCTGTCGCGCGCTCCGCCCTCCCGGCTCCCGGTACCGGACCGTCCACCGGTGCCCGCACCGGGTCTTGTTCCGGCAGTCACACTTCTTCAGTACCTGCGCCACGCTCCAGCCTCTCCAGAATCTTGGTCGCCGCCTCCGTGAGGCGCCCGCCCGCCTTGCCCTCGACCTTGGTCAGGAAGCCCCGTTGCCGGGCAGCACGCAGATGCCCCTTCAGCGTGGGTTGCTTCGTCCCCGTCCACGTCTCCATCTCCTGCAGCGGAGCGCGCCGCCCGGCGTCGACGAAGTGGACGTAGAGGTTCGAAAGGACCGCCAGGTACTCGTCCGACACGCCTTTCGGGAGCGTCGCCAGGTCACGGCGAAACTCCTCGATCTTTCGATCCTGCATCTCGCTCAGCGTGCTCCGCGCAACGCGAGCGAAGGGCGCGAAGGCTGCCGCCTCCTGCGCCGCTGCCGCGAAATCAATCTTGCGTAGGACCGTTGTAGAGATACCGCGCGCAACCTCCTGAGCATCGGCGCCTTCACGAGCTTCGATCTGCACGGAACGGGGACCGCTCGCTTCCCCGTCCAGCGGCCAGTGCATGACGATCCGCCAGGGACCGACATCCTGTGCCGTCTCGACGAAGTGCTCGCCCTCCATGTGGGGCGTTGTCTCGTTCATGAGCGCAACAGTACGAGGAAGCGCCGTACTCGACAAGTCCGGATGTGTCAGAACCGGACTTGACTGAGCCTGAGTGATGAATCAGGATGCTCCACGACACCTCAGAGCTGCATCCCAAGGAGCCGCCCCTTGCAGAACAACCCACTGGTGAGCGTCAACGAGCTGGCCGAGTACCTGAGCGTTAAGCCCGCGTGGATCTACAACAACCACCGCGCGCTCGGCATCCCGTCGCGGAAGGTCGGCGGCAGCCTGCGCTTCCGTCTGTCCGAGGTCGACCGCTGGATCGACCGGGAGTGCCCTGCCTCAGCCTGACCCGCACTCCTTCACCTGCACCTGACCGAAAGGAGGTCACATGATCCCGCCGCCCGGCGGGAGGACACCGGCGCGCCTGAGCGCCGCACACGAAAGGACGGCCACCCAGCATGGGAGCCATCAAGACCACGGGGCGACAGCTCCACCAGATCGAGCGCGTCCCGTACGAGGACGCCTTCCTCATCGGCGATCTCCTCACGACCCGCATCACGGTGCTATCGGGTGAGCCGAAGGCCGGCAAGACGCTGCTCGCTGCGGGCATGGGCACAGCACTGATCAATGGCGAGCAGGAATTCCTCGGACAGCCCGTACTCCGCAAGATCGACCATGTCGTGTTCGGCCTGACGGACGACGGTGCGCCTGAGGAACTGAAGGAGCGCCTGCACGGCGCCGTACCCAGGGACTCCGTGACTGTGTTTCCGGTCGAAGACCTGGGCGATCCCGACTACTGGCCCGGCATCGTGGATGACCTCATCGCCCTCAAGCCCGGCCTGTTCGTCCTGGACAACATCATCGGCGCGCTGGCCCCCGGCGAAGACATCTCGTCCCCCGTCACGGCACAGCGCATCATGCGCAGCCTGAAGCCGATCAGCGAAGCCGGCATCCCCACGCTCCTCGTGACCCATACCCCCAAGGGCTCGGGGGAAGGCATGACCGTCGCCTCGTCGCCCATCGGAGGCCGCGCCATCGCCGCGGGTGCCCGTGCCGTCGTCGCCCTGCGCAACTCCGGGAAGCACGGACGTCGGATACACACCGCCATCAACCGCGCCACGGAGGACTTGGACCTGCGCGTTACCGTGCGCCCGGCCAGCGAGTCCAGCGAAGTGCCGATCTGGGAGCGCGTCGACACGAAGCCGCAGCGCGAGCCACGCATCCAGACAGCGGCTCCATGGCAAGAGCTCCTCGCCCAGCAGATCATCAAGGAACAGCCGGAAGAGACGTCCATCGCCGGAGTCGCCCACCGCTACGCCGCCTCCGCCGGCAAGGCCGTCAGCACCCTCCGGGCGGAGCTCCCGAAGCTCGTCGTCCACAACGGCGAGGAATGGGCAGCGGCGTAGTGAGCTGCTGATGATGACGCCTCCCCCTTATAGAGACATCATCATCAGCACCCACCTCGCTCCGCTCGGCAAGCCTCGCTCCATACATGACTTGCGTACTTACGTAAGTACGTCAGGCTCTCTGAACTCTGGCGGCCTCCGGCCGACCAGCACGCAGGCCGCTGGGGACTACGAAGGCCCGAAGCCTCGATGGCTCTCAGGCCAAGCAGCGGCTCCCGAAAGAGCCGCTGAAAGAGCAAGACGCCTTGCGTAACTACGCGAGAACGTCTAGCGGCGAAGCCGCGAGCCTATGCAGCGGCGAAGAGCAAGTACGAGAAGCGGTGAAGCAGTTCAACCAGGAAGCGGCCTGTCGGCCGTTCTTCAAGAGGACGGCTCGCCAGGCTCAGCTTCCCCTTCCGCGCTGGCCTCTTCGCCGCTGCCTTCCTCGGGCCGCAGGGGCGGCCCCCTCATCTGGAGACGTTCAAGCTCACGCCTTGCTCTAGATCTTCGACCTTGCCAGTCCGCCACTGCGTACAACGTCGATCTACCCCAAGACACCCCTCACGGGGTGACGGCAACTCCGACCGAATCGCTGTCCCCCGACCTCGCCGCGGGGACTGTGCCGTCGTTCACCAGGTCCACGACCGTATCGGCGTGCTCCCTGATCAGATAGTCCATGGCGTGCTCCGTCGAGGACTGGTACTCAAGCTGCTCGCTGTAGAAACGGAGCCGCTCCTGGGCGTCCTCGATGATCTCGCCCCAGGTGCGTACCCAGATCCGGAACGTCGGCTGCTCAACAGCGCATCCGGGGACCCGGCCTGACTGATGGGCGAGTTGCCGGAGACTGTCGTCCATGGCGTTACCGACGAGCCAGAAGTCCCAGGTCACCTTCGGATCCCGGAACCTGTCGTCGCTCATGACCGCTTGCGCATAGCTGTTGATCTGCGAGAACTCGGTCATACCAAGCACGACACTCGACCTCTTGAGTTCCACCACGAGATGGTGACGCTCTCCCTTCCGCTGCCGGGCGGCACGGGACAGCATCAGGTCGATGATGCCCTTGCTCCCGTCCTCTCTCAGGACGGGGTCCGGAGCCGGCGCATCCCGACCGAGAAGGCGGCAATGCTGCCTGAGCACCTCGTTCAGACTGCGGTCACTGACGTGAAGACCGTACTCCTCGCCGAAGATCCAGCATTCGTTTTCCAGAATTCGGTGCAGCTCCGTGCGCTCCTTGACCCGCCCCTTGGCCACGGGCTCGAAAACAAGGTGCTCCAGAGCCGACAGGAAGTCGAGACGTCCGGTCGTCGCCGTCGACGCCTTGATCAGGGCAGACAGCGGCGTACGGTCCAACAGTCGGCTGAGTTCCGTCTGCTCCTGCTTGGAGAGCGCGAAGAGCTCCTCGGCGATGCGCAGCACCTCGCCCGGCTCATGGGTCAGGACCGAGCGCAGAAGCGCGAAGGACACCTTCTGTGCCCTCTTGCTCGCCGGCAGGTGCCGGACGACCGCGGTGGCCACTGCATCGAAGGTCTCGCGTTCCGCACGCTCTTGGTCGTTGGCAGGCTCACCGGTATACGGGTAGAAACCTTCCGCGCGCCACGAGTCGACGAGTTCTTGACGACGCTCGTCGGCCCGGGAACGGAAGTGCTCACGCATCCGCTCCCGAGCTTCGGCCAGCACCTCGGCAGCGGGCCCTTCCGGTGTCCAATCGGCAAAGGCGAGGTCGCCGACCGAATCGTCCTCGAACCCCGACCAGGACAGGTACGCCGTGAAGTGGAAGCCCGGAGCCTGGATCTCCGGCTTCAGCTGCGCCAAGGACATACCTCGGCCGTCGCAAAGGATCAGGGCGCGGGAGTACGGACGCGACCATTCGATGATTTTCCTGACGGAGCGGCCACCTCGTACGTGTCGACGTGAACCTGCTCTGAAGCCGGGTCCAGCCGCGTCCCGTCGTAGGTGATGCAGATGTCCGGGTACGCCTCCAGATGAAGGGCGAAGGCGGCGGTCAGTGCGGTCCGGGCGGCGTCCTCGGTCAGCTTCTGGAGATCCTCGCCGCCGAACGCCTCGAAGGCAGTCCCTGTCACTTCGGCCGTCGGTTCTGGATCACTGACATCGAACTCATCCATAGAGCTGCGATCGGACTCGATGACGACACGACGACGGCTCCCTCGCACCCCGCTCACGCTGGTCCAGCGCACCTCACTGCCGAGAGCAAACGCCCGAACCCGGCCACGACCGTTCTTCCCGTGCAGCATGCGCTTCTTGACCTCGCTGGCCTGCGCCCGCTTCTTCCACGACGTACCGATCTGCTCGAAGTAGTCGCCGCACTTCTCCGCGTCGATACCGGTTCCATCGTCGATCACGGCAACTCGGTCGACGCCACCGAAGTCGTTGCGCTCAAGCTCCACGGTGACGTGTTCGGCATCCGCATCGAGCGAGTTCCAGATCAGCTCCTCGATGGCTCCAACGGGATGACGCAGCCGAGCAAGCTCCTCGACGTGGCCCCGCCCTACGGTCAACCGAAGCTTCGCCATGGGGTCCAGCACCTTCCTCGTCATCGTCATCTAATGGATTTCAGGAGGAAGCGGGACGCTTCCCTCATCATTAACTCGGATACCTGATAAACGTCACTCAAAGTCTTCCAGCGGCGGAAGTACGTCCACCGTCTCTGCGCCCTCCAGAACGGGTGCCGGACTGTTGCCGCAGTGGAGGCCCCGTCCATGCCCGAGCAACTCCAGCCGCACTCAACGTCCCGCCCACAGCTCGTCAGAGAGCGGTGCCGCGTTCAAGCCATCGCGGCGGCTGCGCCAGTCCGGCAGCAAGGCATCCATCAACTCGACAAAGCGCTGGCCATGCCCCCGTTCGAGATAGTGGACCATCTCGTGCACGACGACGTACTCAAGGCACTCTGGATGCTTCTTGGCCAGTTCGGAGTTGAACCACAGACGGCGAGTCTCCCGGTTGCAGGAGCCCCACTTGGTCTTCATCCGCCGGATGCCCCACCACGGCACCGAAACCCCGAGCTTCGACTCCCAGCGCTCGATGAGAGCAGGGATAGCCTGCCGGAGTTGCTCGCGGCACCACCGGTCGAGTAGTTCGCGGCGGCGCTCCTCACTCGTACCGATAGGCACGTACAGCAGCATCCGGTCGCCGTCGATTTCAACGTGCGGGCGCCCGGGTCGCTCAATAACCTTCAGGCGACGTCGCACGCCCCAGACGTAGTGGGACTCGCCACTGACCATCTCACGCACCGACTGCCGTTGGGCTGAACGCAGTTGGTCCTGCTGGCGCTTGATCCATGGCAACCGCTGGATGACGGCCAGGCGAACCTGATCATCATCCAGCTGCTGAGGGGCAGCTACACGAACACGACCTATGGGGGGGTAGACACCGATGTGCAGGTTCTTGATGTCCTTGTAGATCACCTGGACATCGATGCCCCGAACAGCAAGGTGGGAGCTAGTGGTACTCATGCCGTGCTTTCACCAGTTCGAAGAGCTCGTCAAGCCGATCGAAGTCATCGGGCAGTGTTCGCTTGAGCGCGTTGCGGACCCGCCGCTCCCTCAACGGGTTCCCCACCCACGCGTGCGGCTTGGAGTGAAGCACCGTCGTGTCGACCTCGACAGCCAGCCGCTCGTCGGGAAGGAAGAAGTCAACCAGCGCCCGCTGCGCCCCGTTATTGGCCCAGGCAGGGTACTTGTAGGCGTCGCCTGATTCTCCGCTGCCGAGCTGCGCGGCAGCCTCCAGGAGTTTGGCGAGGTAGTCCTGGTACTCGATCGCGCCCTTGCGCCGTTCCTCGATTATGGCGTCGAGCAGCTCGGACATCTTGTCGAAGTACTTCGGGTTCGTGGCATGCTCTTCAACGATCAGCTTGCGCATGTTGTTGGCGACCGTCTCGGCGACCGCTTCGGGACTGTTCTTGATTCCCTTCGGCAGCTTGTCGAGGGCTCCGGCGCCGAGTTCGACGATGAGCTGGACGAGCCCGGTCTCCTCGAAGTCGGACACGGTCTCGGACGCATCTGCCTGGATGTAGGTATCCAGGAGGAACCGCATGCCAGCCTCGTACTGCTTGAAGTCGACGTCTTCGCCGGCTCCGAGCTTCACCTCATCGCGGACAGCGGTGTAGTGCCGAATCTCAGCCCGGATGTCCTCAATCTCCTGGCTGGTGTACCCGGCTGCTCCCATGTCGTTGGCCAAGTTGGCGAAGGCCCGCGTGACCGCGGCTACGGCCTTGTAGAGCTCGACTCGTTTGGGCTCGTTGGCCTTGAGTTGCTCGGCATTGCCCGGCTCTGCCGCACAGAAGTACTGCTGGTACTGGAGCGTGTTCCGGGGTTGCGCGACCGCCTCGCAGAGCGCGCGGATTCGTTCCAGCGCCTCATCGAGAGCCTCTTTCGCCTTATCGATCCGATCGGTCAGCAGGCCCTCGATGTCCTGCGGGTCGTACCCATCAAGTGCACCAGAGGTGTAGTCGGTGATGGCGCCCTGAAGAGAGTTGAACAGGTCCCGGTAGTCGACGATGCCGCCGAATTCCTTGTCGTCCCCGTCGAGGCGGTTGACCCGGCAGATCGCCTGGAACAGGCCGTGGTCACTCATCTTCTTGTCGATGTAGAGGTACGTCGCGCTCGGGGCGTCGAACCCGGTCAGGAGCTTGTCGACCACGATGAGCAAGCGCATGCGGCCCGGCTCCTCGACGAACTGCCGCTTGACCTCCTTCTCGAACTGCTCGACCTTTGTCATGGCAACGTCTTCGGACTCTCCGAAGTGGTCGGCGAGCATCCTGCGATAGATGTCGTACTGGCGGAGCTTCTCCGTCTGGCCTGCGCCGGAGTCCTCCTTGGAGATGTCGCCGGGACGCGGGGCGTAACTTGTGACGATGGCGCACTTCCCCCGGAAGCCTGCGTTGCAGAACAGCTCGTAGAACTTGCACGCCTGGTAGATGCTCTCGCCTACGAGCATCGCGTTGCCCCGCCCGTCCATCAGGCGGGGCTTGGTCTCCATGTCGAGAAGGATGTCCTGCACGATCTGCTTCGCCCGGGGCTCGGAGGAGACGACCTTCTGCATCGTGCCCCAGCGCTTCTTCAGCTCCGCCTTGGACAGGTCGGTCATGCCTCTGGTCTTGGCCTCGAACCACTTGTCCACCTGCGCCGGCGACGTGAGGTGCTGGTCGATGGAGCGGGGCTCGTAGCGCAGATCAAGTACAACGCCGTCCTCGACGGCCTCGTCGAACTTGTACGTGTGGATGAACGACCCGAAGGTCTCCATGCTGGTGGCCTTGTCCGCCTTGAGCAGCGGCGTTCCCGTGAACCCGATGAACATGGCGCCCGGCAGCAGGTCCTTCATCGCGTCGTGCATTTTGCCGGACTGGGTGCGGTGGGCCTCATCGACGAAAACGAAGAGGTTTCCCTTAGCCTTGAAGCCCTTGGGGACCCTGGCCTTGAGCTCTTTGATGAACGCGTTGCTCGCCTCGGTTCCGTCCCCACCATCCGCTGAGCTAACGAACTTGTGGACAAGAGAGCAGATGAGCCACTCGGCGGATTTGTTCAGAGTGTCCAGAAGATCCACGCCACTACTGGTGCGATAGATCTGCTCGTTGACGCCGTTGAACACCTTCTCGATCTGCTCGTCCAGCTCGGTGCGGTCGGTGATCAACAGGACTCGTGCATCCTTCTGATGCTCCCGGATCCACTTCGCCAACCACACCATCGTGAGTGACTTCCCCGAGCCCTGGGTGTGCCAGATGATGCCGCCCTCACGTCGACCGATACGTTCCTGCGCGGCCTTGACGCCGAAGTACTGGTTGTGACGACATGCCTTGCGGACACCAGAGTCGAAGACGGTGAAGTCATGGATCAGCTCAAGCAGCCGCTCCTTGCCGCACATCTGGAGTAGCGCTCGGTCCAACGGCTCCTCGACGTCGGAGGGCTCCTTCCACTGCAACCAGTACTTCTCAGGCGTGTCGATGACGCCGTAGCGCAGGCCCTCCACGTCGTTGCCGGCGAGCACAATCTGGACGGTGGAGAAGAACGACCGGATGAACTCAGGCTTCTGATTCCCGATGGTCTGCCGGATGCCCTCGCTCACGGCGACCCGGGAGCGCTTGAGTTCCAAGGTCACCAGAGCCAGGCCGTTGACGTAGAGCACGATGTCGGGCCGCTTCGTCTGTTTCCCGACAACCGTCACCTCCTCCACGACGACGAAGTCATTGGCCTGTGGAGCGTTCCAGTCGATGAGCCAGACTGATTTGTACTGCTCACTGGCGCCCGGCTTCACCTTGACCCCGTAGCGCAGCAACTCATAGACGGCGCGGTTTGCCTCGTACAAGTCACGGCCGCCACCGAGCGCGGCAGCCTTCTTGAGCTGTTCAATCGCTTTAGTGACGAGCCCTCTGTCGTAGCCGCGGGCCTGGAGGTTTGACTCCAACAGCTCGACCTCAATGTTCGAGTTGCCAGTGCGGCGCTCCCAGTTGCCGAGGTAGCGGTAGGTCAACTGCTCCTTGAACAACCGGACAATCCGCTTCTGGGCCTCGCGCTCAACCTGCCCGACGTCACTCATTCGTCGTTCCCCTCTGGGCAGATAGGCGTGTCCGCCCCATGAGCAGCTCCTGCATCATGCCTTGCTTGAGATCCAGCGCCTTGGCGAGTCGACAGTGCAACACGGCAATCTCACTGTCAATGTCATCGAGCACCGAAGCAATCGCATGCCGCTCTAGGCGATCACTTGGCCACGCGATGGTAAAAGAACGGACTTCATTCGAGTTTACCGCAGTGAAAGTACTCCCCTGTTGGATATTTTCCCATCTCGACTCGGCATACACGAGGGCATGGAAGATAAATCGATTATCAGGTCCAGCGGTGACTGAACAGACGCCACGACCAAGGCATACATCGCGAGATGCGGTCGCCACATATCCAACTGGCGCCCTCACCGTGAGAATAATGTCATCTCTTTGACACCGCTTCGTTGGGTTCGTTGTCCATAGGCGATCGACAGTACGCCGATTTTTAATATCAGCGTTTCCTTGAACAAGCGGAAGCCCCCGCCGCTCCCTGTTGTATGACGAACCAAGCGGAGATTGCCCCATGTTGACAATGGCGACGTCACCCAGCGCAGCCTCTTGCCATCGGCCTGCAAAACCCGTCAATCTAGTCCGGCCCGTAAGGAGCTGCTGCATGAGCCCATCCTTGACTGCCTGCTTCTTAGCAATAACCCGTTCTAGAGAGGCAGTCAATCCATCGACATCAATAAGCACCTGAGAAATCAGACGCTGCTCTTCAAGATCAGGGAGCGGGACCGTGAGCTGCCGAAAATAATCGAGTCCGATGGTCTTGATCGTACTGCCGTTAGAAATCCGCTCAAACTCAGCCTTCATTGACTGAAAGTAGTAATAGAGAAACCAGTTATCGAGTCGAGGGCCGCAATTCCAGGCCATGAAGTGCTGACTTACGGCCATGTCACCCTGAAGAACGGCACTCTTCCCAATGCCAGCATCTCGGAGCAGAACTACCGAGCCCGAAGGGTGCATCACTGCTGAAGAATTAGCCAAGCCCGCACTCGTGATACTCTCGGTCGTTTCCGAAATCACCCCCCGGTCCAACCTGGATGTATCTTTGAGCGATACCCAAGGGATGTTTCCGTTCCAGTATTCTGCACGCTTCTTATTGGGAGTGTGTCCGCTCCCCCGCGTGGCAACTACATCAAGGGATACCCTGCCCCACCGGGGACCTCGCGCACGGGAACTACCACTAATAGCATTCACGCTTCAACCCCCAGCTTGGACAGATGCTGCGCAATCTTGGATTCGAGATTCTCCAACTCGACTGCGAGTGCACCAACAGTCTGCGCATAGCGGTCGCCAAGCTGCTGGATTCGGGTCACCAGGACGAGCGTTAGGGCCTCAGCTTCGGAGGTAACGCGCGCTGTGACCGTGAACCGCCACTTAGCATCCAGCACAAGCGCCTGCACATCCCTCTCGGTGAGGTCACCGTACTTCTTCAGCGTGGCAAGACTGAGCGCAGCTTCCGCCTCCTTGGCCGCCTTCTTCGCTACCGCCTCCGCGTTGTAGAGCTTGATCAGATGCGACAGAGCGGCCACTTCGTCTGCATCTGTATTCTCATGTCGCGCCTTCTTCAGCCGGGCCGCGGCGAGCGCCTTATTGATCTTTTCGTCATCCATCGCTTCCGCCAGGAGCCCGCCGTCGACAGCATGCTCATCGACGTACTCCTCGACCAGGCGACTCGCCTCCTCCCATACCGACATGAGCTCATCGACCTCAGCACGTTCCTTGGCGAAGTAGCGCTCAACGATCAGATTCGGCGGGAGGAGGTCCATCTTGTACTTCTCAGCGCTGCGCCCTGCACCCACCACGAGGTCTGGGGTCTCGGAGAGCTTTCGGTCCTTGTCCACCACGATCTTGCGTGGCTTGGCGGCTTCAAGCCAGCCGTCGTTCATGACCATGAAGACGTCATCGTGCATGACGTCGTGCCAGTACGTCATGAGCTGTTCGTAGATGTCGTACTCGTCCAGCAAAGACACCGGTTTGAATCGGGCCAGCAGGTCGTCACCGAGGATCGCGATGAGGTCATTTGGCCGAGTGGCCTCGTCGATCCCTTCAAGCTTCTTGCGATGGGCGGCGAACCACTCAGTGGTGAGCTCCCGGGCCTCTTCGGTGAACTTCTGAAACTCGGGCGAGTCAAGGATCGCCTGTTGAACCTGGCGGACGTCGATGGTCAGGTCGCTGTAGCCAGGACGGTTCAGCTGGAACAGCTGAGATCGCAACTGCGGGAAGGCATCCCAGTAGCCGCTGAGCGCGTCGAGGTCGCGGTCGGGGATGCCACCGTGCAGGTGTGCGTGGAGGTCTTGGATGTCCTCGGGCTCGGAGGAGTCGATGTAGCGCGGGATGTTGAGGTTGTAGTCGTTCCTCGGATCGGCGATCTCCGACAGCGGAACCATGCGCGAGTAGCGGTCGATCGTGGTCTGCCGCGTGAAGACGTCCACGATCCTGTGGATGTCCTGGCTGCGGAGACGGTTCTTGTTGCCATCCTTGATGAAGCCCTTGGACGCGTCGATCATGAAGACGCCGGTGCGGCCGACGGCGTTCTCCTTGTCCAGAACGATGATGCAGGCAGGGATACCAGTCCCGTAGAAGAGGTTCGCGGGGAGGCCGATGATGCCCTTGATGAACCCCTGCTTCAGCAGGCGTTGGCGGATGTCGGCTTCGGCATGGCCGCGGAAGAGCACGCCATGCGGGAGGATGATCGCCGCCTTACCCGTGCTCTTGAGCGACTTGAGGATGTGCAGCAAGAAGGCATAGTCACCGTTCTTCTCCGGCGGCCGGCCGTACTCGAAGCGGCCGTACTCCTGCTCCAAGCCGTTGCTCCAGGACTTGATCGAGAACGGCGGGTTGGCCACGGCGAAGTCGAACGTTTGGAGAGCGTTGCCGCTGGTGAACTGAGGGCTGGTGATGGTGTCGCCCTTGAGGATCTCGGCATCCTCGTTCCCGTGCAGGATCATGTTCATCTTGGACAGCGCCCACGTGGCGTTGTCCTTCTCCTGGCCGTAGATCGTGATGCCGCGTGAAGTCTCGGCAGCGACCTTCAGGAGAAGTGAACCGGAGCCGCAGGTCGGGTCGTAGACCGTCTGGTCCTGGCGGGTGTCCTTCGTGATGCCGACGACCTTGGCCAGGACACGGGATACTTCGGCAGGGGTGTAGAACTGGCCTTTGCTCTTGCCGGACTCCGTGGCGAAGTGACGCATCAGGTACTCATAAGCGTCGCCGAGGAGGTCGTCACCCTCGGCTCGGGAGCCTCGGAAGTCCAGGTCGCTGAAGATCGTGACGAGCTTGGAGAGGCGGTCCTGCATCTCCTTGCCCTTGCCGAGCTTCTCCTCGTCATTGAAGTCAGCGAGGTCGATGATGTTCCGCAGATCATTCGCCTCGGCAAGCCGACTGATGATCTTGTTGAAGCGGTCGCCGATCTCCTTGTCGCCCTTGGCCGCCACCATGTCGTCGAAGGAGCCACCGGGCAGGACGTCGATGAGACTGTCGGGGTCCGCCTTCGCCTTATCGGAGACGTACTTAACGAAGAGCAGCGTCAGGATGTAGTCCTTGTACTGGCCGGCGTCCATCCCGCCGCGCAGCTCGTCGCAGCTCTTCCAGAGTGAGCTGTAGAGGTCTGTCTTCTTGAGGGCCAAGGCTCTTCTTCCCGGTACGTCATGGCGGTCGCGCGGGCCGCCAACCCTGATGCCTGCGGCGTGATGCACGTCGCGCGGCCGTCTCCAGCCGTCGATGTGAGTTCCACACAAGCGGCGGCCGAGTCCACGCGGGAAGCGTAGTAGAGAATGGGGCGGGGCTGCCTTGTACGGGAAGAGACACCTCGCATCGTCTCCGAGCAGAGCCGCCCGGCGAGCGGCCCACAGAGCGAAGGCGGCAACGGATGTGGCGCTCAGGAGACCGCCCCTGGACCTAGCGAACCTTGGCAGGGCGATGTCGGGAATCGCCTGACAGCTGAGGTCTGGATCCGGTAGCTCTACTCGGGTGGACGACTTCCCAGAGAGCTCAGAGGTCAACGACCAGGCCGCTACCGGGCCTGACGAAACCCCGCGCAGGGGTAGCGCTGCAAAGAGGCGCGTTGCCGGAGTCGTGCGGGCCGGAAAGACCCTTCTCAAGAACGAGGCATTGGTCTCCGCGGTCTTCGTCGGGACGCTTGCCTTGCTGGAGATTCTCGCCGATGGGCGGGGCGACGACGAAGGCATCGAGCTGCCTCCTGTCGCTGTAGCCGAGGACGCCGATACGGCCCCCGCTCTTACGGCCGAGGGTTCGAAACGGAAGGGTCCCGAACCGCATCAGGTGAAGGGTGCCCTCGTGGACCTCGGCGATCGTCAGGCTAGTACGACGGCGCAGGAGAACTACCGCCGCGCTGGAGGAGGTGACTTGCCCCCTGGAAAGACCTATCGGAAACCACACTCCCGTGGCGGCCCCGAGCCCGAAGACTTCGGCCTGAGTGTGTGAGCTAGCTCTGCTAGCCGCAGCATTCCTATGCAGTGCCGAAGGCGGTGCTGCGAGGTGCCTCGCAGCCGCTGAGCTGCATATATCTATCGTCTTAACGCTGCGTGTGGGTGTGTCTTGTCGCCCCTGGAACCGTGGCAGATTCCGAGCTGCTAAGACACAGCGGCCAAGAAGCACACGGCCAAGGGGTCATACCCCACCCCCTTCGCCTCCTCCTCACTCCCTGCCTACGCCTCTACCATCCAGCTCATGATCAAGCTGTCATGGGCGCTGATAGTCCAGCACGTGGACGAGTGGACCGGGGACGACATCGCGCGGGGAGCGGACATCCTTGAAACCAGAGTGGGGGCTGCGGTCGATGCCAGCGGCATGAAGCCGGAGACCGTGCAGCAATGGCGGGCCGACTTCCTCGCGCCCGTGGTCGCCTCCCTGCGCACCGAGGGGGCCATCGCTCTCGCGCGGGGTGAGTCGTGGAGCAAGGCCGCCGGACCGTTCCTGGCGTGCGCCTCTTCCGTCACCCCGCCCTCACCACCAGGGCGAACGACGTACACACACGCCTGAATCCCTGGTGGCCGCTGCGTCCCGTATGCGCCATGCACTCGATGTCCACGGCCGCCCCGTCCTCCGATGGGCGCGCCGTCCACTCGCAACGGAGACACTCGGCCTCGAACGTCACGTCGGTGTCCGGGTGCTGGGTGATCCGATGCGTCACATACCGCAGCACGGCGCGGGTCATTATTCGCCCCCGTGCACGTCGCGCAGGTGCGCCCGCAGGGTCACATTCATGTCCGAGACCTTGGAGTAGTCCCCGACCGACCCCGCGTTGACCCGCTGCACCGCGAAGCCAAGACAGTCCCGGCAGCCCGCGACGGGCTCCGGGCGTACCGGTGGCAGGGACAGCGCCACCGTCTCGGACATCGTCGTCTGTGCTTCGTACGTATCGCGCATCTCGTACGCCTCCCCGCCTCGGTTCTCCGATGCCACGGCATCATTCCCGCAGGCAGGGACGTCATCGAGGTTCAGTCACGTCCTGGACTAAAGATCAGCTTCGGAAGGCCGCGGCCCAGTCCGCAAGGCGGTCCCGTGCGTCCTCACCGAAGAGCGCCCGCTCCTCGTACCCGGCGAACTCGTCGAGGTACATCCGGATGTCCCGTGGGTCGCGGAAGACCATGACCCCGGTGGTCGTCTCCACCGTCGCCAAGCGCTCGTCGTACACGGTGAACGTGTTCAGCGGGCAGCCCGGCAGCCGGTTGTTCAGGGGCAGCACGCCGAGGCGCAGGTTCGGCAGGTGCGTGAGCGACGCCAGCCGGTCCAGTTGCACGGCCATCGCGTCCGGAGGGACGAAGGGGGAGCGCGCAGCTTGTTCGGTGACGAGGAATGTGAACTGCTTGCGGCGGTCGTAGAGAACGTCCTGCCGCTCCAGTTTCTTCGCCACTGCACGGCTGTGGTCACCGGGGATGTGCTCCAGGCTGGCCCGGATGTACTCCGGGGTCGACAGCAGGGCCGTGAGCATGGACAGGAGGAAGAACCGGAAGTGGGCCGAGGACGCTTCCAGACTTGCCAGTTCGAGCTGCTTCTTGTCCAGGCCCTTGCGACGCATCGAGCGCGCGTCCTGCCACTCCGTCGCGGCGATACGGGCCAACGCCGACACCTCGGCCACCAGCGCCGGCGGGGCCTCCAGAGCGGTGAGCAGACGCTCTATGTCCACCAGCGTGGGGCGCACCTTGCCGTTCTCGATGCGGCTCACCTTCGACTGCGACATGTTGCAGCGCGCGGCAAGCCGGTCCCCGGAGAGACCGGCCTGCTTGCGCAGCTTCCGCAGCGTGGCGGCGAGTTCCTGAGCGGACTGGCCGAGCTGCTCGGGCTCGAACGTCACGCAGTCACGTACTCCAGGAACGGAACCGACTCAGCGAGCGCGATGCGCTGGTGCTCCAGGAACGGGGCGGGATCACCTTCGTACAGCTCCCGCTCGATCTGCGTCCCGTCGTCGGCGTACTTCATCAGGACGACCGTGGAGCGGTCGAACATCCAGAAGTCGTCGACACCTGCCAGGGGGTTGGTCCGGTCCGTGACGTCGAGGATGCGGATGTCCTCCCCGACCGGAGCCTGATGGCGGTAGTACCGCTCGAACTCGAAGCGCAGGTAGTCCGAGAGCGGACGCGTCACCACATGGACGCGGCCGATCGTCCCGCCGGTCTCGCGGTGCCTGCGGATCAGCGCCGTCCAGTCGTCCTCGTACGGGCCGGGGAACCGCTCCCCCGCGAGGAACCGGGAGAACTCGTCCGCCTCCTGTGGGACGCGGTAGACGGGGCGTGTCTCCAGCCGCCACGCCTCACTCGTGAACTCGCTGAACTTCGCCTGCCACTTCTCACCAGCCAAGAGCACGGACTGCCTCCCGCAACACGCTCTCCGGAATCTCCACCAGGCCCTCCCCCTGCGGGGGCGTGAAGCCGTCGAACAAGTCGCCCTGCACGACGATGCTCCCCTTCTCGGTGCGGTACACGTTCGGGCAGTCACCCTGTCCGCACGCCCCGCTTCCGCTGCCGTTCTTGTCGTCTCCGCCCGTCAGCCGGGTCAATCCAGTGCGCTCGGACACGTGAACCCCCAAGTCCGCGGCCCTCTGCCGGAGCCGTCCAGAACGACGGTACGGACGCCATGCACGGCCGTCTATGCACTCTCGTGACTATGCGCGTTCTTGCATAAAGAGGGCCCGCGAGCGGGCCGCTGAGGACTTCGGCCCTCCGCCTCTCGCCAGGGATGTCCCGGCGCCCTCGCTGCCCCTTCGAAAGCCCAGGTCATCACCGACCCAGCCCCCTCCCCAGAGTCAGCACCAAGTCAGCACACGACCCGGAAAAGGGCTGAATCCACCGGAGAAAACAGGAAGGGGCCAGATCCGAAGATCTGGCCCCTGACCTGGGGTTTCCTACCCTAACCAGCCACTTCGGCCGATCAAGGAATCAGGCACTACACGTTGAAGCGGAACTCCACCACGTCGCCGTCCTGCATGACGTAGTCCTTGCCCTCCATGCGGGCCTTGCCCTTCGCGCGGGCCTCGGCGACCGAGCCGGTCTCGACCAGGTCGGCGAAGGAGATGACCTCGGCCTTGATGAAGCCCTTCTGGAAGTCGGTGTGGATCACACCGGCCGCCTCGGGAGCCGTCGCGCCCTTCTTGATGGTCCAGGCGCGGGTCTCCTTCGGGCCTGCCGTCAGGTAGGTCTGGAGGCCCAGGGTGTCGAAGCCGACGCGGCCGAGGGTGGCGAGGCCGGGCTCTTCCTGGCCCATGGACTGGAGAAGCTCCAGCGCCTCCTCGTCGTCGAGCTCGATCAGCTCGGACTCGATCTTGGCGTTGAGGAAGATCGCCTCGGCGGGGGCGACGAGCGCGCGCTGCTCGTTCTTGAAGTCCTCGTCGACCAGCTCGTCCTCGTCGACGTTGAAGACGTAGAGGAAGGGCTTGGTGGTGAGGAGGTGGAGCTCGTGGAGGAGCTGCCCCTTCTCCGTACCGGCCGTGATGCCCGCCGCGAAGAGGGTCGTGCCCGCCTCGAGGATCTTCTGGGCCTCCTCGACCGCCGCCAGGACCGCGACCTTCTCCTTCTGGAGGCGGGACTCCTTCGTCAGACGCGGGACCGCCTTCTCGACCGACTGGAGGTCCGCGAGGATCAGCTCGGTGTTGATCGTCTCGATGTCGTCCTTCGGCGAGACCTTGCCGTCGACGTGTACGACGTTCTCGTCCTTGAAGGCACGGATGACCTGGCAGATCGCGTCGGACTCGCGGATGTTCGCCAGGAACTTGTTGCCCAGGCCCTCACCCTCCGAGGCACCGCGGACGATGCCGGCGATGTCGACGAAGTCGACGGTGGCGGGGAGGATCTTCTGGGAGCTGAAGATCCCGGCGAGCTTGGCGAGGCGGGGGTCCGGGACGCCGACGACGCCGACGTTCGGCTCGATGGTGGCGAACGGGTAGTTGGCCGCCAGCACGTCGTTCTTGGTCAGGGCGTTGAACAGGGTCGACTTGCCGACATTCGGCAGGCCGACGATTCCGATCGTGAGCGACACGTTGGCGACTTCCTGGAGTGAGGACTGGCCCGGGAGTGGACCGATCCCCCAGTTTACGGGCGGGCGGAGTGGGGCCGACGACGGGAACCTGGCGGGGGTCCGCAGGGAGCCCGGCGGGCCCCCTGCGGAGGCCTCCGATCGGCCACGTGGCATCGAACGCAGGGCCAAGGTCGGCCAAAGGGCGTGTCCTGCGCCTGATTCCTCCCTCCCCGCGACCTACGTTGTCCGGGTGGAGCAACACAGGGCACGTCCCCCTCGTCCCCAGCAGCGGTCGCAGACCCCCCTGCTCCCGTCGGGCGGGTCCGCCGACGCCGCCGTCTACCGGGTGACGGCAAGACCGGCACGTGCGGTCCCGCCCGTCGTGCTGGCCCTGCGACGGCTGCCCAATCCCCGGCTGACCGGGCTGGGCAGCGGGCTGTTCGCCTCCGCCGTGATGCTGGTGCTCGGCTGTCTCGACCGGTTCCTGTTCGACGGTTCGCCGATCGTGTACGGACTGCTGTTCCTGCCGGTCAGCGCCCTGACCGCACTGTGGGTGCGGCCCGCCGACCTGGTCACTGCGCCGATCGCCGTCCCCATCGCCTTCGCCGTCGGTCTGGTGCCGATCGCCGGGGGCGCCGCCGGGTTCGGCAGCCAGATCATGGCGGTGGTCACGGCGCTCGCCGTACACGCGGGCTGGCTGTACGGCGGCACACTCGTCGCCGGTCTCATCGCGACCGTACGCAAGGTGCGGCTGATGACGCGGCGCCGGGCGGCCCACGCCGCCGCACAGGCCGCCGCCCAGCGCGCGGCCAGACGCGGAACCCCCGACCCGGTGGAGTAGGCCGCCCGCGCACCCCGGTGACGCGCCGCTAGGAGGCGGCGCGCGCCGCCATCGCCGCGCCCACGATCCCCGCGTTGTTCTGCAGCTGGGCGGGGACCATCTCCGCGCGGATGCCCTTGATCAGCGGCAGGAACTTCTCCGCCTTGCGGCTCACCCCGCCGCCGATGATGAAGAGCTCCGGCGAGAACAGCATCTCGACGTGCGCCAGATACTTGTGCACCCGGTGCGCCCAGTGCTCCCAGCTCAGGTCCTCGTCCTCCTTGGCCTTCGTGGAGGCGTGCTTCTCGGCGTCGTGGCCGTTCAGCTCAAGGTGGCCCAGCTCGGTGTTGGGCACGAGGTGGCCGTCGATGAAGAGCGCACTGCCGATGCCCGTACCGAACGTCAGCAGGAAGACCGTTCCCTTGCGGCCCGCCCCCGCGCCGAACGTCATCTCGGCGACGCCGGCCGCGTCGGCGTCGTTGAGCACGGTGACCGGCAGGCCGAGGCGGTCACCGAGCAGGGCGCGCGCGTCGACGTCGACCCAGCCCTTGTCGACGTTCGCCGCGGTACGCGTGACGCCGTCGGTGACCACACCGGGGAAGGTGATGCCGACCGGCCCCGACCAGCCGAAATTGCCGACGACCTCCCGCACACACGCGGCCACGTCGTCGGGCGTGGCCGGCTGCGGGGTCAGTACCTTGTGCCGCGGTTCCGCCAGGTCGCCTCGCTCCAGGTTCACGGGAGCGCCTTTGATGCCGGATCCGCCGATGTCCACTCCGAACACGTTCATGGACTCAACGTTACGGTGTGCCACCGACAGTGGTGTCGGAGATCGTGCCGGAAATCACTTGCCGGAGAGGCGGGCCGCTTCCGCGCGCAGGTCCCGGCGCAGCTCCTTGGGCAGCGAGAAGGTGATCGACTCGTCGGCGGTCTTCACGGTCTCCACGTCGCCGTAGCCGCGCTCGGCCAGCCACTCCAGTACGCCGTCGACCAGCACGTCCGGGACCGAGGCACCGGAGGTCAGACCGACCGTCGTGACGCCTTCCAGCCACGCCTCGTCGATCTCGTCGGCGAAGTCCACCAGGTGCGCGGCGGGGGCTCCGGCATCGAGGGCGACCTCGACCATGCGGATCGAGTTGGAGGAGTTCTTGGAGCCCACGACGATGACGAGCTGCGCGTCCTCGGCCAGCTTCTTCACCGCGATCTGACGGTTCTGCGTGGCGTAGCAGATGTCGTCGCTGGGAGGCGAGAGCAGGTTCGGGAACTTCTGCTTCAGGGCGTCGACCGTCTCCATCGTCTCGTCGACCGAGAGCGTGGTCTGGGAGAGCCAGACGACCTTCGACTCGTCGCGCACGGAGACATGGGCGACGTCCTCGGGACCGTCGACCAGGGTGATGTGGTCGGGGGCCTCGCCGGAGGTGCCGATGACTTCCTCGTGGCCCTCGTGGCCGATCAGGAGGATGTCGTAGTCCTCCTTGGCGAAGCGGACGGCTTCCTTGTGGACCTTGGTGACCAGCGGGCAGGTCGCGTCGATCGTCGCGAGCTTCCGCTCTGCGGCCTCCTCGTGCACGGTCGGCGCGACGCCGTGCGCGGAGAACATGACGATCGAGCCCTCGGGGACCTCCGCCGTCACGTCCACGAAGATCGCGCCCTTCTTCTCCAGGGTCTGCACGACGTACTTGTTGTGGACGATCTCGTGCCGGACGTAGATCGGCGCCCCGTACTGCTCCAGGGCCTTCTCCACGGCGATCACGGCACGGTCCACGCCCGCGCAGTAGCCACGAGGAGCGGCGAGAAGGACACGACGGGCGGCGGTAGCAGTCATGCCCACCATCGTAAGGCCGCGCCACGAAGGCCGGGGGACGCGGGAGACCACCTCGGTGATCAAGACTGGACGCCTGGTTCTAACGTACGGAGGCGCGATGACCGTGACCGCGAAGCAGACGGAGGTGCTGCGGCGGAGTCTCGGATTCCGCGATCTCGTCGTCTACGGGCTGCTCTTCATCGCCCCCATGGCGCCCGTCGGCGTCTTCGGGACGCTCGACGCCAAGTCGCACGGGGCGGTGGCACTCGTCTATGTCGTGGCGACGGTCGCGATGGCGTTCACCGCGTTCAGTTACGCCCAGATGGTGCGGGTCGCCCCCCAGGCGGGCTCGGTCTTCGCGTACGCCCGCAAGGCGCTCGGCGAGGGTCCCGGGTTCATCGCCGGGTGGATGGCGATGCTCGACTACGTGCTGATCCCCGCGGTCGCCTACCTCTTCTCGGGAATCGCGATGCACGCGCTCGTGCCGGCCGTTTCGCAGTGGGTGTGGACGGCGCTCGCGGTGGTGGTGACGACGGGGCTGAACATGCGGGGCGTACGGGCGGCCGCGCGGGTGGGCTTCGCGGTGCTGGCCATGGAGATCGTCGTGCTGCTGGTGTTCATGGTGGCCGCGGTCGTGGTGCTCGTGCAGGACGGGGCACGGCGCGGCTGGCTGTCGCCGCTGTCCGGCGACGGTTCCGCGGGCGGCTTCTCCCTCGCGGCGGTCGTGGGCGCCGTGTCGGTGGCGGTGCTGTCGTACCTCGGGTTCGACACAATCGCCTCGTTCGCGGAGGAGGTGACGGGCGGTTCGGCGAGGGTGGCGCGGGCGGTGCTGTTCTGCCTGGCGCTGGCGGGCATGCTGTTCGTGGCGCAGACGTATCTGGCGGCGCTGCTCCAGCCGGTGTCGGCCGCGGAGCTCGCCGCCGATCCGGGGAAGCAGGGGACGGCGTTCTACGACGCGCTCGACACCTCGGTCGGGACCTGGCTGGGTGATCTGGTGGCGGTGAGCAAGGCGGTCGGCGCGGCGTTCGCGGCGCTGGCGGGGCAGGCGGCGGCCGGGCGGCTGCTGTTCGCCATGGCCAGGGAGCGGCGGCTGCCGCGTGTACTGGCGAAGGTCGACTCCGCCTCGGGCGTGCCCCGGCTCGCGCTGGGGGTGGCGGCCGTGGTGACGCTGGTGGCGGCGGTGTGGGCGTCGCGGCGGGACGACGGGCTGGACCACCTGGTGTCGGTGGTCGACATCGGTGCCCTGACGGCGTTCGTGCTGCTGCACGTGTCGGTGGTGAGCTGGTTCGCCGTGCGGCGGATGGAGGGGCCGCCGGTGTGGTGGCGGCACGTGCTGCTGCCGGTGCTGGGGGCCGCGGTGGCGGTCGCGGTGATCGTGGAGGCGTCGGCGGCGGCGCAGGCCGTGGGCGCGCTGTGGCTGGTGGCGGGGCTGGCCGTGGTGGCCGTGCAACGGGGGCGCCGGACCGGTCCCGGTGTCGGTGCCGGAGGCTAGCCTGCGTACATGGCTCTGAATACGTCCGCGGACGCCCCGCTGCCGGTCGGTCAGGTCTCGCGCCTCATCGGCGGGTGGATCGACCGGCTCGGCGCGGTGTGGGTCGAGGGACAGATCACGCAGATCTCGCGCAGGCCCGGTGCCGGGGTCGTCTTTCTGACGCTGCGCGACCCCTCGCACGACATCTCGGTGGGCGTGACGTGCTTCCGGCAGGTCTTCGACCCGATCGCGGACGTGGTGGCGGAGGGCGCGCGCGTCGTGGTGCACGCGAAGCCCGAGTGGTACGCGCCGCGCGGGCAGCTGTCGCTGCGGGCGACGGAGATGAGGCCGGTGGGGATCGGCGAGCTGCTCGCCAGGCTGGAGCAGCTGAAGAAGGCGCTGGCAGGCGAGGGGCTGTTCGCGCTCGACCGCAAGCGGCCGCTGCCGTTCCTGCCGCAGCGCATCGGGCTGGTGACGGGCCGGGCGTCGGCGGCCGAGCGCGACGTACTGGAGAACGCGCGCCGGCGTTGGCCGGCCGTCCGTTTCGAGGTGCGGAACGTGGCGGTGCAGGGCGTGAGCGCGGTGGCTCAGGTCGTCCAGGCGGTCAAGGAGCTGGACGAGCTGCCGGAGGTCGACGTGATCATCGTGGCGCGGGGCGGCGGCAGCGTCGAGGATCTGCTGCCGTTCTCGGACGAGCAGCTCGTACGGACCGTGTTCGGTTGCCGTACGCCGGTGGTGTCGGCGATCGGGCACGAACCGGACTCGCCGCTGCTCGACCTGGTGGCGGACCTGAGGGCGTCGACGCCGACGGACGCGGCGAAGAAGGTCGTGCCGGATGTGGGCGAGGAGCTGGACCGGGTCCAGCTGCTGCGCGACCGGGCGCTGCGGACCGTGCGGGGCCTGCTGGACCGGGAGGAGCGCGGGCTGGCGCACGCGCTGGCCAGGCCCGTGATGGAGCGGCCGCACCGGATGGTGGAGGACCGCGAGGCCGAGGTCGACGCCCTGGTGGCGCGCAGCCGGCGCACGCTGGGGCACCTGCTGGACCGCGCGGACTCTGAGCTGTCGCACACCCGGGCGCGCGTGGTGGCGCTCTCGCCCGCCGCGACGCTGGAGCGGGGGTACGCGGTGCTTCAGCGGGGCGACGGCGCCGTGGTCCGCTCCCCGGGCGAGGTGGCGGCCGGCGACGAGCTGCGGGCGCGAGTGGCCGAGGGCGAGTTCGCCGTGCGGGTCGCGGAGTGACCGCGCCCCGGAGCTCGTCCGGGGCATTTCGGGGGTGTTGTTCGTACTCACACATAGGGTGGATCACATGGCACAGACGGACGAAGCGGCGACGACCCCCG
Source organism: Streptomyces sp. NPDC055287 (assembly GCF_053646035.1). Lineage (NCBI taxonomy): Bacteria > Bacillati > Actinomycetota > Actinomycetes > Kitasatosporales > Streptomycetaceae > Streptomyces > Streptomyces sp. NPDC055287. Next base: position 117,669 of record NZ_JBSHNE010000002.1, on the reverse strand, counting down.
GGTACGAGCAGGCCCGGGACGAGCTGATCGACGTCGTACGGCGCCTCGAAGCGGGCGGTACGACGCTGGAGGAGTCGCTCGCGCTCTGGGAGCGCGGCGAGGAGCTGGCGAAGGTCTGCCGGCGGTGGCTGGAGGGGGCCAGGGCCCGCCTGGACGCCTCGCTGGCCGACGAGAGCTGAGGGCGGGACAGAAGCGGAATCGCTGTGAAGCGGGTCACCGTGAGCCGATTTTAGTTGAAACTTAACCTAATTTGACTTACGGTGAGGTCACAGCTTGATCCCCCTGCACCCCCTGCACGTCCGGAAGGTAAGCCGCATGTCTCTCGTACTTGACCCCGCCGCCCAGGACCTCCTCTTCCGCGAGGCCCGCACCGCGAACACGTTCACCGACGAGCCGGTGACCGAGGAGCAGGTCCAGGCGATCTACGACCTGGTCAAGTTCGGCCCGACCGCGTTCAACCAGTCGCCGCTGCGTGTCGTCCTCGTCCGCTCCCCCGAGGCCCGCGAGCGTCTCGTGGCGCACATGGCAGAGGGCAACCGGCCGAAGACCGCCTCCGCCCCGCTGGTCGCGATCCTCGCCGCCGACAACGAGTTCCACGAGGAGCTCCCGGCCCTGCTGCCGCACTTCCCGCAGGCCAAGGACATGTTCTTCTCCGAGCGCCCCGCCCGTGAGGCCGCCGCCGGTCTGAACGCCGCCCTCCAGGCCGCGTACTTCATCGTCGGCGTCCGCGCCGCCGGTCTGGCCGCGGGCCCGATGACCGGCTTCGACTTCGCCGGCGTCCAGAAGGAGTTCCTGGACGACGACCACACCCCGCTGATGGTCGTCAACATCGGCAAGCCGGGCGACGACGCGTGGTTCCCCCGCTCCCCGCGCCTGACCTACGACGAGGTCATCTCGACCGTCTGAGCACGCCGGTCACTCACGACGAAGCCGCCGCACCCCGAGGGGTCCGGCGGCTTCGTCGTACACGCGTCACGCGTCAGGACTTCTTCGATTCCAGCGCCTCGGCCATTTGCGTCAGCCGCTCCTGCGACGCCGTCCCCGTGATCACCGTCGTCGCGCCCTTTTCCGCGCGCACCAGCGCGTCGTACTTCGGGCCCTCCCAGCGCTGCCAGCTCTCCGAGCCGACCCGCACGGTCTTCCCGGTCTTCGTCGCCTGCTGACTGACCTTGTGGACGAACTTCTCGGCGGGCCCGCTCGACTGCTCGACCGCGATGTACTCCCGCTCCGGGTCGAGGAAGCCCAGATGCCAGGCGTCGCCGTCCTGCCGGTCGTACGAGACCGAGGTCGGCTTCCACGTCTCCGGGAGCCCCACGGGGGCTGCCACCGGGTACGGGGCCGCGCGCCGGGCCGTGATGAGCTCGACCCGGTAGTCGACCGGCTTCACCGGGTCCGCCGAGTCGTCGTGCGGGACCAGCGCGTACACGCCCGCGACGACGACACCGATCGCCGCCATCGACAGGACCATGTCCCGGACCGTCTGCTTGCCTTTCATACCTGCCACGCCCCCCATGCTCCCCCATGCCCGACGACGGCCCGCGCCTGGGGCATCTCATCCCGATATGCCGCTCATACGTGCCCCCCTCTGCTCATTTTGTCGACGTACCGATAGAGTCGGCAGCACCCTCTTTACTCCGGCCGTCGCCGTACAGAAAGGTGCGCTCCGATGACCGAGCACCATCTTCCGTCTCAGCTCGAGGTCTCGCCCGAGGCCCCCGACCGCAACCTGGCCCTGGAGCTCGTCCGGGTCACCGAGGCCGCCGCCATGGCCGCCGGGCGGTGGGTCGGCCGCGGCGACAAGATCGGCGCGGACGGCGCAGCGGTGAAGGCCATGCGGACGCTCGTCTCGACCGTATCGATGAACGGCGTGGTCGTCATCGGTGAGGGCGAGAAGGACGAGGCCCCGATGCTCTTCAACGGGGAACGTGTGGGCGACGGCACCGGCGCGGAGGTCGACATCGCGGTCGACCCGATCGACGGCACCACCCTCAACGCCAAGGGCATGCCGAACGCCATCGCCGTGCTCGCCGCCGCCGACCGCGGCACCATGTTCGACCCGTCCGCGGTCTTCTACATGGAGAAGCTGGTCACCGGCCCCGAGGCCGCCGACTTCGTCGACATCAACGCCCCTGTCTCGGTCAACATCCGCCGGGTCGCCAGGGCCAAGAACTCGATGCCCGAGGACGTCACCGTGATGATCCTCGACCGCCCCCGCCACGAGGGCATCGTCAAGGAGATCCGCGAGACGGGCGCCCGGATCAAGTTCATCTCGGACGGCGATGTCGCGGGCTCGGTCATGGCCGTGCGCGAAGGCACCGGCGTCGACCTGCTCATGGGCATCGGCGGTACGCCCGAGGGCATCATCTCGGCCTGCGCGATCAAGTGCCTCGGCGGCACGATCCAGGGCAAGCTGTGGCCCAAGGACGAGGCCGAGCGCCAGAAGGCACTCGACGCGGGTCACGACCTCGACCGCGTACTGCACACGAACGACCTCGTCAGCGGCGACAACGTGTTCTTCGTCGCCACCGGCATCACGGACGGCGAGCTGCTGCGCGGCGTCCGCTACCGCTCGGAGACCGCCACCACCCAGTCCCTGGTGATGCGCTCCAAGTCGGGCACGATCCGGCAGATCGACTCGACGCACCGCCTCTCGAAGCTGCGCGCCTACAGCGCCATCGACTTCGACCGCGCGAAGTAGGAACCCCCGTACGGCGAAGTGTCCGTACGCACGAGAAAGGGGCGGCCCCGGCAGTGCGGCGGGGGCGCCCCTTTTCTCATGCCCTGATGCCTCTCACGTCCTGGTCCTGCTCATGTCGGGGTCAGCCCGCGGCGGCGATCCTGCCCGCCTGAGCTGCCTGGCCCAGCTCCATCTCACGCCGCCTGCGCCGCGCGAGGACCACCCGCCGCTCGGCAGCGGTCAGGCCGCCCCACACGCCGTACGGTTCGGGCTGGAGCAGCGCGTGTTCCCGGCACTCGACCATGACGGGACACCGCGCGCAGACGCGCTTCGCGGCTTCCTCCCGGGCCAGCCTCGCGGCCGTCGGCTCCTTCGACGGGGCAAAGAACAACCCGGCTTCGTCCCGGCGGCACACCGCCTCCGTGTGCCATGGGCCGGCCTGATCCCGGGCCGGCGCGCGCTGCGACGGAACGGCGGCGACCTGCAGGGACTGATGCGGCGGATGCAGCACGGTCTACTCCTGACGACGGCTTCGGGAGCGAGCAGCGATGCAGCACTCCCTACCCGCTGTGCGCACGCCTATGCACAGGGTTTCGAACCGTCTCGGCCCGTGTCAGTGTCCGAGGTGTTTGCGCATGCGACCGTGCAGGTCCGCGATGCGCTTCCCGCGCTTGGGCTTGGCCTCGATGTTGCCGAACACCGAGTAGCCGTTGACCACGACGACCGGCGCCTCGGGATCGGCGGCTTCGAGGGTGTCGACCTCGAAGTTTCCGAAGATCCCGGTTCCGCCGCCGCGCAGCGAGATGTTCTCGGGGACGCGCACCTCGACGTTGCCGAAGAGCGAGGTCACGTTGATCACGGTCAGCCGCTGGCCGAAAAGCGCCTCGGTGAGGTCGATCTCGACACTGCCGAACAGCGCGAAGGCGTTCGTCCTGCCGCCGATCCGCCAGCGGCCCCTGCGCGTCGAGCTGCTGAAGACGGCGATCAGATTCTCCGCGGCGGCGGGCGGTGAGGGATCGGCCGGTTCGTACGCCGCCGAGGCCGGCGCGCGCCGGACAGTGCCGCCCGGGACGGGCAAGTCCCGCACCAGCGGCTCCAGTTCGGCGACGGTCTTCGCACGGTAGACCGCGTCGATGCGGTCGGAGTGCTCCTCGGCGGTCAGCCTGCCCTCCGCCATGCCGTCGCGCAGGATGTCCGCGATCCGGTCGCGGTCCGCGTCCGACGCGCGAAGAGCGGGCTCGGCGGGAGCGACGGGCTGCGGCTGCTGGGAGTGCTTCTCGAGGTCCACCGACCCAGCGTACCCAAACGCGATAGATCGCGACTAGTGCGTACGTCCGCCAACTGAGCCTTACCTCACAGACCCGGCGCTCCGCGGGCGTCTTACGCTGGTGGACGGGCTGCGCCAATGGAGGCCAGTTGCCGTCTGCCGAGTTGAGGAATGGCCGAAATGCCAGAGTTTGCGTACTCCGATCTGCTCCCCCTGGGAGAGGACACCACGCCGTATCGCCTGGTGACCGCCGAGGGTGTCTCCACCTTCGAGGCCGACGGCCGTACGTTCCTCAAGGTCGATCCCGAGGCACTGCGCACTCTGGCCGCCGAGGCGATGCACGACATCTCGCACTACCTGCGGCCCGCGCACCTCGCCCAGCTGCGCCGGATCATCGACGACCCCGAGGCGTCCTCGAACGACAAGTTCGTGGCCCTGGACCTGCTGAAGAACGCGAACATCGCGGCGGCGGGCGTCCTGCCCATGTGCCAGGACACCGGCACGGCGATCGTCATGGGCAAGCGCGGCCAGAACGTCCTGACGGAGGGCGGCGACGAGGAAGCCCTCTCGCACGGCATCTTCGACGCCTACACCAAGCTCAACCTGCGCTACTCGCAGATGGCCCCGCTGAACATGTGGGAGGAGAAGAACACCGGCTCGAACCTGCCCGCGCAGATCGAGCTGTACGCGACCGACGGCGGCGCGTACAAGTTCCTCTTCATGGCGAAGGGCGGCGGCTCCGCCAACAAGTCCTTCCTCTACCAGGAGACGAAGGCGGTCCTCAACGAGGCCTCCATGATGAAGTTCCTGGAGGAGAAGATCCGCTCGCTGGGTACGGCAGCCTGCCCGCCGTACCACCTCGCGATCGTCGTCGGCGGTACGTCGGCCGAGTTCGCGCTCAAGACGGCGAAGTACGCCTCCGCGCACTACCTGGACGAGCTGCCCTCCGAGGGCTCGCCGACCGGCCACGGCTTCCGCGACAAGGAGCTCGAGGAGAAGGTCTTCGAGCTGACGCAGAAGATCGGCATCGGCGCGCAGTTCGGCGGCAAGTACTTCTGCCACGACGTGCGCGTGGTGCGCCTGCCGCGCCACGGCGCCTCGCTGCCGGTCGCGATCGCCGTGTCCTGCTCGGCCGACCGCCAGGCGGTCGCGAAGATCACCGCCGAGGGCGTCTTCCTGGAGCAGCTGGAGAAGGACCCGGCGCGCTTCCTCCCGGACACCACCGACGAGCACCTGGACGAGGCCGGTGACGTCGTCGAGATCGACCTGAACCGGCCGATGGACGAGGTGCTGGCCGAGCTGACGAAGTACCCGGTCAAGACCCGCCTCTCCCTCACCGGCCCGCTCGTGGTCGCGCGCGACATCGCGCACGCCAAGATCAAGGAGCGGCTGGACGCGGGCGAGGAGATGCCGCAGTACCTGAAGGACCACCCGGTGTACTACGCCGGTCCGGCCAAGACCCCCGAGGGGTACGCGTCCGGATCCTTCGGCCCGACGACGGCCGGCCGCATGGACTCCTACGTCGAGCAGTTCCAGGCGGCGGGCGGCTCGAAGGTCATGCTGGCCAAGGGCAACCGGTCGAAGCAGGTGACGGACGCCTGCGGTACGCACGGCGGCTTCTACCTGGGTTCCATCGGCGGCCCCGCGGCCCGGCTCGCGCAGGACTGCATCAAGAAGGTCGAGGTCGTCGAGTACGAGGAGCTCGGCATGGAGGCGGTCTGGCGGATCGAGGTGGAGGACTTCCCCGCGTTCATCGTGGTCGACGACAAGGGCAACGACTTCTTCACCGAGCCGGCCCCGGCCCCGACGTTCACCTCCATCCCGGTGCGCGGTCCCGGCCTGGCGTAGGCGGCACCTCCGCGCACGGGCGCCGGACGGGCTCCCTGTCGAGCCCGTCCGGCGCTGTCCGCAGGCCGCCTACGCGAAGCGCTGGCCGGCCGCCCCCGTGCAGGGCTGGAGCCGCAGCGGGTCCTTCGCCGCCGCGAGCGTCACGCACAGGCCCGTCGACGCCGCCGGGCGGATCGTCGACCCGTCCCGCACGAACTGCTGGTTCGCCGCGCCGGAGCAGTTCCAGAGGATCAGCCCCGTGCCCGCCTCGTACTTCGCGCCGGGCACGTCGAGGCACCGGTCGTGGGTCAGTTCCGTACGGAGCGACTTCTGGGCGGTGTCGTACCACCAGCCCTGGTTCCGGCCGCCGTGGCAGTCCCAGCCGCCCACCGCCGTCCCGTTGCGCGTCGTCGACCCGGGCACGTCGACGCACGTCCCCGTCCCCGCGTTCCTCAGCGGCTTGTACGCGTCGTCCCATGCCCCCGCGAAGAGCACGGGCTTCCCCGTACTCGCCGGGTCCCCGCAACTCGCTTCACGCAGCGAGGAGTTGTAGACCTGGGTGAGGCAGGACGCGAAGGCCGCGTGGCCGCGGATGTTGGGGTGGAAGGACTGGCGGACGGAGTTCGAGTCCGGCAGGCCCGGCTTGGAGAGGTCGATGTACAGGCCCCGCGCCCAGGCGTCGTCCATGCACACCTCGTGGCCGTGGAAGAGGCGGGAGTTGTCGAGATAGACGGACCCCGTGTTCGCCGCCGCCGTGCGCATCCCGCGCTCGAACGCCGGGACCGCGGTGTTGCGGCCCCACGTCGCGTCGGAGTCGTACCCCACGCAGCCGCCGGGGATCTTGCCGGGGAAGTTCGGGTTGTCCCTGAAGTCGGGACCGATGGGGCTCGGATAGCCCATCACGACCATCTTGTAGTCGCCGTCGGCGTACCCGGCGCCGCGCATGACCGACCGCAGGTCCCGGACCGTCTGCTCGACCTTGGGCACCAGCCCGTCGACGCGCGCCTGCCAGCCGGGAGCGTACTTCGGCTCGCACGTGCCCTGGATCGTCAGCCAGCGCGTGACGCAGTCCGTCATCACCGGGCCGAACTGGAGGTCGTCATTGGCCCCGGCGACCAGCAGGACCATCTTGATGCGGGTGTTGCGGGCCTTGACGGCCAGATTGTCGCTCTGCACCAGCTCGTCGGCGTACTGCTTGCTCCCGCCGATCTTGATGTTTCCGGTGTACGCGCCCGAGCACGAGACGTTGTACGTGACGTCGGCCGGGATGCCGGTGCGATGGATCGCCGCGTCCGGCGAGCGGTGGCACCAGTTGTCCGGGCCGTTGGTACCGGGTTCGTAGGTGCCGACGCCCTCGCCCGAGATCTCGCTGTCGCCGAGCGAGATCAGCCCGGTCTTGCGCTGGTCCATGGGACGCTCGGCCGGATCGCCGTAGAGCTTGGTGGCCTCGGCGGCGCGGACGGCCTCCAGTCCGGCCGGAAGGGGGGTGGATGCCGACGCGGCGTTGTCGGCCGCGGCGGCGGGGGCCGTCGCCACCAGTCCGCCGCCCATGGCAGCCGCCAGTGCGGCGGCTGCCGCGACCGTAGAGCGAAGTCTGAGCCGTGTGCGCTGCATTGCGCCTCCCCGGTTTGTTGTTACCCCCGGTATTTACTGGCCGGTAGGCGACTTGGGAATACGCAGAACAAGACAAGTGCTCAACTTTCTGAGGAGGTACGTGATCATGACGAGCGACGACCACCGGGACGAGTACCGGATCGAGCACGACTCGATGGGTGAAGTACGGGTGCCGGCCCACGCCAAGTGGCGCGCCCAGACCCAGCGGGCCGTGGAGAACTTCCCCGTGTCCGGTCAGCGCCTGGAGCGCGCCCACATCGAGGCCCTGGCCCGCATCAAGGCGGCTGCCGCCCTGGTCAACGCCGAACTCGGCGTACTGGACAAGGACATCGCGCAGGCGGTCCGCGACGCGGCCGGGGAGGTCGCACAGGGGCGCTGGGACGAGCACTTCCCCGTCGACGTCTTCCAGACCGGTTCCGGCACGTCCTCCAACATGAACATGAACGAGGTCGTCGCCACGCTCGCCACCGAGCGCCTCGGCAGCCCGGTCCATCCCAACGACCATGTCAATGCCTCGCAGTCGTCCAATGACGTGTTTCCGTCGTCCATCCACATCGCGGCGACCGCCGCCGTGACGGGCGATCTGGTCCCGGCGCTCGACCACCTCGCGGCCGCCCTGGAGCGCAAGTCCGCCGAGTTCGCGGATGTCGTCAAGTCCGGACGTACGCACCTGATGGACGCCACGCCCGTCACCCTCGGCCAGGAGTTCGGCGGCTACGCGGCGGCCGTCAGGTACGGCGTCGAGCGCCTGCGGGCCTCCCTCCCCCGCCTGGCGGAACTCCCCCTCGGCGGTACGGCGGTGGGCACCGGCATCAACACCCCGCCCGGCTTCTCGGCCGCCGTCATCGCCGAGGTCGCCCGCAGTACGGGGCTGCCGCTCACCGAGGCCCGCGACCACTTCGAGGCGCAGGGCGCGCGGGACGGACTCGTCGAGACGTCCGGTCAGCTCCGTACGATCGCGGTCTCCCTCACCAAGATCTCCAACGACCTGCGCTGGATGGCCTCCGGACCGCGTACCGGATTGGCCGAGATCAGCCTTCCCGACCTCCAGCCGGGCTCGTCGATCATGCCCGGCAAGGTGAATCCGGTCATTCCCGAGGCCGTACTGATGGTCGCGGCACAGGTGACGGGCAACGACACGACGGTCGCCGTGGCGGGGGCCGCGGGCAACTTCGAGCTCAACGTCATGCTCCCGGTGATGGCCAAGAACCTTCTGGAGTCGGTGCGGCTGCTCGCCAACGCCTCGCGGCTGCTGGCCGACCGTACGATCGACGGCATCACGGCCCATGTCGAACGGGCCCGCGAGTACGCCGAGTCGTCGCCGTCGGTCGTCACCCCGCTCAACAAGTACATCGGGTACGAAGAGGCCGCGAAGGTCGCCAAGAAGTCACTCGCCGAGCGCCGGACCATCCGCGAAGTCGTCCTGGAGGCCGGGTACGTCGAGCGCGGCGACCTCACCGAGCAGCAGCTCGACGAGGCACTGGACGTACTGCGCATGACACGCCCGTGACGCACACCGGTGACGCACACCCATGACGCACCCGTGACCTCGGTCGCAGCAGTCGGCACACCGTGCTCCTAAGATCTGCTCATGACAGATACGGCGGGCGGTGCGGGCAGGGCGCGTTGGGCGCCGGGGGACCACATCCTCTGGCGCTATCGCGGCAATGCCTCCGACCGGATTCACATCTGCCGTCCCGTCACCGTCGTCCGCGACACCGACGACCTGCTCGCGGTGTGGATGGCGCCGGGCACCCAGTGTGTCCGGCCGGTGCTCGCGGACGGTACACCGGTGCACGAGGAGCCGCTGGCCACCCGGTACACGGCGCCGCGGACCACGACCACCTCGCGGTGGTGGGGCACGGGTGTGCTGAAACTGGCGCGGCCGGGTGACCCCTGGTCGGTGTGGCTGTTCTGGGAACGGGGCTGGCGGTTCAAGAACTGGTACGTGAACCTGGAGGAGCCGCACGCCCGCTGGTCGGGCGGCGTCGACTCCGAGGACCACTTCCTGGACATCTCGGTGCACCCGGACCGCGCCTGGTGCTGGCTCGACGAGGACGAGTTCGAACAGGCCCGCCGGGTGGGGCTGCTGAGCGACACCCAGGCCCGGCGGGTACGGGACGCGGGGCGGGCGGCGGTCGGCCTGATCACCGCGTGGGGCGCCCCGTTCCGTGACGGCTGGGAGAACTGGCGCCCCGATCCGAGGTGGGCCGTGCCGCGGTTGCCCGATGACTGGGACCGCACTCCTGTTCACATGGCTCCGTGAGACCCTTGAAACGCCCCCATGGGTCAAACGTAGGATCGCCTTCCGCAACACTGAGCGCACTGAGCGCACCAATGCCGTCAGCAACTGACGGGCCCGGAGCAGGACCTGACCGTATGTCACCACAGGGGGGTGGAGCCGTGCCGGAGAGCAAGTCCGCCGGGTTCTGGTCCCACCGTCCTGTCGAGGCCGCCCGCAGAGCGGGTATATCGCCACACAAAGCGATTGCATCGCACAAGCTCCCCGGACGGACGGAACCCCACGCGTGACGGAGCACCAGTCCACCTCGCACGAAGGCCGGCAGCCCCTGGTTGCCAGGCCGCACGAGCGCACCCGGCCGCGACAGGAGGAGGCACCGCCGGCCGTGCCCAGCCCCGCACCCGCGCCCACGCCGGCCACCGGCGGCGGAAGCACGGAGCCGGTGGGGGCGGCCAGGAGTGAGGGAGACCGGTTGCGGTTCGTGGGCGCGGCGACGCGGCGGATCGCCCGGGGCATCGATCTCGACGAGATCGTGCTCGGCCTGTGCCGGGCGTCCGTGCCGACGTTCACCGACGCGATCCTCGTGTACCTGCGCGACCCGCTTCCGGTCGGCGACGAGCGCCCCGCTGTCCCGTTCATGCTGCGCCTGCGCCGCACCGACCGGCTGCGTTTAGCGGACGACGGGGCCGAGGAGATCGACCTCCAGGCCGAGCCGCTGCCCGCGCCGCAACTGTGCGAGGTGCGCAGCGGGGGCGCTCTGGCCGAGGTCCTCAGAGGCGTACGCCCGGTGTTCGGCGACTCCGCGTCCGCGCGGGTGGCCCTGCCCGAGCTGCTCGGCGACGCCATGGGCCTGCCCGGCGGGCGCCGGGCGATCCTCGCGCCGCTGCGCGGCCGGCGCCGGGTGATCGGCGCCGCCGTGTTCCTGCGACGCCCGGAACGCCCCGCCTTCGAGGCGAATGACCTCCTGGTCGCCGCGCAGTTGGCCACGCACACCGCGCTCGGCATCGACAAGGCCGTGCTGTACGGGCGCGAGGCGTACATCGCCGACGAGCTCCAGCGCACCATGCTGCCCGACTCGCTGCCGCAGCCGACCGGCGTCAAGCTCGCCTCCCGCTACCTGCCGGCCGCCGAGACGGCCCGCGTCGGCGGCGACTGGTACGACGCGATCCCGCTGCCGGGCAGCCGCGTGGCGCTGGTCGTCGGTGACGTCATGGGGCACTCCATGACGTCCGCCGCGATCATGGGCCAGCTGCGGACGACGGCGCAGACCCTCGCGGGTCTCGACCTGCCGCCGCAGGAGGTCCTGCACCACCTCGACGAGCAGGCGCAGCGGCTCGGCTCCGACCGCATGGCGACCTGCCTGTACTGCGTCTACGACCCGGTCTCGCACCGCATCACCATCGCCAACGCGGGGCACCCGCCGCCCGTTCTGCTGCACCTGGGCGGCCGCGCCGAGGTGCTCAGGGTGCCGCCGGGCGCACCCATCGGCGTCGGCGGCGTCGACTTCGAGGCCGTCGAGCTGGACGCCCCGGCGGGCGCCACGCTGCTGCTCTACACCGACGGCCTGGTCGAGTCGCGCCTGCGGGACGTGTGGACGGGCATCGAGCAGCTGCGGGAACGGCTCGCCGCCACCGCCCAGCTGACCGGCCCGGACCACTCCCCGCCGCTGGAGGCCCTGTGCGACGACGTACTCGACATGCTCGGGCCCGGTGACCGGGACGACGACATCGCGCTGCTCGCGGCCCGCTTCGACGGGATCGCGCCGAGCGATGTCGCGTACTGGTTCCTGGAGCCGGAGGAGCAGGCGCCCGGCCGGGCCCGCAGGTTGGCGCGGCGCGCCCTGGCCCGCTGGGGTCTGGAGGAGCTGAGCGACTCGGTGGAACTGCTCGTCAGCGAGGTGGTGACGAACGCGGTCCGGTACGCCGAGCGGCCCGTGACGCTGCGGCTGCTGCGTACGGACGTCCTGCGCTGCGAGGTCGGCGACGACTCGCCGCAGTTGCCCAGACAGCGGCGGGCGCGGGACACGGACGAGGGCGGGCGCGGGCTGTTCCTGGTGAACCGGCTGGCGAGACGCTGGGGGGCCACTCGGCTGTCGTCCGGCAAGGTGGTCTGGTTCGAACTGGCCACGCGCCCGTAATCGCTCGGTACGTACGACTGCGGCGGACACCCCGGGTGTCCGCCGCAGTCGTCTGTTCGCCGGCCGTTCGCGGCTGTCAGCGGCTCTTCGCCGCCTGTTCCGCCGCGCCCGTCAGGGGCGGGGCGGCCTGAGGTCGCCGCTGGTGTCCCCGTCCGCACCGCCGTCGGCGCCGCCGTCGGCCCCTCCGTCGGCTCCCCCGTCGGAGCCGCCGTCCGCGCCCCCGTCGGAGCCCTCGGTGTCACCGCCCGGGTCCGGCGGGCCGATCGTGATCGGCGGCGGCGACGTCGGAGGCGTCGTGGACGGCGACGTCGGCGGTGTGGTGGACGGCGTCGTCGGCGGCGTGCTCGGCGTCGTGGGTGTCTTGCTCGGGGTCGTCGAGGGCTTGCTCGGCGTGGTGGTCGGGTCCGGTGTGTCGGACGGCGGCGGCACGAAGGCGTCTTCCCGGTCGATCTCCAGGTCGAAGTCGGCGTCCGACCCGCCACCGAGGGCGCCGAGCGTGTAGTCCCGCCAGATCTTGGCGGGGAAGCCGCCGCCGCTGGCGCGGCCGGCGTTGGCCGTACCGGTCAGGGAGACCTGCTTGCCGCCGTTGGGGGACTCGCCGAACAGGGCTACGGCAGTGGACAGTTCGGGGGTGTAGCCCACGAACCACGCGGACCGGTTCTTCTCCGAGGTGCCGGTCTTGCCCGCCGCGTTGTAGTTGGGGCTGCTCGCCTGGAGGCCCGTACCGCTCCTCACGACGCCGGTGAGCACCTTGGTCACGCTGTCCGCCGTCGAGCGGTCGATGACCTGCTCGGTGACCGGCTCGGGCAGGTCGACCCTGCCGCCGGGGCGGTCCTTGTGCTCGGCGGACTTCACGATGGTCGGCGTGACCTTCTTGCCGTGGTTGTCGAGCGTCGCGTAGACGCTCGCCATGTCCATCGTGCTGGCGCCCATCACGCCGAGGGACATGGCGGGACGCTCGTCGAAGCCGCCCTTGTCCTGCATGCCCATGCGGAGCGCGGTCTCCTTCACGCGCGGCGCGCCGACGTCCACGAGCATCTGCGCGAAGACGGAGTTGACCGAATTCTGCATGGCCTGCTGGACGGAGATGGGGCCGAAGCTCCTGCCCAGGTCGTTCTGCGGGGCGAAGGGGGTGGCGCTGCCCTTGACGGGGCGCTTGCTCGTGCCGTCGTAGATCGTGCTGGGCGTGATCGGCTCGTCGTCCTGCGTCTTGGAGTTGCTCTCCAGGGCTGCGGCGAGAACGACCGGCTTGAAGGTCGAGGCCGGCTGGTAGTCGGACCGCGTGGCGTTGGAGAAATAGTGCTTGGTGGCGTCCACGCCCCCGTACATCGCGACGACCTTGCCGGTCTTCGGATCCACCGAGGTCGCGCCGGCCTGGAGGGTCGCGTCGACCTTGTTCTTCTCGCGGTCGAGCTTGGACTCCAGCTGCTCCTTGACGGCCCGCTCCAGCGCCTCCTGGCGCTTCTTGTCGATGTTGAGGGTGATCGTCCACCCGCCCGCGTCGAAGTCTGCCTCGCTGACGCCCTGCTTCTTCAGTTCCGTCTTCGCGGCCTCGACCATGTATCCGGTCTGGCCCTCCATACCGGAGGCGGCCTTGGGCTTCTGCGGTACGTCGAACTCCATGGCGTCGCGCTCCGCCCGGTCCAGCTCGTTCATCTCGATCATGTTGTCGAGTACGTAGTTCCAGCGCTCCTTGACCAGCTTCTTGCTGGTGGGGCTCGCGACCGCCCAGTCGTACTGGCTGGGGGCCTGGAGGAGCGCCGCGAGGTACGCGCCCTGCTCGACCTCCAGCTTCTCGGCGTCGACGCCGTAGTAGGCCTGGGCCGCGGCCTGGATGCCGTACGCCCCGCGCCCGAAGTAGCTGGTGTTGAGATACCCGGCCAGGATTTGCGGCTTGCTCTGCTTCCGGTCCACCTTGATCGAGATCACAAGCTCCCTGAGCTTGCGGGTGACGGTCTGGTCCTGGGTCAGGTAGTAGTTCTTGACGTACTGCTGGGTGATCGTCGAGCCACCCTGCTTGCCCTTGCCCGTCACGGTGTTGAGCAGACCGCGGGCCGTGCCCTTGAAGTCGACGCCGGAGTCCTTGTAGAAGTTCTGGTTCTCGGCGGCGACGAAGGCGGTCTGGACATCCTTGGGGATCTTGGCGAGCGGGAGGATCTCGCGGTTGATCTCTCCGGAGCGGGCCATGATCTTGCCGTTGCTGTACTTGTAGACGTTGCTCTGGAGCCTGGCCTCGGCGTTGGCGGCCGGTACGGGCACCCATATGTAGAGCGCCACGAAGACACCCATCAGGAGCAGGCAAAGCCCGAAGAAGGTGCCCAGCATCTTCTTCCAGGTGAAGAAGCGGCGTATGCCACCCGCCTTCTTCGCCCGGCGCGCACCGCGCTTCCGGTTCTGTCGCGCTTCTGCTCGGCCCATTACTCCGTAACTCCACTCATCGAGCCCCCGGATGTCAGCTCAGAAAGCTAACACCGCACCTGCGGACAAAGGGCTGCCGATCCGGTCTTTTCCGTACGTGAGAATCAGCACCCGTCTCTCTGGAACCGACTCACGAGAGGGCCCCAGGGTTGCGAGCGCCCTCGTACGGGTTTGCGGGCTGTCCGCACCGAGCAAAAAAGTGATATCACTTTGCTAAGCGCGCAGAACCGCGATCACAGTGCACGAAACGGGGGGACCACCATGTCCGCGACCACCACGTCCACACCCACCGACCTGCCCGAGATGCCCGCACCACGGGTACGCGAGACGGCGGCACACAGCATCGGCGGCGGCCTCGCGCTGCTGCTCGGCCTGGTGGGCCTGCTCGCCGCGGCGGGTCTGATCGCCACCGGCGCCACTCTGACCTCGGCCGGACCGAAGGCCGGCCTGATCGCCGCCGGGATCCTCGTGGCGCTCGCCGCCGTCTTCGCGATGTCGGGCCTCAACATGGTCGCGCCGGGCGAGGCCCGCGTCGTCCAGCTCTTCGGGCGCTACCGCGGGACCATCCGCACCGACGGGCTGCGCTGGGTCAACCCGCTGACCACGCGCGAGAAGATCTCGACCCGGATCAGGAACCACGAGACCGCGGTCCTCAAGGTCAACGACGCCTACGGCAACCCGATCGAGCTGGCCGCGGTCGTGGTCTGGAAGGTGGAGGACACCGCGCAGGCCACGTTCGAGGTCGACGACTTCCTCGAGTTCGTCGCCACGCAGACCGAGGCGGCCGTGCGCCACATCGCGATCGAGTACCCGTACGACGCCCACGACGAGGACGGCCTGTCGCTGCGCGGCAACGCCGAGGAGATCACCGAGAAGCTCGCGGTCGAGCTGCACGCACGGGTCGAGGCGGCCGGGGTCCACATCATCGAGTCCCGCTTCACCCACCTCGCGTACGCACCGGAGATCGCCTCGGCGATGCTGCAGCGCCAGCAGGCGGGAGCGGTCGTCGCCGCCCGCAAGCAGATCGTCGAGGGCGCGGTCGGCATGGTGGAGATGGCGCTCACCCGGATCGCCGAGCAGGACATCGTCGAGCTCGATTCCGAGCGCAAGGCGGCGATGGTGAGCAACCTGATGGTGGTGCTGTGCGGCGACCGGGCCGCGCAGCCGGTCCTCAACACCGGCACTCTTTACCAGTGACGGACGAGGTCCCGCAGCGGAAGCGGCCGCAGCAGCAGCGCAAGCAGGTGCTGCTGCGGCTGGATCCGGCCGTGCACGACGCGCTGGCGCGGTGGGCGTCGGACGAGCTGCGCAGCGCGAACGCGCAGATCGAGTTCCTGCTGCGGCGGGCCCTGTCGGAAACCGGCCGCCTCCCGGGCACCGCGGGCCCGATCCCCCGCCGGGGACGCCCCCCCAAGACGCCGGACGCGGATCCGGAACCCCGGGAGGAGTAGGGCGGCCTTGTGGGGGGGGCTGCTCCCCGACCGCAGTGCCTCAGAAGTGCAGTCCCGAGCCGGGCCTCCGTGCGGCTCGGGATTTGCCGCGTACCCAGAGAGCCGGGGGACGTGGGGAACAGCCCCGCCGCAGACGTCCACGCGCGCTTCACGGCGACTATGCACTCCATGTATACCCACTGTGTATAGTGCTCCGCATGTCAATCGGCCACACCCTCCTCGGGCTCCTGGAGTCCGGCCCCCGGCACGGCTACGACCTCAAGCGCGCCTTCGACGACAAGTTCGGCCACGACCGCCCCCTGCACTACGGGCAGGTCTACTCGACCATGTCCCGCCTCCTCAAGAACGGCCTCGTCGAGATCGACGGCGTGGAGTCCGAAGGCGGCCCCGAGCGCAAGCGCTACGCCATCACCGAAGCCGGCATCACCGACGTCGAACAGTGGCTCGCCCAGCCGGAGAAGCCCGAGCCGTACCTCCAGTCGACGCTCTACACCAAGGTCGTCCTCGCCCTCCTCACCGGGCGCAGCGCCGCCGGCCTCCTCGACGTACAGCGCGCCGAGCATCTGCGCCTGATGCGGGTCCTCACCGAGCGCAAGCGCCGGGGCGATCTCGCGGACCAGCTCATCTGTGACCACGCCCTCTTCCATCTGGAAGCCGACCTGCGCTGGCTGGAACTCGCCGCCGCGCGCCTCGACAAGCTCGCCTCGGAGGTACGTGCATGACTCCCGCCGGTTCCCTGCTGGTCGCCCACGACCTGCACAAGGCGTACGGGCCCACCCCCGCCCTCGACGGTGCCCACTTCTCGATCCACCCCGGCGAGGTCGTCGCCGTCATGGGCCCGTCGGGCTCGGGCAAGTCCACGCTGCTGCACTGCCTGGCCGGGATAGTCACCCCGGACTCCGGGACCATCACGTACAACGGCCGCGAACTGTCCGCCATGCCGGACCGCGAACGCAGCGCCCTTCGCCGCGGCGAGTTCGGGTTCGTGTTCCAGTTCGGCCAGCTCGTCCCCGAGCTGACCTGCGTCGAGAACGTCGCGCTGCCGCTGCGCCTGAGCGGCGCCAAGCGCAAGGAGGCCGAACGCGAGGCGCTGAAGTGGATGGCCCGGCTGGAGGTCGACGACCTCGGCCGCAAGCGGCCGGGCGAGGTCTCCGGCGGCCAGGGCCAGCGCGTCGCCGTCGCCCGCTCGCTCGTCTCCGCCCCCCGCGTCCTGTTCGCCGACGAGCCAACGGGCGCACTCGACTCCCTCAACGGCGAGCGGGTGATGCAGCTGCTCACCGAGGCCGCCCGGTCCGCGAACACCGCCGTCGTGCTCGTCACGCACGAGGCGCGCGTCGCCGCGTACTCCGACCGCGAGATCGTCGTACGCGACGGAAAGTCCCGGAGCCTGGAGTACGCCGCGTGACTCTCCTCGACGAGCGGAGCGAGACCCTCGTGCTCCCCGCATCCGCCCCCACCGGCCTCGCCTCCTGGGCGCGTGACCTGGGCCTGGGCATCAGGTTCGCCGCTTCCGGCGGGCGTGAGGGCTGGGTCCGTACGATCCTGACCGCCGTCGGCGTCGGCCTCGGCGTGGCCCTGCTGTTCGGCGCCGCGTCCGTGCCGTCGGTCATCGACAGCCGCAACGAGCGCCAAGAGGCACGCACGACCGTCGAGGTGCAGACCCCCTTGCCCAAGGCCTCCGACACCACGGTGCTGTGGGCCGACACCAGTACCGAGTTCCGCGACAAGATCATCGCAGGTGCCTCCCTGCGGGCGGACGGCGCGCACCCCGTCCGGCCGCCCGGCGTCGACAGGCTCCCGGGCCCCGGTGAGATGGTCGTCTCCCCCGCCCTGAAGGAACTGCTCGGCTCACCGGAGGGCAAGCTCCTCGCCGAGCGCCTGGACCACCGCGTGGTCGGGACGATCGCCGACTCCGGCCTGTCCTCTCCCAGCGAGCTCCTCCACTACGTCGGCAGTTCCACCCTCACCACCGACCACGGTGCACGCAGGACCGCGGGGTACGGCGGGCGCGTCCAGGACGAGCCCCTGAGCCCGGTCCTCGTCGTCGCGATCATCCTGATGTGCGTGGTGCTGCTGATGCCGGTGGCCATCTTCATCGCCACCGCCGTGCGGTTCGGCGGGGAGCGGCGCGACCGCCGGCTGGCCGCGCTGCGCCTGGTGGGCGCCGACATCCGTACGACCCGCCGGATCGCCGCCGGTGAGGCGCTGTTCGGTTCGCTGCTCGGGCTGGTCGTCGCCACCGGAGTCTTCCTGGTGGGCCGACGGCTGCTGGGCGGCGTGCAGGTGTGGCGGTTCAACGCCTTCCCCGCCGACATCACGCCGGTCCCCGCGCTCGCCGCGCTGATCGCGCTGGCCGTGCCGGCCTCGGCCGTAGCGGTCACGCTTGTGGCGCTGCGCTCGGTCGCGATCGAGCCGCTGGGCGTCGTGCGCAGCAACCGCGCACGGGGCCGCCGTCTGTGGTGGCGGCTGCTGCCGCCGGTGGCGGGCATCGCGGTGCTGGCCATGACCGGCACCGTCGACGAGGAGACGCAGGCGGTCGATCCCTACCCCATCGCGGGCGGCGCGGTCCTGGTGCTCGTGGGCCTTGTCCTGCTGCTGCCGTGGCTGGTCGAAGCGGTGGTGAACCGGCTGAACGGAGGGCCGGTGCCGTGGCAACTGGCCACGCGCCGACTCCAGTTGAGCAGCGGCCCGGCCGCCCGTACGGTCAGTGGCATCACGGTCGCCGTCGCGGGCGCCATCGCTCTGCAGATGCTGTTCGCCGGGATCGACAACGACTTCGAACGGGCAACGGGCCAGGACCCCACGCGGGCACAGGTCAGTGTCACGGCCGAGGTCGCCAACGGCGAGCTGGCCCACCGGATGATCAGTGATTTCCGGCAGACCAGGGGCGTGAAGAGCGTCATCGGCACGGTCGAGACCTACGTGACCCGGCCGGGGAAGGTCGCCAAGGAGGAGATCCCGCCGACCAGCCTGCTGACCGTCGGCGACTGCGCGACCCTGCGCGAGCTGGCCCGGATCACCTCGTGCGAGGACGGCGACACGTTCGTCGTCCACTCCGGCGACGCGGAGCAGAACGACTGGGTGGACAAGACGGCCCGCATCGGCAAGGCGGTCAACCTCAACCCCTCCTCCGACGACGACGGCTCGAAGCCCGTGCTGTGGACCTTGCCGGAGTCGACGCGCACGGTTGTCGCGCGGCGCGACCCCATGGGCCAGTTCCGTGAGGGCATCTACGCGACGCCGGGTGCCGTGGACGTGGCCACGCTTCCGGCGGCGACGACCGGAGCCCAGGTCAAGATCGACGAGGGGCTGCCCGACGCGGTGGAGTACGTGCGCAACACCGCCGCCCGGATCGATCCCACCATGCGGGTGTTCACCCTGCGGGCCGTCGAGCGCGACCGGCAGTACGCGAGCGTCCAGACCGGCCTGCAGGTCGGTGCGACCGCGACCATGGCCCTGATCGCCGCGAGCATGCTCGTCTCGCAGCTGGAGCAACTGCGGGAGCGCCGACGCCTGTTGTCGGTCCTGGTGGCCTTCGGAACGCGCCGTGCGACGCTCGCCTGGTCCGTACTGTGGCAGACGGCGGTGCCGGTCGCACTCGGCCTCACGGCCGCCGTCGCCGGCGGGCTGGCGCTGGGGGCGGCGATGCTGGGCCTGATCGCGAAGCCGGTGAGCGACTGGTGGGCGTTCGTGCCGTTCGCCGGGGCGGGAGCGGCCCTGATCCTGACGGTGACGCTGCTGAGCCTGCCGCCACTGTGGCGCCTGATGCGCCCGGAAGGCCTGCGCACGGAGTAGGCGTCACGCCCCGGGCCTGCTCCCGCCCCGCCCCCTTCCCCCTGCGACACTTCGCGGCTCCGCCGCGTGGGAAGGGGCTTGGTGGGGAACAGGCCCGGGGCGGGGTGGCGAGCAGGCCCCGCGCAGTGGCCAGGGCCCGCCCCTCCCTCATCCCGCGCCCGCCACCACCCGCACGGGCAACCGCCTCATCGCCTCCCGCAGCGCCTGCGCGAACGTTTCGAACTCGCTCTGGCGCGCCGCGCCCGTCCGCATCGCCAGCGCGACCCGGCGCGACGGGGCCGGATCGGCGAAGTACCCGGTCACGAGCTGGTCGTTACGGTCCGTCTCCACCCTGACCGCCGTGCGCGGCAGCAGCGTCACGCCGAGCCCGCCGGCCACCAGCTGCACCAGCGTGGACAGACCCGCCGCCGTGGTCGTGACGGGCGCACCCTCCGTTCGGCCCGCCTCCCGGCAGATGTCGAGCGCCTGGTCCCGCAGGCAGTGCCCCTCGTCGAGCAGCAGCAGATGCAGCTCCTTGAGCGCCTCGCGCGGAATGTCCTCCCGGCCGCCCAGCCAGTGCTCGCGCGGTGTGACCAGCACGAAGTCCTCGTCGAAGAGGGGGAGTTCGGCCACCCCCGGCACTCCCAGCGGCACCGCGAGCAGGAGCAGATCGAGCCGCCCCGCCGCCAGCCCCTCCAGCAGCGACGAGGTCTGCTCCTCGTGCACCTGGAGGTCCAGGTCCGGATACCGCTCGTGTACGAGCGTGAGCACCGTCGGCAGCAGATACGGCGCCACCGTGGGAATCACCCCGAGCCTGAGCACCCCGGTGAAGGGCGCCCGTACCGCCTCCGCCTCCTCCATCAGCTCGCCCACCGCGTCCAGCACGGCCCTCGCCCGCACCGCGAGCCGCTCCCCCGCCGGAGACAGCAGCACCTTGCGCGTCGTACGCTCGACGAGCTGCACTCCCAGCGCGTCCTCCAGCGCGGAGACCGCCCCCGACAGCGCCGGCTGGCTCATGCCGATCGCGGCGGCCGCGTCCCTGAAGTGCAGGTACTCCGCGACGGCGGCGAACGCACGCAGCTGCGCGAGGCTGGGCTGCTTGGCCCTGGCGCCGCCCGCGCCGTTCCCATTACTACTGGCCACTGATAACCACCTCCGATCGGATCAAGCCAGTCTAGCTATTTCTGCGATCAATGCTTCCTGTGTCACTGTGGGGATCCGTCCAACCCCCAGGAAACTCCCGTAACGGGATTTCCCCTCTCTGCAAGGAGCGCGCGTGCTCACTGTTGGTGACCAGTTCCCCACGTACGACCTCACCGCCTGTGTCTCCCTGGAGACCGGCAACGAGTTCGAGCAGATCAACCACAAGTCCTACGAGGGCAAGTGGCGCGTCGTGTTCGCGTGGCCCAAGGACTTCACCTTCGTCTGCCCCACCGAGATCGCCGCCTTCGGCAAGCTGAACGACGAGTTCGCCGACCGCGACGCGCAGATCCTCGGCTTCTCCGGTGACTCCGAGTTCGTGCACCACGCCTGGCGCAAGGACCACCCGGACCTGACCGACCTGCCCTTCCCGATGCTGGCCGACTCGAAGCACGAGCTCATGCGTGACCTCGGCATCGAGGGCGAGGACGGCTTCGCGCAGCGCGCCGTCTTCATCGTCGACCCGAACAACGAGATCCAGTTCACGATGGTGACCGCCGGTTCCGTGGGCCGTAACCCCAAGGAGGTCCTCCGGGTCCTCGACGCGCTCCAGACCGACGAGCTGTGCCCGTGCAACTGGACCAAGGGCGAGAACACCCTCGACCCCGTCGCCCTGCTGGCCGGTGAGTGACCCATGGCCCTCGACGAGCTGAAGTCCGCCGTACCGGACTACGCCAAGGACCTGCGCCTGAACCTCGGCTCGGTCATCGGCAACAGCGACCTCCCGCAGCAGCAGCTGTGGGGCACGGTCCTGGCCTGCGCGATCGCCTCGCGGTCGCCGCAGGTGCTGCGTGAGCTGGAGCCGGAGGCGAAGGCCAACCTCAAGCCCGAGGCGTACCAGGCCGCCAAGTCCGCCGCCGCGGTCATGGCGATGAACAACGTCTTCTACCGCACGCGCCACCTGCTCTCCGACCCGGAGTACGGGAACCTGCGCGCCGGCCTGCGGATGAACGTCATCGGCAACCCGGGCGTCGAGAAGGTCGACTTCGAGCTGTGGTCGCTCGCGGTCTCCGCGATCAACGGCTGCGGCCAGTGCCTCGACTCGCACGAGCAGGTGCTGCGCAAGGCGGGTGTCGAGCGCGACACCATCCAGGAGGCGTTCAAGATCGCCGCCGTGATCCAGGCCGTCGGCGTGACGCTCGACTCCGAAGCCGTCATGGCCGCCGAGTAGTCGTCAGCAGTACGTAAGTGAGGGGCCCCGCGGACAGAACGTCCGCGGGGCCCCTCGCGCGTCAGCCCTCGCCCTGACCGCTGTCCAGGTCCTTGCTCTTGCCCTTGAACACGGCCATCAGATCCCGCGTGTCCTCGACCATGAGGGGCGGCAGCGCGGACAGGTCCGGACGGGAGAGCTCGGGGTCCGGCTGCCCGTCGTAGTAGTCCTCGTCGTAGCTGAGGTCGGAACTGACCGTGAGCGAGAACACCGCTCCCCCGTCCAGGACCCTGAGGCGCGGATCCTCGTCCTCCCCCATCCCGGTCAGGAACGCCTGCTCGCCGAGCGCGGGGACCTCCTCCGGCCTCGGCGGCAGCCCGTCGATCCAGCTGGGCTGGTTGACCAGCGCCTCGAACTCCGGCTGCGGGTCGGCCTCCTTGTGCAGGTCGAGCACCAGCTCCACCTCGTACTGCACAGAGACCCCTTCCTCGGCGGCTTTCCCCCTGGGCTCGAAGTGGTAACTACAGGTGATCTTGTCCAGCGCGCGGTGCTCGTCGAGCAGTTCGCCCGGATCACCGGCCCGCTTCCCGAGATCCATCCCCAGGGCGCTCAGCCCGACCTTCGCGCACAGGCCCTCGCTCACCCGGTACCCGCGCGTATCGACGGCGCCGTTCGGCCCGTAGGCGTACAAGCCACCCGCCCACACCACCGAAGCGGCCGCCGCGCCACCCACGGCCCACAGCCACGGTCTGCGGCCGCGCGGCGTCCCGGGACGGTCCTCGCTCGTCGCGTTCTCGGGCTCGGGCCAGGCCGGAAAGTCCCCCACCATTTCCGGTTCGGAGATCATTCGGGCGCCGCCGCCATCTCGCCCTGCGCCGGCGCCGCGGCCGACCGGGCCTCCGGAGCGGCGTGCAGAGCCGCCTCCATGCTGTACGCCCGCAAGTAGCCGACGACCGTATTGGTCACCGCCACCAGCGGCACCGCCACCACCGCCCCGCCGATACCGGCGACCAGTCCGCCCGCCGCCACCGCGAGGACGACGGCCAGCGGATGCACCCGTACCGCGCGGCCGAGGATGAACGGCTGCAGCACATGGCCCTCGATCTGCTGCACGGCCAGTACGACGACCAGGACCATCAGCGCCGTGAAAACGCCCTGGGTCACGAGCGCCACCACCACTGCCAGCGCGCCCGACATCACCGCGCCGACGAGCGGGATGAAGGCGAACAGGAAGATGAAGACCGCGAGGGGCACGGCCATCGGTACGTCGAGGAACCAGATCCCGAGGCCGATGAAGATCGCGTCGATCAGCGCGACGATCACCGTGCCCCGCACGTACGCGGTGAGCGTGCGCCACGCGCGCGGCCCCGCGCCCGCGACACCCGGCCGGGCCTGCGCCGGCACCAGCTTGAGCGTCCACTGCCAGATGCGCTTGCCGTCGTACAGCAGGAAGAGCGTCGAGAACATAGCGAGCAGCATGCCGGTGAGGAACTCAACCATCACCGTGACGCCCTGAAGGCCCGCCGAGGTGATCTCCTCGGTGTTGGTGCCCACCGCGTCGCTCAGGTTCTTGGCGACGTCGTTGATCTGATCCTCGGTCACATGGAACGGGCTGTTGAGGAGCCAGCGCTTGAGCTCCTCGATGCCGTCCTTGAGGCGGTCGGAGAGATTGTCGAGGTTCTCCATGACCTGCCACACAACGAACCAGCCGACCAGCCCCATGATGACGAAGCCGAGGATCGCGGTGACGGCGGTGGCGAGACCGCGCGGAAGTCCTATGTTCCGGAGCCGCGCGACGGTGGGCTGGAGCATCGCGGTGACGAGCAGGGCCGCGACGAAGGCGAGGACCACCAGCTGTACGGCGCTGATGACCTTCATCAGTACCCAGAGCGTGCCCGCCAGTACGAGCAGCCGCCAGCCGGCCTCGGCCGCGACGCGCATCCCCCACGGGACGGCGGCGACGGGGTCGGGTCTCGCCGCGACGGCGGGGGCGTAGGCGGGTGGCGCGGGGACGTGATCGAGCCCGGAGCCCGAGTCGTACGGCGCCGCTCCGCCGGGATCGGCGGCATCGGCGGCTTCCGCCTCGGCCTCGGCCTGGGCGCGGCGCTCGTTCAACCGCTCGCCCATCCTGGTCAGCCTGGCGCCCGTACGGCCGAGCCATCCCAGCTGTGGCTGCGACTGCGGCTGCGGCTGTGGCTGTGTTGACATGTCGCTCTCTCTTCTCCCCGTCGCGCAATCGCTCCCCCCGGGGAGACACCGGCCCCCGACGGTACACGCGCAGAGCCCCTCACCGAAGGACGGTGAAGGGCTCTGCGAAGTTGAGCGACCGCTGGTACTAGTACCAGTGGTTGGCCTGCCAGAACGACCAGGCGCCGCAGGGGCTGCCGTAGCGCTCGTCCATGTAGTTCAGGCCCCACTTGATCTGGGTGGCCGGGTTGGTCTGCCAGTCGGCGCCCGCAGAGGACATCTTGGAGCCGGGCAGTGCCTGCACGAGACCGTAGGCACCGGACGAGGGGTTGCTCGCCTGGTAGTTCCACGTGGACTCGTGGTTCACGATGTTGCTGAAGCACTGGAACTGGTCGCCGGGGACCATCTGCCGCGCCATCGCCTGAACCTCGGCGACGGTGTACGAGCTCTTGGCGGAGAAGCTGGACGCGTCACGCGTCGCGGAGCGGCTGGCGGCGGCCTGCTCCTCCTCTTCCCGCTCCTTGGCGTCGGCTTCGGCCTTCGCCTTGGCCTCGGCCTCCGCTTCGGCCTTCGCCTCGGCGGCTTCCTTCTTGGACTTGGCGTCCTTGGCGGCCTGAAGGCGGGCCGATTCCTCCGCGGACTTCTTCGCGGTCACGTCGGCGGCGTAGGCCTGTGCGTCGGCCTGCTGCGTCAGGGACGCGGTCTGTACCTGGGCCTGCTGGCCGGCAGGGATGTCTGCGAGGAGCGTCGTGTCGGCTGCGGTCGCCTCGAAGTTGTCGTTCGAGGGCTGAGTGTCGCCCGAGGCGACGCCCACAACGGCGCCGACAGTGGTGACCGCGGTAGCCGAAGCCACGGCGAATCCCCGGACCGAAATCCGGCTCACACGGTTTCCTTCCAGCAGTGCCCGCTCGGGTGACCTCGCGGACGCAATCGTGCCCCTGGCACTGGCCTCCCCTATCGCTAGGTCACAGAGGCGCGGACCCGGTGGGCAACTCCTTTGAGGGAGCGCCGCGTAGTGACTCGGGCGGCATACGGCGACAGCTGTTGAGTTGTGTGGTGCTGCATCTCTGAAGATGCGGGTGTGCCGTATGCGGGGCCTGACGGAAGCAAGACTCTGCCGGAAGCCGACGCCGGGAAGCAATTCCCTGTTGCGTGTGAAAGCTCACACGCCGTTTACACCAGGAGTTTTACTGAAACTTGAGCGCAGCAAGACGCCGCCCGGCTAGGATCCTGCGTTCTGCCGGACGGCGCCAACTGCCTTTTCCCCCTTATGCGATCAGAGGGGTCAGAGGGGTCACACGGGCCAGAGGACTCAGAGGTGCACGTCCTCCAGCATTTCGGTCACCAGCGCGGCGATCTGCGAGCGCTCCGAGCGGGTGAGAGTGACATGCGCGAAGAGCGGATGGCCCTTCAACTTCTCGACGACGGCGACCACTCCGTCGTACCGGCCGACCCTCAGGTTGTCGCGCTGCGCGACATCGTGCGTCAGCACCACCCGTGAATTCGCCCCGATCCTGGACAGAACGGTCAACAGGACGTTCCGCTCCAGCGACTGGGCCTCGTCCACGATCACGAACGCGTCGTGCAGCGAGCGGCCCCGGATGTGCGTGAGCGGCAGCACCTCGAGCATGCCGCGCCCCAGCACTTCCTCGATGACCTCACGGCCCGCCACGGCCGACAGGGTGTCGAAGACCGCCTGAGCCCAGGGGCTCATCTTCTCGGACTCCGAGCCCGGCAGGTAGCCGAGCTCCTGGCCGCCCACCGCGTACAGCGGCCGGAAGACCATCACCTTCTTGTGCTGCCGGCGCTCCAGCACGGCTTCGAGCCCCGCGCAGAGTGCCAGCGCCGACTTGCCCGTACCGGCCCGGCCGCCCATCGAGACGATCCCGACGTCCGGGTCGAGGAGCAGGTCCAGCGCTATCCGCTGCTCGGCGCTGCGCCCGTGGATGCCGAAGGCCTCCCGGTCGCCGCGTACGAGCCTGACCATCCCGTCGGCGGTCACCCGGCCCAGCGCCTTGCCACGCTCGGACTGGATCACCAGACCCGTATGTACGGGAAGGTCGGCCGCGGACGGTTCGTACACCGTCTCCTCGGTGTAGAGCAGATCCACCTGCTCGGCCGAGAGCGGCAGTTCCGCCATCCCGGTCCAGCCGGAGTCGGTGATGGCGAGCTCGGCGCGGTACTCCTCGGCGAGCAGGCCGACCGAGGATGCCTTGATCCTCAGCGGCAGGTCTTTCGACACGACTGTTACGTCGAACCCCTCGGCCTGGAGGTTGCGTGCCACCGCCAGGATCCGTGAGTCGTTGTCCCCCAATCGATAGCCGGCCGGAAGCACGCCGGGATCGGAGTGGTTGAGCTCGACACGGAGCGTTCCGCCCAGTTCACCCATCGGGATGGGGGCGTCGAGGCGTCCGTACCGCACCCGGCAGTCGTCGAGCAGGCGCAGAGCCTGCCGGGCGAAGTAGCCGAGTTCCGGATGGTGCCTCTTGGCCTCCAACTCCGTGACCACGACGATCGGGAGCACGACTTCGTGCTCGTCGAACCGGGACATGGCGTTCGGGTCGGCCAGCAGGACGCTGGTGTCGAGAACGTAAGTGCGCCTGTCGGGCATGCGGCGCTTTGTGCTGGTCACCACGGAAGGACGTACCCCCTCGGCTGAGGTCGGGGTGCGACGGCGTCGCGAGCGGTGGGACCGGGCTCTGGCCACGATGCGCGGGCCGAGCTCCGGCCCTCCGCTTCGTCCACGCTCTGGGCGTGGTCGTCCTGGTGCAAAGGGCCTCCCGGGCGAGCGGACTTGCCGCTCACTGAGATACGACGTCCGTGGACCGGGCGTCGACCTGGAAGGGGTATTCCCTCGAACACCCGCCGCCATGCCATGGCATATGACACGTCGTGAACCGGGAACCGTTCCGGGGCCGGTGGTGTGCTCGCGAGGAGGCGGATCAGCCCCGCCCCACGCCGGGCCCCGGACCTGCCTCAGGACCCGTAGCGCCGGTGGCGGGCCGCGTAGTCACGCAGGGCACGCAGGAAGTCGACCTTGCGGAAGGCCGGCCAGAAGACTTCACAGAAGTAGTACTCCGAGTGGGCGCTCTGCCAGAGCATGAAGCCCGAGAGCCGCTGCTCGCCACTCGTACGGATCACGAGGTCCGGGTCCGGCTGGCCGCGTGTGTAGAGGTGCTCCGAGATGTGCTCGACGTCGACGATCTCGGCGACCTCCTCCAGGGAGGTGCCCTTCCGCGCGTGCTCCAGCAGGAGCGAGCGGACGGCGTCCGCGATCTCCTGGCGGCCGCCGTAGCCCACGGCGACGTTGACGAGTATCCCGTCGTTGCCGACCGTGGCCTGCTCGGCCTCCTTGAGCACCGACTGGGTACGGGCGGGCAGCACGTCCAGCGTCCCCACGTGGTGCACGCGCCAGCGGCCGTCGGCGGCGAGGTCACGGACCGCGCCCTCGATGATCCCGAGCAGCGGCGTCAGCTCCGCCTCGGCACGGTCCAGATTCTCGGTGGAAAGCATCCAGAGCGTGACGACCTCGACGTCCGTCTCGGCACACCAGCCGAGCAGCTCCTGGATCTTGCTGGCGCCCGCCTTGTGGCCCTGTTCGGTGGTGCCGCCGGAGGCCTTGGCCCAGCGCCGGTTGCCGTCGAGGATCACGCCGATGTGCTTGGGCACCTGGTCGTGATCGAGGCGGCCTTCCACCCGGCGTGCGTAGAGCCTGTACACCAGGTCGCGCAGGTTCACTGGGTCTCACCTCATGGCATCGTGCGGGTTCGGTACGTCCCCCGGGACCATGCGGCACGTGCGGCTCCCCCAGCCGGACACGTTCAGTCCCGAAGCCGCCACACTACTGCGCAGGCGCATCGGCGGCCCAACCCGGTCTGTCACAAGTCCGTGATAAGGAGGTGAATGTGAATGATTCCCCTTTGTACCTCGCCGCCGGTGACCGCTACGACTCCATGGAGTACCGGCGCACCGGCCGCAGCGGGCTGAAGCTGCCCGCCGTCTCGCTCGGCCTGTGGCACAACTTCGGCGACGACCGCGCGCTCGACACGCAGCGCGCGATTCTGCGCCGCGCGTTCGACCTCGGTGTGACGCATTTCGACCTGGCGAACAACTACGGACCGCCGGCCGGCTCCGCCGAGCTGAACTTCGGAAAGATCTTCGCGCAGGACTTCACTTCCTACCGCGACGAGCTGATCATCTCCACCAAGGCCGGCTATCTGATGCACCCCGGCCCGTACGGCGAGTGGGGCTCGCGCAAGTACCTGCTGTCCTCGCTCGACGCCTCGCTGACCCGGATGGGCCTCGACCACGTCGACATCTTCTACTCCCACCGCTTCGACCCGGAGACCCCGCTCGAGGAGACGATGGGCGCGCTGGCGACGGCGGTGCGGCAGGGCAAGGCGCTGTACGCCGGCGTGTCGTCGTACAACGCGGAGCAGACGACGGAGGCGGCCGGGCTGCTGCGGGAGATGGGCGTACCGGCGCTGATCCACCAGCCCTCGTACTCGATGATCAACCGCTGGACCGAGGACGACGGCCTGCTGGACACCCTGGAGGAGGCCGGAATGGGCTGCATCTCGTTCGTGCCGCTCGCGCAGGGCCTGCTCACCGGCAAGTACCTGAACGGCATCCCGGAGGGCTCGCGCGCCACCCAGGGCAAGTCGCTCGACCCCGGTCTGCTGTCGGACGAGGTCGTACGCCGCCTCAACGGCCTGAACGACATCGCGCGGCGGCGCGGACAGTCGCTCGCCCAGCTGGCGCTCAAGTGGGTGCTGCGCGACCCGCGCATGACGTCGGCGCTGATCGGCGCGTCGAGCGTGCGGCAGCTGGAGGAGAACGTCGCGGCGCTGGGCGGGCCCGCGCTGTCCGACGAGGAGCTGAAGGAGATCGACACCTTCGCGGTCGACACCGAGGGCACGAACATCTGGGCCGGGCGGGGCTGACGGCGTCCGCGCCGACCGGGGCTGACGCGTCCGCGCCGGGCGGGCGGGGCTGACGGTGCGGGTGTGGCGGCTGGGCCTGTCGGGCTCCGAGGCACAAAAAACGGGCCGGTCCGTGGGGGGGATACGGACCGGCCCGAGGGGGGGTTTCCACCATAACCCTTCGTGAGGGATGCTCGCGCCCGCGCCGTGCCGAAAGTCCCCCGGGATTTTTCCGGGCCGGTCGGTACGAGGGCCGTGAGGCCAGTCCGCACTAGGGAAAATACGCTTCTGCGGACCACCGCCCGTCCCCCCGAAGAGCTAATCGGGCGAGGGGAGCGGACTTGACGCTCCGCTTACGCGACGTCGCGCTGCTTGGCGGCGAGGATCTGTTCCATGTGCTGATTGGCCCAGGCGCCGAGCGGGCCGAGGGCCGCGTTGAGACCCTCCCCCATCTCGGTGAGCGAGTACTCGACGCGCGGCGGCACCTCCCGGTACACCTCGCGGTGGACGATGCCGTCCGCCTCCAGCTCGCGCAGCTGCTGAATCAGCATCTTCTCGCTGACACCGGGCACCTGGCGCTTGAGCTGACCGAAGCGCAGGGTGCCCTCGTGGTGCAGCGCCCAGAGGATCAGGGCCTTCCACTTGCCACCCACCACGTCCATCGCGGCGTCGAGACCGCAGACGTAAGGTCCGGTGCCCTTGCTCACTGCCGACTCCTCTGGTCCGTACCGGCTCCGCCTGTCACCGGTTTCCGATGGTCACCGGTTTTCGGATGTCACCGGTTTCGAACGTCACCGACTGTACGGGAGCGGGCGTTGGCGCAGCAGGGTCACTCCGTCGCGGGCGGCGACGAGCTCGTAGCCGTACTGCCTCTGGGCGGCGGCCAGTTCGGCCAGCTCGCGGTCGAGCGGGTACGGCCAGTGGCCCGGCGGCAGCGGCCACGACTCCGCCGGCCTGCGGTCGTGGATGATCCAGTCCGCGGTGGGCCGCGGCGGCTTGCCGGAGGCGTCGTACAGCTTCCCGGGGATCGGATAGCCGGGGAACAGCACGACGGTGCAGCGCGAAGTGAGCTGGGGCGCGAGGCGGTTGGAGGCGGCGACGGTGGCTCCGTCGGGGATGCTCCGCAGCAGGTCGCGGGCCGTCTCCAGGTGGGCGGTGGTGCGCCAGGTGGCGCGCTGGGCGATCAGCGCCAGGGGGAAGGAGGGCAGCAGTACGCACGTGACCGTCACGGTGGCGGCCAGCGCAGCCCGCAGGTGACGGCGGGCGAGGGGGGCGTTGGTGCGGGCGTACGGGGTGAGGGCGTCGATGAGGGCGGCGAAGACGACGGGCATCAGGACCGCGCTGTAGTGGAACGCCGTGCCCCAGTGGTAGTCGTGCTGCGACAACATGCGCCAGCCGAGGGTCGGCACCGCGATCAGGACGAGCGGCGAGCGCAGCGCGACGAACCCCGTGACGGCGAGGACGAGAAGGACGGTGACGGCCTTGGTGTCGGGGCGCAGGGCGTCGAGAGGCGCGAGGGCGAGGCTGGCGAGGAGGGACCCGCGGTCGCCCTGGACGTACTCCCCGTAGGCGTACGTCCCGGGGGAGCTGAAGGCGGGCAGCAGGACCTGCGTGGTGAAGACGGTGCCGGCCAGACCGGCGCAGGCCGTGGCGATGCCGAGGGCGCGCGGCCCCTTGAGCGCGACGTACGCGCCGACGGCGGCCAGGGTCAGCCCCAGGTCCTCCTTGACCAGGAGGAGGGGCAGGCCCCAGGCCACGGCGAGGTGCCAGCGCGCGTTGCCGGCGGCGGCGAGGGAGAAGGCGAGGAGAGGGACGGCGAAGGCGGCCTCGTGGAAGTCGAAGGCGACGGTCGAGGCAATGCCCCAGCTGGCCCCGTACCCGAAGGCGACAACATGCCCTGCGCCGCGGCCCAGGGCGCGGGTGGCCCAGCGGGCGAGGGGGACGACGGCGAGGGCGAGGAGGGCTGCCTGGGCGAGGAGGAGGCAGTACGGGGAGGGCCAGAGGCGGTAGAGGGGCCCGAGGACGGCGAGCGCGGGGTGGAAGTGGTCGCCGAGGAGGTTGAACCCCTCCCCCTTCAGGGGGGCGACGGGCGCATGGAATTGGGAGTAGGCGCGTACGGCCTGCTCGAAGATGCCGAGGTCGTAGCCGGTGCTCCTGAGGAGAGCGTGACGCCGCCCGGATACGGCCGCGTACAGCACGAAGAGCCCTGCGGCCCAGGCCCACCAGAGGGGGAGACGGCGGGTCAGGCGCTCCCCGGCGGGAGCGGTCCGGGCGACGGCGCCATCGAGCACCGCCTTCCCGGCTACGCCGACCACCACCCCACCGCTGTCACTTTTTGTCCGCATACGCCCGAATCCTAGGCGGCGGGACACGGTTCGGCCGGGTCCTCGAACGCTGGGCGGGCCGGAATTACCGACGCAGCGGCAGAGCTTCGCCCGGCGGCGCGTCCGACGGACGCGACGCGGCGCGGCGCGTCGGGCGGAGGCGGCGGCGTCGGGCGGAGGCGGCGCAGCGCGCGGGCGGCCGCCCGCACCCGGTCCTTGCTGCTACCGCCCAGGAGTGGCTCACGCCCGCGGCCGGGCGGCGCGTCGGGCTGGGCCGGGCCGGGCGAGGTGAACGCGTCCGGCCGGGCGGGCTGGGCGAAACCGTGTGCCTTGCCCGCGCAGCGACCCGGCCAGGCCCGCTCGACCGCGCACCGGGCACCGGGCACCGGGCCTGCGCTACTGAACGCCCAGGCCCGACGCCACCCACGCACCCGGCCCGCGCAGCGACCGCCCAGGCCGGTTCAGTAGCGCAGGCCCGCCGCGATCCCGCCCGCGTCGGTCAGGGACTCGTCCGGCACGAAGATGACCTCGCCGTCCGCGGACAGCACCGTCTCCACCACGGAGTCGATGATGTCCTCCTCCGCACCCTCAACGTCCGTCTCCCCCGGCTCCAGCAGGGTGAGCGCGGCTCGTTCCGCTCCCTCCACCGTGTCCGGCCTGGCCGTGACACGAAGGCTCTCCTCGACGACGAGCAACGCCACCCGGCCCTCACCCGCCGCCTGCCACACGTCCTGCACGCTCGCCGAGTAGCGCTTGCCGCTGCGCGCCTCGTCGAGTTCTCGCATCGCCCGAGCCGTGTCGGCCTCCGCGAGCGCCCGGCGGGCTGGGGCCAGCTGGGCGGACATCTCCGCCGGCGTGGAGTTCAGCAGCCCGCCCACCTCCAGGTCGGTGGCGAGCGCCTGGCCGTGGCTGCTGATCTCGCGGAACGTCGCGATGTGCTTCCGCAGGCCGACCAGCACGACCGGCAGCCCGGTCCCCTGGAGCACCGCCGTGAGCTTCCGGTCCGCCTCCGCGAGCATGTTGCGGAAGTCCTGCTCCGCCCAGCGGCCGCCGTCACGGCTGGGTGCCCCGTCGCGCTCGGCGCCCGACGTGATGACCGGGTAGCCCGAATCGCGATCCTCGGTCACCTCCTCGCCGCGCCCACGCCACAGCCGTACCTCACCGGTACTGAGCACGAGGACGAGGTACGGCCGCTCCCGCGCCGCCAGGGCGACGAGGTTGCGGGTGAGGTACGTCGTATTGATCACGATGCGCTCGGGCACCGACCCGCCGATGAGGAAGCTCCGGTGCTCCTCGGGCGAGGCGTAGACGACGAGTCCGTCGCCGAAGTACTCCGGGTCGAGCGTGTCGGCGGCTGCGGCCAGCTGCTCTGCCACCGCGGCCCCTTGTGCCTTTGTGACCTCGGGGTCGTCGGCGAGGCGCTTCTCGGCCTCGCCGAGAAGGTTGCGCAGGCGGATGTGGTCCTGCTGGCTCTCCGGCCAGTGCCGGTGCGTGGGCAGTGTGACCGACACCGCCGGGTACGGGCGGGGCTTGCGCAGTTCGGCGAGCAGTTCCGGGGTGGGGCGGGTCGGCTGCGTCATTCGGGCACTCCTGGCTGCGGCTGCGGCTGTGGATCGCGGGCAGGCGGCTTCCCGTGCCGCCCGTCCGTGCGTGCATGCGTGCGTGCTTGCTTGCGTGCAATGCGCGCTATCTGCGCTTTGTTCGCATTCCCATAAATTGAGCGAGCTACGTGCGTCTCATGGCAACTTCTCACGATTGCGTGGTTGGCGCGCGCTCTCAGACGGCTGAAGCGGCGAGTCCACCCAGCAGCAGCCCCGCCAGCGTCCCAGTGATCATGAAAGGGCCGAACGGGATCGCGGTCCTGCGCCCGGCGCGCCGCAGGATCACCAGCCCGACGCCGTACAGCGCACCGAACAGGAACCCGGCGAAGGCCCCGGTGAAGAACAGCGGCCATCCGTACCAGCCGAGGGCGGTTCCCAGAGCGACGGCCAGCTTGACGTCGCCGAAGCCCATGCCGTTGGGGTTGATGAGGAAGAGGAGAAGGTAGCCGCCACCGAGGGCGACCCCGCCGAGCAGAGAGGCCGGCCACGAACCGCCGTCGCCCGGCAGCAGCGCGGCCAGCCCGAGCAGGGCCGCGGTCGCGGCGGCGAGCGGCAGCGTCAGTACGTCGGGCAGCCGGTGCACGCGCCGGTCCACGACCGCCAGGAGCACCCCGAACGGCGCCAGCAGCAGCCACACCCCGAGCTCGGGCCGCGCCCCGGTCGCGGCGGCGAGCAGCGCGCACGCAAGGCCGGTGACGGCGGCGGGGCGGACGGTGCGCGCGTACGGCGCGGGGGCGGGCCGGTGCTGCGGTACGCCGTGCGGAGTACGTACCGACGCGGCCACACCCACCGCCGCCGCGCACCCCGCGCAGCGCCCGGTGCCGAGCCAGCCGCGCGCGGGCCCGGTGAACGGATGCCCGGCGGGGCATGCCGAGCGCCACGCCTCCTCCGGCTCGACGGCGAGCCGGTAGGCGGCGCGGGGCACGAGCAGTCCGGCGGCGGCGCCCCAGAGGGCGGCGGCCACGATCAGCGAGACGTACACGCCTCGGAGCCTAGGGCGGGGGGAGGGGCTGAGTCATGGGCCCGTGGGCCCAGTGGGGAGGGGTGGGGGGCCCAGAGGGGTGGGGGCCCAGAGGGGTGGGGGGATGAGGGGTGGGTGATGGGGGTGGTGCGTAGTGGGTGGTGGGGGCGCGAGCGGGAGCGGGAGCGGGGGCGGGGCTACCGTCGAGGGATGGGGCAATGGGTGGACGGGGTGGGGGCGTTGACGGTGGAGGGCGAAGGGGGAGCGCCTGTAAGGCCGCTCGTACCGCCGCCTGGGTCGCTGCTCGCAACGCCGCCTGGGTCGCTGCCTGCGCCGTCGGCCTCGCAGCCGCCCGCACAGCCGAGTACATCGCCGCCCGCAGAGCCGACTGCGCAGCCGCTTGGGCCGCCGCCTGTGCCACTGGTCGTACCGATCGAAATCGCGGCGTCCGCGCGGGCGCGTACGCGGGGGCTGCTGGGCCGGGACGGGATCGCGGGGGCGCTGCTGCTGAGCCCGGCGAGCAGCGTGCACACGTTCGGGATGCGGTTCGCGATTGATGTGGCGTACCTGGACCGCAGGTTGCGGGTGATCGCCGTACGGAAGATGCGCCCGGGCCGACTGGGCCTGCCCCGGTGGCGGGCACGGCATGTGCTGGAGGCGGAGGCGGGCGCGATGGAGGGGTGGGGGGTGCGGGCGGGTGCGCGGGTGAAGGTGCGCGGGTGAGGGGTACGCGGGTGAGGGTACGTGGGTGAGGGGTACGCGGACGCGGGTGAGGCGCGTGCAAGCCGGGCCGCCGGCGGGGAGCGGTGCGCCGTAGCGTGCGCCCGGCGGTCCCTTCCGTACGGGGGCGGGGCTGACGCAGCGGCCACACCTCGCACCCCAGAGGCTTCGCAGGCCCGGCTACTCCGGCCCGTACGGCACGTCCTCGGCCATGCGCGGGTCGTAGTACGTGACCCGCCACGCCGTCCCCAGCTGCCGCGCCAGCTCGCGCGCCAGCTGCGCGCCGCGCTCGGCGAACGCCGCCTCGTCGCGTGCGCTCGGAAAGCCCGAGGCGACGGGGTCGTCGCGGTTCAGCGTGGCGTCGTACGCGTCGCCCCAGCGCTCCAGCTCCCCTGCGAGCCCCGGGTCGACGGGCAGCTCTCCGGGCGCGACGTTGTTGCTGACACCGTCGCTGCCGCGGACCCACACCGGGTGGCAGTCGTAGTCGGCTGCCAGCCGCACCTGCCGTACGGCCTCTGATCCCGCTCCCACTTCAGCCCCCACTCCACGTCCTGCTGCTGTGCTCATACCGTCACCCGCCATTTGCCGCTCGTCCGCTATCCCGCGCTCTTCGGATTGGCGCCGACGACGAACCCGTTGTTCCCCACCGTCACCGCCACCCTTCGCTTCTGCCCCTTGAACTCGACCTCGTAGATCGGCCGCCCGTCCCCCTTGCCCTGCGTGCCGACCTTCTTTCCCTTGGTCGCAGCCTGCATCACAAGGTCGGGGATGTCCTCCCGGGCGATTCCGCTCCGTTCGAAATCATCGGCGTGCTCTTCGATGATGTGCTTGAGGCCGGCCCGCGAGTTGCCCTCCTCCAGGAACACAATCTTTCCATCGGCGTTGCGCTCGGCCCTGATGACTTTCTCCGGGTCGAACTTGACCCCCGTCTCCGACATTTCGTCCAGGAGTTCCTTGTCCACACAGTCGTTGTTGTGGACGAGCGCGTTCTGGCCTCCGATACCGACGTAGTACGTGTGGATTCCGGCGACTGTGAGGTCATGAGTGGTCTGGCGCCGGGTGTGGTGCGAGACCGCGATGACGGGTAGGGCGGAGCCGTCGGGGGCGCGGAGCATCGCGCCCGGCCTGATCTCGCCGGCATCGGCCCATCGGTGCGTCGCGTGCTGGCCGCCGCCGGTCAGCCAGAAGGGGTGCGTGTCGGTGGCGGTGACGGCGCGGGGCCCGGCGGGGGTCCGGACGGTCAGGCGGGTGAAGTCCTTGTCGTCGTACGTCGTGATGGTGTTCGTGACGCGGCGAGTGGTCGTCACCCCGCTGACGGGATCAGTCACGGTGACGCGGTCGCCGACGCGTACGGTCTCGATGGGAATGCGGGTGCCGTCGGCGAGGAGCACCGGGGTCCCGGGCAGGAAGCTGTGCGCCGCCGCGCAGGTGATGGGCCGGTTGTCGGGCTGATCCGGCTTGTTGGGCTGGTCGGGTTTCTTCGCGTCGAGCTTGCGCTGCGCGTCGTCGAGTTTGTCCTGGGCTTCCTTGACGCGCTTGCGGTTCTTGACCAGGCCGGTGAGGCCGTCGTACAGATCGTCGCCGTGCTTTTTCAGCTTCCGTACGAGCTCGGCGGCCTTCTTCCACTTCCACGGCGCGCCGTACTTCGCCGCCAGCTTGCCGACGGCTCCGCCGATCAGGCTGGTCAGAACGTTGATGAGCGTGTCCGTGCAGGCTCCGGCGTCGCCCTTGGTGACGCAGTCGACGGCATCGGTGATGCCGAGCTCCTCGGCGAGGATCTTGCCGAGTTCCTTTGCCGCTTGTTGGGCCTTCTCGGAGTCGCTCTGCTCGGCGTTCTTGGCGTCCTGGAGCTCTTTGAGGGCCTTCTCGTAGGCGAGCTGCTCGGGCGACTTGGTGCCGTCCTCGTCGGCTACGGGCTGGCCGCCGTCGTCACCCTGCCCGTCGCCGCGCCCGTCACCCTGCCCGCCCGCGTCACCCTGCCCACCGCCGTCGTCGTGGGCCCGGGGGTCGCCTCCGCCGCCGCCCCCGCAGTCACCACCGCCGGTGACGCGGCACACGGCCGCACCCACCTGCTGGGAGATCGTCTGCCCGAGCCCGGTGGCGACGAGCGCGGCGACGATGGCGGCGACGACCAGCACCAGTCCGGCGTACTCCAGCGTCGTCTGCCCCGACTGCGCCTTGCGCAGCCCCAACAGGCGTGCACCGGTGCGTGGTTGACGTTGACGGCTACTTCTGCGGGGTCGGCCGAAGTGGAGTGCCATGCCCGAGACCGTACGGAACGCCGTGTTGACGGGCATGGGCCCAGGGGCCCATCGCGGGCTCAAATTCGGGGCGGGGCAGCGGGACGGAACGGCCGGACGACCGGACGACCGGAGACTTCAGCAGATGGACATCAGGGGAGCTTGGCTGCCTGCGCTGTGGCGAGCCGGGCAGGGATCTCGGGCGTCTTCGCGTCGACGAAGTTGGCGGTGTAGAAGATGACGACCGTCGAACCGATCCGTACGAGCTGGAATACGAGCGGCACCTTGGCGCCCTCGAAGGACCCGGTGACCTGGTATGCGATGGCTTCCTGACCGGCGTTGGGCGCGGGCAGGTCCTTCACCTCGGTGTAGGTGGAGGGACCGTCGCCGCCCGTGGTCCTAAAACCGTCGGCGCATGCCCCGACGGCTTTGCTGACGCCTCGGAGGACCTGCACCGCGCCGCCCTTGGGGTACGAGGTGAGGATTTCGGTGACGACCGTTTGATCGTTCTTGCCCTCCTCCGACTCGTCCATGAGCGTGCGCTGGACGGTGGCGGAGGGGGAGGGCTGTGGGGCGCCGTTGATAACGGCGGCGAGTGCTTGGCACTCGGGCTGCTCGGCGCGCTCGGTACCGGTTGCGTCGCCGCCCTGCATCGGCGCAACGGCGAAGTCCGGGACGTCGCCGCTCACCAGGGCGACCTGCGTCAGCTCGGCTCTGTTCAGGGTCTCGCCGGTGCTGCTGACGGGTTTGCCGTCGCCCGAGGCTGAGGCGGCCGGCTGGGCCTTCGCCCCACTGTTCTTGCCATCGGCATCGGCATCAGCACCAGCACCAGCACCAGCGGACGCTCCGTCGCCGCATGCTGCCGTGAGGCACAGAACAACCGCTGCCGCGATGGCGGTTGCCGCTGTGCGGGCCGAACACAACCGACGTACCGGACGTACTGAACGTGCCTTCACGTCTCACCGCTCCCGTGCGTACGGCCAATGAACGCACGCACGGTAACAACGATCCGGCCGGACGCGCCTGGGCCCAGGGACCCAATTGCACAGCAGGCTCATGCGAGAGGAGCATCGGACAGCGCGTGACCGACGGCAGGTAGCGACGTCTGTCCGCCGCCCTCCGAAAGTCAGCCGACAGCCGACACCCGTAGTTATCCACAGGGGTCGCGGGACCAGAGCCCGACTGGGACGCTCAACAACATGACTAGCACCTCGGGGGAACAGGTTTCGTTGACCGCACTGGCCCGGCGCCAGCACGGCGTACTGCTGACGCGCCAGGCCACGGACATCGGCTGGACGCCGTCCCGTGTCAACCGCCTGCTGAGGCGGGACGGCTGGACCCAGGTCCGCCGTGGAAGCTGGGCCGAACCCGGCCTGGTGGTCGACAGGATGGTGCGGTTACGGGCGATTCAGCTGGCGCACCCCCGGCTGGTCGCGAGCCATCGAACGGCGGCGCGGCTGCACGAGATCGAGCTGCCGTGGACGGGGGCGGCTGAGGAGCGCGAGCTGGAGTTCACGACCTCTGCGAACACGTCGATCGCGTTGCCGCCGCAGGCCCGCGTGCACCGGGCGTCGTTGCCCGAAGGGGCCACCGCGTACGTCTCGGGCATCCGCGTCACGGCGGTCACCCGCACGCTTGCGGACCTGCTGCGGTCGAGCCCGAGGGAGGAGGCGCTGATCGCCGTCGAGTCCGCGGTGTCCATCCGCCCGCAGGCGACTGATCCGCAGGTGAACCGCCCCGCGTTCACACACCTGGGAGCGATCGGCGCCGCTCTGGAAGCCGGCCCTCGGCGCGGGTTACGGGCAGGGCGCGCCTGGCTCGGGCTCGCGGACCGGAGGAGCGGTTCACCGGCCGAGACGATCGCCCGCCTGCGCATACACGACGCGGGGTTGCACCCTGAGCCCCAGGCACAGGTCAGACCGGTGGGCGGCCGGCGCCTGTCGGTCGACTTCCTGTTCCGGGCGGAGGGAGTGGCAGCAGAGATCGAGGGCTACGCGTACCACGGCGACCGAGCGGCTCACCATCGAGACGTCCGCCGCTTCAACGCACTCGCTCTGTGCGAACTCGTCCGGAGAACACTGCGCTTCACGGCGATGGACGTCTACCGCCACCCGGAAGCCATGATCGAGGAGATCCACAGCGCACTGGCGCTGGGGAGGGGTGGTGGGAGCGGGGGCGGGGCTGCGGGTCGGGGTGAGCATAGGAGCCGGGGTAAATGAGAGGCACTGTGATTGCTGCTGGGGGTTTCGGGCCGTCCCTGGGCGCTCGAGTGTCGGTGGGCCGGGGTGGCGCGTCAAGGGCGCTCCTGCGTCGCGTCGCTGCGCGATGGGCCTGCGGCCCACCCTTGACCCACCACCCCGGCCCACCGCTAACGCTCATACGGGGACGGCCCAAAGAAAAACGCCCTGCACGGCAGGTGGGGCAGCGGCTCGGGTGGGATTGGTGACTGTCGGGCGAGTGGGTGGGGCGCACTCTCCTTCGGGGGCGGCTCGGCCCCTGGCTCGGCGGGTGCGGCGACGGTTGTTGGTGCGAGACCCTATTCCTCCGCACACGCGCACCCAGCCCGGTGGGCGGCTGACTGGGCAGGTTGACCTGCGGACTCATGGCGATGCGGGTGGTGCGCGGCAGTTGAATGGGGGGACTCGTGCCGGTGTGGCGTCCGCCCCCGCCGGTGGCCGGTCGGGCCACAAGCACATGGTCGGGCTTGGTGGGTGGAAGGGGGGCATCCAGGGGCTCTGTGATCCTGCCGACGGCTAGGACCGATGTGATCCGACCGAACGGACCTGTTTGGTGGGGCACTTCGAAGTTCCCAGTCGGGCCGGTGGGGTGGATTGAGGTGCCCGTTCCCGGCGGATGCGACGAAACCGGCAGAAGACGAAGAAGCGTGCCCGTTTCGCACCACTTTCAGAGCATTTTGGGATTGCGAGGCGTGACATGTGCGGGGTTAGTCGCACACCAACCACTCAGCCTGGGGTTGGCGTGAACCGAACCCGACATGTGACGCCTGTCGCCACCACTCCACCCCACCGGCCCCTCCGCGCTCGACAAGTGGGCGGAAGAGGTGAGTTGGCACGGCCCGGCAGGACCCACTGTCACTGTTGGTGCGCCTCGGTCGCTCCCGCGCCCGGGTCCGGGACGTCGGAATGCGACTAACCCGGCACTCGGTGATCCGTAACGGCCCTCCAGCCCCACCAACCACAGCCGTATCGATTCCTGCCACCGCGGGAGTGTTTCCACCCACGGCAGCCGCAAGAGACCCGTGCGGACAACCAGATGGAGTGACTGGTGTGAGCTATGTGGTGCCGACGGGACGACGAGTGGGCCGGGCCCCCGCGAAGCCCTCCGGGCCGCACCAACCCACCGAACTTCGACGCTCAACAGTTGCGGCTTGACTCTCGCCGACGCTGGGCCCTGCGACGGCCGCACGTCACCACACTGATTCCGGCGCCGTGCGGCATCGGTGTCTCACCACCCACCCACACCAGCAACCAGCTTGCAGCCCAACCGACCACCCGTCGGGGTGGACGCTGTGCCCACCCGAGTCCCCCCATTCAACCGTCGCGCCTACCTGAGCGGCGGGCGGCTCGCGGGTCGGCCCATCCGACCGACTGGTCACCGGCCCGGGTGCGCGTGTGCGTAGGAATGCGGGTGTCGCACCAACGACCGTCCCCGCACCCGCCGAACCAGGGGCCGAGCCGCCCCCGAAACAGAGCGCGCCCCACTCACCGAGCCCGCCACCCGGCAACGCACCAGCAACCACTCCCCGAGCTTGACCCGTGGGCTCCCCCCCCGGGGCCGCCCCCCTCAAGCATTGCGGCGGAGGTTCGGCGGTCAAGGGTGGAGCGAAGCGCAATCGCCGCAGGCGACGCGACAAAGGAGCGCCCTTGACGGCCGGACCTCCGACGCCACCCTTAGCCAAGGCGGCCCCCACCCCAGAAGCAACCGCAGCCCCAGGACCGCCGAAGCACCCGCCGCCTTGCCCTGCCCAACTCTGCGAGCCAAACTTCGCCTCGGCCCGGACCCGACCCCTCCCCCAACCCACCCCGCACCGGCCCACCCCGCACCGCACCAGGACCTGTCGGCCGCGTCGGTGAGCACGCCGCCGACGACGGAACGGGCACCGCACAGAAGCGGCCCCGCAGGCGGCACACCCGTTGCCACTGTCGGCCCCCACGACGTTGGCGACGGCCGAGTTCCGCGCCATCGACAGCGACCGAATCGGCACCGTCCCCGCCGAAGCCGACCTCGGGTCC
The DNA here is from genome assembly GCF_053646035.1 of Streptomyces sp. NPDC055287. NCBI lineage: Bacteria > Bacillati > Actinomycetota > Actinomycetes > Kitasatosporales > Streptomycetaceae > Streptomyces > Streptomyces sp. NPDC055287. The sequence goes on along the minus strand of NZ_JBSHNE010000002.1, from coordinate 76,704 downwards.
CGTCAGTACGGTCGGCCCCGCCACGGGCCACCAGCCGAATGCCAGCCGACCATTAACCGGTCTCAACCGGTCTCAACCGGTCTCAACTGGTTTCAACTGACCTCCACCGAGCCACCGAGCCACAGCCGACCCTTTCCAGCCCGCTCCCCCATTCCCCCCGCCGTTACGCTGGCGGGCGCACACCCAGCAGCTGCGGTCGCTTGGCCGTACGTCCGTCGCCCGAGGACCGACCGCGCAGGCGCCGCCCCAGCCAGGGGCCCAGGTGGGCGGCAGCCCAGCGGAGTTCGGCCTGCGCCGCCCGTCTGCCGGTGAGGGCGGGGTACGGCGGCAGCGGATGAGTCCACGCGTCGTCGGCGCCGGGGAGCTGGACGGCGCAGGCCGCGGCAGCCGCGAACCGTTCGTGGCCGAGGGAACTGAGATGCAGCCGGTCCGCCGTCCAGATGCGCGCGTCGGCGGCGAAAGCGTATTCGGCGGTTTCGACGACCACGACACCGTGGCGGGCGGCCGCCGCGCGAATGCCCGCGTTGAGGGCGTGCACGCGGCTACTCAGCGGTCTGGCCAGCGGGACGATCCTCCCGATGTCGGGGAAAGTAACCGTCACCACGCGCGCCCCAGCTGCGGTCAAGGCGGCGAACATCGCCTCCAGATGACCGACCACCCCACCGGCGTCGAACTTGGGCCGCATCAGATCGTTGACCCCGGCTACGACCGACGCGAGGTCGGGGCGCAGCGCCAGGGACGGCGCCAACTGCTCGGTGTGGACCTGGCCGGCGAGGCGTCCCCGTACGGCCAGGTTGGCGTACTCCAGCTGCGGGTTGGCCGCCGCCAGGTGCTCGGCGAAGCGGTCCGCCCAGCCTCGCAGGCCGGTGATGTCGTCCCCGTCGCCGAGGCCTTCGGTCTGGCTGTCACCCAGGGCGACGTACCGCTCGTACGGCGCGTACGCCCCGTGCGGCTCACACGGCACACTCTCATCGCTCGTCATGGCCTGCCCGCCTCTCGAGCAGGACGGCTGCGACGCGCAGTGCCCACTCCCGGTTCTCCTGCTCCAGCGCCAGACCGCGCAGGCACGTGAGGTACGGGCCGATCCGCTCGCCCCGGCGCAGGTACTCCGCCTCGTCCAGCTCGCCGCGCATCTTGCGCAGTACCTTGCCGAAGAGTTCGATCTTGGCCTCGGCGACCGCCGCCCGCTGCTCCAGCTGTTCGATCAGCGGGCCCGTGTCGACCGCGTCGGATGCCTGGACCTTCACCAACAGGTCGTCGCGGATGAACGACGGTTTCGGCGCGGCGGCGGTGAAGGCTTCGAGCTCGGCGAGACCGGCTTCGGTGACGCGGAAGAGGCGCTTGTTGGGCCGTGTCTCCTGGACCACTTCCCGGCCTGCGACCAGGCCTTCCTTCTCCAGTTTGGCCAGCTCGGCGTACAGCTGCTGGGGCAGGGCGTGCCAGAAGTTCGCGACGCCGATGTCGAACGCCTTGGCCAGCTGGTACCCGCTGTACTCACCACGTCCGCCTCCGTCGCTGCCGTCACCTTCCAGCAGCGCGGCCAGTACCGCGTGTCGCAAGGCCATCGATGCGGCCCCTTCCTTTTGGTGGTGCGCTCCCGCATCATCATAGTCAAGAAAGTGACTACTCAGAACGATGACTATGGAGAGGGATGGGTTATGGGGACCGAGACCCACGGCACCGTCGGCACGGCCGACACCACTGCCACCGCCACCGCCGCCACCGCCGCCGCCGCCGGCACTGTCGAACGCTTCCGGGTCGCCGTGGAGAAAGAGGACCTCGGTGCGCTGGACGGGCTGTTCACGGAGGACGTCCGCCTATACAGCCCGGTGAAGTTCCAACCGTTCGAGGGCAAGCCGATGGTGATGGGGCTCTTCGGCGTCCTGCTGCGCACCTTCGAGGACTTCCGTTACGTCGGTGAGTACGACGGCGCGGCCGAGACGAGCACCGACGGCAGCGAGGCTCCCTCGGCGGTCCTGCTCTTCCGTAGCGTCGTGAACGGGAAGGCGATCCACGGCATCGACCTGCTGCACTTCGACGAGGCAGGCTTGATCAAGGAGTTCACTGTGATGGTCCGCCCACAGTCGGCGGTGCACGCGCTGGGAGAGGCAGTCCTGGCCGGACTGGTGGCCGACGGCCTCGCACCGGCTCCTCCGGAGAGCTGAGCAGACGGGGGCGGGGACGAGGGACGCGCGTCGGCTGCGGGACGCACGACGGCCGGGCCGCAGGGGATGCAAGCAAGCACCCTGGGGCCCGGCCGGCGAACGGGGATCAGCTCTGGCTTTCGGCGGCGGCTTCTCCACGCGGGAACGAGACCTCGACGCGGCGGTTCTTCTTGCGGCCTTCTTCCGAGTCGTTGTCGGCGATCGGATAGTCCTCGCTGTATCCGCGGATCTCGAACGTGATGGTGGAGTCGAGCGACTTGTTCAGCTCCTGCTGCACGGCGTCCGCGCGCTTCTTGGACAGCACCTTGCCGTGCTCGTACGAGCCGAGGTCGTCGGTGAAGCCGAAGACCCGGATCTTGGTTGCCTTCTGGGCGATGATCTCGTCGGCGATGGCTTTGATACGGGACGCGGCCTCGCCGTTGAGCTTCGCGCTGTCCTTGCCGAAGAGCACCTCGGCCTGGAGGGCGAACTTCACGTCGGAGTTGGTGTCCTCGCGCCGCTCCTCGCCGCCGAGGTCTTCGACGACGGACTTGATGTCGATTACGCGAGCGGGAGCGAGGGTCGCCCCGTCGCCGAGCTTGAGACCCGGTGAGTTGGAGTCGACGCTGGGAGGTGGCGACGTGGTGGTGCTGCCGGGGGGTGCGCTTGGAGAAGGCTCCGCGTGGGCGCTCGTGGTGGCGAAGCAAGCGACGAGCAACGCCGCAGTGACGGGTACCGAGGCCAGGCTGGCAGGCCGACCGGGCGAGAAGCTACGCGACATGGGGTTACTCGCCATCGGTGATCTCAATGGATGCGACTGGCATGTCAGCGATTTGGAAGTCGACCTTCGTAGTCTCGGCCGGCGGAGCTGGGAACTGAGCGAACCAGGTCTTCTCCTCGTTCTCCTTAAACGCTCCGGAGAATTGCGTGCAGAGGCAACGCCCGTCCGTGTCACGGAGGATGAGGTACTTCTTCTTACCTACCCTGTCCACTAGGGTGGCGCCTGCCATGGAGCTCCCATTGTTGGACAGTTCCCTCTCGTCCCCCCTCCACGAGTTTGGAACCCAGCTTCCCCCCTTTCCGTTTCTCAACTTTCCGTTGACTGTCAGGAATCCACCCTCGTCCCGCACTGCTGAATTAACGATGAGAGTGGTGTTGTCGTCGCCACCCGTGACTTCAGCCAACACGGTGTCAGGCGCTGGAGGCTTGGCCTCACTCTCCTTGGGCTCCTTCTCACCCGACTTTCCCTTGTCGGTCGGAGTGGAAGATGACGCCCCCCCGCTGGACTTGTCATCACTTCCGTCTCCACCGCAACCGGCCACCGTGAGGACCAAGCCAGTCGTGATCGCCACCGCGGTCAGTGCCCTGCGGGCCTTCATGGTGTGCCGCACGCTCATCAGTAACTCTTCTTTCTCTTACGTCGCTCGTTACTCGGCCAGGTGGACTGAGAACAGATCATTCGGATAGGGCAAGTCGACTTCGACGAAGTCTTTCGGGTCGATCTCCCAGTGCCCGCTGCCCTCGCAGTCGATCTCGATGAGCTTTGAAAGGTCGCTGCCGGGTGTGATTTCACAGCGCGGCCCGATCACGGCAGTGGCGTCGGCCTTGGCGTGAGTGTTCTCGGTGTCAGGGATGATCGAGTCACCCACCGTGAAGTTCGTCTCGATCTCTGCCTTGAAGGCAGGATTTCCATTGACGTCGGTCTCGGTCAGGGCCAGAAGGTCCGAGTCGTTCTCATCGGCCAACTGCTGTGCTGCGACCTGTCCGTTGCCCACAAATCCCTTGCCGGCGAGCCAGTCGGCCAGGTCATCCGGTGAGTCCAGAGAGCCGATGAGACCATCGGTCAATTCGTCCCGCACATCCTGAGCAGCAGCGAGAGCGGCCGCATCTGCGGCCGACTGTCCACCGTTCCGGGCTACAGCGGCCTGAGCAAACGCAAAGTACGCGAACGCAAGAAAGAGCAGACCCCCCACCACCACGACGTACATGGGAAGGGTCTGCCCTCGGTCCTGCCGAATACCAGAGATCATCAGCCGCCGGTGATGTCCTCCACCGCGTCGCTGATGGCCTCCGAGATCGTGTCGTCCAAGTCCAGCTCCCGCACCGCCACCACGATCAGCGCGATCACCACGACCAAGCCGGCGTACTCCACGACGCTCGCGCCCTCGTCCGCTCGCTTCTGCATGCGGGACACGACCGTGTTGCGCCAGCTGTTGATCGCGAGCTGGGCCTTCGTCGCGGTCTTGAGCGTGAGGTTCTTCGACATGGGGTACCTCTCCGGGTTCGGCCGACGTGTGGGTCGTCTCGCCGGTACCGGCTTCCTCCTGGCCGGTGCCGCCTGCGACACGAGCAACGTACGTCGGGGCAGGCGTCCCGTCGGAGGGTCCGTGGGCCCAACTCTGGGCCCAAAAGCCGGCTTGGGCCCGCGTCGGCGCTGTCGTCGTCCGCTCAGCCATGGCTCGTCGTCCCCCTCGCCGATCCCAGCCACAGCGCGATCGCCTCGCTCCTGCTCGCGCTGTGAAGTTTCGCGAAGATGCGGTTGATGTGGTTCTTGACGGTCTTCTCGCTGATGAAGCAGGTGGCGGCGATCTGCTGGTTGCTCATGCCTGAAGCGATCAGGTCCATGACCTCCACCTCCCTCGTACTCAGCCCGAAATCCTGCACGTTCCGCGCCCTCTGGGCCTGCCGGCCCTCCTGCGACTGCTGCCGATCCGTTGAATACTGTGCCATGCCTGATTGCAGGTGCGAAGAGTTTTCGCCGAGTCGACCCGAATCCGAGACACCTGGCCCGCCATTGGCCTCTCGCGATGCATGTGCAGTCGCATCGTGCGTCGCCGCGTGGCCAGGGATCCGACTCGCGCCCGTGTACGGCCGGCCCGTGGCGTACACCGTGCCGAGCCCCTCCGGAAGCTCCGGTCCCGGCCCGGTCGGGGCGCCACCGCCGCGCATGTGGGCCAGCAACGCGTCCTGGGCCGACGCCGAGAAGTGGGCCCGGCCGTCCTTGATGTCCCGTACAGCGCCCACCAGTTGCTCGGCGGTGAACTCGCCGTGTACCAGGTAGCCGCCCGCACCGAGCCGCAACGCCTCGCGCACGATCTCGCTCTCGCGGCTGTACGTCAGCATCATCACCGGCGCCACCTGCACCAGGTACGGCAGCGCCGAGATGCCGTCGACGCCCGGCATGCGCACATCCAGCAGTACGACATCCGGGCGGTAGTGCTGGGCGGCGGCGAGGGCCTGGCGGCCGTCGGCCGCCTCCGCGACGACCTGTACGTCGTCCCGGCCGCCGAGCAGGACGGTGAGGCCCGCCCGTACGACCGGATTGTCGTCGGCGACGACCACGCGCAAGAGGGACGGCGGGCCGAAGGGGTCGGGGGAGGGATCGGGGAATGCCGCCGCCGGCGGGGGAACGCGGACCCCGGCGGGGGTGTGTTCCGAGCGGGGTTCGATCGTGTGCGACGACGTGTGCTGGGACACGTGGGACGGCGACGACACGGACTGGCGGGGCCCGGAGCTGTACGAGCTTTCGTCCGGCATGGTGCGGCCTCCTCTCGGGAGAGTGAGTGGCTAGGGGTGGTGGACGGGGGGCGGTCGATTCAGTTCGAGAGCGGTATCGGCGGTGGCGGTGGCGGTGGTGGAGGTGATGACGGTGGAGCAGCCGGTGTTAGCGGTGGAAGCGGCGGCAGTGCCGGTAAAGACGAGCGCGCTTGCGGGCCGGGCGCGCCCGCCGGTACCAGCGCCGCCACCGGCAGTTCCAGGCGTACCTCGGTGCCCCCCGCGCTGCGGCCCCGTCCGATGCGGATACGAGCGCCGATGCCCGCCGCCCGCTCGACCATCCCGACCAGCCCGAAGTGGCCGGCCTTGCGGAGGTCGTCGAGGCTGATGCCGGCGGGCAGGCCGCGGCCGTCGTCGAGCACGCTTATGCGCAGCACTCCACCGGCCAGCCCGTACTCCACCGTCACGCGGGAGGCGTGAGCGTGGCGGTGGCTGTTCTCCATGGCCTCCGTGGCGATCGTCAGGAGGTGGCGCGCGATCGCATGGGGAACGGTCGGCACACCGACCGGCGCGGGAGCGGCAGCTCCAGGTACTGGCACAGCCCCCTCCTGCCCGCCTCCCACCACATGGAACTGCGTCCCGATCCCCGTCCGCTGTCCGAAGTCCGCGAGTCGCGCCGCCAGTTCGTCGGCGACCACCACTCCCCCGGTGTCGTAGTCCGCCTGCCTGCGCAGGTCGGAGAGGATCTCGCGGGACTCCGCCGCCGCCCGCCGCGCCGAGCGCGCGACCATGCCTGCCTGGTGCTTGACGGTCAGTGGGTCCATACGGTCGGCGGACTGTTCCAGGCCCTCCGCCGCCATGGCGACACCGTGCAGGGTCTTGGCGACCGAGTCGTGCATCTCCCGGGCCAGCCGCGCCCGCTCCCCCTCCACCGCGTCCGTCACCGCGAGCCGGGCGTTGGCCTCGGAGAGAGCCTGCGTCGCTGCCCCGAAGCGGAACATCAAATTCCGCAACGTCACGCCGATGATTCCCGCCGCCACGCAGAATCCGCTTATCAGCAGCGTGCTGGCCGGGCTCGCCATCCGTTCCGCCCACGCCGAGTAGGCCGCCACCAGCAGCAGGATCTGGATGGCGGTGAAGATGCCCGCGCCCCGCCAGCCGTACAGCAGGCCGGCGAGCAGCGGCGTACACACAGTGGCGTAGCCGAGGGCCGAGTCGGGGGAGGCCGTCAGCAGGAGGACGGACCCGAAGACCACGTCCACGCCCATCAGCGTGCGGTACTTGATGAGCAGCGGGCCGAAGACCTCCCAGTCACGCAGCATCGCGTACGAACCCACGAAGCTGAACACCACGGCCCCGCCCACCAGCCAGCCGCCGAACTGCCCCCCGGCCCGCGCGAGCGCGAAGGGTGCGCCGAGCGCGATCATGGCCAGGCGGAAGCCGAAGACCTGGCGGCACAGGGCCTGCAGGGCGTTGATCTGGATGGGGATACTCGGCGCGGGTACGTCGTCGGCGAGGGCGGATGCCGGGGCCGCCTCCGGCTCGGCCACGCCGCCCTGGAGCGCCGTACCGCCGGACGGAAACCGGAGCCCGCGCCCGAGCCGGATCGTAGGAAGCGACGCCATGGCCGTCAGCCTCCGAAGACCGAGCCGAAGTCGGTTTCCGACCCCAGGAACATGTTGGTGACGATGAGCAGCAGCGTCGCCGGGACCATGAACGCGAGCGTGACGACCGTCGTCTTGGGGATCGCCTTGGCGGCGCGGCGCCGGGAGTTCTGGGCGTCGGTGCGGCGCATGTCGTTGGCGATCTGGATCAGGGTGTCGGCGATCGGCGCGCCGAGTTCCTCACCCTGCTGGAGCGCCGTGACGAACTGGGAGACCTGTTCGGATTCGTTGCGTCTGCGCAGCTCGTCGAAGGCCTGGCGCCGGCTGACGCCCATGTCCATCTGGCGCAGGGTGATGCGCAGTTCGTCGGCCCAAGGGCCTTCGTACTTCTCCGAGACGCGGTCCAGCGCCTGCCGGAAGCCGAGGCCCGCGCTGACGACGACGGCGAGTACGTCGAGAAAGTCGGGCAGGGTCCGCTCGATGACGTCCTTGCGCTCACGGATGGCCTGCCAGATGGTGACGTCCGCCGCGAACCACCCGTAGGCGATGCAGAAGACGCCGAAGAGCGGCAGGTCCTTCAGCAGCAGCACGAGGGCCGAGAATCCGCCGAAGAGTCCGTACACGGCGCGGCGGGCGGCGTACCGGTCGACGGTGAGGCCGCCGGGATTTCCGGCCATGTCGATCTTGCGGCGCTTTCTGTCGACCGCCCTCGGGCCCATGACGCGCAGCACGGTCGGGGCGAAGCGCATGCCGAGGCGGTCGACCGCCGATTCGGTGCCGGAGACGCGCGAGGCGCCGATCTCCAGGGCTACGGCCAGGTCCCCGGGGATCTTGGCTTCGGCGCGGTACATCCTGATGCCCTGGAACACGCCCGCGACGCTCAGTCCGACCACCAGCGCGAGAAGCAGTGCCATGCCGGATACCTCCTTTTCAGCTCGTACGGGCGATTCGAATGTCAGCTGGTCGGGCGGGCTCAGACGTCGATCTTGCCCAGGCGGCGCATCACTATGAAGCCGAGCGCGTAGAGCCCTATGGCCACGATCACGATGATCTGGCCGACGGGGCTGCTGGTCATCCGGGCCATGGATCCGGGCGTGACGGAGTTGAGCATGATCATCGCGCCGAGGCCGAGGAGCGGGATCGTGTACGCGGTGGCATTGACCTCCGAGAGCATGGTGCGGACCTCGCGCCGCGTCTCCTTGCGCTCCTCCAGCGTCTCGGTGAGGTTGCGGAGCGATCCGACGACCGTGCCGCCCGCCCGGTTGGAGAGCACCAGGGTCGTGACGAGGACGACGAGTTCGCGCGAGGGCAGGCGTTCGGCCAGCTCCCCCAGCGCGTCGTCGATGGACCGGCCGACCGCCAGCTGGTTCGCCACGCCCGCCAGTTCCTCGCCCGCCGGCGCCTCCAGCTCTTCGGCCGCCATGCTCAGCGCGGTACGCAGGGCGAGCCCGGCGGCCGTCGCGTTCGCGAGTATCCGGGACAGGTCGGGGAGCTGGTTGATGAACGCCTCAATCCGCTTCTGTCGCTGCCAGTTGAGGAACGCGCTGCCTCCCCACAGGGCGACCAGACCGGCGACGGGTCCGAAGAAGGGCGCCAGTACCGAGGAGGCGATCAGCCAGAGGGCGGCCACGCCGACGACGACGTAGACGAAGAACTCGCCCGCTGTCAGGTCCAGTCCGGTGGCCGAGAGCCGCGTATGGATCCTCTTGCCGAGCGCGGTCTTCCGCAGCCGCCGGTCGACACCCCTGAAGCGCCGCTGCCGGCCCACGGCGTGCGGGCCCGTGATGGCCAGGCGGTCGACGAGGGCGGCGCGCTGGGCCTTGCCCGAGACGTACGTGTGCAGCCCGGCGATGCCGAGAGCGCCGCAGAGCAGCGTGCTGCCGATCGCCAGCATTGCGGGATTGTTCATGGCGTACCTACTGGGCCTCTCGCACGTAGAGCGGACTGAGCGGGTCGTCGAGGTCCGTCACCCCGAACGCGGGTGGGATCGGCTCGTTCGCGAGGTGGAGCCGGTCCGCGATGCGGCGCGGCAGGCCGAGGTGCTCGAAGCGGCCGTGGACGACGCGGTCCGCGCTCATCGGCTGGGCGACGAAGCGCGAGACGGTGGCGATCTGGAACCGCTCCCGGCCGTGGGACACGAGAATCGCGATCTCGCTGATCTTGCGGGAGCCGTCGGCCATGCGCGAGAGCTGCACTATGACGTCGACGGCGCTGTTGATCTGGTCCCTGAGCGCCTCGAAGGGGATCTCGACCTCCGACATCGAACCGAGCGTCTGGAGGCGCATCAGCGCGTCCTCGGCGCTGTTGGAGTGGACGGTGGCGAGCGAACCGTCGTGGCCGGTCGACATCGCCTGGAGCATGTCGAGCGTCTCGCCGCCGCGCACCTCACCGACGATGATGCGGTCGGGGCGCATGCGCAGGGAGTTGCGTACGAGATCGCGGATCGTGATCTGGCCCTTCCCCTCGACGTTGGGCGGCCGGGTCTCCAGGCGGATGACGTGCGCCTGCTGGAGCTGGAGCTCGGCCGCGTCCTCGACGGTGATGATGCGCTCGTGGTCGGGGATGAGACCGGAGAGGGCGTTGAGGAGCGTGGTCTTCCCCGAGCCCGTACCGCCGGACACGATGACGTTGAAGCGGGCCCGCACGAGAGCCGACAGCAGCATCAGCATCTGCTCGTCGAGCGTGCCGAGGCTGATGAGTTCCTGGAGGCGGTACGCACGCGGGAAGCGGCGGATCGTGAGCGTCGGGCCGGTCAGGGACAGCGGCGGGATGATGACGTTGACGCGCTCGCCGGAGGGCAGGCGGGCGTCGACCATCGGGTTCGACTCGTCGACGCGGCGGTTGACGGTCGAGACGATGCGCTCGATGGTCTGCATCAGCTGCTCGTTGGAGGCGAAGCGCATGGGCAGCTGCTCGACGCGCCCGGCGCGCTCGACGAAGATCGAGTCGGGGCCGTTCACCATGATCTCGGTGATGGACGCGTCCTCGAGGAGCGGTTCGAGTACGCCGAGGCCGAGAGCCTCGTCGACGACACGGCGGATGAGCTGGGAGCGCTCGGCGGTGGAGAGGACGGGCCCCTCGCGGCTGATGATGTGGGCGAGGACGCGCTCCAGCCGGGCCCGCCGCTCGCCCGCCGCGAGCGAGGACATCTCCGCGAGGTCGATCTCCTCGAGCAGCTTGGTCCGGTAGGTGGCGACCAGGTGGCCGTCCTCCCGTCCTCCGGCGTGCTCGTCGGGGGCGGTGATGCGTGCCCGCAGACTCATGTGCGTGACTCCTCGCTCGTGCGGATCTTTCGTACGGGGCGGAGGGTTTACTGCTCGTCCTGGTCGGCCGGCATCGTCACCGCCTCTTCGACGTCCCCGAAGTCCGCAATGCCCGGCACGACCGAGGGGATCGCCACCCTCGCGGTCGCGGTGACGTTGCCGGTGAAGGTGATCTCGGTACCGTCGGCCAGCCAGTCGCTGATGGCCGCCCTTCCGGTGGCCGCTCCCTGGCCCCGCAGCTCCTCCTGGGCCTCCGTACGGGCCGCCGCCCGCGCCGCGGTACCGGCCTGGGAGGCGGCGTAACCGACGATGCCGAGCTGGATGGCGGCCATGGCGACCAGGAGCAGGACGGGGAGGAACCCGGCGAACTCGAGGATGGCTGCGCCCCGGTCGTGGTCCGGGCCGGTGATCCGGCGGCGTAAGAGTGTCATTGCCCGTCCCCTTCGAGGGCGGCGCCCGCACTGCCGTCGACCTCCCAGGGGAAGTATCCGGCTCCGGGGAAGAGGACCGGGGTGCTGAGTTCGACGCGCGCCTTCCACAGGTTGCCCTCCTCGTTGCAGACGATCCCGGCACCGTCCTGCCACGACGACGGCAGGTGCTCCTCGGCGGCCGCCTCGCACGCCGCCTGTCCGCCCTCACCCCTCGTCGCGGCCGCGGTGGCCGCCCGCGCCCCTTCGTCCGCCGCGTTGCCCGCCAGCGAGAACGTGTAGCCGAACAGGACCGCCTGCCACATCGCGACCATCACGAAGATGATCAGAGGCGCCATGCCGGCGAGCTCGACCGTGACGGCCCCGCGGTCCCGGTCCTTGCCCCGCCCCCGGAACCCGACCGCCCCCCGGTCGCTCCGCAGCAGCTTCCCGCCGCCCTTGCCTGCCGCGCCCGCCGCCGGCTTCACCAGCCCCAGCTCGCCGGCCAGTGCCCACAGCGCCTGCCTGACGGTGCCGCGGCTGTCGAGGTCCTGCATGCGGCCCGCGTCCGTCGCCGCCTGGAGCTCCTTGAAGTTGGCCGGGATCGCGGCGCGCGCGACCTTCGTGCCCGTGATCCGCTCCACCAGTGGCGGCTGGATCTCCGTGTTGCGGTTGTGCCGGTTGACGACGGTGATCGTCTCCTCCGCCTTGCGGATCTGGAGGCGGTCCCACATCCGCACCATGCGTTTGGCCGCCCGGACCGCCACCACGTCCGGCGTGACGACCAGCACCGCTTGGTCGGCCATCTCGATCGCTGCCGCGTTGGCGCTGTTCATCTGCGTACCGCAGTCGACGACCACGACGTCGTAGCGGTTGCGCAGCGCACTCACCACCTGCCGTGCCACCCGGTCGGTGACCTCCTCGCCCCGCTCGCCCTCGGCGGGTGCCAGCACCAGGCTGACGCCGGTGGGGTGGGAGAAGACGGCGTCCTGCAGTACGCGGGGCGAGATGTCGGCGATGCCGGCCAGGTCGACGATCGAGCGGCGGAACTGGACGTCCAGGTAAGACGCCACGTCCCCCGACTGGAGGTCCAGGTCGACCAACGCGACCGTGCGCCCGGACGCCTTCGCCGCGAGGGCGAGCTGTACGGCGACGACCGTGGCCCCGGTGCCGCCCTTCGCGCCCGTCACCGTCACCACCGTGCCGCCGGGCCCGGCGAAGACGTCGGGCCCCGTGCCCAGATGGCGGCGTACGCCGGTGGACCAGGAGGCGGCGCCCTGCACGCGGGCCGCCAGTTCCTCGTAACCGAGCGGCAGTCCGACCAGGCCGCGCGCACCGGAGTCCATGGCGGCCGTGAAGAGCGCGGGCCCGGTGTCGGCGGTGATGAGGACGACGCCGACCGCCGGGAAGCGGAGGGCGACCTCTCTGATCAGCTCCAGTGCGGGCACCGGACCGATGCGCTCGTGGACGAGCACCACTTCGGGCAGCTCGTCGAGCGATTCGCCCGCGAGCCGCGCGAGGGTGTCGAGGAGCGACGTCGAGTCGGTGACGGGCCCGGCGGGTTCCGCGTCGGGGAGCTGGCTGAGGAGGGTGGTGATGGCGCGGGCGGCGTCAGGATCGCCGACCGCCGGGAGGATACGAGTCGTCATACGCCGGTCCTCACTTGTCCCCGTCGAGAGTGTACTCACGGTCGCGCGGCGAAATCGTGGTGTCGCTGCCGTCGGCCACCAGGGCCAGTCGCACGTGCTCGGCGAAGGACTCTGCGTACGCCACGCGCTGGGCATCGAGCGTGTTCAGAGCGAAGGTGATCGGTACGGCGTCCGTGGCCCGGCGGCTGCGGTCGTTCTTGCCCGGTTCCAGGGCGGTGATCTTGCCTACGTCGAGCACGCGGGCACCGGAGACGATGACCTGGGACTTGTTCGGCTGCCCCTCGTCCTCGCCCTCGAACGTGGCGTAGATGTTCACGCTCGAACCCGGGTTGATCTTGCCCGCGACCCCGGTGGCCGCGTCGATCATGATCGCGATTTCCTGCTCCCCCGATCCGAGTTCGGGTTTCTTCACGATCATGTCGCTCTGCAGCAGCGAGCCCTTCTGCAGCTGGGTCACCGCGATCTTGCCGCGTACCTCGGAAATATCGGTCACGGCATTGGCGGAAAGCCACCGCTTCGGCATCGAGATCTTCTCGAACTGACCCGCGTCGAGCTGTTTGTACGGCGCCACGTCGTTCTTGAGCCGGTACGCCGCGACTTCCGGGCCCACCTTGGAGTTCACATCGCTGATCACCGAGAGCACGCCGGCGAACGCCCCGAAGGCGCAGAGGACCGACAGGAGCAGCAGAATGACGCCGCGGCGCTGACGTGAGTTCATGGAGTGGGGCTACCTCGATCAGGAACGTCGGTTCAACGGACATTGAGCGGGGTGGTGCGGCGCGTGCAGGAAAGCGGTGGAACGGTGGGACGGTGAAGCGGCGGGACGGTTAAGCGGTGGAACGGTGAAGCGGTGGAACGGTGAAGCGGCGGAGCAGCGGAACAGTTGTGCGGCCTGAGGGATCCTGAGGGATATCGTGCCCCGCACGGCGTTAGGACGACCCTTGGTTCAGGACACCGGCCACGCGGGATTGGTTCTCGGGCGGGGTGAGGGGGGCCGAACAGAACCCGCAACGGTCACCGATGAGTTCGACGCCGCACCAGTTGCATTTCTCCCGGCGTACGGACGCGACCAGTTGGTAGAGCACCGAAATGTCCGGCAGGAAGGCAGCGAATTCGATCATCTTCGCCGTACCCCACCAGCGCGGGGAATCGGCGGGCAGCCCGGTTTCCCGCACTCCGGAGACCTGCCAGGCTGGAGCGAGCGTTCCGGTGACCCATTCGGAGACCAGGGTCCCTTTCCCGACCAGCAATTGGGTGGCGAATCCGGGTCCGGCGAGCCCGGCCCCGGAGCCGTCGACCGGACCCGTCCCGCTGTTGCTGATTTTGATCAACTGTGGGTTCGGGTTGGCCAGTACGCCGAACTGCGTACCCGGCATCCACGACTTCGCGTGCGACTTGAGGCTGACCGGAACGCGATCGAGTTTTGTCACGGAGTTGAGGAGCGCGCCCGCGTAGATGTAATGGGACAGAAGCCTGGCCGCCGACGCGACGACGCCCGCGCTGAAGTCGCAGATCGACAACTGCCGGAGCTGGCGTACGAGTACGGCGATTCCCAGCGGCGGCAGGTCGAGCTTGAGCAACGCCAGGCGGTCGGTCTCCAGCATCGAGCGGATGGTGTGGAGGCGGCGTTCGTGGGCGGCCGGAATGGAGGCGGGATAGACGGCGACGACGTACCCGTACCGTTCCAGCATGACGTTCATGTCGACGAGCGCGGCTTCGAGCGGCTGGGCGTCCGGCGCCTGGAGCAGGGCGGCGGTCGGAGTCTGCTGATCGGTGGGCGGCAACACCAAGTCGGCGCTGGTGACTGCGATCGCGGTCGGCACGTTGGTTTCCCCGTTCACTCCGTACGCCGCTGATCCCGGCGCCCGCAGATCGATACTGCTCCGTCGTGCTGCACGAGCACTTTATCCACGGCCTACGTGGCGGAGAACAGTTTTCCTTTTTCTCGTACGAGTGCACTGCGTGGCGGGGGCAAGCAAGTTGAGCGGAGGCTGCGGCGACCGCTGACCACGGGTTGCTTCTGGGGGTTTCGGGTCGTCCCTGGGCGCTCGAGTGTCGGTGGGCCGGGGTGGCGCGTCAAGGGCGCTCCTGCGTCGCGTCGCTGCGCGATGGGCCTGCGGCCCACCCTTGACCCGCCACCCCGGCCCACCGCTAACGCTTATACGGGGACGGCCCAAAGAAAAACGCCCTGCACGGCAGGTGGGGGAGCGGCTCGGGTGGGATTGGTGACTGTCGGGTGTGTGGGTGGGGCGCGCTCTCCTTCGGGGGTGGTTCGGCCCCGGGTTCGGCGGGTGCGGGAACGGTTGTTGGTGCGGCATCCGCATTCCTCCGCACACGCGCACCCTGGCCGGTGGGTGGCTGACTGGGCAGGTTGACCTGCGGACTCATGGCGATGCGGGTGGTGCGCGGCAGTTGAATGGGGGGACTCGTGCCGGTTCGGCGTCCGCCCCCGCCGGTGGCCGGTCGGGCCACAAGCACGTGGCCGGGCTTGGTGGGTGGAAGGGAGCCCGGGGGCTTTGTGGTCCTGCCGACGGCTCGGACCGATGTGATCCGGCCGGACGGCTTCCGGATGGTGGGGCTTTCAGCGGCCTCGGTGGGGCCGGTGGGGTGGTTGGAGGTGCCCGTCCCGGCGGATGCGACGAACCCGGCAGAAGACGAACAAGCACGCCCACTTTGCCCCTTTTTCGGCGCATCGGAAGGCTGCGAGGGCGCGTCACGTGCCGGGTTAGTCGCATAGCAACCACTCGGCGTGGGCTTGGCGTGAACCGGACCCGACACGTGATGCCTGCTGACACCACACCGGCCCCACTGGTCCCTCCGTGCTCGACAAATCGGAGGGAAGGGCGAGTTGGCTGGGCTTGGCGGGGCCCACATACGGCGTTGGTGCGGTTCGCTCGCTCCGGCGAGCGGTCCGGGAGGCCGGAATGCGATTAACCCCGGCACTTGGCGGTCCTCAGTGGCTCTCCAGTCCCACCGGCCACAGCCGTATCGTTTCCTGCCATCAAGGGAGCCTTTCCACCCACGGCGGAAGCATGGCCCGTGTGCGGAGAGCCAGGTGGCGTGACTGGTGTGAGCCGTGTGCCTGACGGGACGACGAGTGGGCCCCTGCGGCGGCCGCACACGCGACATCGATTACGGCGACGCCGTGCGGCATCGGTGCCTCACCACCCACCCACACCAGCAACCAGCTTGCAGCTCAACCGATCACCGGTGGGGGCGGACGCCACACCCGCCCGAGTCGCCCCATTCAACTCTCGCCCCCCACCCGCACACCCACCGGTCCGCAGGTCGCCGATCGCGATCGGCCGTCCACCGGCCCGGGCGCGCGTGTGCGGAGGAATGCGGGTGTCGCACCAACCACCGTCCCCGCACCCGCCGAACCAGGGGCCGCACCGCCCCCGAAACAGAGCGCGCCCCACCCACACACCCGCCGCCCGGCAATGCACCACCAGCCACTTGCCGAGCTTGACCCGTGGGCTCCCCCCCGGGGCCGCCCCCCTTAAGCATTGCGGCGGAGGTTCGGCGGTCAAGGGTGGAGCGAAGCGCAATCGCCGCAGGCGACGCGACGTAGGAGCGCCCTTGAGGGCCGGGCCTCCGACGCCACCCTTAGCCAAGGCGGCCCCCACGCCAGAAGCAACCGCAGCCCCAGGACCGCCGAAGCACCCGCCGCCTTCCGCCGCAGGCGCGCAGCCCCCGGCGCCAGACAGGCGGATGCCCCGCGCGCCACTCAAGTGCCCCTGTCGCCAGAGGTCTTGACAAGTCAATTGGTCTGAACCATTTTAACGACCAACAACAAACGGTGGCCACCGTCCCAGCGACTCCTCCCCACACTCCCCCACCGGAGGCAGCAAGTGGACCGCCCAGCAATTCCCCAGCCCGCAGATCCCCACCCCGCAGATCCCCACCCGCCATATCCCCGCCCCGCAGATCCCCACCCCGCACTTTCCAGCCCAACGCTCAACGCCCCCGCGCTCCCCCGCCAGGCACTCAACCGCCCCACCCTCTCCCGCCCCGCCCTCACCACCGCCCTGGCCGCCGCTCTCCTCGTCACCGCCGGTCTGGCCGCGCCCGCCGCTCAGGCCGCCGACCTGAACGTTGCCAAGAACGCCGGCTTCGAGTCCGGGCTCAGCAACTGGGCCTGCTCCGCAGGCAGCGGCGCCACCGTCTCTTCCCCCACCCACGGTGGCGCCGCTGCCCTCAAAGCCACCCCCGCCGGGCAGGACAACGCCCGCTGTTCGCAGACCGTCACCGTCAAGCCCGGTGCGACGTACACGCTCAGCGCCTGGGTACAGGGCGGGTACGCCTACCTCGGCGCCAGCGGCACCGGTACCACCGACGTCTCCACCTGGACGCCCGACTCGTCCGGCTGGAAGCAGCTCACCACCAGCTTCAAGGCCGGCCCCTCCACCACCTCCGTGACGGTCTACACCCACGGCTGGTACGGCCAGAGCGCCTACTACGTCGACGACGTCTCCGTCTTCGGCCCCGACGGCGGCGGAGGCACCGACCCCGAGCCGGGCATACCGGCCGCCCCCTCCGGGCTGGCGGTCGGGACCACGACCTCGTCCTCCGTCGCGCTCTCCTGGTCCGGCGTCAGTGGCGCCACCGGTTACAACGTCTACCGCGGCGGTACGAAGGTCCAGTCCGTCACCGGGACCTCGGCGACCGTCTCGGGGCTGGCCGCGGACACGGCGTACGACTTCCAGATCACCGCGACCAACTCCGCCGGCGAGTCCCCCAAGTCCGCCGCCGTCAGCGGCCGGACCGCCCCTGGCGGCGGCGACCCCGGTCCCGGGCCCGCCGTGCCCAAGCACGCGCTGACCGGTTACTGGCAGAACTTCAACAACGGCGCGACCGTCCAGAAGCTCCGCGACGTACAGGCGCAGTACGACATCATCGCCGTCTCCTTCGCCGACTCGACCGCCACGCCCGGCCAGATCGTCTTCAACCTCGACCCCGCCGTCGGTTACACCAGCACCGCCGACTTCAAGGCCGACATCGCCGCCAAGAAGGCCGCCGGGAAGTCGGTGATCATTTCGGTGGGCGGGGAGAAGGGCAACGTCACGATCAACAGTGACGCGTCCGCGACCGCCTTCGCCAACAGCGCCCATGCGCTCATGCAGGAGTACGGCTTCAGCGGCGTCGACATCGACCTCGAACACGGGATCAATTCGACGTACCTGACCAAGGCGCTGCGCCAGCTGTCCGCGAAGACCGGCTCAGGGCTCGTCCTCACCATGGCGCCGCAGACCATCGACATGCAGTCGACCGGCAGCGAGTACTTCAAGACAGCGCTCGCCGTGAAGGACATCCTGACCGTCGTCAACATGCAGTACTACAACAGCGGCTCCATGCTCGGCTGCGACGGCAAGGTCTACTCGCAGGGGTCCGTCGACTTCCTCACCGCGCTCGCCTGCATCCAGCTGGAGGGCGGCCTCGCGCCGAGCCAGGTCGGCATCGGCGTACCGGCCTCCACCCGGGGTGCCGGCAGTGGATACGTCTCCCCGTCGGTCGTCAACAACGCCCTCGACTGTCTGGCCCGTGGCACCAACTGCGGTTCGTTCAAGCCCGCCAAGACCTACCCCGGTCTGCGCGGCGCCATGACCTGGTCCACGAACTGGGACGCGACGGCCGGGAACGCCTGGTCGAACGCCGTGGGGCCGCACGTGCACAACCTCCCGTAGTGCCTGGAGCCGATGGCCCCCGGCCGTGCAGCGCCGCCGCTCCCCCGGCGGCGCTGCACGCGTCCGTACCCGTCGCCCCCTACCAGGGGATCTCCCGCACCTGCTGGACGCACAGCACGATGAACAGCAGCCCCGAGGCCACCAGCATCACGTTGCTGAGCAGGCCGTTGCGCCACTCCGTCGGCGTACGGGAGGAGTTGAGCAGCCACACCAGCGTCAGCGCCAGGAACGGCATGAAGAACGCGCCGAGCACGCCGTACACCACCACCAGGCCGAAGGGCTGGTCCAGCCACAGCAGCGCCATCGGCGGGAACGTCAGCCACAGCACGTACGCACGGAACGGCAGCGAGCGTTCCTTCACACCGGCGGCGAACTCCTCCACCGTGCCCACGTCGACCGGGGCGCCCTTGCGGTCGCGCTGGAGGCGGTCGCGCTGGAGGCGCTCGACGAAGTCGGCGAACATCAGGCTCACGCCGTGCCAGACGCCGATGAGGGACGAGAACGACGTGGCGAAGAAGCCGACGAGGAACAGCTTGGCGGTGACGGCGCCGTACCGGTCCTCCAGGATCTTGCCGAGGTCGATCAGGCCGCGGTCGCCCTTGGTGAGGGCGAGCTGGGAGGAGTGCAGCAGCTCCGCGCCGACGATCAGCATGGCGACCACGAAGATGCCGGTGGTGAGGTAGGCGACCCGGTTGTCGAGGCGCATCACCTTCATCCAGCCGGAGTTCGTCCAGCCCTTGGCGTTCACCCAGTAGCCGTACGCCGCCATGGTGATGGTGCCGCCGACGCCGCCGATCAGGCCGAGCGTGTAGAGGAGCGAGCCGTCCGGGAGTACGGGAAGCAGGCCGGCGAAGGACGCGCCGACGTCGGGGCCGACGCGGAGCGCGACGTACACGACGACCACGAACATCACGCCGACCAGCACCGTCATGACTTTCTCGAAGACGGCGTACTGGTTGAACCAGACGAAGACCAGCCCGACCAGGCCCGTCACGATCGCCCACACCTTGAGGCTCGGCCCGTCGGGGAAGAGCGCGACGATGGGGAGGGCGGACGACGACATGGCCGTCGCGCCGTAGACGAAGCCCCAGACGACGACGTAGATGGCGAAGTACACGGTGGTCCACTGACCCAGGCTGCGCCAGCCCTCGAAGAGGGTGCGTCCGGTGGCGAGGTGCCAGCGGCCGGCGGCTTCGGCCAGTGAGATCTTGACGACGCAGCCGATGACGGCGGCCCACATCAGCGTGTAGCCGAACTTACTGCCCGCGATCAGTGTCGCGACGAGGTCACCGGCTCCGACACCCGTCGCCGCGACGACGATGCCGGGGCCGATGTATTTCCAACTGGACTTGCGTGGCTGGGAGATGGCCTCTCCGGTGTCGCTCTCTGTCGTGCCTGTCATCTCGGCGTCCTCCCACTCGTCCCCGATGGTGATCCAGATCACCAAAGCGGCACAGGGGTGATCGCGCAAGAGGGGCGCCCGAGGGCGGCGGGGTGCGCCGCATGGCCGAACCCCGCTCTTGACCCGTTCATGCCATGCCCGCACCATGTGGGCCAGCACTCCCGCACGACATGCGTCGCACACCCCCACACTCCCCACCCAGGAGACAGCATGCGACTTCGCATACGCGGAAGAGGGTCAGCCAAGTCCGCCACCCTCGCGGGCCTCGCGGCCCTCGTGGCACTCGCCGTGGCGGCGCCACTCACCGCGAGCGCGACCCCGGCAGGGGCGGGCGCCGACCGGACCCCGGCCGCCACAGCGGAAGAAGTGATCAGGCAGTACGAGATCCACGGTCCGGCCACCGCCGCCGCCCGTACCGCCGTCGCGGCCACCGGAGTCTCGGTGGACGAGGCCGACGACCACTCCGTCGTCGTCAGCGCCAACGCCGCACAGGTCAAGCGGCTGAAGGCGCTCGGATACGCCCCGAAGGCGCTGCCCGCGCCGCCCGCGCGCACCAACGGTCTGGCCGTCGCGCCCATGGACTTCCCGCCCGCCGACTCGCGCTATCACAACTACGCCGAGATGAACGCGGAGATCAACCAGCGCCTCCAGCAGTACCCGAACCTCATGAGCAAGCGCGTCATCGGCAAGTCGTACCAGGGCCGCGACCTCATCGCCATCAAGATCAGCGACAACGTGGCGACCGACGAGAACGAGCCCGAGGTCCTCTTCACCCACCACCAGCACGCCCGCGAGCACCTGACCGTCGAGATGGCGCTCTACCTGCTGCGCGAGCTGGGCGCCGGATACGGCTCCGACTCCCGGATCACCA
This sequence comes from Streptomyces sp. NPDC055287, assembly GCF_053646035.1. Taxonomy (NCBI): domain Bacteria; kingdom Bacillati; phylum Actinomycetota; class Actinomycetes; order Kitasatosporales; family Streptomycetaceae; genus Streptomyces; species Streptomyces sp. NPDC055287. The sequence goes on along the minus strand of NZ_JBSHNE010000002.1, from coordinate 56,185 downwards.
ACGTCGTGAACAACCGCGAGATCTGGATCGTGCCGGACCTCAACCCGGACGGCGGCGAGTACGACATCGCCTCCGGCTCGTACCGCAGCTGGCGCAAGAACCGGCAGCCCAACTCCGGTTCTTCGTACGTCGGTACGGACATGAACCGCAACTGGGACTTCAAGTGGGGCTGCTGCGGCGGTTCCTCGGGCTCGTTCAGCTCCGAGACGTACCGGGGCCGGGCCCCCGAGTCCGCACCCGAGGTGAAGGTCGTGGCGGACTTCGTCCGTTCGCGGGTCGTCGGCGGGAAGCAGCAGATCAAGGCGGGCATCGACTTCCACACGTACAGCGAACTGGTGCTCTGGCCGTTCGGCTACACGAACGCGGACACGGCGCCCGGCATGACCCAGGACGACCGCAACGCCTTCGCCGCCGTCGGCCAGAAGATGGCCGCGAGCAACGGCTACACCCCGGAGCAGTCGAGCGACCTCTACATCACGGACGGGTCGATCGACGACTGGCTGTGGGGCAATCAGAAGATCTTCGGGTACACCTTCGAGATGTACCCGAGCGGCTTCGGCGGCGGCGGCTTCTACCCGCCCGACGAGGTGATCGAGCGCGAGACGAGCCGCAACCGCGACGCGGTGCTGCAACTGCTGGAGAACTCCGACTGCATGTACCGGTCGATCGGCAAGGAGCAGCAGTACTGCGCCGGAAGCTGAGGCGTTGATACGGCGGAGGGGTGTCCGGGGACGTCCGGGGCACCCCTTCAGCCGCGCGTACGCACGCGCGTCGCCCCCACGCTCCTAGTGGCCCCGGCCCGCGAGGTAGTAGCCGAGTACGGGGGCGAGTTCGGCGAACCACTCCTGGAGCTTCGCCTGGTTGCGGGCAGCTACCACGCCTTCGTAGAACCGGCCGTCGGGGAGCGCGACGGCGAGCATGAGGACTTCGCCGCCGGGTCCCGGCTTGTAGTGCACGGTCTGGATGTCGCGCCAGGGAAAGTCGATGGTGGCGCCGTTGCTTTCGAGCGAGACGCCTTCGGCGTCGACCACGACCGCGTTACGGCGGTCCGTGGCCAGGAACTCGGGGCCCGCGGGCATCGGCGCCGCGTAGGCCCCGGGCGGAGGAGGCACGGGCGACGGCGCGGGCGCGAAGGCGGGCGGCGGCGGCCCGAAGCCTTGCTGGGGCTGAGGCGGGAGTTGCGACGGGGGCTGGTGCTGCGGCGGGTACTGGTGCTGCGGCTGGTTCCGGTACTGCGACTGCCCGTAAGGGCCCGGTGCCGCGCCGCCCGGGTGTCCGGTCTGTTCCACTGTCGTCAGCCCCTTCGCTGTCACACGTTCCGGGCCCAGTATCGCCGACCGGTGAAAGGGCGCCCCGGGACGGACGGGTCCCGGGACGCCCTCTGCTCCACACCGTACGGCTAGATCACCAGGCTCAGGAGCGCCGCGACCGCGAAGCCGGCGACCGACAGGATTGACTCGAGCACCGTCCAGGACTTCAGCGTGTCCCGCTCCGAGATGCCGAAGTACTTGGAGACGATCCAGAACCCGCCGTCGTTGACGTGCGAGGCGAAGATCGAACCGGCCGATATCGCCATGATGACCAGGGCCAGGAAGGCCTGCGAGTGGTCGCCGTTCTCGACGAGCGGGAGCACGATGCCCGCCGTGGTGACGATCGCGACCGTCGCCGAGCCCTGCGCGACGCGCAGCACCAGCGAGATCAGGTACGCGAGGACGATGACCGGCAGACCCACGTCGTTGAAGGTGTCGGAGAGTGCCTGGGCCACGCCGCTCGCCTTGAGGACCGCGCCGAAGATGCCGCCAGCGCCGACGACCAGCAGGATGTTTCCGACGGGCTTGAGGGACGAAGTCGAGACCTGCTCCAGGGACTTGCGGGACCAGCCGCGCCGGATGCCGAGCAGGTAGTACGCCATCAGCAGGGCGATCGTCAGGGCGACGAAGGGGTTGCCGAAGAACTCGACGACCGAGCGGAGCGTGGAGGGGTCCAGCGCGATGGAGGAGAACGTCGCCGCGAGGATGAGGACCAGCGGTGTACCGATGATGGTCAGGACCGTGGCGAGCGAGACGGGCTGCTCCTGCGGGCTGCGGCCCGCGGCGGTCTGCTCGGCGACGACGGCGGCCTTGGCGTCCTCGGCGGCCTCGACCATGTCGTGCGGGACGTCGACGAAGACGCGCTTCCCGATCCAGGCCGCGTACGCCCAGGCCGCGAGCACGGCGGGGATGCCGCAGACGATGCCCATGAGGATGACCCAGCCGAGCGAGACGTGGAAGAGGCCGGCCGCGGCGACCGGTCCCGGGTGCGGGGGCAGGAACGCGTGGGTCATGGAGAGGCCGGCGAGCAGCGGCATCGCGTACAGCAGGATCGACTTGCCGGAGCGCTTGGCGGCGGCGTACACGATCGGCGCGAGGACGAAGATGCCGACGTCGAAGAAGACCGGGATGCCGAAGATGAGGCCGGTGAGACCCATGGCGAGCGGGGCGCGCTTCTCGCCGAAGAGACCGAGGAGCCGGGAGGACAACACCTCCGCGCCGCCGCTCACTTCGAGTATCGCGCCGAGCATCGTGCCGAGGCCGATGATGATCGCGACGTGTCCGAGGATGCCGCCCATGCCGGACTCGATGACGGAGACGACGGCGGACTTCTGGACCGTGCCGAAGAGTTCGGTGACGGAGAGGCCCGCGCCGAGGCCGACGACGATGGAGACGGCGAGCAGCGCGACGAACGGCTGGAGCCTGACCTTGATGATCAGGAGGAGCAGCAGGGCGATGCCGAGGGCCGCGACGGTCAGCAGACCGGCCGTGCCGCCGATGAGGGTGAGCAGACCTCCGGTGTGGGGTGGGGTCTCCGCGGGAACGGGGGCGGCGGCAGCGAGCAGGGACATGAGGAGGACCTCGTAATTCCATGGGGCTTTCGGGGCAGGGGGTATCGCGGCGCGGCGCCCGGGCGGTGGGCGCCGCGCCGTGATGACGTACGGCGTGCGGGTGGGGGAAGCGGAGGGAGGTGGCGCGCGTCAGCTCAGCACGGCGAGCGCGTCGATCTCGATGAGGAGGCCGGCCGGGAGACCGACGTAGACGGTCGTACGGGCGGCGGGGGCCTCCCTGAGGCCCTGCTCCTCGAAGTACGCGTTGTAGATCTCGTTCATCTCGGCGAAGTGGCCGGTGTCGGTGAGGTAGACGCGCATCATCATCACGTCGTCCCAGCTCGCGCCGCCCTCCTCCAGGATCGCCTTGACGTTGGCGAAGGTCTGGAGGGTCTGCTCGCGCAGGGTCGGGCCCGCGGGGGTGGGTGCCTGGCCCTCGACGGCCGGCAGGAAGCCGACCTGGCCGGCGACCTGGAGGATGTTGCCCTTGCGGACGCCGTGGGAGAACCTGGCGGGCGGGGCGGTGTGGGTGGACGGGGTGATCGCGGTCTTCTCGCTCATGCGCTTGCTTCCTTCGGGGGCGTGTTTCCTGAGTACTCCCTGCTGATGGCGTCGGCGGTGCGGCGCAACAGCGGCAGGAGGGTGAGGAGTTCCTCGGCGGTGACGACGACGTTCGGCGCTGACACCGACATGGCGGCGACGACCCGGCCGTCCGCACCGCGGATGGGGGCCCCGATGCAGTTGATGGACTCCTCGTGGCCGCCGAGGTCGGTGGCCCAGCCCTGTTCGCGTACGAGCGCCAGTTCCTTGAGGAAGGCTCCGGCGTTCGGTGTCGAACGGGACGTGTAGGTGGGGTAGTCGAGCTTCTCCGCGATGGCGCGGCGCTCGGCCTCCGGGAGGTCGGCGAGCAGCAGTTTCGCCACGGCGGCGACGGTGATCGCGACGGGCTTGCCGATGCGCGAGTACATACGGACCGGGTAGCGGCTCTCGACCTTGTCGATGTAGAGCACCTCGACCTCGGTCTCCTCGTACACGGCGAGGTGGACGGTGTGCCCGCACTCGTTGTTGAGCGCGGCGAGGTGCGGGTGCGCGATCTCGCGTACGTCGAGGTTCTCGACGGCCTCCTGGGCGAGCGCGAAGAGGCGGGCACCGAGGCGGTAGCGCTGGTCCTGCTGCCGGTAGACGAGGCCGTGCTCGTGGAGGGTACGCAGGAGGCGCAGCGCGGTGGACTTGTGGACGCCGAGGCGTTCGGCGACCTGCCCGAGGTCGGCGGGTCCCTGCGCGAGCAGCGGCAGGATGCTCAGCGCGCGGTCGACGGTCTGGCTCATGGCGTACGTACCTCCTGGTCGGCGGCGCCCGTCCAGCCGGGGCCGAGACGAAGTCTCCCCCAGGCGTCGGTGTCCAGGGCGGCGAGGCGGTCGGCGTGTGCGCGGGACGGCGGCGTACCGAGGTCGCCGGGGACGGTGAGCGCGGCGGCGGCCATGAGGTGACCGTGCCGGGCCCGGTCCCGTACGGGCAGGCCGCGCAGGGTCGCGGAGAGGAACCCGGCGGCGAAGGCGTCCCCGGCGCCGACGGGGGCGACCACGTCCACGCGGAGGGCGGGGACGGTGGTGATGGTGTCGGGGGCCTCGGGGGCGCCGGGGCCGGAGCCGCTGTCCCCGGGGGGCCGGGTGAAGACCGTCGCGCCCGCCGCGCCCTGCTTGACGACCAGGATCTCCGGCTCCGGCAGGGTGCGGCGGATCTCGGCCGCGCCCCGGACACCCCAGGCCGTCTCCGCCTCGTCCTCGCCGACGAAGACCAGGTCCGCACCGCGCGCGAGGTCGAGCAGGACCCGGGGGCCCTCCGCTCCGCGCCACAGGTGCGCGCGGTGGTTGACGTCGAAGGAGACCAGGGGCCGGCCGGGACGGCGGGCGGTCAGCGTACGCATCAGGGCCAGGCAGTCGGCGGACAGCGCGGCCGTGATCCCGGACAGGTGCAGTACGCGGCCGGTGGCCAGGTCGTCGAGCGGCATGTTCCGGGGGGACATCGCGGAGGCCGCCGACCCGGCGCGGTAGTAGACGACCTCGAAGCCTTCGGCGTCGCGGTCGGTCGCCGTACGGAAGTAGATGCCGGTGGGGCGGTGCGGGTCGCGCTGGACGGCGGAGGTGTCGACGCCATAGGCGGCGACGGCCGCCACGAGATGGTCGCCGAACCCGTCGGCGCCCACCCGCCCCACCCACCGCGCGCGGTGCCCGGCGGCGGCAAGGGCGCAGGCGACGTTGGACTCGGCGCCGCCGATGCCGCGGCCGAAGGACGGTACGTCGGCGAGGCGACCGGGCCGGGAGGGCAGGAACGTCACCATGGACTCGCCGAGGCAGACCACATCCACCGCTGCGGCGTCTCCATTGCGTTCTGCTGCTTCGTCCGCGGGCGCGGTCACGATCGAGCTCCTCACCACTGACTCACCGAGGCTCGCCGTCTGGCTCACCATTGACCCTGCATCGGCTCGGATGTTAGACAGCGTTCAGCGATATACGCAATGGTCGTTGCATATGTTGCAACTGTACTCATGAGGAGGCTTTCATGGCCGTAAGCAACCCGGTCGGACGACCCGCGGCGCTCGCCGCACTCGCGGACGAGCGCGTGGACCACCGCTTCAAGGCGCTTCCGCCGGACGCCGAGGGGCTGACGGTCGGGGAGCTCGCCGCCGAGCGCCGCAACCTCTTCACGGGCGGCTTCACCACCCCCGTGCTCGCGCTCTCCGCCGAATCGGTGGAACACAACCTCGCACTCCTGGAGACGTACGCGGAGCGCCACGGCCTCGCCTTCGCGCCGCACGGCAAGACGTCGATGTCCCCGCAGCTCTTCGCGCGCCAGCTGGAGCGCGGGGCGTGGGGCATCACCGCGGCCGTGCCGCACCAGGCTCGTGTGTACCGGGCGTACGGCATCCAGCGGATCTTCCTCGCCAACGAGGTCGTCGACGCGGCGGCGCTGCGCTGGCTGGCCGCCGAACTGGACGCCGACCCGGACTTCCGGTTCATCTGTTACGTCGACTCCGTGCGCGGCGTTCAGCTGATGGACGAGGCGCTGCGGGCGGCCGCCGCCTCGCGCCCGGTGGACGTGGTCGTCGAGCTCGGCGCCGGCGTGGGGGCCCGTACCGGCGCCCGGACGGCCGCCGACTGCGCGGCGGTCGCGGACGCCGTGGCGGCCACGACGACGCTGCGGCTGGTGGGCGTGGCCGGGTACGAGGGCGAGGTCCCGCAGGCGGACGGCGACAAGGTGCGTGCGTGGGTGCGTGAACTGGTCGCCCTCGCGGCGGACTTCGACAAGGCGGGCCGGTTCGCTTCCGCGGCGGCCGCGGAGATCGTGATCAGTGCGGGTGGCAGTGCGTGGTTCGACGCGGTGGCGGACGTGTTCGCGGAGATCCCCGAGCTCTCGCTGCCGGTACTCAAGCTGCTGCGGTCCGGCGCGTACGTCTCGCACGACGACGGCCACTACCGCCACCTCACCCCCTTCAACCGGGTGCCGGACGAGGGCGCGCTCCAGCCCGCGTTCCGCCTCTGGGCGCAGGTCGTCTCCCGGCCCGACGCGGAGCAGGCCTTCGTCAACGCGGGCAAGCGCGACGCGGCGTACGACCTGGACCTGCCGGAGGCGCAGGCGGTACGGGACGCCGGCACCGGTGAGGTGCGGCCGGCGGCAGGCATCACGGTCACCGGGCTTTCGGACCAGCACGGGTGGGTGCGAACGGGGCCGGAGGCGCGACTGGAGGTGGGCGACTGGCTCGGTCTGGGGCTGTCCCACCCCTGCACGTCCTTCGACAAGTGGCAGCTGATCCCCCTCGTCGAGGCGGACGGCACCGTCACGGACTACCTCCGCACGTTCTTCTAGCCCCGGGCGGGGGGAGCGGGGCCCGCCCCAGGACCCCGCTCCTCACACACCGGACGGGCTGAAGTCGCCCAGGGGGCGAAGCCGGCCCGTCCGGCGTCTGCCGCCAGCCACGCAGAGAGGCAAGCAACAGCCATGGACCTCGTCATTCGGGACGTACGCGTCATCGACGGCACCGGCGGTGCCTCCTACCGGGCCGACGTCGGCCTGAACGGCGGCCGCATCGCCGAGATCCGGCGGGACGGCGACAGCGGCCCGCGCCCCGGCGGCCGCCGCACGCTGCGAGCGGACGGCCTCGCCCTCTCCCCCGGCTTCATCGACATGCACGCCCACAGCGACCTCGCCCTCCTCCGCGACCCCGACCACAGCGCCAAGGCAGCCCAGGGCGTGACCCTCGAAGTCCTCGGCCAGGACGGGCTGTCCTACGCGCCGGTCGACGACCGCACCCTCGCCGAGGTCCGCAGGGCCATCACCGGCTGGAACGGTGGTGCGCCCGGGGACACGAGCATCGATTTCGACTGGCGGACCGTCGGCGAGTACCTCGACCGGCTCGACCGCCAGGGCATCGCCGTCAACGCCGCGTACCTCGTCCCGCAGGGCACGGTCCGCATGTACGCGACCGGCTGGGACGACCGCCCGGCGACCCCCGCCGAGCTCACCCGCATGAAGCAACTCGTCGCCGAGGGCCTGGAGCAGGGCGCCGTCGGCATGTCGTCGGGCCTGACCTACACCCCCGGCATGTACGCCGACGACGCCGAACTCACCGAACTGTGCCGCGTCGTGGCGCGCTACGACGGCTACTACTGCCCCCACCACCGTTCGTACGGCGCAGGAGCCCTCGCCGCGTACGAGGAGATGGTGACCCTCACCCGCAACGCCGGCTGCGCCCTCCATCTCGCGCACGCCACCATGAACTTCGGGGTCAACAAGGGCAAGGCGCCCGACCTCCTCGGCCTCCTCGACACGGCGCTCGACGAGGGCGCGGACATCTCCCTCGACACGTACCCCTACACGCCCGGCTGCACGACGCTGGTCGCGATGCTGCCGAGCTGGGCGAGCGAAGGCGGCCCCGAGTCGACCCTGGCGCGGCTGCGCGACGACGTGAGCGCCGAGAAGATCCGCCACCACATGGAGGTCATCGGCGCGGACGGCTGCCACGGCGTCCCCATCGAGTGGGACACGATCGAGATCTCGGGCGTCAGTGACCCCGGCCTCGCGAGCTGCGTGGGCAAGACGATCGCCGAGTCCGCCGCCCGGCGCGGCGAGGCACCCTGGGTCACCGCCCGTCGCCTGCTGATCAACGACAACCTCGGCTCGACGATCCTTCAGCACGTCGGGCACGAGGAGAACGTCCGCGCGATCATGCGCCACCGCGTCCACACGGGCGGCAGCGACGGCATCCTGCAGGGCTACAAGCCGCACCCGCGCGCGTACGGGACCTTCCCCCACTACCTGGGCCACTACGCCCGCGACCTGGGAGTCCTCTCCCTGGAGGAGTGCGTCGCGCACCTCACCTCCCGCCCGGCGGCCCGCCTGCGGCTGCCGGACCGGGGGATCGTACGGGAGGGCTACCGCGCCGACCTCGTGCTCTTCGACCCGGACACGGTCGCCGCGGGTTCCACGTTCGAGGCCCCGCGCACGCTGCCGACCGGCATCCCGCACGTCCTCGTCGACGGCCGGTTCGTGATCGAGGACGGCAGACGGACCGACGTCCTCGCGGGGCGATCGGTCCGGCGTACGCCCTGACCGGCGGGCACGGCTACCGCGCCGACGTGGTCCTTTTCGACCCGTCGGCGTTCCGCCCGTCCGCGCTCAACCCGTCGGAGTCCAGCCCCTCCGCGTCCGGCCCGTCCGTGCTCGCGCCGACCTCCGCCCGCTCGTCGCCGCGCGCGCTCCCGGCCGGCGTCCCGTACGTCCGCATCGCCGGCAACTTCACCGCTGGGGAGGACCGTTCATCCCGCTGCTGCCTGCGCAGCAGCACCGCGCCCAGCACGCACACGGCGCCCGCGATCCAGAAGCCGTACGCCGGGGTGCTGCCCCTGGGGTGCGTCTCGTAGACCAGGGCGGCGGACAGCACCGTCAGGATGCGGCCGAGCCTGCCGTTCCAGGCGGTGGCGGAGATCGCCGCCATGCCCCAGAGCAGGTACCACGGCTGCACCATCGGCGAGAGGGCGACCAGGGCCAACAGGGCCACGCCCAGGGCGTGGACGGGGTGCAGGGGCGGGTCGCCGCGCCAGGGACGCACGCTGCGGAAGGTCGCGAGGGCGGCGTAACCGATGACGGCGAGGGCGAGAGCCAGGCCGAGCGTCTGGAAGGCGCTCTTCACCGGCTCCGGGTCCCAGCCGAACAGCAGGCGCGTCAGCTCGCCGATGCCGAGGCCGATGTCGCTGGAGGCCGACAGGGCGGTGTGGATGGTCCCGGCGACGCTCTGCGTCCTGAGCCATCCGAAGCCGGTGCCACTGAGCAGGGTGGCGGCCGCGGCAACGGCCCCGGCCACCAGGGCGGGCACGGCGAACGCTTTGACGACGCGCCACGGGAGCGGCCCGGAGGTCCGCCGTACGACGATTGCGCCGATGAAGAGCAGGGCGACGGCGGCCGGTGACTTGACGGTCATCGCCAGGGAGACGACCGCGCTGCCGAGGATCCAGCGGCCGCGCAGTGCGCAGACCACGCCCGTCAGCATGAGGCCGATCATCAGGCCGTCGTTGTGCATGCCGCCCACGACGTGGATCAGCAGCAGCGGATTGAGGGCTCCCAGCCAGAGCGCGCCGGTCTCACTGGCGCCGCGTGCGCGGGCGAGGTGGAGGGTCGCCCCGACGATCAGGGCGAGTGCGGCCAGGGCGACGAGCCGCATCCCGAACACGGCGGGGACGACCTGGCCGCCCGTGGCGAGCACCACCCACTTCGCCAGGACGAGGAAGACGGGTCCGTACGGAGCCGGGGTGTCGGTCCAGTGCGCGCCGCCGCTGGCCGCGGCGTCGGCTCCGAGTTCGTCCGGGCCGAGCACAGAGGGGCCGTACGTATAGACGTCGTGGCCTTCGACGACCATCGCGCCCTGGGCTATGTAGCTGTACACGTCGGCGCTGTGGAGCGGCGGAGCCAGTACGAGCGGCGCGGTCCACCAGACGAGCGTGACCACCATTTCGCGCACCCCGCCGGCCGCGCCACGGGCGACCAGCCGCCCGTACCGCCACCAGGCCACGACCAGCAGCGTCAGGCCGATGTACGCCAGGACGGCCGCCGCCACGGTCGTCGCGGACCCGTGGGGGACCCATATCCCCCATGGGTCGCGAGCCGGCAGCCGCCCCGCGGCGACGCCGCCCACGGCTGCCGCGGCCGATCCGGCGGCACCCAGCCGGCGGTACCCGACAGCACTCAGCGTCCACATGACCGATCAACTTATCCGAGTAGTCCGAACAGCCGGTGGGCACGCCCGCGCACTACGGCTTGGGCAGCCGGCAGCCCTTCCGGTCCAGGTCGATCTTGCTGTCGTGCGCGACGCAGCGCACGATCCCGTACGTCTGCTGCGCGTAGCGGCTCCCGTTTCGGACCGTCACCTCGCCGCGCCGGTCGACCTCGCACGGGTTGTTGAGGGTGCAGCGCTCGCCGCTCTCGTTGGCCGTGTTGTTGACGGCGACGACCTTGCCGGTCCTGGTGTCGATCACGGGCGAGCCGGACGTACCGCCGATGGTCCGGCAGTCGGCGGAGGAGGTGTAGCGGACCGAGTCCTTCCAAGTCCACACGCCCTCCTTCAGCCGGTGCACGAAGCCGTCCACGCCGCAGCTGTAGATCCTCTTCCAGTAACCCGAGACGACCTTGACGGACCTTCCCTTCACGGGGTGGGTGGCGTTGAGCTCCAGGGCCTTGATGCCGTACTGGCCGCGGATCTGCGCGTAGGTGCTGGTGAGTTCGTACAGGGAGACGTCCGTGTCGGTCATCGTCGCGTACGCGACCTTGCTCGCCTTGAGCGTGCCGAGCGAGCCGCCCTTGGTGTCGAGCAGGCTGAAGGTACGGGCCGACGGCCGGTCGACGATCACCTCGCCCGCGCCCGGGAATCCGGTCTCCAGGCAGTGCCCGTTGGACAGGACGAGCGCCGGGTCGTCCGGCTGGGAGTGCGGCATGCGCACCACCGAGCCGGAACAGTTGCTGAGCGCCACCGTCCCGGCGAAGTCGACGACGACGGGCTTGTACCTGGCACGGGACGCCGTCGCGGACGCGGAATCGGTCACGGATCCGGACGCGGTCGCGGATCCGGACGCGGAATCAGTCCCGGCCAGGGCAACCGCGGGTGCGGCACCCGCGCCCAGGAGCGCCAACGAGAGCAGCGCACCCACCAGACGCTTCTTCATTCGAATCCCCCTCCGAAGGCAATTTGTCATGTGCATTCTTGGGGGACGCGCATGTCCCGAGCAAGAGGTCCGACATGCTGCCGTGCTCAGCTGGAGGCAACTCTCATGAACGACATCTTCGAGACGCGGCGCGGTCCGGTCCTCGGCCATCGCCTCGTACCCGACGTCGTCGCAGTCCTCGGCGTCCCTTACGCCGCCACGCCGTTCGGCGCCGACCGGTTCCTCGCACCGCGCCCCGCGCCCGCCTGGGCGGGCGTCCGGGACTGCGCCGGCTTCGGTCCGGTCGCGCCGCAGTCGGCCGAGCTGCCGGGCGCACCGGCCTGGTCGCCGGGCGACGAGGACATCCTCACCGTGAACATCTGGACCCCGGCGCCGGTGGCGGCTCCGGAGGACGGTCCGCTGCCCGTCCTCGTCTGGATCCACGGCGGTGCGTACACCTTCGGCTCCTCCGCCCAGCCCGACTACGACGGAACCGCTCTGGCGCGCGCCGGGCTCGTCGTCGTCACCCTCAACTACCGGCTCGGTTTCGAGGGGTTCGGCCATGTACCCGCCGACGGCGGCACCTCGTACCCGGACAACCGTGGCCTGCTCGACCAGGTCGCCGCCCTGCGCTGGGTCCGCGACAACATCGCGGCCTTCGGCGGCGACCCCCGTAACGTCACGGTCGCCGGACAGTCCTCCGGGGCGGCCTCGATCGCCTGCCTGATGGTGATGGACCGCGCCCGCGGCCTGTTCCGGCGGGCCATCACCCACAGCGTCGCCCGGCCCTGCTACTCGCTCGAACTCGCAGCGGCCACCACCCGCGAGGTCGCCGCCGCGGCGGGCTGCCCCGCCACCGCCGAGGGCCTGAAGTCCGCAAGCCCGAAGGCACTGGTCGACGCCTCCGACCAGGTGGTGGGCACCTACCGTACGAACCCGGCTTCCGGGTACCGCCACTACGACCCCGTGATCTACGCCCCGGTCGTCGACGGCGGCATCCTGCCCACGGACCCGCTCACGGGAGTGGCCGCCGGCGTTGCCCGCGATGTGGAACTGCTGATCTGCCACACGACGGAGGAGTACTGGCTCCTGGACGCCGTCGGCAGCAGCGCCAAGGTGACCACCGGCCGCCAACTGGCTTCCTTCGCAGCGGACTTCGGCCTGCCCGACGAACTGGTGACCGGCTACCGCGCCCTGATGCCGCAGGCGCCTGTGCTCGACGTCTACCTCGCGATCTTCGGTGACCTGCTGTTCGGCGAGTACAGCAGCCGTCTCGCCGAGCGGCACGCCGGGGCGGGCGGCCGCGCGTTCATGTCCCGCTTCGCCCGTCGACGCCGTAACGGGCCGGAGGGCTTGGTCCGCGCCTGGCACTGCGCGGACATCCCCTTCGCGTTCGGGAACCTCGGCAACGACTCGCTGTCGTTCCTCATCGGCGGCCCGCCCGACGCGGCGGACCACCGGCTCTCACGCGCCATGCTGCGGGCGTGGGCCGGCTTCGCGGCCGACGGTGACCCGGGCTGGCCGCCGGTCGGTGACTCCACCGGCCCGGTCAAGATCTGGAACACCGAGGACGGGCTGCCCCATGAGGATCCGGCCGGCATCCGGGCGCTCTGGAGCAAGGTCGAGTTTCCAGCCATGCGGCCCTGCCCTGAGAGAACGGGGGCCTGAGACAGGGCGGCTCCGAGACCGGGCGCCTCTGAGACCGCGAGGCCCCGGGACGGCTGCCACAGCCACCCCGGGGCCTCCCACTACGGCTTGGGGAGCGTGCAGCCGGGGCGGGTCAGGTCGACCTTGCTGCCGGCGCCGATGCAGGCGACGAAGCCGTACGTCTGCTGGCCGTAGTTGATGCCCTTGCGCACGGTCACGTTGCCGCTCTCGTCGACCTCGCACGGGTTGTTGTCCGTGCAGCGCGCGCCGTCCTCGTTACCGGTGTTGTTCACGGCCACGACCTTGCCGGTGGCCGTGTCGATCACCGGGGATCCGGAAGTGCCACCGATGGTCTTGCACGCGGAGGTGTAGCGGACCGAGTCCTTCCAGGTCCACGCGCCCTCCTTCAGCCGGTACGCGAAGCCGTCGATGTTGCAGCTGTAGATCCGCTTCCAGTAGCCGGAGACGACCTTGATGGCCGTGCCCTGCACCGGGTGCGTGGCGCTCAGCTCCAGGGCCTTGATGCCATAGCCGTTCTGGATCTGGGCGTAAGTGCTGGTCAGCTGGTACAGCGACGCGTCGGTGTCGGTCATCGTCGCGTACGCGATCTTGCTCGCCCTGAGCGTCGCCACCTTGGTGCCCGCGGAGTTGAGCAGGCCGAAGGTGCGGGAGGAGGGCTGGTCGACCACGACCCGGCCCGGCGCCGGGAAGCCGCTCTCCAGGCAGTGCCCGTTGGACAGGACGAGTGCCGGGTCGCCCGGCTGCGAGGCGGGCGTGCGCACAACAGAGCCGGAACAGTTGCTGAGCGCCACCGTTCCGGCGAAGTCGACGGCCTTGACGGCCGGCTGGGGCCGGGTCTGCTGCGGGCTGGCCTGCTGGGGGCTGGTACGAGTCTCCGCGGCCGCCGGCGCCGCTCCCGCTCCGAAGAGCAGCAGGGCGAAGAGCGCGCCGACGAGAGGCTTCTTCATGTGGGGGTCCCCTCTTGAACGACCTGTGTGACCGGAGTGCGACGTCCGGTTTTGTCATGCGCATTGTTGAGGGATTCCACATGCTGGACAAGACCGCGATCAGAATCGGTTCACAGCGGCGCGTTCACCCGGGTGGAGCGGCCGTGCAGGACCACCGCCCCCGCCACCGCCGCGGCCAGCACCACCAGCGCGGCCAGGGCCGGTATCAGGACCACCACGGCGCCCGCCGCCAGGCAGCCCACGCCGCCCGCGATCAAGATGACCGGCCTGGGGCCGCCGGTACGCACCAGGATGGCCGCGGCCGCGAGCAGGAACATGCCGACACCGCCGGTCAGCGCCCAGGCCACCACCCCGTGCAGCGGCTCGGAGAGGGCGTAGTGCTTGCTGTCGGCCACCTGGTGCAGGGCCTTCTTCATGCCCAGCGCGGCGAGCACCACCCCGGCCACGAGCGGCAGGTGCAGGAAGGTGTAGACGTCGCGGGCCAGCCGGGTCCGTTCATCGCCTTCCAGCGCCGCCAGCCGGTGCTCCGCCGCCTCGCCGATCAGCCGGAAGTACAGGCGCCACAGTCCGGTGACCACCAGCAGGCCCGCGACGGCGGCGGTCAGCACCACAGCGGTGACGGGGTAGCCGGACACCCCGACGCCGATCGCGACGATCGACTCCCCCAGAGCGATGATCACGATCAGGCCGTAGCGCTCGGCGAAGTGCCCCGGCGAGACGACGCGCCAGCCCGACGCACCGGTGACATAGATACCGACGTAGTCGATCACCACCGCGCCGAGCCACACCAGCAGCTGCCAGAGGCCCGTGAGGGCGCTGCCTATCAGGAGCAGTACGAACGGCGGCCCCACCGACAGCAGCGCCGTACGGCGCAGGGTGGCGTGCAGGACCCGGTCGTCGGGGTGGGCAATGCGGTACGAGACCAGGTGCAGCAGCCGTACCGCGCCGTAACAGAGAACGAAGACCAGGGGCGCGGGGAGACCGCCGGGCCGTTCACCGAAGACCTCGGGGACGGTGAGCGAGACGACCAGCATCACCGCCATCACGGCGACCAGTACGGCGAACAGCGCCCCCGAGTCGGCCCGCACCACATTGCCGAGCCAGGCGAAGCAGCACCAGCACCACCACAGGAGCGCCAGCACCACCATCCCGCCGAGCACCCGCTGGGCCGACGCGTCGGCGGCCATCAGTGCCGTGACCTGCGTGATCGCGTACACGAACACCAGGTCGAAGAACAGCTCGGCAGGCGTCACCCTGTGTCCGTCCTCCGCGGCGATCATCCGGGAACGTTCACTGCCTGTGGCCACACGCGCTCCTCAAAAGTCCAGTCAACTGCGGTGCCATGGCTGCCGTTTGGGCGGTGAGCGGACCATGGGCCGGGCGCAATCCTTATCCGCCGGGCGGCCGCCGGTCCAGCGATTCCGCAGCCCGGCCCGTACGCCGCACCGGCCGACGCCCCCGCACGTTCTCCGAGGGGGCTTTTACAGCGGCTCGCAGGCCTTCCGGGATGGGGCACGACACCCACGTGGCCAAAAACACGAAGCGGGTCCCGTTATGCACCCGTAAGGTGGCCAGCATGCAGGTGATCCAGTCGACGAAGCTCGCAAACGTCTGTTACGAAATCCGCGGCCCCGTGCTCGAGGAGGCGATGCGGCTCGAAGCGGCGGGTCACCGCATCCTCAAGCTCAACACCGGCAACCCGGCGGCGTTCGGTTTCGAGTGCCCGCCCGAGATCCTGGAGGACATCCTCCGCAATCTCGCCGGCGCGCACGGCTACGGGGACGCGAAGGGGCTGCTGGCGGCGCGCCGCGCGGTCATGCAGCACTACCAGACCAAGGGCATCGACCTCGACGTCGAGGACATCTACCTGGGCAACGGCGTCTCCGAGCTGATCCAGATGTCGATGCAGGCACTGCTCGACGACGGCGACGAGGTGCTCGTCCCCGCGCCGGACTACCCGCTGTGGACCGCGTCCGTCTCACTGGCGGGCGGCACGGCCGTGCACTACCGCTGCGACGAACAGGCCGACTGGATGCCTGACCTCGCCGACATCGAGCGCAAGATCACGGACCGCACCAAGGCCATCGTCATCATCAACCCGAACAATCCGACGGGTGCGGTGTACGACGACGAGATGCTGCGCGGGCTGACCGAGGTCGCCCGCCGCCACAACCTGATCATCTGCTCCGACGAGATCTACGACCGGATCCTGTACGACGGCGCCACGCACACCCCGACCGCCGCCATCGCGCCCGACCTGCTGACTCTCACCTTCAACGGTCTGTCGAAGAACTACCGCGTCGCCGGCTACCGCAGCGGCTGGCTGGCGGTCTGCGGCCCGAAGGCGCACGCCTCGTCGTACATCGAGGGGCTCACGATCCTCGCCAATATGCGCCTGTGCGCCAATATGCCGTCGCAGCACGCGGTGGCGACGGCGCTCGGCGGGCGGCAGTCGATCGAGGACCTGGTACTGCCGGGCGGCCGGATCCTGGAGCAGCGGAACACGGCGTACGAGCTGCTCACCCAGATCCCGGGCGTCACCTGCGTGAAGCCGAAGGGCGCGCTGTACCTCTTCCCGCGCCTCGACCCGAAGGTCTACAAGATCAAGGACGACCGGGAGATGGTCCTCGACCTGCTGCGCTCCGAGAAGATCATGGTCGTGCACGGTACGGGCTTCAACTGGCCGGAGCCCGATCACTTCCGCATCGTGACACTCCCTGCGGTGGAAGAGCTCGCGGACGCGGTGACGCGTATCGGCACATTCCTGGATGGGTACGGGCAGCGATAGACGGCGGGGAATCACCCGCGCCCTCGGCGCGACTCGGCTCAACTTTAGACAGAATCTAATGTAGGCTGGTCTCCTGACCCTGTAGGAGGCCATCCCATGTACGAGCCGATCCGCAACAAGTCGGTCCATCGCATGGCCGCCGACCGGGCCGACTTCCCGCACCGTTCCCGCGAGGAGGAGCTGGACATCCAGCTCGCCGGACACCTGGCGGCCCTCCTCGCGGTCACCGACGAGCTGGGGCTCGGCGCCGCGGCCGACCGTATCGCCACCCAGGTGGCCCGGCTGCGCGGCGCCCCGCCGGCCAGACACGCCGGCCTCACCCACGCGGCCCCGATCGCACTCCACCGCCGCGCCCACGAGCTCGCGGGACGCGCCCTGGTCGTCGCCGCCTCGCGCGCCGACACGGCGGTCGCGATCCTCGCCGCCGAGCGCATGGACGCCCACGCGGCCGCGCTCGAAGAACTCCGCCTCGTCGGAGCCCACTGACGGCCCCGGCCCGCGTGCCGCTGCGGCGCACGGGCCGGGTGCCACTGATGCACCGCCCCACCGGACTCACCGCCCCACCGGACTCGCCGGCTTCCTCCTCGCCGAATCGTCGGCAGACGCTGCGACTTGACGGACCGTCAGTCCGGGGCCTGTGAGGAGCGTTGCCGACGGAGCGGCAACAGCCGTCGTCATCACATGAGCAACCCTTCACGGCGCCCAGCCACTTCCGGGAGGGCAGCGCCGGTTCAAGCGCAAAAGACCAGCCCCCGAAGCCGTGAGGGGGCTTCGGGGGCTGTGCCGCGACGGGCCAGTGACCCCACAGGTCAGGGCGGATGCCAGGAAGGCCCGGCCGCGGAGTTCAGTGGAGCGAGGAGGGGATCAGCCCAGGCGCTCGACAAGCGCGCGGTACTCGTCCCACAGCTCCTTCGGGGCGTGGTCGCCGAAGGTGTTGAGGTGCTCGGGGACCAGGGCGGCCTCCTCGCGCCAGACCTCCTTGTCGACCGTGAGCAGGAAGTCCAGGTCCTCTTCGGAGAGGTCCAGGCCCTTGGTGTCCAGGGAGCCCTTGGCCGGCAGGATGCCGATGGGGGTCTCGACGCCCTCGGCCTTGCCCTCCAGGCGCTCGACGATCCACTTGAGCACGCGGCTGTTCTCACCGAAGCCGGGCCACACGAACTTGCCCGCGTCGTTCTTGCGGAACCAGTTGACGTAGTAGATCTTCGGGAGCTTGGCCTGGTCCTTGTCGGCACCGACCTTGACCCAGTGGCCCATGTAGTCGCCCATGTTGTAGCCGCAGAACGGCAGCATGGCGAACGGGTCGCGGCGCAGCTCGCCGACCTTGCCCTCGGCGGCGGCGGTCTTCTCGGAGGCGACGTTCGCACCGAGGAAGACGCCGTGCTGCCAGTTGAAGGACTCGGTCACCAGCGGCACGGCGGTGGCGCGGCGGCCACCGAAGAGGATCGCCGAGATCGGTACGCCCTTGGGGTCCTCCCACTCGGGCGCGATGATCGGGCACTGGCCGGCCGGGACGGTGAAGCGGGCGTTCGGGTGGGCGGCGGGGGTGCCGGACTCGGGGGTCCAGTCGTTGCCCTTCCAGTCCGTGAGGTGCGCGGGCGCCTCCTCGGTCATGCCCTCCCACCACACGTCGTTGTCGTCGGTGAGCGCGACGTTCGTGAAGACGGAGTTGCCCCACATGGTCTTCATGGCGTTGGCGTTGGTGTGCTCGCCGGTGCCGGGCGCGACGCCGAAGAACCCGGCCTCGGGGTTGATCGCGTAAAGCTGGCCGTCCTCACCGAACCGCATCCAGGCGATGTCGTCGCCGATGGTCTCGACGGTCCAGCCGGAGATCGTGGGCTCCAGCATGGCGAGGTTGGTCTTGCCACAGGCGGACGGGAAGGCGGCAGCGACGTACTTCGACTCGCCCTTCGGCGGTGTCAGCTTGAGGATCAGCATGTGCTCGGCCAGCCAGCCCTCGTCGCGCGCCATGACGGACGCGATGCGCAGGGCGTAGCACTTCTTGCCGAGCAGGGCGTTGCCGCCGTAACCCGAGCCGTAGGACCAGATCTCGCGGTCCTCGGGGAAGTGCGAGATGTACTTCGTGGAGTTGCACGGCCACGGCACGTCGGCCTCGCCCTCGGCGAGCGGTGCGCCGAGGGTGTGGACGGCCTTGACGAAGAAGCCGTCGGTGCCGAGTTCGTCGAGGACGGCCTGACCCATCCGGGTCATGGTGCGCATCGAGACGGCTACGTACGCCGAGTCGGTGATCTCGACGCCGATGGCGGAGAGCGGCGAGCCGACCGGGCCCATGCAGAACGGCACGACGTACATCGTGCGGCCGCGCATCGAGCCGCGGAAGACACCCTTCTCGCCGGCGAAGATCTCCCGCATCTCGGCGGGGGCCTTCCAGTGGTTGGTCGGGCCCGCGTCCTCCTCCTTCTCGGAGCAGATGAAGGTGCGGTCCTCCACGCGGGCGACGTCGCTCGGGTCGGAGGCGGCGTAGTAGGAGTTCGGGCGCTTGACCGGGTCCAGCTTCTTGAACGTGCCCCTGGCGACGAGCTCCTCTGCGAGCCTCTCGTACTCGGCCTCCGAGCCGTCGCACCAGACCACCTGGTCCGGCTCGGTGAGGGCTGCGATCTCATCGACCCAGGAGATCAGCTCCTGGTGGTTCGTCGGAAGGGTGGTGGGAGCCGCGTTGTCGCGCGCCACGGTTGCTCCTAAGTGAGGGTGTTTTCAGGTGTATGCCCCGTGGGGGCCGCGACCCGGATGCTTCACGACGATGGTTCGTTGGCGCTCATCCGGTGCCGACCGCACTCATCTGATGATCCGTGCCGCGCGCCCATATGTCCAGGGGGCCTCTCACGTGAGCATCACCACTCATTTCACCCCTACCTGGTCGTAACCTACGGTGGCGTAGGTAGGATTGCGCGTATGACGTCCGCCCAGTCCGATCAGCGCGCGAACCCAGACGGCCCCGGACAGGGGCCCGTCGAGATCGAGCTTCCGAGCCCCGTCAAACCGAAGTTGCGCGGCTGGCTGCACGCCGGGATGTTCCCCGCCGTGTTCGTCGCCGGTCTGACGCTCATCACCCTCACGGACTCCACACGCGCCCGGGTGGCCTGCGGGATCTACATGCTGACCGCCTGCCTGCTCTTCGGCGTCAGCGCGGTCTACCACCGGGGCACCTGGGGTCCGCGCGGCGAGGCCGTCCTGCGCAGACTCGACCACGCCAACATCTTCCTGATCATCGCCGGCACCTACACCCCTCTGACGGTGCTGCTGCTGCCCGACTCCACCGGCCGCACCCTGCTGTGGGCGGTCTGGGCGGCGGCACTCGCGGGGATCGCCTTCCGGGTCTTCTGGGTCGGCGCCCCGCGCTGGCTCTACACCCCCTGCTACATCGCGATGGGCTGGGCAGCGGTCTTCTTCCTCCCCGACTTCATGCGCGCGGGCGGCATCGCCGTACTCGTCCTGGTGATCGTCGGCGGGCTGCTCTACAGCGCCGGAGGCGTGATCTACGGCCTCAAGCGCCCCAACCCCTCACCGCGGTGGTTCGGGTTCCACGAGGTGTTCCACTCGCTGACCCTGGCCGCGTTCATCGCGCACTATGTGGGCATCTCGCTGGTGGCCTATTCGGAGTGACGGCCCGCTCCCGCATCCGGGTCCGCTCCCGTCCGGACCTTTCACCCGCTCCACCCCCGGTGGCCGTGGCCTCGATGCCACGGCCACCTGCCATGCCGCGACCGCGACCACGGCCAGCACCACCCCGAACACGGCGACCCCGCCGCCCACCAGGAAACCCACCACGCACAACGCCGCCACCACGACGGCCGACCCGTTGACGAATACCCGCATCCCGGCTGCCCCCTTCCGTACTTCCCGTACTTCCCCTCCGCACATGCGTGCGCTTTCACGGACCGTTCATTTACCCCACACACATCGTGACACGCCCCACTGACAGTCGCCCCGAGGGCCGGAGGCCGTCGGGGCCGATGCCCGACAATGGCGGGCATGGCCGCCGACACCCCGCACCCCCTCGCCGACACCGCCCCGCCCCGCCGCCCGGGCCTGCGCGAGCGCAAGAAGCTCAAGACGAGGATCGCGATCCGCACCGCGACCTACCGGCTGATCGCCGAGCAGGGGTACGAGGCCACCACCGTCGAGCAGATCGCCGAAGCCGCCGAGGTCTCGCCGTCGACCGTTTTCCGTTACTTCCCGGCCAAGGAAGACATCGTCATCACCGACGAGTACGACCCGCTGATGGAGTCGGCCCTGCGCGCCCGCCCGGCCGACGAGCCCCTCGTCGAGTCCCTGCGCACCGTCGTGACCCAGGCCCTGCGGCACTCCCTCGCCCACGAGCCCGAGGAGATGCTCCTGCGCTCGCAGTTGCTGACCGACGTGCCCGCCGTGCGCGCCCGCATGATGGAGAGCATGTCCGTGACCGGCCGCATGCTGTGCGAGGTCGTGGCCGAGCGGACGGGGCGGCGCGCGGACGACCTCGAAGTGCGGGTCGTCTCGATGGGGTTCGTCGCCGCCCTGATGGAGACAACCGTGTACTGGGCCGAGCACGGCAGACAGGACGACCTGATCGCCCTCGTCGACCGCACGCTGGACACCCTCAACGCCGGCTTCCGGCTCTGAGGGTGTCAGGCTGCCCGCCCCTCGACGAGCGCCGACCGTGCGCGACCGCGGTGGCCCGGACCGCCTGAGGTCCGGGCCACCGAGGTCGGTCGGTGCAAGAGAGCGGACGAACGCTCACCGCTTGCGGAAGTCTCCCTTCCCGCAGGCCTTCCCGTCCTTGTTCCGGTCCAGACCGTGCCGGTCGCGCCGCACGTCCAGCACGCCGTACCCCTTCGACTTCAGCCACTCGCACCGGTCGGCCGCCGGCACCTTCTTCGGGAACTTCCACGGCACGCAGGTGCTGACCTCGCCGTACGCGTGGTCGCAGCCGTCATACCCCTCGGGCATCCGCACGCCCGACTTCGACTTCGGCTTCCCGTGATCCGCGTGCCCCGGCGCCTTCGGCGCCGCGAGCTCGTCGGCGTAACTCTGCACGCGCTCCGCCGCGACCTGCCCCTGCGGGCCGATCCGCACCCACTTCGACACCGAGGGCACGCCCTTCGCGTCGACGACCGACAGCATGTACCAGCCGGGCGGCGCCAGGTTGGGGTTGCTGGTGAGGCTGAGGTCGATGGTGTTCCCGTTGACCGTCATGGGCAGGTCGACGAGGCGCTGGTTCGGGTCGGACGAATGGGTGACGGCGGCCGGGCGGATGAGGGAGGCCTTCACCACCGGCCTGTCGACGGTGATGCGCTGCGCCGAGCCGTACGCCCAGTTCTGCGAGGCCACCGAAGTGATCTTCGGGCGGGCGCCCTTGAAGAAGTACGGCGGCTTGTAGATCGACACCCGCTGCTCGAACGAGCCGTCGCCCGGGTTGTCGCCGACGCTCAGGACCCGGCCGTCGGGCAGCAGGGTGGACGAGGAGTGGTACGTACGCGGCACCGGGTCGGCGGCGAGCCCGGGCTCGAACCTATTGGTCACCGGGTCGTACATCGACGCCTCGAAGACCGGGTCCTCGCGGTACGTGTGCAGAGCGCCGCCCGTCTCCAGGACCTTGCCGTCCGGCAGGATCACGGCCGACAGGTAGACCTTGCCCTCGGCTCCCTTCTGGAACGTGCCGTCCTTGTACTTGCCCTGCGGCAGGTCGGGCCCGGCGACGTACTCCGGGGAAGCGGCCTTCATGTCGATCAGGTCCACCAGCCGGTGCGCGTCCGGCGAGACGGTGTGATTGCCGCCGCCGGCCGTCAGAACCTTCTGGTCCTGGGCGGGCGGCAGCAGCAGGGACGCCGACTGGTCGCGCTCGTCCTTCTTCCTCAGCCCGGGTACGTCGGTGATGGTGCCCTTCTCGTAGTCGTAGACGGAGGATCCGGTGCCGGGCAGGCCGACCCCGAAGGTGTGGCTGCCGCTGTAGAAGAGGCGCCCGTCCTGGAGAAGGATCATCGCCGGGTACAGCCCCCAGAACGACCAGGCCTGCTTGGCCTCGCCCATCGGCAGCCACTTGTTCTGGGCGTAACTGAAGTGCTCGTTGACGACGGTTCCGGCGGCGTCCTCGCCCAGCCCCCCGAGCGAGACCACGTCACCGTTGCCCATCGCGGTCGCCGACGGATACCAGTGACCCGCCAGCGTGTCGTTGACCTTGAGGTACTTGTTGAGCTTCGGGTCGAAGACGTAACTGGTCTTCAGCCCCTTGTAGCCGACCGTCCCGTCCGCCGACGCGTAGTCCTTGTTCCCGCCGACCACCAGCACCCGTCCGTCCGGAAGCTGGACGTGCCCGGCGCAGAAGAAGTCCGCGGGCGTCGGGATGCCGGTGTACCTGCCGGTCACCGGGTCGAACACCGACGACTTGAAGGTGCCGGCGGCGAAGGCGTCACGGTCGTTGCCGGAGCCCGCGATCAGCAGCACCTTTCCGGTGTGCAGCAGTACGGAATGGATGGCCCGCACCGGCGAAGGCGCGGTCTGCACGGTCCACTGGCCCTTGCACTCCGGGCCCTTGCCCTCACACGGGTCGACGGGCGGCTCGGGCACGACGGTCGCGTCGACCATCGCGTAGTCGTCGGTGGTGAGCGAGCCGACACCGTAGAGGGCCGCGCCCCAGGTGATCTGGTCGGTGTTCGGGGGAACGACCGGGGTACGGACCTCGGTACGGGCGTACGTCCCGCTCTCGGGCAGGGTGTTGAGGTCGGTCCAGAAGACCCAGCCCGCCGTCTTGTCGTGCCGGAAGAGCGTCATGGACACATCGGGCGACGTCGACTTGTACCAGAGGGACAGGTCGTACTGATGCCCCTCGGTGACCTTGGGCGCGCACTCGTTCTCCAGCATCATCGCCTTGCGGTCGCCGTCGGCGCGGCGGGTGAGGTCGATGCGCAGGGCGCGGGCTCCGGCGTGCGCGTCGTCCGTCACCGTGTAGGTGAAGTCGTTGTCACCCCAGCCGGACTTCTCGAAACACTCGGGGAACTCCCCCTGCGCGTCGAGCGTTTCCAGACCGGGATTGGCTATCAGGTTCGGTGCGGCGCTGGCGGGCGGGGCGTCGAGCGGCGCCAGGCCGAAGCCCGCGGCGAGCAGGGCGAACGCGGTGAGGAAAAGGCGCTTTCTGCCGCGCCCGGGTCTGCGTGTGTTCCTTGTGCTGGTGTACGGGGTCATCCCTCCCCCTTCTGGAGCTTGTTGGGCCCGTCGACCTTGAGAATGTCGATCCGGCCGTCCCCCTCCCCGAAGCTCGCGACCGGTTCACTGTGCTTGAACAGGTCGCGCAGCGTGGGCAGATTGTGCTGTTCACCGCGCAGGGCCGGTGTGGACACGACGTAATCGATGTCCTTCCAGCCGCGCGGCAGCGTCTTGGCGACCGCGGGGTCCTGGTCGAGCTTGTAGTGCCAGATGGCGCCGGTGCCCGGCCGGTATCCGGCCTCGACGGCGTCCAGCCACAGCACGCCGTCGGTGACGACACGCGTCCGTTCACGGTCGGCGACCGGTGCCTCGCGGAGCCAGCGGGACGCCGCGTGGTAGACGCCGTTGTCGTCGCCGAGCACAGTGGCCCGGTCCTCTCGGTACCAGTGCGGGGCGACGAACACCGCGGCCACGGCCAGCACGGCGGTCACCGCCGCCGGGCGCATCGCGCGGTGCCGGGACGGGACCAGGGCGATCACCGCGCACACCAGCCCGGTCACGGTGAGCGCGAGGAAGGGCAGCAGCTGGGCGACGTACATCTGCGGCAGATAGCCGCCGGGGCGCAGCGCGACCAGGGCCAGCACCAGGACGGCGAGGGCGACGGGCCGCAGGCGGCGTACGGCGAGGCCTACGACTGCTGCGGCGCAGCCGGCCGCCAGCAGATAGGGGTCGCGCGAGAACCAGTCCAGGATCAGGGTGTTGGCGTCGGTCCCGTCCTCGAAGACGGAGCCGCTGCCCTCGCGCCCGCCCAGCTGGAACTTGAGCGTGCCGATGAGCGAGACGTGGCCCGCTCCCGGCACCAGCTCGCCCTTGAGCGTCGCGTACAGCGGATAGAAGAGGCCGGTGAGGACCAGGCCCGACCCGAAGCCGGCGAAGGAGAACTTCCGCGTCCTGGGGTGACTGCCGTGCCAGAGCGTCACGAGGACGACGGGCAGCAGGACCGCGATCGTCTCCTTGGACAGGATCGCGAGGGCGAAGGCGCCGCCCGCGGCGATGTGGTGCCACAGGTGGCGGCGCGGGGAGAGGGCGAGTGCGAACGCGGCCAGCGCCCAGACGACGGCGAAGTTGTCGAGGTATATCTGCCGGTGCAGGGTCACCGCGAGCGGCGAGAGCCCGTACAACAGCATCGCGAACGCGGCGGCCGGGCGGCCCAGGCCGATGCGGCGGCCCACGACGAAGACGAGGGCGGCGCCGGCGGCGACCACGGGCAGCATCGCGATGCGGCCCTGGACGAACGTCGGCAGGTCGGGAAAGAGCCAGGCGGGCAGCCAGGCGAGGCCGGCGAGCTGTATCCAGCCGAACGGCGGATGGTCGTACCAATAGGTGTAGTGGGCGAGTTCACCGTTGCGCACGGCCCATGCCTGGGCCAGGTAGGTGCCCTCGTCGTCATTCGGGAACGGGAAATTGCCGATGTTCCACGCACGTACGGCAACGATCAGAATCAATAGCGGAGCCACCCAGAGGAAATCTCTGAGAAACGTTGCTCTGTCCGGCGGTTCCGGAGCTTTCCGAGATGTGTACGCGGCGTGACGAGGTCGTAATTCCGGACTGTTCCGGGTATTGGCGCGCAGCACAGCATTACTCATGCAGATCCCCCCACCCTGAAGACCCCCTGGCCTGCAGCTCCCCGGAATCCGACCCCCCGGACCCGGGCATGCCGCAGCAGCATGGCACACACCGGGCATGCCACATAAGAAGAATCTGACATTCCGTTTGTGGTGGCGGCGTGTTGCCTATGCGTCGTTGCCGCGCAAAACAATCACCTGCTAGCTTCCCCGGCGGGGAGAGAAATAACGGAACACCGAGGAAGACCTAGGGGGGAATTCATGGTCTCCGCCGTCCTTTTATTGGACTCGCTCATACTCATGGCCACCGCCGGCGTCACGCTCTGGTGGATGGTCCACGCCTGGCGCACCCCGGAAACGCTGGAAGCCACCGCCTTCGCCGAACCCGACGGACACCACGGGGTGACGTTCTCGCTGCTCGTCCCGGCCCGGCACGAAGAGACCGTGCTCAGGCACACCGTCGAGAACATGCTGAAGATCGACCATCCCAGCTTCGAGATCGTGCTGATCGTCGGCCACGACGACCCCGGCACCGCGGCCATCGCCCACCAACTGGCCGCCGAACACCCGCACATGGTGCAGACCGTCGTGGACCATCACGAGGCCAAGAACAAGCCGCGCGCCCTCAACACCGCGCTGCCCTACGCCAAGGGCGACGTCGTCGGCGTCTTCGACGCGGAGGACGTCGTCCACCCCGAGCTGCTCAGCCACGTCGACTTCGCGTTCCGCCGCGACGACGCGGACGTGGTCCAGGGCGGCGTACAGCTCGTCAACTTCGACACCAGCTGGTACAGCCTGCGCAACTGCCTGGAGTACTTCTTCTGGTTCCGCAGCCGCCTGCACCTGCACGCCCGCAAGGGCTTCATCCCACTCGGCGGCAACACCGTCTTCGTCCGGTCCGCGCTGCTGCGCGAGACCGGCGGCTGGGACGGCGACTGCCTCGCCGAGGACTGCGACCTGGGCGTACGCCTCTCCTCACGCGGCGCCAAGGTCGTCGTCGCGTACCACGCCGCGCTCGTCACCCGCGAGGAGACACCCGACACGCTCCTCGCCCTCTACAAGCAGCGCACCCGCTGGAACCAGGGCTTCCTGCAGGTCCTGCGCAAGGGCGAGTGGCGCGGCCTCCCGGGCTGGCGCCAGCGCCTCCTCGCCCGCTACACCCTCTCCACGCCCTTCCTCCAGGCCGCCACCGGCGTCATGATCCCGCTCGGTCTGCTGCTCGCCTGGGTCGGCGGCGTGTCCCTGCCCATCGCGCTCGTCGCCTGGCTGCCGATGGTCCCCATCGCCGCGATGATGGTCTTCGAGGCCGTCGCGCTGCACGACTTCGGCCGCGAGTACGGATTCCGCATCGGCCCGTGGCAGTACGTGAAGCTGACAATCGGAGGCCCCGTGTACGCCGTCGTACTCGCCGCGGCCGCGCTGCGCGCCGTCTGGCGCGAATACACCGGGCGCAGGGACTGGGAACTGACGTCCCACATCGGCGCCCACCTCGAGCCCCAACAGGAGGCACGGTGACGGCGGACCCACTCGACCTGCCGCTCGGCACGCCGCTCGACGTGTCCATCGTCGTACCGACCTTCAACGAGGCCGACAACATCCACGAGCTGCTGCACCGGATCGGCGCGGCCGTCGCCTCGGCAGGCATCACCGCCGAGGTGATCTTCGCGGACGACTCGACGGACCACACGTGCGAGGTCATCGAGGACGCCGCGGACTCCACTCCGCTTCCCGTCATCCTGCACCACAGGGCGACGCCCACCGGCGGCCTCGGCGGCGCGGTCGTCGAAGGCATCGCCCGTTCCACCGCCCCCTGGATCGTCGTGATCGACGCCGACCTCCAGCACCCGCCGGAGCTCGTGCCCGCACTCGTCGCCCGGGGCGAGTCGACCGGCGCGGAACTCGTCGTAGCCAGCCGGTACGCCGCGGGCGGCAGCCGGTCCGGCCTCGCGGGCGGCTACCGGATGCTGGTGTCCGGCGCGTCCACCGTTCTCGCGAAGTCCCTCTTCCCCCGGGCACTGCGCGGCCTGACCGACCCCATGAGCGGCTTCTTCGCGATCCGCCGGGAAGCGGTGGACCGGGCCGCCACCGGGGAGGACGGCCTCCAGCCCCTCGGCTACAAGATCCTCCTCGAACTGGCGGTACGGTGCCGGCCGCACGCGATCGCCGAGGTGGCGTACTCCTTCGGGGAGCGGCACGCGGGCGAGTCCAAGTCGACCGCGAAGGAGGGCCTGCGCTTCCTGCGCCACCTCGTGACGCTGCGCACCGCCGATCCGCGGGCGCGGGTCGCGGTCTTCGGCCTGATCGGGCTCTCCGGGTTCGTCCCGAACCTGGCACTGCTGTGGCTGCTCAACGGGCCGGGCGGCATGCACTACGCCCCCGCCGAAATCATCGCCAACCAGGCCGGGCTCCTCTGGAACTTCGTCCTGGTCGACTCGCTCCTCTACCGCCTGCGACGGGGCCACCACCGCAGGTCGGTACGCCTGCTCACCTTCGCGGCGGTGGGCAACGCGGACCTCGTCGCACGCCTTCCGCTGGCGGCACTGTTCATCACCTGGGGCGGCCTCGCCCCTGTCCCCGCGACGGCGCTCAGCATGGTCGTGGTCTTCGCGGGCCGCTTCCTGCTGGTCGACGGCTGGCTCTACCGCCGGCGCGGCGAGCGCGCCCCGGCCGAACCGGTCCGGATCGAGACCCCGCTTCCCGATCCCACGCCGTGAGGTGGGGCGGGGGCGGGCGGGGGTTCCTTCTCCCCTGCCCGCCCCCGCCCCCGCTCGTCAAACGCCGCAGGGGCTGGAAGGCGCGGTGACATCCAGCCGGTCCGGCGTTTGAGGCCCGGGGCCCGCAGCGGGGGACCTGCGCGGGGGCGGCACCGGGGCCGTGCAGCAGGGGACCATCACCGGGCCATCAGCGCGGCCGTACGGCAGGGGGCCCGCGCCGGGCCCGCAGCGCGACCGCTCAGCGGACGGAAAGAGCGGCCGGGGCCGGCAGCAAAGGCCGCCGGGCTAGTCGGCAGCCTCGCCCAGCCGCTCCCGCAGCACCCCCGGATCCGACGTCGGCGCATCGCACACGAAGTGCCGGCACACATACGCCCCCGCCCCCCGGTCCGCCAGCAGCGGGAACTCGTCACTGCCCACTTCACCCGCAGCGACCACCGCCCCCGGCGCCCCGCTCAGCAACGCCACCCGGTGCAGTTCCTTCGTCAGCGCATCGTCACCCGCACCCACCACCGCGACCTCGCGCGGCCCGTCGAGCGCCGCCTCGGCGACCGCCAGTCCCCACCCGATGAACCGCGGCGCCCGCGGACCGAGCGTCTTCACGACACCCAACGCTCGCTCGGCAGCATTCCGGTGCGCCTCGGACCCCGTGTGCGCGGCGTACGACAGCAGCGCCCCCGCCGCGGCCGTCCACCCCGAAGGCGTCGCGTTGTCCGTCGGGTCCTGCGGCCGCCGGATCAGCTTCTCGGCGTCGTGAGCCGTGTCGTACAGCGTCCCGCCCTCACCCACGAACTGGTCGAGGACGATGTCCAGCAGGAACCCCGAGAACTCCAGCCACACGCCCTCCCCCGACACCGCCGCGAGCGCGAGGAACCCCTCCGCCACATCGGCGTAGTCCTCCAGCACCCCCGCATTCGCCCCCACCTGCCCGTCCTTGGACGTCCGGGCCAGCCTCGCTCCCTCGCCCATGTGCACCCGCACCAGCAGGTCGGCGGCCTCGGTGGCCCGCTCGACCAGATCCGGCCGGTCGAAGTACGCCCCTGTCTCGGCCAGCGCGGCAATCGCCAGCCCGTTCCACGCGGCCACGATCTTGTCGTCCCGCCCGGGACGCTCCCGCTCCGCGCGCGCCGTGAGAAGCCGGGCCCGTACGTCGGCGACCCGCGCCGCATCGGCCACGCCTTCCCCCACCGGGAGCTGAAGGACGGACGCCCCCTCCTCGAACGTCCCCTCCTCCGTCACCCCGAAGAGCCGCGCGGCGAACTCCGCGTCCTGCTCCCCGAGCACCTCACGAAGCTGCTCCGGCGTCCATACGTAGTACGCGCCCTCGATGTGCCTGCCGGTGCCGTCGTCGCTGTCCGCATCGAGCGCAGACGCGAATCCGCCTTCGTGCGTACGGAGTTCGCTCACCAGGAAATCGGCGGTCTCCAGCGCCACCCGCCGCGCGAGCTCCGAACCGGTCGCCCTCCACAGATGCGCGTACGCACGACAGAGAAGCGCATTGTCGTACAACATCTTCTCGAAGTGCGGCACGACCCATTCACGGTCGACCGAATACCGCGCGAACCCACCCGCGAGCTGGTCGTACATTCCTCCGCGCGCCATCGCCTCACAGGTGTCCGCGGCCATGTGCAGGGCCCCCTCGGACCCCGTACGCGCGTAATGCCGCAGCAGGAACTCCAACACCATGGACGGCGGGAACTTCGGCGCCCCGCCGAATCCCGCGCGCGTCGCGTCGTAATCCCGCGTCAGCGCGAGCAACGCCTGCGCCAGCTCCTCCTCCCCCGGCAGCTCGGGCTCCCCGTACGCGAGCGCGCGCCCGCTCAGATCCCGGACGATCTTCCCGGCGACCTCGGCGACCTCCTCCCGCCGACCGGTCCAGGCGGCACTGACCCCCTCGAGAACCTGCCGGAAGGACGGCATGCCGTGCCGGGGCTCGGGCGGGAAGTACGTACCGAAGTAGAAAGGCGCGGCGTCGGCGGTCAGGAACACGGTCATCGGCCAGCCCCCCTGCCCGGTGGCGGCCTGCACGGCCTCCATGTAGACGGCGTCCACATCCGGCCGCTCCTCGCGGTCGACCTTGACGTTGACGAAGTGCTCGTTGAGGTACGCGGCGGTCGGCTCGTCCTCGAAGGATTCGTGAGCCATGACGTGACACCAATGGCAACTGCTGTACCCGACGCTGAGCAGCACCGGCACGCCACGCCTGTGCGCCTCCTCGAACGCGCCGGCCGACCAGGGCCACCAGTCGACGGGGTTGTCGGCGTGCTGGAGGAGGTAGGGGGACGTCTCATGGGCCAGTCGGTTCGGCATACCTCCATCCTGCACGACCCCTCCCGGATCGCCGGTCACTCTCGCGCTGACGCGCGTCAAGCAGGACACTTGTCCCGCACACGTTGCTCTCGGAGGGGGACGCACATGCGGGACAGCCACCGGGCGGAAGCCGAGCGGCTGTTGGTACGGGCCGTCGAGGAGCAGGCGCGGCGGTCGGGTGGGCGGGTCGATGCCAATGCGCTGCTCGTGCGGGGACGGGCCTCGATGGAGACGATGGCAGCGGGGGCGGCGGAGGAGTACGCCGCGTACGTCAGGGCGCTGGACGAGGCGCAGGCCGGGCAGCAGTCGCTGGCGGAACGGTTCAGCGGTGCGCATCTGGCAACTCCCGGGCTGGTCGCGTTCGTTGCCGCCCTCGCCGCTTTCGGCGCCGACATGGCTCTTGGTACGGGTTCCGGCACCGCACTCGCCGCCGGAGCGGTCGTCGCGGTCGCCGGGGCCGCCGCCACCGTCGCCAAGGTCACCGCCTCGCACTGGCCCGCCGCTCACCGGCAGGCCGGTGCGCTGGCCCAGCCCGGTGGGCCCGAGCAGTTGCGGCTGCAGTGGCTGACGGCGCTGGAAGTGCGGGGGATACGGCCGTTCCTGGACCAGCAGCATGTCCTGCTGGCCGCGACCCGTGGTGCCACGGCGAACAAGGCCACTGTCGTCGGGCAGCTGCGCGGGGCCGACCGCAGCCAGGCGGCGCGCAGGCGGTCCGTACTGGAGCAGTCCTTCGGGCATCTGCCGGAGCCGGAGGGGCCGTTCGCGGGGCGGCGGACCGCGATGGGGCAGATCGCGCAGTGGGTGCACGCGGCGCGGGCGAGCACCGAGACGCGGCCGACGGTCGTGGTGCTGCACGGTGCGCCCGGTTCGGGGCGCACGACGCTGGCGTTGCGGGCGGCGCATCACCTCAGGGACCAGTTCCGGGGCGCGTGCGTGGTGGATCTGCGCGGCGACACGGCGGGCGAGACGCCGCTGTCGACGCGGGAGGCCCTGTTGCATCTCCTCAACCGGCTCGGCGCGCCACGCGAGCAGCTGCTTTTCCGGGAGCGGTCGTCGCAGGAGCAGCAGTTGCGCAGGCTGACCGAGCTGTATCACCAGCATCTGACGGGTCTGCCGGTGACGGTGGTGCTCGATGACGCCTCGGACGCGGCGCAGGTGCGCACGCTCGTGCCGGAGCGCTCGGACAGTCTGGTGCTCGTGACCGCGCGGCAGCCGCTCGATCTGCCGGCCGACATCCCGGCGTGGGTGCATCAGCTGCCGGTGGAGGTGCTGGATTCCGTGGGCGCGGAGGAGCTGTTGCGGGAGGTGGCGGAGGAGAAGGAGGGACCGTACGACGCGGAGGCGGCGGACCGGATCGCCGAGCTGTGCGACGGGTTGCCGCTGGCACTGCGCGTCGCGGGGTCGTCCCTGGGGGCGCGTACGCCGCGTGCGCTGGCGACGGATCTGGCGGCGTACGGTCCGGTCGACGCGGTGGAGCGCGCGTTGCGGCTGCGCTACACCGACCAGCCGGACGCGGCCCGTCGCCTGCTGCGCCGCCTCGCGCTCGCCGGCCGGGCGAGTCTGGGCGCGGCGGCGGCAGCGGCGCTGCTGGCGACCGACGAGCACGAGGCTCAGCGGTTGCTGTCGGCGCTGGCGCGCGCCGGGCTCATCGAGCATGTGCGGGGCAGCCGCTATCGCCTGCACGATCTTGTGCGGGCCTTCGCGCAGGCGCGGCTGCTCGACGAGGAGGAGCCGGCGGACCGGGGGGCGGCGCAGGAGCGGCTGATCCGTAATTACGGTGAGCTGGCCGACTCGGTGATCCGTCTGGTCGACGGCAAGACGTCGACCAGGGCCGGCCATTTCGGAGCTCACGGCTTCACTTCGCTGGATGCCGCCCTGCGGTGGCTGGACGACGAGTCGAGCTTCATCACGGCGGCTCTGCGGCAGGCGGAGGGGGTGGATCAGCAGGCGGTGCTGAATCTGCTGGGCGCGCTGTGCGACTACTGCCTGCTGCGCGGTGACCTCTACCGCCTGGGTGAGATCAGCGAGCTGACGCAGGCCGTCGACCAGGGGTTGCTGGTGCGGTCGGTCCAGTGGCGTACGGGCATCGCGGCCCGCCAGCTCGGTGAGCTCGACAAGGCGCGTACGACCTTGTCGTCGGTCGTCGATCTGTACTTCGAGGCCCAGCACGAGGCCGGCGCGGCCCGCGCCCTGTGTTCGCTGGGCATCACGCTTCATCACCAGGGCAATCTGACGGAGGCGGGGGCGAAGCTGGGCGAGGCGCTGGCGCTCCAGGCGTCGGACGAGCTGGCGGCCGACCGGGCCTGGACTCTGCACGCGCTGGCCGCGGTGGAGCGCGACCGGGCGAACCTCGCCGACGCCGTCAGCCACCTCGACACCGCTCTGGTGCTGCATCGCGAGAGCGAGAGCCTGCACGGGCAGGCGTGGGCGCACTTCCAGCTCGGGCAGGTGTGCCTGCGGATGGGCGACGTACCGGGGGCTGAGGTCCAGCTGCGCGAGGCGCTCGATCTGTGCGGGCGTACGCGCGACGGGCGCGGCGAGGCATGGGCGCTGACGCAGCTGGCCCGGGCGCGGCTGGTGGACGGCGACCCGTCGGCGGCCGTCGACGCGTTGCGCCAGGCGTTGTCCCGGCACCGTGAGGCGGAGGACGCGCGGGGTGAGGCGTGGACGCTCTATTACCTCGGGCAGGCGCTGGAGGAGCGGGGCGACGCCGACCAGGCGGTGCGTGAGCTGGAGCGGGCGCGCGGGATGTTCTCGCGGATGCGGGATGTGTACGGGCTGGCCTGCGCGCGGCACCACTCGGGGCGGGTCACGCGCGACCAGCGTGCGGCGCAGACCGGGAATCTACGCAATTCCGGCTTCGCGCGTCAGTTGCTGGTGGACGCGCGAGCGGACTTCCACCGCATCGGGGTGGCGCACGGCGAGGCGTGGACGTGCCTGGAGCTGGCCATTGTGGACGCGGGCAACAATCGCCCGGCGCAGGCGCTGGAGCTGTGCGACGAGGCGGTACGCCTCTTCACCTCGTACGACGACCATCGCGGCGCGGACTGGGCCCGCTTCCTGCGCTGTACGTTGCTGCCGTTCGGTTCGCCGGGGGGCTCGGAGATCGGCACGGCGGTGGCCCAGGAGGAGCTTTCCCAGCTGGTCCGGGCGGGCCATCCGACGCGCGACGGCAAGCTCGAGGACTGCGCGGAGGCGTACGGGCTGGTGCTGGAGCGGGGCGTGGATCTGGCGGAGGGGTGGCAGGCGTGGCGGCTCGGCATGGTGCCGAATCGGCATGCGCGGGAGGTCATGGGGGTGCCGGTGGGGGTGGCGCGGGGCTGAGCCCCGGGGTTCCGTCCCCCGCTTTCCGACCCGGGACCGGGCTTCTCCCGGACCCCGCTCCTCGAACGCCGGAGGGGCTGGATGTGGTCGCGGCGACCATCCAGCCCGTCCGGCGCTTGAGGCCACACCGGACGACCGCGAGCAGGGGCAGGGGCAGGGGCAGGGGAGAACGAGTCCCGATGGGATCACGCCCGCCCCATGCCCCCCGGACCCTAGGCGTCCTTGGGTCGCTCCCCCGCCGGGTCCCCCGAAGCGGGGGCCGGGGCCTGAGCCTGGGCCGGCGCCGAGCCGGGAGCGGACGCGGTCGCCTTCTCCCGCTCCGCCGCCGGATCCGGCGCCTCTTCGAAGTTGACCTTGCCCATGTGGCGGTTCATCGACTTCATCAGCATCCACACGCCGACAGCCAGCGCCGCGAACACCAGGAACCCGAGAACACCCGGGGTCACCTTGTCCTTGTCGAACTTGTCCGCGGCGAGCGGCACGAACTGCGTCATTGCCAGGGTTACGTTCACATCAGGCATTGTCGCGGATGCCCGCAAACAGGTCGCTCTCGGGGAGGGACGTATCGACGAGGGACTTGGCCAGCTCGTACTCCTCCGTCGGCCAGACCTCCCGCTGGACGTCCATCGGGACGCGGAACCAGCCGCCGTCGGGGTCGATCTGCGTGGCGTGCGCGATGAGCGCCTTGTCGCGGATCTCGAAGAAATCGGCGCACGGAACGTACGTGGTCAGCGTCCGTTCCGCCCGCTGGAACTCCTTCCAGCGCTCCAGCCACTCGCCGTACGGCGACTCCATGCCGCGCTCGACGAGCGCCTCGTGGAGCGCGACGGTGCGCGGCCTGTTGAAGCCCTGGTTGTAGTAGAGCTTCTGCGGCTGGTAGGCCGGGCCGAACTCCGCCTCCGAGAACTTCTCGGTGTCGGCCGCCCCCTCGAAAGCCACCATCGTGATCTTGTGGGTCATGATGTGGTCGGGGTGCGGATAGCCCCCGTTCTCGTCGTACGTCGTGATGACCTGCGGACGGAACGCGCGGATGGACTTCACCAGCCGTCCCGCCGCCACGTCGATGTCCTCCAGCGCGAAGCAGCCCTGCGGCAGCGGCGGCAGCGGGTCGCCCTCGGGGAGGCCCGAGTCGACGAAGCCGAGCCATTCCTGGCGGACGCCGAGGATCTCGCGGGCCTCGTCCATCTCCTTCTTGCGGACCTCGTGGATGTGGTCCTCGATGTACTTGTCGCCCTGGAGCTTCGGATTGAGGATGGAACCGCGCTCGCCCCCCGTGCAGGTCACGACCAGCACGTCCACCCCCTCGGACACATACTTGGCCATGGTCGCCGCACCCTTGCTCGACTCGTCGTCGGGGTGGGCGTGAACGGCCATCAGTCGCAGCTGCTCAGTCAAGACTCGATCCTCAGTGATTCGGCGCAATAAGCGGCTTCTATAGTGACCGAATCGGGGGGCGGAAAATTCCGGATGCCCCGACCCAGGAGGAACGATCATGACCGCGGTGCGCCAGGACCTTCCCGAGGGCCGCTACGGCCGCTCGGCGGACGAGCGCGCGGACCGCAAGCTCAAGATCGTGGGCGCCGTGCTGGGCGCCGCGCTCCTCGCGATGACGGCCTGGTTCGGTTACGACTACATCGCCGGCCAGAAGATCAGCGCCGAGGTGATCAAGTTCGACACCGTCTCGGACTCCGAGGTGAAGGTCCACCTCGAGGTACGCAAGAAGGCGGACGCGACCGGAACCTGCACTCTGCGCTCGCTCGCGGAGGACGGCACCGAGGTGGGTCGCAGGGACGTGCGGATCGACAAGTCGGGCTCCGGGCGCTTCGACGAGATCTACTCGGTCCGTACGACGGCCAGGGCGACCAGCACCGAGCTGACAGGCTGCACCGCGGACCTGGGTTCTACCGGCTGACCTGCGGTGATCCGTCTCCGCCCATTTTTCTCCTCCCCCTTTTCCGCCTGAATTGTTAGGCTCGTGGTTTCGCCCGCCCCTGGAGGCACATCCTTCTGGGTAGGGCGATGCTTGCTTTGTATTCCAAGTACCGACGAGGAGCACCTGTGACCCAGACCAGCGAGAGCGTCACCTGGCTGACCCAGGAGGCGTACGACCAGCTCAAGGCCGAGCTGGAGTACCTGTCGGGTCCCGCACGCACGGAGATCGCCGGCAAGATCGCGGCTGCCCGCGAAGAGGGGGACCTGCGCGAGAACGGCGGGTACCACGCGGCCAAGGAGGAGCAGGGCAAGCAGGAGCTCCGTGTGCGCCAGCTGACCCAGCTCCTGGAGAACGCGAAGGTCGGTGAGGCCCCCACGACCAGCGGTGTCGTGGCCCCCGGCACGGTCGTCAAGATCGCCTTCGACGGCGACGAGGACGACACGATGACGTTCCTGCTCGCCTCCCGCGAGTACGCCAGCTCCGAGATCGAGACCTATTCGCCGCAGTCGCCGCTGGGCACCGGCGTGATGGGCAAGAAGGTCGGCGAGGACGCGCAGTACGAGATGCCGAACGGCAAGAAGGCTTCGGTGAAGATCCTCGAAGCCACGCCGTACCAGGGCTGAGCGGGACAGAGCGACAAGCAGGACAGCAGGAGGCCCCCGGCCGTTTTCGCGGCCGGGGGCCTCCTGCTGTCCCACTTGTGCCCGGTTCTGCCGGGTCGCGCCGGGTCGTCCCCCCGCGGTCGGTCAGACCGAGGCCGAGCGGTACTTGCGTACCGCCAGCGTCCTGAAGACCACGATGATCACGAGCGACCAGAGCAGTGAGGCGAGGACCGGGTTCTGCATGGGCCAGGCGTCGGACTGGACGACGCCGGGGTTCCCGAACAGCTCGCGGCAGGCCTGCACGGTGGCGCTGAAGGGGTTCCACTCGGCGACCGGGCGGATCCAGGAGGCCATCATCGTCGGGTCCACGAACGCGTTCGAGACGAACGTGACGGGGAACAGCCAGATGAGGCCGCCGGAGGTGGCCGCTTCCGGTGTACGGACCGACAGGCCGATGAGCGCCCCGATCCAGGAGAACGCGTACCCCAGGAAGAGCAGCAGGCCGAAGGCCCCGAGCGCCTTGAGGATGCCTTCGTGGATCCGCCAGCCGACCAGCAGGCCGACGACGGCGAGGACCACGACGGTCAGCGCCGTCTGCACCAGGTCGGCGAGGGTGCGGCCGGTGAGGACCGCGCCGCGGGCCATGGGCAGGGAGCGGAAGCGGTCGACGAGGCCCTTGTGCATGTCGTCGGCGATACCGGCGCCCGCGCCGGCCGTGGCGAAGGTGACGGTCTGGGCGAAGATGCCCGCCATCAGGAACTCGCGGTAGGTGGCGGGGTCGAGGCTGCCTCCGACGCTCATGGAGCCGCCGAAGACGTAGCTGAACAGCACGACGAACATCACGGGCTGGATCAGCCCGAAGATGATCATCTCTGGAATCCTTGCCATCCGGATCAGATTCCGCTTGGCGATGACCAGGGAATCGGTGACCGACTGGGAGAGACCGCCGCGCGGCTGTGGAGCCCGGGTGCCGGGTGCGGTGTCCGTTACGGCGCTCACTTCGCGGCCTCCGCTTCTTCCTCGGCGGCCTCGGCCGCGTGACCGGTCAGGGAGATGAAGACGTCGTCGAGGGTGGGCCTGCGCAGCCCGATGTCGTCGATCTCGACCCCTCGGATGTCCAGTTCGCGGATGACCTCGGCGAGCAGCTTGGCGCCGCCGGTGACGGGGACGGTGATCTTGCGGGTGTGCCGCTCGGTCTTGCTCGCGCCCTTGCCGAAGGTGCGCAGTACCTCGTCGGCCGTGGCGAGGTGCTCGGGGTCGTGCACGACGACCTCGATGCGCTCACCGCCCGTCCGGGCCTTGAGCT
Organism: Streptomyces sp. NPDC055287; assembly: GCF_053646035.1. NCBI lineage: Bacteria > Bacillati > Actinomycetota > Actinomycetes > Kitasatosporales > Streptomycetaceae > Streptomyces > Streptomyces sp. NPDC055287. The sequence continues at coordinate 18,779 of NZ_JBSHNE010000002.1, read as the reverse complement.
GGTCGGAGGTCCCGCGCGCGATGACCTTGCCGTGGTCGATGACGCAGATGTCGTGGGCCAGGTGGTCGGCCTCTTCGAGGTACTGGGTGGTGAGCAGCAGCGTCGTGCCGCCCGAGACGAGCTCCTGGATGACCTCCCACAGCTGCTGGCGGTTGCGGGGGTCGAGTCCGGTGGTCGGCTCGTCCATGAACATCACGGGCGGGCTGACGACGAGGGCGGCGGCGAGGTCGAGGCGCCGGCGCATGCCGCCGGAGTAGGTCTTGGCCGTACGGTCGGCGGCGTCGGCGAGGTTGAAGCGCTCCAGCAGCTCTTCGGCCCGCGCCTTCGAGGCCTTGGCGGACATCTGGTAGAGCCTGCCGACCATCTGGAGGTTCTCACGCCCGGTGAGGTACTCGTCGACGGCGGCGAACTGGCCGGACAGCCCTATGGACCGGCGTACTTCGTTCGGGTGCTTGAGGACGTCGATGCCGGCCACGACCGCCTTGCCGCTGTCGGGCTGGAGCAGTGTGGTCAGCACGCGCACGGCGGTGGTCTTGCCGGCCCCGTTCGGGCCGAGGAGACCGAGGACCGTGCCTTCCGGCACGTCGAGGTCCACACCGTCGAGAGCCTTTACGTCGCCGAAGGTTTTCACCAGGCCTTCGGCGTAGATGGCGCCTGGCATAAGGGGTCCCCCAGAGTTGGGTGAATTCCTGCGCGAATCTTAGATTTGCCGGGCTTGCCCTGCTTGGCGAAGCTGGAGCGCGAGGTCTACACCGTAACGCGATACATCGCGTCGCGGGGAGGGGTTTGACGAACCCTTGCAAGAACCCTTGCAAGAACCCTCACGACATGACGGTGTACCCGCCTTCGCGCAGTGCCGACCGCACCTCCGCGCAGTGTTCGGGGCCCTTCGTCTCCAGGTGCAGCTCCACTTCGACCTCCGTGAGGCCGAGTCGCGGATCGGTCCGTACGTGACCCACGTCGAGAACGTTGGCGTCCACCACCGACAACACCCCCAGCATCGACGCCAGGGCGCCCGGACGGTCGGTCAGGCGCAGCCGCAGCGACAGATACCGGCCCGCCGCCGCCATGCCGTGCCGCAGGATGCGCTGCATCAGCAGCGGATCGACATTGCCGCCCGACAGCACCGCGACCACCGGCCCCTCGAAGCTCTCCGGCTTGCTCAGCAGCGCCGCGACCGGGCTGGCGCCGGCCGGCTCGACGACCATCTTGGCCCGCTCCAGGCAGAGCAGCAGCGCACTGGACAGCTCGTCCTCGGTGACCGTCACGACCCCGTCGAGCAGCTGGTTGATGACCGCGAAAGGTACGTCGCCGGGCCGCCCCACCTTGATGCCGTCCGCCATCGTCTGCATCGTGTCGATCGACACGGGCCGCCCGGCCGCCAGCGACGGCGGGTAGCACGCCGCGTTCTGTGCCTGGACGCCGATGATCCGCACGTCGGGCCGCAGCGCCTTGACGGCGATCGCGATACCGGCGGCCAGCCCGCCGCCGCCCACCCCGACGACGATCGTCCGTACCTCCGGGCACTGCTCCAGGATCTCCAGGCCCAGCGTGCCCTGCCCCGCGACGATGTCGGGGTGGTCGAAGGGGTGGATGAAGGCCGCGCCCGTCGTGTCGGCGTACTCCTGCGCGGCGGCCAGCGTCTCGTCGACCACCTGGCCGTGCATGCGCACCTCGGCGCCGTACTCGCGCGTGGCCGCGACCTTCGGCAGGGGCGCTCCGAGCGGCATGAAGACCGTGGAGCGCACGCCGAGCAGGGTGGAGGCGAGCGCGACGCCCTGGGCGTGGTTGCCGGCGCTGGCGGCGACGACGCCCGCCGCGCGCTGCTCGGGGGAGAGCCCGGCGATCCGTACGTACGCGCCGCGCAGCTTGAACGATCCGGTCCGCTGGAGGTTCTCGCACTTGAGGTGGACCGGGGACCCGACCAGCTTCGACAGATACCGGCTGCCTTCCATCGCCGTGCTCCTCGCCACCCCGGAGAGCATCTTCTGCGCCCCGCGGATGTCGTCGAGGATGAGGTTGCGGAAAGGGTCGGACGTACGGAAGCTCATGACCGCAAGTCTGGCAGCCCGGTGCCCGGGCGGCCGCCGGGGCCGGTGCTCCCCACCGTTTCTCGCAGCGCCGGTACGCACCCGCTGCCACCCGCGTACTCTGTCCCCCACCACACCGACCACCGCACGAAGAGAGCCCCCAGCCATGCCCACTTCCCAGGACATGACGACTGATCCGGACACTGGCCTCCTCGATGCCCTCCAGCACCAGGTGGCCGTCTTCGCCCGCCGCGCCGAGCAGACCAGGCTCGGCGGCGTGGGCCAGGTCCGCAACTCCATGGACCGCGCGGCCTATCTGCTGCTCAACCGGCTCGACCAGGAAGGCCCGATGGGCGTCAAGGCGCTGGCCGCGGGCATGGGGATCGACTCGTCGACCGTGACCAGGCAGGTCGCGCCGCTCGTCGACACGGGTCTCGTCAAGCGCACTTCGCACCCGGAGGACGGCCGCGCGGTCGTGCTCCAGCTCTCACCGCGCGGCCAGGCGCGGCTCGACGAGGTGCGCTCGTCACGGCGCGAACTCATGGCGCAGGTGACGGACGGCTGGAGCCAGGAGGAGCGCGACGCGTTCTGCACGCTCCTCACGCGCTTCAACTCCGCGCTGTCGGCCCGCCAGAGCGCGGCCGGGGCCGAGGGTGGAGCGGAGGCGGGCACGGGTGACGCGGCGGCCGGCTCCGAGGTGACTCCGACCTCTTGACCGGGGGCATGATCCTGGCCTGATATGAGGTCGTGCGAGAGCGGCAGGCGGTCCGGCATCGCCGCAGGGCCCGTGAGTTCGAGGCGTTCGTCGCGGGCGCGGCGGGACGGCTGCTGCATGCCGCGACCCTGCTGACGGCGGAGCCGCCGGACGACAACGCGCATGCGCAGCGGCTGCTGACGGCCGCGCTCGCCCGTACGTACGCGGACTGGGAGCGGCTTCGCGGCGAGGACCCGTACGACCACACCCGCCAGGAGCTGGCCGCCCGTTTCGCGCGCAGCGCGTGGCGCTACCACCAGCAGGGCCGGCTCTGCGTGCCTCACCACGGCAGGGCCGTCGCCGGGGGCGGGGTGCTGGAGCGGCTGACACCGCAGGAGCGGCTGATTCTGGTCCTGCGGCTGTACGAGGGCGTCGCCGAGGAGCAGGCCGCCGCGCAGCTCGGGCTCCCGGCGGACCGGGTCAGGGCGATCTGTACCCGCGCGACGGCCGCGATGCGGAGCAGGCCGCCGGCGGCGGCCGCCCCCGTTCTTCCGGCGGTGACGCCATGAGCTTCCCCGACCGCAAGCAGGACGAGGTTCGGCGGATGCTGGAGGGCGCGCACCCACCGGTCCCGGCGGACCTGGGCCCGCGCGCCGCCGGTCGCGGCGCCCGCCTGCTGCGCCGCCGGATGCTGGCACGGCGGCTGATGTGGCTGTTGCTCGGGCTGGCGGTGGTGGCGTTCACGGTGTGGGCGGTACTGGAGCAGCCCTGGGTGACCCCACCGTCGGAGGTCGCACCACCCCTGGAGGGCTGGTAGCCCGTAATCCCTGGCGCCCCGTCCCCCGGCATCTCCAGCCCCTCCGGCGCTTGAGGAGCGGGGTCCGGGGCAGTGGCCCCGGTTCGGGGAAGGGGGCGGGTCGGAGAGAGCGCCGCAGGCAACCCGTACGCCCCCTCCCCGCCCCGGCCCCCGCGCCGCCCCCCGGGCCGCAGGGCGGCTCCTGACCGGGGGGCGGCGCGGGACGACGGCCGGGTCAGCCCAGCATCTGCTTCAGGTCGGCCAGCAGGTCGTCGCCCGACTCGATGCCCACCGACAGCCGCACCAGGTCCCCGGGAACCTCCAGCGCGGAGCCCGCCGCCGACGCGTGCGTCATCCGCCCCGGGTGCTCGATCAGGGACTCGACACCGCCCAGCGACTCACCCAGTGTGAAGAGCTTCGCGCGGTTGCAGACCTCGACCGCCGCCTCCTCGCCGCCCTCGACGCGGAACGACACCATGCCGCCGAACGCCTTCATCTGCTTGGCAGCGGTCTCGTGCCCCGGGTGCTCCGGCAGCCCCGGGTACAGGACCTGCGTGACGCGCGGGTGCCGCGTCAGCATGTCCGCGACGCGCGTGGCGTTCTCGCTGTGGCGGTCCATCCGCACCGCGAGCGTCTTGATGCCGCGCAGCACGAGCCACGCGTCGAAGGGCCCGGCGACCGCGCCCATCGCGTTCTGGTGGTACGTCAGCTCCTCGCCCAGCGCCGCGTCGTTGACGATCAGCGCGCCGCCGACCACGTCCGAGTGGCCGCCCATGTACTTCGTCGTCGAGTGCACGACGACATCCGCGCCGAGCGCGAGCGGCTGCTGGAGGTACGGGCTCGCGAAGGTGTTGTCGACGACCAGGCGCACACCGGCCGCCCGCGCGATGCCCGCGAGCGCCTGGATGTCGCTGATGCCGAGGAGCGGGTTCGAAGGGGTCTCGACCCAGATGACCTTGGTCTGCGGGGTGAGGGCGGCCCTTACCGCCGCCGGGTCGGAGGTGTCGGCCACCGAGAAGGTCACGCCCCACCGCGAGACGACCTTGGCGAAGAGGCGGAAGGTGCCGCCGTACGCGTCGTTCGGGATGACCACGTGGTCACCGGGGCTCAGCAGTGTCCGCAGCAGGCAGTCCTCCGCCGCCAGACCGGACGCGAAGGCCAGCCCGAGGCTGCCGCCTTCCAGCGCCGCCAGGTTCTCCTCCAGGGCGGTGCGTGTCGGGTTGGCGCTGCGGCTGTACTCATAGCCGCCGCGCAGTCCGCCCACGCCGTCCTGCTTGTACGTGGACACCTGATAGATCGGCGGTACGACCGCGCCCGTGAGGGGGTCGGCGGTGTTTCCGGCGTGGATCGCGAGAGTCTCGAAACTGTGCTGATCGCTCATGGGAAACGAGCGTAGTTCGTCGGCGCACCGGCCCCGTTCTCATCCCACCCCATCCGGCCATGCCGCCGGCGGCGTCCGGGACAATGGAGGCATGGAGATTCTCTGGTTCCTGATCGCGCTGTGCATGCTGGCGGCGGTCGTCGGCCCCATCGTGCTGCGCAGGCGCGCCGGCGGCATCCGCCTGGTCGCGCCCGGCTCCCCCGACGCCGCCGACCCGGCCGCCTACGGCTTCGTACGCCAGGAGCTGCTCGACGTCCGGATGCCGGGCCCGGACCAGGATCTGGAAGACGTACTCGAAGTGGTGCAGCGCTCCCAGGACTGGCGGGCCGCCGCCCAGCTGCTGGCCGGAACGCCCAGGGAGGGCGAGGTGCGCTGGCAGCGCGTGCAGGCGTTCGCCGGGGCCGCGTCGCTGGAACTGGCGCAGCTGCCCGGCGAAGGCGGGCGCTGGCTGCGGGCATGGCGCGCGGAGTCGCCGAAGGACGCGGGCGGTGCGCAGGTGCACGCCGAGTTCCTGGTGCAGCAGGCGTGGCGTACGTCTACGCCCGGCACGGACGATTTCCGGATCATCCTGGAGGAGGCCCGTACGGTGTGCCGCGAGGCGGCGCTGCTGGCGCCGGGCGACCCCGTTCCGTACATCACCGAGCTGGCCGCGGCGCGCGGACTCGCGTACCCCGAGCCTGAGTTCGACCAGCTGTGGGCGAAGATCCTGGACCGCGCGCCGGACCACATGGGCGCGCACCTCGCGGCCCTGAGCTACCGCAGCGAGAACTGGCACGGCTCACGCCAGGCCGCCGACACCTTCGCGACCGCTGCCGCCGCCCGTGCTCCCCAGGGCTCGCTGCTCGCGGCGCTGCCCCTGTTCGCGGTGTACGAGCATCTGCCCGAGGTCAATCTGGTACGCGGCTTCTACCAGAGCGCGGTCGTGACGAAGGCGATGGAGGGCGCGCTGTACGCGGTGCACGCCGCGCGCCCCGACGACCCGATGCTGGCGCACGTACGGCACCTGCTGGTCCTCTTCCTCGTACGCGCCGAACGCTGGTCGGAGGCGATGAACCAGCTGCGGCACGTGGACGGGCACGTCGGCGCGCTGCCCTGGACGCACAGCCCCGACCCGGCGGCCGACTACGCGGTGTACCGGGCGCTGGCGGTCGCCGGCTACGAGGCGAACGGCGGCAGCCCGGCGACGCTGCCGGGCTGACACGCCGAGGGGCGGCGCGGGAGGAGTGTCGGGGAGGGCGGCGCGGCAGGGGTGCGGGGGGGGAGGTGCCCGCGTGCGCGACGAGCGGCGGCCCGATCCACACCGACCTGCGCGCATTGGGCACTGAAGGCGCAGGTCAGCCAGGCGCAGGCGCTCAGCGGCGACGACCCGTGCCCGTACGCCGTGGAGCTGCCGCTCGCGGTGGGGCTCGGCTATCCGCACGCCGAGGTCGAGCGCATCTGGGCCGAGATCGAGAAGCGCGACCCGTCCCACGTGGACGCCCAGGTCTCGGCGCTCCAGTACTGGCGCGCGAAGTGGCGCGGTTCGCACGAAATGGCCGAGGAATTCGGGCGCGCGGCGGCCCTCGAGGGCGTGCCGGGCTCCCTGCTGACGTACATATCGCTGTACGCGTACTGCGAGCACGAGCAGGGCGAACGGGACGTGGACCCGGACGAGTTCTACAAGGCCCCGCACATCGTGGCGGCGGTGGACGCGGCGCTCGTCGACGTGGCCGCGGCTCCTGAGGGGCGGCAGACGATCCGGGTCCGTCACATGCTGGCGTGGACGCTGTACTGGCAGGACCGGTACGAGGAGGCCGTCGAGCAGTTCCGCCACATCGACGGCTGGATCGGCGAGACCCCGTGGGACTATGCCGCCGACCCGGTGAAGCGCTACACGGACGCCCGCGACTACTGCGCGGCGAGGGTGCTCGAAGCCCGCGGCTGACGGGGGCGGGGGGAGCGGGGAGCGGGGGTGGAATCCTCCGCCCTCTTCCTGCGTTGACCCTAGGCGCAGACCGTCCAGGAGGAGATCCGCATGATGTTCGGCCGTACCCCCCAGCTCCCCACCCCGGAGCAGGCCCTGAAGGGCCGCTCGACCCCTGAATTCGAGGTTCCCTCCCGGCACACGGTCCTCGGCAACCCGCTCGTGGGCCCGTACCCCGACGGCCTGGAGATCGCCGACTTCGGCATGGGCTGTTTCTGGGGCGCGGAGCGCAAGTTCTGGCAGACGGAGGGCGTCTGGACGACGCTCGTCGGCTACCAGGGCGGCTACACCGAGAACCCGGCGTACGAGGAGGCCTGCTCGGGCCTGACGGGTCACACGGAGGCGGTGCGTGTCGTCTTCGACCCGTCGGTCGTCTCGTACGAGCAGTTGCTGAAGGTCTTCTGGGAGAACCACAACCCGACCCAGGGCTTCCGCCAGGGCAACGACGTGGGCACGCAGTACCGCTCGGCGGTCTACACCCACTCCCCCGCCCAGGCGGCAGCGGCGGAGGCGTCCCGCGAGGCGTACCAGAAGGTCCTCACGTACTCCGGCCACGGGACGATCACCACGGAGATCCTCCCGGCGGACAGCCGACCGTTCTGGCCGGCGGAGCCGTACCACCAGCAGTACCTCGACAAGAATCCGGCGGGTTACTGCGGCATCGGCGGGACCGGCGTCTCGTGCCCGATCGGCGTGGCGCGAGCCGAAGGGTGAGCTCCGGCTTCAGCCCAGCGCTGCTGGCGGGGCTGTGGCGGGAACGTCGGCCGGCGGGTCCGCCCATCGCCCACACGTTCCGCAGTGCGTACGCGGACCGCTGGGTGCGCTTCCACAGCCTCCCGGACTCGAAGCGCTACCCGGAGTCCGAGGACGAGTACGCGATCGTGCTGGACCGGTACAACACGGTCCTCGACGAACTGTTCGCGGGGACGGACGTGTTCGTGGTGACCATGGACTGGTCGGACACGCCGACCGGGCCCGCCGGGTACCCGACGCCGCGAGAGACACTGCACCCCGACGGCATCCGCTGGTGGACCGAGTCGGAACGGGACGAGCCCGATGCGGAGTCCTGCACCCACACACGTCTGTACGCCGACCGGCGCCCGTGGGAGCGCGGCTGCGTCGATGAGCTGTTGCGCGCCGTCGCGGACGAGGCGGTCGTCGAGGTGTTCTTCACCGATACGGAACTTCGACGCATCCACCACCCGTACGACGGCGGCGCGGACGTAGTCCTCACCACGTCTGCGGAGCGATCCCGGCTGCGCGACCGGCACGCCGACTGGCTCTCCAGCCATCCGGGCGGTCTTTGAGGGAGCGTGTGGACAGTTGATGCGAACGATTGCCTACCGAGTGCTCGGCCCGGGCTGGGGAATCGCGATCGACCTCACGGCCGCCTCGGCCCCGGTGGCGGCGCCGCCGGTCGGCGGCGACCGGATCAGCGCCCGCATATGGCTGGACACCGGGCCGGTCCTGAACCACCCGCCCTCCGACCGCTCGGGGCTGCGCCTCACGCCGGACGAAGTCGGCTGGCTGCGGCGCGGATTGGGGGCGGTGGCGGCAGAGACGGAAGGCATCCTGCCGCCACGGGTACTCACTCTGCTGACGGTCCATCGCGTGTTGTTCCCCGAGGCGGGCTTCCAGGCGGAGGGCCTGGCCGGGGCGATGATGGCGTGGTGCCGGGAGGAGTTCGGCCTTGGGCCCGAACCGGTCGGCACCGTCTCGTTCGATCGCGCTGCGAACCGATTCCTGTACGGGTGGGAGGAACACCACCCCGGCCGGCGGGCGGCACACGTACGCACGGTGCAGCCCACCCGGGACCTGCTCGGCCGCCCCTTGCCCCCACATCTGCGCCCGCGCCCAGGAGGATGAGGGATGCGGCATAGGCGAGCTGGCGGAACGTGTCGTCAGCGACGACGGCCCGGGGCTCCGAGGCCGGAGTCGGAGACGTGAGCGAACAGGATCCGCGACCAACCACGGGTTCTTGCAGGGGGTTTCGGGCCGTCCCTGAGCGCTCGAGTGTCGGTGGGCCGGGGCGCCGCCCACGCCTGTACGGGAATGGCCCGAAGGAAACGCCCAGCACGGCAGGCGCGGGAGCGGCGCGGGTCGGTTCGGTGGCTGTCGGGTGAGTGGCTGGGGTGCGGTCCCTGTCGGGGGCGGCGCCCCTCCCCCCGACCCCGACCTCCGAGCCCGCCCCCGTCGCGCCCATGCGCGTGCGCGCCAATGCGACTGGTAGACAGCAACCATGACTTACTACGCAGACCTGACGCCCTACACCTACGACACCGACCAGATGACGCATGAACAACCCGACGCCGCCCGGGACTTCCGTGGGCTTCCGCAGGTGAATGTCGGCTGGCTCGCGCGGGTCAGGCCGTACACCAAGGGCGACACTCCGCCCGGCCTGGCGGAAACGCTCAAGGCCATGCAGCACACCCACCGCGTCCAGCAGACCCGTGGGTACCACTTCTGCCCCTGGTGCGCCGCGAGGCTGCTCGGCCTCCTCGGCGCGCGGGACAACTGTCCGCGCGGCAGTGCCGAGATACGCGTCATCGGCGAGGGCGTCGTCTACGCCGCGCCAGAGCTGATCACCCACTATGTCGAGGCCCACGACTACGCGCCCCCGGCCGAGTTCGTCCGAGCGGTCCTGGCCTCCAGAAGTTGACCCGCCCCCTTATTCGGTGGCGGGCATCAGCGCCGGACGCGACGATCAGCAAATGCCCAGCATCTTTCTGGAGACGGACCGGCTCGTACTTCGGCCGTTCTGTGATCCTGAGGACAACGACGCCGGCAACGGCGCCCACGACGACCTCAACAACGGTCCCGGACGCGACCCCGGCAGTGACATCTGCCGCGACCCCCGCAGTGACATCGAACGGCTCGTCGCCCTCGACAGCGACCCCGAAGTCATGCGCTTCCTCAACGGCGGCCGGCCCACCTCCCGCACCTTCGTCGTCGAGCGCGTCCTGCCGCAGCTGATGCGCGACTATCCCTGCATCGGCACCCGCGGCTTCTGGGCCGCCGAGGAAAAGGCCACCGGAGCGTTCCTCGGATGGTTCGAGTTCCGGCCGCTGGCCGACGACAGCGCCGATGTCGTCGAGCTCGGGTACCGGCTCGCCCGGGCCGCCTGGGGGCGCGGTTACGCCACGGAAGGGGCCCGCGCCCTGATCGACAAGGGGTTCACCGATCTCGGCGTGCAGCGCGTCAAGGCAGACACCATGTACGTCAACTCCCGTTCCCGGCGCGTGATGGCGAAGGCGGGACTCCGCTTCGTACGCCGCTGGTACGGGGAGTGGCCCGACAGCATCGACGGCTGGGAGCAGGGGGAGGTCGAGTACGCCCTGGACCGCAGCCAGTGGCAGGGGGACCCCAGCGGCGCGAACCACACCTCGGACCGAGTCCGGTAATTCTCCCGCTCGTGCACATACTGTGATCCTGACCAGGGATTATTACGTCCCGTGTTCACGAACCTCATCCCCGTCGTCGGCCTCGCCGGTCTCGCCTGGGCCCTCGTCCATGTCACCCGCCTCGCCCTCCGCAACCACCGGGCCAAGCGCTTCGACGCCGCCGCCTACGGTCTCGTCCCGCGCGACGAGCTCGACAGCCGTCGTTCCGGTCCGCCCCGCGACGAGCCCGCTCTGCACCTCGCCGTCGAGGCCGCCTGCCAGGGCGACTGGGAGCCCGCCTCCGGCCTGCTGGCCTCAGCCACGGACGACGAGGACTGGGAAACGCGCTGGCGGCTCGTCGGAGTCTTCGCGGACGTCGCCGTGGAGGACGAGCGCTGGCTGCGGATCTGGCGCGCCGAGCGGCCGCGGGACGCGGACGCCGTCGTCGTGCACGCCCACTCCCTCCTCCTGCGCGCCTGGGCGGCGCGTGGTGTGAAGTACGCCGGGCAGACCTCGGACGAACAGATGGCGCTCTTCGCCGAGCTGCTGCCGACGGCGATGTACGCCGCCCGGGAAGCGGCCGCGCTCGCCCCGCGCGACCCCTCGCCGTGGATCACGATGGTCGCCGCCGCGCGTGGGCTCGGGCTCCCGCACGACGAGTTCCGCCGGCTGTGGGGCGAGGTCACGGCCCGTGCGCCGCGGCATTACGACGCCCACTGGCAGGCACTCCAGTACTGGTGCCAGAAGTGGTACGGCTCGCACAAGCTGATGTTCAAGTTCGCCAAGGAAGCGGCGGAGTCCGCGCCGGCCGGCTCCCTGCTCTCGGGCATCTATCTGCACGCCGTGCACGAGGCCGTACTTCAGGACGGCGACCAGGCCTACCGCACCTGGGTCACGAAGGCGGTGCTCGCCCGCGTGCAGGCCGATCTGGAGCAGGCGGTCCCCGACGATCACCGGCTGCCCGGGATACGGCACCTGCTCGCCGCCACGCTGGTGAAGACCGGGCGTTACGCCGAGGCCCTGGCGCAGTTCCGGCTGATCGGCGGCTGGTGCGGAGCCGCTCCGTGGACCGACGCGAACGACCCCGCGGTGGTCTTCGACCACGCCCGTGGCCTCGCCGCCCTGGGATCCGGCCGCCCGTAGCGAGCGGGCACACGGGTGATGCCCCGCCGACCGACGCCGGCGGGGCACACGGGCACTGCGCCGGCGGCGGACGCCGGCGTCACCCCGCCTGCTGCCGCATCCTCGCCGCCGTGTCGGCAGCGTCGTAACCGGGGGCGACTCCTTCGGCCAGGATCACGTCACCGGTGATGTGCCGTGTACGCAGGGGGATGATCTCCTGGTAGGCCTCGGAGTCGTACCAGGCGCGCGCCTTCTCGATGTCCGGGAAGCCTATGACGACCAGGTATCCGGGCCACTCCCCCTCGCGGACCTCCACCTCTGTCCCATGGACGAGGAAGTGGCCCGCGAAGGGGTCGAGGGTGGCCTGGATCCGCTCCATGTACGCGAAGACGTCGTCGTGCTGGGCGGCGGCGCGCAGGTGGCCGATGGCGTAGGCGCTCATAATGTGTTCCTCCCAGGGGAAGTGACTGGACCGGTTGACGAGCCGATCAGCTGGTGAGCCGACGGGCTGGTGACTCACATCCTTCCGGCGAGCGCCCCTGTCGTCGATTACCGCTCAGGTAATGCGGGGCCGGTCGTCGGCCGCGGGGCTGTCCGGCCGCGGGCCCTCCCGCCGCCGACGCCGGACAGCACGGGGCCCGTCAGCCGTACGCCCGCCCGTCGTCAGATCGTCGCCGCGTCGATCACGAAGCGGTAGCGCACATCACTCGCCAGGACCCGCTCGTACGCCTCGTTGATCTGGTCCGCGCTGATGAGCTCGATCTCCGAGCCCAGGCCGTGACGCGCGCAGAAATCGAGCATCTCCTGCGTCTCGGCGATACCGCCGATCATCGAGCCGGCCAGCGTCTTGTTGCCGCCGATCAGCGAGAACATGTTGAGGGAGTTGGGCTCCTCGGGTGCGCCCACGTTCACGAACGTCCCGCCCACCTTCAGCAGGCCCAGGTACGCGTCCATGTCGAGCGGCGCCGAGACCGTCGAGACGATCAGGTCGAAGGAGCCGGCCAGCTCCTCGAAGGTCTTCGGGTCGCTGGTCGCGTAGTAGTGGTCGGCGCCGAGCCGCAGCCCGTCCTCCTTCTTGCGGAGGCTCTGGCTCAGTACGGTCACCTCGGCACCCAGCGCGTCCGCGATCTTGACGCCCATGTGCCCGAGCCCGCCCAGGCCGAGGATCGCGACCTTCTTGCCGGGGCCCGCCTTCCAGTGGTTGAGCGGGGAGTAGAGGGTGATGCCCGCGCACAGCAGCGGCGCTGCGACGTCCAGCGAAAGGCCCTCGGGGATGCGGACGGCGTAGCTCTCGTCGACGACAAGGTGGGTGGAGTAGCCGCCGTACGTCGGCTCGCCGTTCTTGTCGACAGCGTTGTACGTGCCCGTCGCGCCCTTGGCGCAGTGCTGCTCCTGGCCGGCGAGGCAGGCCTCGCACTCACGGCAGGAGTCGACGAGGCAGCCCACGCCGACGCGGTCGCCGACCGCGTACTTGCTGACTCCGGCGCCGGTCTCGGTGACGATGCCGGCGATCTCGTGGCCGGGGACCATCGGGTAGATGCCCTCGCCCCAGCCGTCACGGACCTGGTGGATGTCGGAGTGACAGATGCCCGCGTACTTGATCTCGATCAGCACGTCGTGCTCGCCGACCGGGCGGCGCGGCACGGAGATCTTCTCCAGCGGTGCCTTGGCGGAGGGAGCCGCGTACGCGGAGACGGACGAGACGGAGGACACGGACGGGACAGAGGTAGAAGTGGTCATGCTCGAAAGCCTGCCTGAGCTGCGGACATCCACCCAGCCCTCTGTTGAGCGTACGTCCGCTGTGCGTACCACTGGCGGGGACAGGATCACCTTCGTACCCAGGGCAACGAGAGGTAATACTTGGCTTTCATGGACCAGCGCGCCGAACTGAGTGAGTTCCTCCGCTCCCGCCGTGCGCGGCTCAAGCCCGAGGACGTCGGCCTGCCCGACTTCGGCAGGCACCGCCGCGTCCCCGGTCTGCGCCGCGAGGAGCTTGCGCAGCTCGCCGGGGTCTCCGTCGCGTACTACACGCGCCTGGAGCAGGGAAACGGCCGCAACGTGTCCATGGGCGTACTCGACGCGATCGCCCGCGCCCTGCGACTGTCCGACGCCGAGCGCGACCACCTGACCCATCTCGCCAAGCCGTCGCCGAAGCGGAAGCGTCCTGTGCGGCCGCAGCGTCTGCGGCCCGGGATGCAGCACCTGATGGACGCCATGGACGGGGTGCCGGCGTACGTCATGGGGCGGCGCACCGACGTCCTCGGCTGCAACCGCATGGCGCGCTCACTGTTCGGCGACATCACCGCGCTGCCCGTGGAGGAGCGCAACATCGCCCGTCTCCTCTTCCTGGACGACGACTACCGGAACGTGTACGTCGACTGGGAGTTCAAGGCGTGCGAGGTCGTGAGCTACCTGCGGCTGGACGCGGGCTGCCATCCGGACGATCCGCTGCTGTCCGCGCTGGTCGGCGAGCTGTCGGTGAAAAACGAGGTGTTCAGGAGTCTGTGGGCCGCGCATCATGTGAAGGACAAGGGCCACGGGAGCAAGCGCCTGCACCACCCCCTGGTCGGTGAACTGACCCTGGCGTACGAGACGCTGACGCTGGCCGACGATCCCGAGCAGCACCTGATCACCTTCCACGCGGAGCCGGGCTCGCCCTCGCAGGCATCCCTGCACCTGCTGGCGAGCTGGGGGACGGACATGAACATGGAGATACGCGGATGAGCGGCACGACGCACGACGAGACCGTGACCCTGCGCCGGGCGGCCGGTTCCGACGATGCCGCCGCCGTGTCCGAGGTGTGGCTGCGGTCGTACGACGCCGCGCTGCCCACGGTGAAGCGGGCGCACAGCGACGACGGGGTGCGGGACTTCTTCCGGTACGTCGTCGTGCCGGAGCAGGAGACGTGGGTGGCGGAGAGCGGCGGCGCCGTGGTCGGGATGATGGCGCTGGAGCCCGGCTGCATCGAGCAGCTGTACCTGGCGCCGGAGCACCGGGGGCGCGGGATCGGCGACCGTTTCGTACAGCTCGCGAAGGAACAGTCGCCCGGCGGCCTGGAGCTGTGGACCTTCCAGGTCAACGAGCCCGCGCACCGCTTCTACGAGCGGCACGGCTTCCGCGAGGCCGAGCGGACGGACGGCTCGCGCAACGAGGAGCGCGAGCCGGACGTCCGCTACGTGTGGGCGCCGGAGAGCTGAACCGGCCCGCCAGGCCCGGCCCTCAGGGCTGGTACGGCGGCGCCACGCCCCAGCCCCACCGCGGTACCGGCGCCCGGCGCGGCGGGGTGGCTCCCGGCTGGGAGTTGGTGAGGGCGATCCGGGTGCCCCATTCGACGTACGCGACGAAGGCGGACCGGAATTCGGGGTCGTCCGGCAGGCCCGTCTCGTCCGCCGCGTCCAGCAGCAGGGACACCCAGCGGCGGCGCTGCTCCTCGGTGATGGCCTTGTCGAGGTGGTGGGCGAGCATGGCGGGGTAGCCGCCGTGCTCGTCGGTGTAGCGGGCGGGTCCGCCGAAGACCTCGCCGAGCCAGAGCGCGACATGGGCGGGGCGGTCGGGCGACATGCCCGCGAAGACGGGGGCGAGGATTTCGTCCTTGCGTACGTGCGTGTAGAAGGTCTCGGTGAGCCGCTTGAGGGCTTCGGCGCCGCCCGCCCAGGTGTAGAGGGACGGTACGGACCCGCCGGCGCCGTGCACGCCGGTGGGAGCGTAGTGCCGCATCTCCTCGATCTGCTCGATGTACGGGCGGATCTCGGCGAGGAAGGCCTTGAACTGCTCGCTGCCGCGGAACCCTTCGAGGTGGTCGCGGGTCGAGGTCCAGACGATCCGCAGGATGTAGTTCGCGGACTCCTCCTCGCAGCGGGCGAGTTCGTACTCGACGCACTGCGGCGACCGGGCGAGCTGCACGGATGCGCGGGCGTACGCCGCCTCGAACTCGGCGGCACGGTCGTCGGGGATGCGGTAGCGGATGTATTCGACGGTCATGATCTCTTCCCCCTGAAAGACGTGTCAGACGTGTCGGATCGCGCGTGTCGGATCGCGCGTCAGATCTTGGCCTGGAAGATTCCGCTGGCGCGCTCGCGCGCGTAGCCGAGTGCGTCGTTGACGGTGAGCATCGGGCCGTTCTCGTCGGCGACCGTGGTGCCGATCCACCGTACATGCGGCTGCTGCCGGGCCAGTGTCCGGAGCATCCGCAGCTTGACCGCGCGGCCGAGTCCACGGCCCCGGTGGGCGGGGACGACCACGGTGTCGTACTGGAGCGCGCGGATGTCCGACGGGTCGCGCAGTACGAGTTCGGTGTACGCGGCGATGGTCTCGGTGCCGCTGCGCGTGTCGACGGCGGCGACGGTCAGTATGAGGCCGCCCCGGTCGTGGATGACCTGCGCGGCGGCGCGCACCTTGTCGGCGTCCCAGAGCGGCGGCGCCTCGTCCATGTCGCCGCTGGGGGCGTCCTCCATGGCGCCGTGGGCGAGGGCCGACGCGTCGGCGAGGTGGTCGGGGACGACGCCTTCCCAGGCGGCGAAGGTGTAGCCGTCGGGAAGCTCGCCGTCCGGGCGCGGCAGGGACGTGTCCTGTACGTACCAGGTGATCGGCAGTACGTTCTCGAAGCCGCGCGCGTCGGCGAACTTCTCACCCTCGCCGCCGACTTCGAGTTCGGTGGCGACGGAGGTGCGCCCGTCGGCGGCCAGTTCGGCCTGTACGGCCTCCCACAGCGCGCCGCCGACGCCCCGCCGCCGGGCTTCGGGGCGTACCGCCAGGATGTCGAGGAACGCGGTGTGCTCGTTGCCGGGGTCCGTGTGGAGGAGCAGCGAGGCGACGCCTTCGTACGACCCGTCGGGCGCGGTGACGGCGAAGCGTGCCACGCGGCCGCGCGCCGAGGGCACTTGGAGCTTGCCCGCGGTCTCGGCCCTGCCCGGCGGCGGGATGTCGGCGGGCAGGTCGTGGGTGTGGGCGGCGGTGACGACGGTGTGCCAGGCGTCCACGTCGGCACCGGCGGGAGGAGTGTGCAGGGTTTCCACAGTGATCGGCATGCGTAGGAACGTACGCGCGGACCCGGAGGTCCGCACGCGAGTTCTACGGATGTGCGGTCCTGGTCACCCCGCGGCTGCCGACCGCGTCAGGAGGCCGTCGCGTTCTCGGTCACCGTGACGCGCCCCTTGCGGATCGTGGCGAGGCGCGGTGCGCGGCGGGCGATGGCGCTGTCGTGGGTGACCATCACGAACGTCAGCCCGTGCTCCTTCCAGAGCCCTTCGAGCAGCTCCATGATCTCGTCCCGCATCGACTCGTCGAGGTTGCCGGTGGGCTCGTCGGCGAGCAGCACCTTGGGTCGCTTGACGAGCGCACGGGCGATCGCGACGCGCTGCTGCTGCCCGCCGGACATCTCGCCGGGCAGGTGGCCGAGGCGTTCGCCGAGGCCTACGGAGTGCAGCGCCTCCCCTGCCCGTTCGCGTCGGTCCGCCGCCTTGAGGCCCAGCGGTACGAGCGCCGTCTCGACGTTCTCCTGGGCGGTGAGGGTGGGGATGAGGTTGAAGCTCTGGAAGACGAATCCGATGCTCTCGGCACGGACCTTGGTGAGCCGGGCCTCCGGCAGCGCCGCCAGGTCGACGCCGTCGAGTTCGACGCTGCCCGCCGTCGGCCGGTCGAGGCCGCCGAGCATCTGGAGGAGGGTGGACTTGCCGCCGCCGGTGGGGCCCTGGATGACGAGCCGGCCGCCGTCCTCGATGGTCAGGTCGACGCCCGCGAGCGCGTCGATGGTTTCCCTGCCGCGCCGGTAGCGCTTGGTGACGCCTCTGAGCTGGTACATGGGTGGGGTCAACTCCTGCGGTACGAGAAGGGGTTCTGGACGTCAGGCGACGCGGCGCAGCGCGTCGGCCGGGCGGAGCCTGGAGGCGCGCCAGCCGCCGAATCCGCCCGCGATGAGCCCGCCCGCGACGGCGAGTGCCACGGCGAGCCCGATGGTGGTGACGGAGACGGGCGCGGTGAGCGCGATTTCGACGGCCTTGCCGGTGGCCTGCCGGACCGGGCCGCCCATGCCACCGGGCCCTGTCACCGTCGCGGCGGCCCCGCCGCCACCGCCGCCCGCGCCGCCGAGCTGCGCGGTGAGGGTGGGGCTGATCGCGGTGACGAGGTAGGCGCCGCCCACACCCACGGCGATTCCGAGGGCGCCGCCGAGCAGACCGTTGGCCAGGGCTTCGCCGACGACCT
Organism: Streptomyces sp. NPDC055287; assembly: GCF_053646035.1. Lineage (NCBI taxonomy): Bacteria > Bacillati > Actinomycetota > Actinomycetes > Kitasatosporales > Streptomycetaceae > Streptomyces > Streptomyces sp. NPDC055287. Next base: position 1,212 of record NZ_JBSHNE010000002.1, on the reverse strand, counting down.
GGCGGGTGACGCGGCCGCTCTTCCAGCCGAGCGCCTTGAGCGTGCCGAACTCTTGTACGCGGCGGCTGACCGCCGACGAGGTGAGTAGCCCGGCCACCAGGAAGGCGGCGGCCAGTACGACGATGGACAGCCACTTTCCGACGCTGGTGGCGAGGTCGGACGCGGTGGAGAGGGAGCCGGAGACGGTGCTGGCGAGGTCGGCGGAGGTGGTGACGGTCGTGCCCGGGATGTTCTTCTGCACGGCCGTCTTGACGCCGTCGATGCGCTGCGAGTCCGCAGCCCTCACGTAGACGGTGGTGACCTTGTTCTTGACGTCGGCCAGGGTCTGGGCCTGCTGGAGGGGGACGTACACGTTGGCGGCGGCGTCACCGCTGTCGGCCGTGGCGAGGCCGATGATCTTGTACTTCGTACCGGAGACGGTGACGGTCTTGCCGGTCCCCAGCTTCTTCTCCTTCGCGTACGCGCTGTCGACGACGGCGACCTTGGCGTCCGTCTCGGCTTCGGTGAAGGTGCGCCCCGAGGTGATCCTGGAGGAGGTGAGCGGGCCGAGCGCGGGCTCGGTGACGTCGGTTCCGTACACGGAGAAGGAGTCGACGCCGAAGGCGGCGCCGCCACCGCGCACCGCGCCGCCACCACCGGCACCCCCGCCCGGGCTGCCCGGCGCGGCGGGCTGCGCCTTCTCGACCTCGCCGCGCTTGAACTGGCCGCTGACCTTGAGGACCTGGAGGCTGAGGCCGCCGACGGCGTCCGCGACGCCGTCCTGCTCGGAGACCTTGTCGACGGTGGAGGACGCCAGGGTCTGGAAGCCCTGCACCATCACCCGGTCGCTGCTCTGCTCCTTGTCGTCGCCGCTGTCCTTGGCGTCGAACTCGAAGCGCGGTCCACGGCTGGTGTCGTTCTCGCCGGGCGGCGCGGCGGCCTTGGTGACCGTTATGTCGGTCCCCAGTCCGTACAGCGATTCCAGGACCTTGCCCTGGGCGCGGCCCATGCCGGCGGAGACCGAACTGACCACGATGACCAGCGCGATGCCCAGCGCGAGCCCAGAGGCGACGACGAACGCCGCCTTTCTGCGGCGGCGCAGTTCGCGCCGGAGGTAGGTGAAGAACATGGCGCGAAGCTATGGGCGGCTCGTGATGGCTGGATAAGGCCGGTCTGAGAGCCGCATGAGAAGCCGGGAACGCCGACGGCGGCGGGCGCCACCCCGAATCGGGG